>JADMJV010000153.1 GCA_018780265.1 bacterium
AAGGCCCAAGATCAGGCCAAGCCTTTACGCTATGTGCGGAATGTCCGGCTAGTGCCGATGGTCTTTATCCTGATCGCGGTCCTCATCATCGTCATCTCTCTCGTGCTCGCCACACTCTCCCGTCGCCCGAATTTTGGCGATGATGGCTCGGCCAATCTGCAAAGTGCGCTGATAGTATGGTTCCCGGCTGGGGGGTTGGTTGGGATAGTGGTATTCGAGGTCGATCAGCTCTTTGTCCTGGACGAACCAGATGCGATTGCTGCCCATGGTGGTGGTGATGCAGCTGAGACTATGAGATCCGAGCACCGCCTTCTTGTCCCACCGCCCGTTGTTGTAGCTAAAGTTGATATGGCCCATATTATTGGGCGATTTCATGAAGCGCACCGCCGCCTTGTGAGACTTCAGGCGATTCCGGTAGATGGTGACGACCCGAGTGCGATCAAAACACCCTGGATCGCCAATCCGCGAAGGATTTTGGGGCCAAGTTGACCAATCTGAGGGGACTTGAATAACAAGCCAGACACTCTGAAATCCTTCGCCCAGATCCACGAAGACTACGCCTTTTTTGAAAGACACGCCGACGAAAGCGAAGCCAGCCTGGCCGCCTGGCTTCCCCTGGTGCACAATCGCTGGTCCCGAGTGCGAGCGCTCGATTTTGGCTCGGGGTCAGGGAGTTTCACTTCGCTTTTCCTGGATCGCGCTCATTTCTCGCCTGACCAACTGGATTTGACCCTGGTGGAGCCAGATCAAGGCTTTCGGGAGCAGGCCATCGCGCGACTGACTCCGTTTTGCACCCGCCCCATCACGGCCTGGTCCCTGCTCGACCGCGATCTCGAGCCCGGCTTCGAGCTGATTTTCAGCCACCATGTGCTCTATTATGTGCCCAACCTGGAAGAGACCTTAGGCCGTCTGCACCAAGGGCTGGTGCCAGGAGGCCGAATGCTGCTGGTGCAAGGCGGCCAGGGCAATGGCCTCAACCGATTGGTCATAGACGCCTTTGCCCATTTAGGAGGCACTCCACCCTACCAATACAGCGAAGACACTCAGGCCGCACTGCGACGACTGGGCATTGGCTACCGCCTGGAGACAGTGCGTTCGAGCCTGAAATTTGCCGACTCCGAAGCAGCTCGCTGGCGCATTTTGCGATTTTTACTGGGCGAACACCTGCCCCGACTAAAGCCCGACTTGGCCACTGCCCTTTTCCAGCCGTGGCTGACGGGCGATCAAGTGCGCGTGGACAGCGCCGACGAACTGTTTATTATCGACCGATGAAGTATGGCTTCCTCAGCGACGTTCACGGCGACCTGGATGCCCTGGAGCGGGCTCTGGATTGCCTGCGTGAAGCGGACCGCCTGGTTTTTCTAGGCGACGTATTGGGCGGCCGCCACGACCGCGAGTGCCTGGCACGACTGAGAGCCATCCCGGACTTGATTTCCGTGCCCGGCAATCACGACCTGTGGGATTGCGAATTGACCGGACTGCCGTCCGACTCTCAAGACTACCTGCGAGGACTCACTGTTGAGCAGGCCGTGGAGGACTGGCTGGCGGTACACAGCGACTACGAGCGCGGCCCCGGGGGAGAGGTGCGCTTTCCGTACATCCACAGCGAAGTCGACGCACGCCGGGCCTTTGACCACTTTCCTCAAAGACTGATTTTCTTTGGCCACACTCACCTCAGTCAGGTGCATCGACTGGACCCCGACGGTCGCATCGAGTTCAAGCGGGCGCCCGGCTTTGAACTGGCTCCCTCCTCACGGTATCTGATCAACGTGGGCATGGCCGCCCAGGCCGTTGTAACTTTTGACAGCGCCGCTCAGCGCATCGACTATCACACTTTCCCCTGAGGGGTCTCGTTCAGGGAGATTTCAGGGGCGTGGCTTAGGCTGCAACTGTCATGATTCACGCGCTGTCCGGTTCACCCACTCTCAAGAAGTTCCCCCAGGCCCGAGGCCGGACCCAATCGGAGCAATGTCCCGACAGCGTGGTTCTGTTGGGTCGGCATGCACCGCCTATCCCCGCCCGAGTGGCCGACTTGATTCAAGAGCCGCGACTTCAGTTGGGTGGCTTCCCCAGTCGGCGCTGGGTGGTGACTCCCCACATTGAAGCCAGCCACAGGCAGCAGGTAGAACACGGTCCCGAACCGGAACTGCGCGATTCGGCCAGCTCGGAGTTAAAGACTCTCATTGGACCGCTGTTGCACCGTCGATACGGGCACCGACAGGGCATGGACATCGCCGAGCTGGGACCGGCCACCTCCACCACCGTGGCGGCCACCCTGTCTCATGCCACTCATCGCTATCTGGCCGTCGACCTCTCCGAACCTTATCTGGAAAAGCAGCAAGAGTTCTTGGCCCAGGACACGGCCACTCAATGCTACGCCGTCAAAGGAGACAGTTACGCCTTGCCCATCCAGGATGGTAAAGCCGATTTGATCGTAACGTCTTGCCACCCACCTTTTGTATCGGCCAGCACCCAGGACAAAGCCATCGCGCTTGACGAGGTCTGGCGTACGCTCAAAGAGGACGGAGAGTTTGTTCTCTTTCCCTATGATCCGCAAGGCAGGGGTGCCGATATGGCCCCTTTGCTAGAGGCCCGGTTCGAGATTGTCGATCAGTCCCAGCAGCGCCCCGACCGAGTCGCCGTGGTGCTGAAAAAGCGTCCCCTAATTTACGGAGCATCTGGCTAGAGCACAGGCGATCGGGACGAAGGGGCGAAGAGGGGTAGCCTGAGAAGCCGTCGATTCTGATGGGGGGCGTATGAAAAGGCTGTATATTGCAGTTCTCTGGTTGGGGGCGATCACGGTGGGCGCCTGGGGCGATTTCACCTGGCCAGACCAGCAGGCCAGTGTGCGCATCAATGGGGAATCCGTGGTGGCCACCTGGAGGGACGGCATACCTTACGTATCCAGGGAACACACCATACACTTGTTGCATATTCGCAGCGGTCCGCCCGAAATCAATCTTATCGACGCGCTTAATCAACAAGGTTTCACGATGAGACTGAACAGCGATGGCAGCATCGATTGCAACAAAAGCGGGGGCAAGGCGGTGGGTCAGGATGCGCAAAATTGGGGACACTCCCAATCGGCTTCGTCAACGGCCACTGACCCGAAGGCCTCCCCCGCCGACCCGCGCCAGGCTATGGTCGATGCGATTGGACAGGAATTGGCCGTTCACTCGCGCCGGCCCATCCGCTGGGCCTTCACGGTGGTGAAAGATGCAGAGCCCAATGCCTGGACTCCGGGAGAAGGGCAGGTATTTATCACTACCGGCCTGCTCGACCTCAAATTGACCCGTGACGAAATCGCGGGAGTGCTGGGGCACGAGATCGCTCACGGCGTCCGGCAACATTTGGCCCAGCATCAGCGCATGGTGAAAACTCTCAAGGAGATAGAGGACGTGCGACGGCGCTACGAAAAGGCCCAGGCTGACTTCAACAAATCCGACCCGACCAGTGGGGCACGAGACAAGCTGGAACGGGAGATGCGCGGCGTGGAGAACCAGTTGAGCGACCTGAGGCAACAATACGAATCTATCCAGTCTTACCTCAAACACGAGCAGGCATTTAACCACGCCCAGGAGTGCGAAGCCGATGCCTACGGACTGGGGTATGCGATAGCAGCGGGTTATCAAGCGGACGGGCAGATGTCGGCTTTGAAGAAGCTCAACAACAGCCAGTTCAAGCGCTACGGTCAGAGCGGCACCATGGGCAGCCGAACTCACCCGCCCATTCGCGAACGCATCAACCGTTTGGATGAAGTGATGCGCAAACGCGGTTACTAGATCGTCGTTTTCGTGACCGGACCCAAGGTTTCGTTGAAGTAGCGCAGGGTGCGCTCCATGCCTACCTCAAGCGACACGGCTGGCTGATAGCCAAAGTCACGCTGCGAGGCACTGATGTTGTAATAGTGTGAGGTGCCCATCTGGCAGGCTACAAAGCGGGTCATGGGGGGTTCGCCCGGGAGGCGCAAGGTGCGGTAGAGCCATTCCAGGATACCTCCGAGGAGGCGAGCCTTGGCCAGGCTGAGATGGCCGCGCACGGGCGGGCGGCCCAGGCCAGCCAGCACCTGATCGACCCACTCCCACAGGCGCACCGGTGAGCCGTTGCTGATAAAGTAGGCTTTGCCGGCCTGGGGGCTTTCAGGGGTGAGGTTGCGCATGGCGCACAGGTGGGCGTCTACGGCGTTGTCGACGTAGGTGAGATCGACCATGTTTTGGCCCAAACCCACTCGACGGAGACGGCCGGCGTCGGCCATTTTAACCACGCGCGGTAAAATGTGCGGGTCGCCCGGCCCCCAGATAAGGTGGGGGCGCAAGGAAACGGTGGCCAGTCCACGGCGGCCGTTGGCCTGCAGCACCACCTGTTCGGCAGCCGCCTTGCTCTCGGAATAGAAGTTAAGAAAGTGCTCAGGATAAGGCTTACTCTCGTCGCAACCCAGGCAATCCTGGCCGTCGAATACAGAACTGGGCGAACTGGTATGCACCAATTGGGTGACACCGCCGGCCCAGCACCCCTCGACCACGTTGCGAGTGCCCTCGACGTTGCTGTCAAAATACTCGGCGTAGCTGCCCCAAATGCCGGCCTTGGCGGCCACATGAAAGACCTGGTCGACGCCCTGACAGGCTTCGACCACGCTGGCGCGGTCTTCCAGCGGACCGCGCACCACTTCGACCCCGAGCTGCTCCCACTCGGGAAGAGGGCGCCGCGACAGAGTGCGCAAGCGGGCTCCCTCGGCCAGCAGACGGTGTCCCAGGGCGCCACCCAAAAACCCGCCCAGCCCGGTGACCAAAATCTTCATTCTTTATCCAGAGTCTGTTTCTGGGCCCAGACGGCCAGCGCTTCGCGATCGATCTTGGCGTTGTGGCGAGGATCGACGGGAAAATCTTTGTGGAAAAGGATCTGCTTGACCTCACCATAGACGGGATGCTCGCCTAAGCGTTGGCGCACCTCGCGGGCGATGCGATTACGCTCGGCCATATCGCGCATCAGCTTGGGCTTAACCAACTGAAGGATTAAAGCCGGTTTTTGCTCGCCGGGCTGGCCCAGTCCCACCAGGGCGCTGCGCAACACGTCGGGGTGAGGGTTGGCCATACCTTCAGCACAGACCGGATAATAAACGTGCTCTTTGCCCTGAACCCGATGAGACTTGCGGCCCACAATCCAGAGACGCCCCTGTCCGTCCAGGTAGCCCAGATCGCCCATGCGATGCCAGACTCGCTCGCCCTGGATGATCTTGCTGGCCTGAGTGGCTGCGGCATCCTGATGATAGGCCCAGGTGACCTGTTCGGCGCTGACTACGATCTCGCCCACCTCGCCCACGCCCATCATCAGCTCCTCGTTCCACTCGGAGACAGGCTCATCGGTGCAGCGCAGGATGCGCACCTGGGCGCCGGCCACCGGCAGTCCGATGCAGGTGCCGCCCCCCGCCTGGCTGTGGGAAGAGGCCTCGTCCACGACCTCCTGGCCGGAAATCAAGCTGACCGGCAGAACTTCGGTCGCCCCGTAGGGAGTATACACGTCGCCGCGTCCGGCCAGTATCTTGCGCCACATCTGGATGAATTCCAGAGAGATGGGGGCCCCGAAGGTGATCACACGACGCACACTCGGCAGTTGTATGCCAAAATCCTGACAATAGCGACCCACCTTATCCCAGATGGCCGGTGAGCCTTGCAGATTGTTGATTTGCCAGTCCTGGATGGAACGCACCAACCGGGCAGGCTCCACGCTGGCGGGGCGACTGGGATTGAGGTCGGGAAGCACACAGGTCAGTCCCAAAGCCGTGGAAAACAACGCAAACAGTGGGAATCCAGGCATGTCCATCTCGCCCGGCTGAAAGCCAAACATCTCTTTGAGGGCGGCCACCTGAGCGATGAAAATTCCGTGGCGATACTCTACGCCTTTGGCGGGCCCGGTGCTGCCCGAGGTGAACAGGATGGCGGCCAGTTGCTCTTTCTTCACCTGGTGAGGAGTGAAGCTGCCGGCCCCCGGGTTGGTGACACGCCACAAGGGACTGGCGCCCAGCCAGCGCCCGTCGGTGCACACGGCCCGCCGCACCGAGGCAAAGGACTGACTGTGGAAGGTTCGCAGCAGATGGGCCCGTTGCACACCGATGAGGGCATCCGGACGCAACTTCTCGATGCAACTCAAGAGAGGCTTCAGGCCCATTCCAGGATCGAGGAAAACGGGCACACAGCCCAGCTTGAAGAGGGCCCAGGTGAGGGTGATAAAAGTGGGTCCGGGGCGCTCCATCAGCAACACGCGATCACCGGGGCGCAATCCGTAAGTGCGCAGGCCGTGGGCGTGCTCGTCGCAGATTCGCTCCACTTCGGCAAAGGTCATCACCCGGTCGATTCCATCCTGGCTGTGCACCAGGCAGCGGCCTTGAGGATTGGCCTGCACCCTATCGGTCAACAGTTGGGCGACGTTCACGTCAAAAACTCCCTCACTGCCTCAAGGCAAGCCTCCGGTTCGTCTTCGAAAAGTAGATGGTGCGCGGAGCGCAGCCCCACCGAGTGAGCGTGGGGAAAGATATCGAGAAATTGATCGCGCATTTTGGTGGTGAAACACCAGTCCTTCTCCCCCCAGAGCAGCAGCATGGGTTTGGAGGCCAGTCGTGGCAGACCTCGCTCCAGTTGCACCAGATCGGGCCAGGTGGGGTGGCTGACGTCCATAGGGATATCTTGCACAAAGCGAGCCGTGGCGATGCGATTCTTCCAGTTGTTATAAGGCAGCAAAAAGCCCTTGCGCAGGGCCCCTCGAAATCGTTCGGGCCGGGCTGTGGCCGTGACCAAAGTTGCCTGCACGAAAGCGTTGAAGCCACGAATCAAGAACTCACCCAGCCAGGGAAGGCGCGCCAACCACAGCAGTCGCGGCAGGTGGGGACTTCGAAAGGCCGCCGTATTGGTGATAATTATGCGCGAAAAGCGCTCAGGATGACGGGTGGCCACGCTGAGTCCGATGGGGCCACCCCAGTCGTGCACCAGCAGATCGATGTCGCGCAGGTCCAGCGAGAGCACCAGGCTCTCGAGGTTGGCGGCGTGGCGAGCCAACGTGTAGCGGTAGTGCTGGGGCTTATCGGAGAGGCCGCAACCGACGTGATCGGGCACCACCACTCGGTGGCGAGTGCGAAACTCTTGCACCAGGTTGCGAAAGTAAAAAGACCAGGTGGGGTTGCCGTGAACCATGAGCAGGGGCTTGCCGCTGCCTTCGTCCAGGTAGTGCATCTGCACTTCCCCCACACTATGGTACTGTGACTCAAACGGGTAGAGAGCGGCTACATCCGCGGGTAAACTCACAGGCCTCCCCTTTGTTTCCAGGGCAGAGTCTCCTGTCTAGCTCTTCAGCCAGCTATCCACCTGGGTCCGATTTTCGGGGGTATCCGGCAGCCGACAGCGGGACACATCCTGCCAACTGGGCGATCCGTCCGGCCCATTGGGCGGAGCCAGATGGACCACCAAAATCCAGCGGCTACCGATTTCTGGAGCGCCTGTTTCGCTGGCCGTCCAGAGCAGGTCCAGATTCCAGCCCTTGTGGGTGCTACCGCGCAGGCTCTCTTCCACCAAGAATTCTACGTGGGGGGTGCCGGGCTTGTCACGGAGACCGGTGACCTGCACCACCACGACCTCCCTGGCCAATCGATAGAGGTCGGCCAGGGCCGCCGGTGGGCCGGCCCACACCGTGCCGGAAAGCAGTAGAAACCAGATCCATCTACCCATGGATGCTCTATTCCCCACCATGCGCAGGCTTCCCCGTCGACAAAGGCAAATTGGCCGGGGTGGAATTTGCCTTCTTGGACCCGCTACAAGCCCGACAAGAACTTCTTCAATGTGTGCAGTTGTGCCGCCAGCGCATGGGCCCGACGCGCCTGAGCAAGGTGATCAAAACCCTGCAACTGCATCGCTACCGGCTGCTGCTGGTGGCCCGTGAACAGGAGACAGTGGTGGGCTTTAAATTGGGATTTGCCGAGCGCCCTAAGATATTCCACAGCTGGCTGGGGGCGGTTGCCGAGGCCTGGGAAGGGCGGGGGGTGGCGCGCCGCCTGATGGAACTGCAACACCAACATCTATTCGAGCAGGGATTTACCAGGGTGCGCACGGGCACGCGTAACCGTTTTCGTCGCATGCTGATTCTCAATCTGAAATGCGGCTTCGATCTTGTTGGAATCAAGCAAAGAAGCAACGGAGAGGCTCATTTGCAGCTGGAGAAAAGGCTTACGAGGAACTTGGAGCCTGCGCCAGAATCGCCCTCCCCATGAGTAATCTGCGCAGGCTGCTGGATCGGCTTGAGATTCGTCCCGGGGCCAATCTCTATGTGCATTCTTCTTTTAGCTATTTAAGCCACCTGGAAATGACCCCGGCCGAGATCGTGGGGGGACTGCTGGAGCATATCGGGCCTCAAGGCACTCTGGCCATGCCCAGCTTTTGGTGGAACCGGGAAAAAGGTCAACGGCTCTGGTACAATCACGAATACACCTTTGAGCACGCGCCCGTCTTTGACTACCGCAATGCCCCCTGCAACATTGGCATCATTCCCGAAACCTTTCGCCAATGGCCGGGCACACGGCGCACGCTGACTTACTGGTATCCCATCAGCGCCAACGGGCCCCTGGCCGAAGAGCTCTGCCGCTCGGCCGTGCACGTGCTCAACGACCACGATCCCGACGGAGACGGAAGCTTTGGCCGGCTCTATCGGGCCGATTTTCATATCACCGGCCTGGGTGTGTCGGCCAACACCACCAGCCTGTCCTTTTTGGCCGACGTGGCCGTGGGTGAGGTGCACACCCAACAATACTTAACCGATGAAATTCGCGTGGGAAAGATCCTGGATGGGGAGCACCTCATCGAGCACCCCGGCTACTGGCTCTATCCCGCCGCCATCAAGGGGGGGCGCCCCCGCGAAGTGATCGACCGCAGCCATCAGCTGGAAGGGGCTTTTGTAGAAGCCAAAGTGGGCGAGGCCATCCACTTTCGCTATCCCTATCGAGCCTATCAAGAACAGGCCGTGCGTCTGGGCCGGGAGGCGGCCGCCGCCGGCCTACCCATGCCCTGGCTACCGGGCCTGCCCGTGCGCCAGGCGTGAGCCTGGAAAGCCGGCTGCATCGGCGTATTGAGCAGAGAGCCGGTGAGTATCTGGAGTGGCTGCGCGCCCTGGTGCAATGCCCCAGCCCGAGTGGCCAGGAGCAAGCCTGCCAGCAACTGGTGTTCCAGCGAATGCATGAGCTGGGACTGCGGCCCCAGCGTGTTTACGCCAGCAACGATGGGCCCTTTCATCCCACTGGCCGAGAATACTCTGACCGCCCTTCGCTGGTGGGCCATCTGGCGGGCACGGGACGACGCCGAATTTTGCTCAATGCTCACGTGGACACGGCTCCAGTAGAAGACGAAGCCAGCTGGATCCACCCACCTCACGCCGCCGTGCTGGAGGGCGGGAAACTATATGGTCGGGGCAGCCTGGACGACAAAGCAGGCATTGCCATGATGATGCTGTTGGCGGAAACCTTTCAAGAGGTGGAGCGTAGCGCCAGCCTCTATTTCGCCAGCGTGATTGAAGATGAAGACTCGGGCAACGGCACGCTGGCCTGCAGCCAGGCAGGCTACTGGTGCGATCAGGCCATCATTTTAGACGGAACCTGGCCCTTTCGGGCCATGGACTCGCATTTGGGCCAACTCTGGCTGCACGCGGATATTCACGGCCAGGCGGCGGCCTCTTGTTCGTGCGCGCGAGCCATCAATCCGATCGATCTGGCCATGACCCGAGTGCAGAAACTGCGCGACTGGGTGGATCAGCAAAACCAGGCCATTCCGAGCTGGCTGGAGGTGCAAAATCCTTTCTTTCTCAGCGTCGGTGAATTTCACAGCGGCACTTGGGCCGGAGCCATCCCAGAGAGGGCACGGCTCAGCCTGCAGTTGGGCTTTCCACCGCCCTATACGCCGGAGCAAGTCGTCGAGGTGGCCGAGGAAATCCTGGGACCGGTGCGAGTGGGCTATCTATGCACTCCACCGCACAGCCAGCGCCCCAATCGCATGGCTCAACTACTGCAGGCAAATGTGACTCGGCTTCGACCCGGAGAGATGGAATTTCGTATTCAAGCCGTGAGTGGCCACTGCGATCTGCGCAACCTGCGCCGGGAAGACGGCGGCCTGGCCGAAGCCTGTCTTTACGGCCCGGGCGGCGGGGCCAACCCCCATGTGGCCAACGAGTACTATTTGGTGGACAATTTCATTCCGGTGGCCCAAAACGCGGCCAGTTCCCTGTTGCAACTGATGCAATCCTAGTGAGTCACCGGGCTTCACCCGTGACGGTCGAGGCTGCGATCGGGCTGGAGCCTACTGGTCATTCGCCAACGAGGCCAGTGGCCCCGAGTCCCGGTTTCACCCGTGTCGGGTCGAGTTGCCAGTAAATTGGCAACTCTCCGAGGATACAAGCGGGGGAGTGATGAGACTTCGCGTCGAGCGGAGGGGAAAAGCCCGACCAAGTCGGCAGACCCCGAACCTCCAGCTCACAACTCCAACTGCACCCACCCCGCTCGCTCCCGAATCAACTTCACGTCCTCATCCGTCAGGGTCCACACCGTCGACAAAGTGCTCGAGTTCCTCATGACCCGGGGGCTCAAGGTACAGGGCGGCGACCGCCTGGGCAAGACCATCATCTTTGCCAAAAACCAGGCCCACGCCGGCTTCATTGAGGAGTGCTTCAATGTCCACTACCCCCACTTCAAAGGCGAGTTTGCCCGCGTCATCGTGTGCAAGGACAGCTATGCCCAATCCCTCATCGGCAACTGCTCCAAGGCCAACAAAGCCCCCCACACCGCCATCTCCGTCGACATGCTGGATACCGGCGTGGACGTGCCCGAAGTCGTCAACCTGGTCTTCTTCAAGAGCGCCTCCACCGGCTGTCACAAGTGCGTAAACAACCGCCGCCCTGGACCAGAGGGGAGTGGCAAGGAGAATGGACGAGGACTGGGCTCCAGTTGGGGGGAAGCATCTAACCGATGCTGGACCAATTTCTGGACTGTCCCGTAACTCCGGGGGTTGCCCTCTCGGCTGCCAGCGCTCAGGGAATGGTCGTTTCGGGCGCCTGTCCCAAGGCCTGGAGCGAACTGGTCGCAAGCGTCTTTCCCGACTGGCATACAACCCGCAGCGCGGTGGCCTTTCCCAGCCGCCTCGGACCCCAGTATCAAACCCTCCAAATCCCCTTCCTGTATGCCTTTCCCATCGGGGTAGACGGGCAGCTGTACGCCTCACTGAGAGACCTTGTGGTGCGGGCCAACGCCTTCGTGCGCTGGCGTTACCCCAGCCCCGAGAGCGTGGCCGCCGCCGTGCGCCCCATGCTGGCCGAACTGGTGCCCCCCCTCCTCCACCCCAAGCCCTTTTTTCAAGAAGAAAGCGTTCAGCGCTACGCCCGCCTGGTCCACACCCATCTGCACAAGCGTTCGCTCAATCTGCTCTTGGACTTCGCGGTTGTGCGTCTGGCACAGGGGCCGGGGCTGTGTGTCACCGAGATGCAGACCAGTCACCCCTACTTCAGCTTTTCCCGATTGCTCGATTGTGCGCGGGCGTCCGGCCTGGTCCAGTGTCCGCAACTGCCCACCCCGGGTTTGGGCCTGCAAGGACTGCACCGGCGCTGCCTGGTCGTAGACGCTCAAGCCGGCCATCCCAGTGGGACTTTCTTTGACGACCTGCGCTTCCAAGCACGGCAACTGGGGACCGGGGAACTTGGCCCGATCGCGCTGGAAACGGCCTGCTTCAATGAGCACGGGGAGGTCTGTTTTCGCAGCGCCCAAGGTGAGCGCTTACGGGTGACCGATTTCGGCATCTATCTGCGAGCCACCCTCCAAGAAATCCCCGAGGCGGTACAGCGGCTCGTCATGGCCGGTGACTTCGAAGGGGTTCGGGCTTTGCACGCTTTCCTGAACGGTCCCATGGACAACGTGATCTGCCTGAACCTGGCCGAGCAGGCCCTCCTGAGCAAAGGCAACATGCACGAATTTCGCGATTACCTGGGCGACCATCCCTGGACCATGAGCTTTCTGCCCCAAAGCCTGACCGAAGGACACAAAATCCGCCTTGAGCCCGGCAAATACGTGCTCAAGCCTTGCTCGGGCAACAGCGGCAAGGGCTTGCAACGCGTCTTTGTAGCCCGCGATCACAAACTGTTGCGCGCCCGCAGCGCGCTGGCAGCCTCCGGGGTCAGCCTGCGCAATCTGGAGGGACGTTGGGGAGTCCTCTACGACGCACATTGCGAGGTGCCTGTGGAAGCCAGGGTCGACTTTATTACCGCCCAGAAAGAACTGGTGCTGGGGCAGGAATGCGTGGCCCAGCCGCTTTTCTCGCAGGCGCGCCTGGGCGGCTCGGTCATCGAATTGCGCGCCTGCCAATTGATGGGCGACTCCGAGTGCTTCGTGCTGGCCCGAAAAGCAGCCGCTGAGACCTTTTCCCTGGAAACCGCCGAACTCCAGGCAACCAAGCTCAACTACAACTCTCTGGTGGGCAGTCTGGTGCGCAGCCAGATGCAGACGGGGCGCTCTCCCCAGCAGTGGGAAACCTACTTGCAGGGGCACCAAATCGAAGAGCGCCTGCACTACGGCTTCACTTGCGTCTACCCCTTCGATCAGGTATTTTTCAGCCGCCTCGCCTAGTCTGGCCAGATGAAGCCCAGGTTCAGCGCCGTGGCCGCCGCAGGCTTTGCCGCCTTCTTGAACATATATGCCGTGCAGGCCTTGTTGCCCACGCTCTGCCAGGCCTTTTCGGCCCCACGCGCTCAGGTGGGTCTGATCATCAGCGCCACCACCCTGGCCGTAGCCCTCTTCTCGCCCCTGGCCGGCCTGCTGGGCGCTCGCATGCGCCGCCGCACCAAACTGACCGTGGCCTTGACCGGATTGACCGTATGCGGAATGGGCGCCGCCCTGGCTCCCGATCTGCAGGCAATGATGGCTTGGCGCTTCGCCCAGGGAGCCTTTTTGCCGCTGCTCAGCTCCTCAATCATGACCTGGATTGGCGAAGATTGCCAGGAGAACAGGGTCGGCCATACCATGTCGATCTACGTGACCTGGACCGTCATCGGAGGCGTCTGTGGCCGCCTCACCGCGGGTGTGCTCGGTTACCATTTGGGATGGCGAGCGGCCATGGTGGCCCTGGCCGTGCTCACCGGCGCGGCCGCCTCGGTGGTGCTGGCCCGAGTGCCCGACAAAATTGCTTCCAACTCGACCCACACCCCCTGGAGAGAGATGCTGGGACTGTTACGCAGCCGGCAGTTGCGCACGGCTTTACTGACGGGCTTTCTGATCTTGTTTTGCGTGGTGGGCGTGTTCAGCTACATCACCTACTACCTGAGCGCTGCCCCCTTCAACCTCAGTTCCGACCGGCTGGGGGCCCTGTTTCTGGTCTACCTGTTGGGCACCATCGTCACCCCCTGGGCCGGCCGCATGTTTCATAAAATTGGCTATCCCCTGGCCCTGCGATACGCCAGCCTGCTCGGCCTGGTCGGGGTCTTGCTGACCCTGCACCCCTACCTGGGCAGTGTGCTGGTCGGCATGCTCTTCTGCTCTACCTCCGCCTTTATCAGCCAGTCGGCCATGTCCGGCTACGTCAGCGCTCACGCCCCCAACCAACGCAGTCAGGCCCTGGGTCTTTACCTAAGCGCCTACTACCTGGGCGGCTGTGCCGCCGGCTTTATCCCCGCCTGGGCCTGGAACCTGGGCGCATGGCCCGCTTGCGCCCTGCTGTTCGCGTCCGCCTACCTGACCTGCGCCGGCACTCTGGCCCGTCGCCTCGGCTGATAATGATCGCCGGCCGACCTGGGACTTTTACAATTCAGCAATACTCTGCCGGTTCCGGTTAAGTTGAAGTTGACCTCACCCGAGTAGCCTGAAGGCAAGAGACTACGAAGGGAACCTGAAAACATGAGCTATTCCAGCATTCTGGAGGTTTTCCGCAACTACTTTGGCTATCAGGCCAGCCATCAGGTGGATGATTCAAAACATTTGCATGACCTACAAGGGATGCAGCAACGCCTCGAAATTCTAGAGGCAGAGCGGACGGCCGTCCAATGCATGGCCCAACGCCAGTCGGTGGAAATACAGGAACTGCGCCGGCGCCTCAAGCATCGCGAAGGGTTGATCACCGAGTTGAAGGCATGCAATCGGGCCGGCTCCGAGGAACTGCAGCGGACACGCGAGCAGGCCCGCCAGGCGCTGGCCTGGCACACACTGGAAATCCTCCGAGTTCGCCAGACTCTGGAAGAAGTCAAGCGCGGCAAAATTCAAGCGGAGTCCAGCCGACCCGCTCGCAAGGTGCTGCCGCCCCGCTCCCTGTGGCAAAGATCTGCGGTCGGGTAAAGGCATTTCTCCCCTCAAATCGAGTGGAGCGACTTTGAGGGAAGCCAGGCCAGAGTCGCGAAACGGGCCAGGGTGCGCTGGGCGGGAACATGGCCTGAGGTAAGAGCCAAGCTGTTGCATCTGCAGGCCAGGTCGATGGCGGCCACACTGCGTCGCAGCCGCTTTCAGGGCTGGTCCTACCACTTGATTCTCTGGGTGCTGGCGATCTGGGTGGTCACCATGGCCCTTCCGCTCGTCGAAGTCTGCTCCCAGGTCAACCCCAAGCCACTCATTCTGGTGGGCTATCTGACCATGGGCGTACTGGCCCTGGCCTCACTGTGCTGTCTGCTCGGGGCGTCGGTTGTCAGTTCAGGCATTCGCGATGAGGAGAAGCTCAGCGCAGCCCTGGCGCTACTAAACGCCCTTGAGGTGGACGGGGCCCGCAAGGGGAAAGTCTCGCTGTGGCTGGACCTGCGCGATGTCAAAAAATGTCCCTCGGGGCGCCCCGGCAAGGCCAAGGACGGAAAATGGGGACCCTGGATTGCCTATCGCCAGCGCTGGCTGCGCCTGCGCGCTGAGTTGGCGCTGGATAGGCACCTGGACTTGCGCCTGACCCGAAAATTTCGCCACAAACTCTACCCCAAGCGTGCCAGTTGTCGCGAGAGGCAGATCTGTCTGGACCGCCTGGAAACGGCGCAGGGGCGTGTTGAGCACCGCCGTGACACGCAGCAGAGTTACGCCCAGTTGGTCAACGAGGTGCTGGTCGGACTCATCGGACTGTATCGACCCAGTGCAACTGGCGGGGAGGACACACGGCCAACAGTCGGCTCTCCCCCTCCGGATCAGTCACCCGCAACAGAGGATACAGGGCGTCCTCCCATTCCAGGCTGAGCCGTACCGCCTGCTGGCCTCGGCAGGTTTGATCCAACTGGCGGCGTTCCTCGCAATTTAGTTGGTTGACGCAGTGGCTGTGAAAAACCACTTTGCGCCCGGGTGGCAGGGAACTCAAGGCCACCTCGAGTTCCTCTGAACTCAATTTGGGGGGATGCTGCCGCGCTATTAGCAGAGCCTGCTCCAACCTGCTAGACCCCCAGGTTTGGGCGCGCAGCCAGGCACAGTCCGCGTCTTTGCTCAGGTCCAACGGTTGCCGATCGAGGCCCAGTCGGTGCTCTATAGACACAGGCCCCAGTTGAAAATCCCCCTGGGTCTTGCAACTCAGGCTCAGTTCTGCATCAGCCGGGCCCCAACTTTGGGAATTTGAATAGTCGATGCGATAGTGCGGAAAGTTGAGCAACAGCCCTGCGGCCGCCCCAAATTCCACCAACTGGAGAGGGGTCTCCGGCGTTTGCCGCTGAATCCAACTCAATCCGGCCACCAGAGGGGCGCAGCGGCGGACTGCGTTAACCTGGAGGCGGCGCTGCCCCAACACCTCTTGCAACCCCGTCTGGTGGCTCTGGCACCATTCCAGGAAGGCCTCCGGCTGCAGTGGCGCCCCCCCCAAATAGCGCACCACCGCGAAAAAGAGACGGGCCGGCGATTGACCGGGCAATACCTGCAGCCAGTCCGGGGGCGAATGGGCCAGGTGCCGGGCCAGCACGGCATATTCTGCGGGAGTGTCAGCTTCATGGGCCAGGCGCAGAAACGACGCTGAAAGAGGAGCCATTAGCGGTGCCGCAACCGGCAAGGGCACAACTCGGCGCAAAAAGCGCGCGGCCCCAGGCAGACGATAGCCCAACTCGCGAGTGACGCCCCAAAACAGTCCCCGATGACGCTTGCGGTGGCTGCGCTTGAAGTGATTTTCCAGCCACAACGGCACCTCGCGAACGCGGCAGAGAGGTCCCCCGACCACTCGGGGGTAGGGAGAAATGGCGAAGCCGTTTTGTTTCAACACTTCCCAGTAGTGTTGGGCCAGGGAACGGTCCAAGGGCAAGGGCACTAGGGCCCCGCACAGCACCATTTCGACCTTCTCCAGGGCGGGCTCGAGCGGCAAAACGAAGAGACTGAGCCGGCCGGCCGACAAACTCAAGGCCTTCAGACGGCGAGCGGGGTCCTTGACCAGCACGGCCACGTCCAGGTCGGAGTTGGGGGAAAAATGGCCATTGGCGTAGCTTCCGCAAATCCAGGCGGAATCGGCCACAGCCAGGACCTCTGGCAACCGTTGCTGGACTCGCTCCAGGCTTACGAAGACCTGCCTGTCCCCATAAGGCTGAGCCAGCTCACGCCGCAACTTTTCCCTCCAGCGATGGCGAGCCGAAGGATGGCAGCGACTGAGGACCTGGGCCAGCGACATATCTTTTTGCAGGCACGCGCTCACTCCATCGGAGCCCAGGCAATGAAAGAGAATGCGAGCCACGTTCTCCACAAAGAGAAGGCCAAAGTACGGCGCCACATCCTCACGTCGACAGAGTTCCAGGGCTAACTGGCGAGCCGGGTCGTTTCCCAGGTCGAGCAACAGAACCATCTCGGTCTTTTCTGAGGGGGGCAGACAATGCCTACCTGCTCTGGCCGATCAGCGTCATGGAGGGTTCACTCATCCATAGAGGGCCAGCCTCTGGTGGAGTCAATGCAGGTTGCCCCCTTTGTGTCCCGAAAAAGACAAGGCTGAAGCTCTCCGTCTCCAGCGCGTGGCGCGCCCTCCTCGAAGCCCCCCCCTCCGGCTACTCATTGCCTGCGCAATCCTTTTCGCCCCGCTGGCCGGCGCCCTTGCCGCCTGGCTGGGTCTGGTCGCCGCAGCCTCCCTTCTGCAGCCCACGCCAGCCATTCTGGCGGGGGGGGTCCTGCGCTCAGTGGGCGTGGTCTTCTGGCCGGCGTTGCTGCTCCTGGGCTACTACCTGCGCACCGTTTGCGAGGCGGCTCAGGGTTCTACCACTTTGCCAGCCTGGAATCACTGGTTCGCTTTGACCGTCGACGGCCTGGCCATGATTGTCACGATTTTCCTATATCCGTGTGGCCCATCCTTCCCTTCGTGGTCGGAGGCGGTCTGATGGGGGGTTTTGCCGTCATTCCCGGTATGGCTGACCCCCGCAACAGCCTGGCGGCAACCTTTTTAAGTCTATTTGGATCGGTGATCGGCATCTGTTGCCTGATCGGTTTCTTTCTGATGATGGTAGCTTTGATAGGAATGAGCCCTATGGCCATCCTGCGCCTGGCACGCACCAACAGTGTGTTGTCGGCCGCCAATCCCTTCGCTTTGTTAGCCGATATTTTCGCGGGAGGACTGGACTATCTTGTTTTTCTCTCCCTGATTATTCTGACGTACCTCGGCGCTCTCTTTGCTGACGGTCCTATCCATGGGAATTCTAAGCCCCGTGGCAATCCTGCTCGCTCCCATCACCCAGGTCTACCTGAAACTGTTCTCGGCCCAACTGTTGGGTCAATACGGTCGGGTTCCACTTGAGACGAACCGCCTGACTTGGAGTTCCTCCCACTTCTTCTTTTCCTGATCTTCGTTGGCAGCGTGTTCGCCCTCTCCATTACAGCCTTCATTCGGCTGATTCTTGAGAAGGTTGGCAAGCTACCCCCTCCTTGGTGCCGCCCGGCATCGGCGTCAGATCGTCTTTGGGCTGGCCGGTCCGGCTCGTCCACCTGTCCGACCTCCACTGCTATACCCACCCAAGGCTGGAGCCGCGCCTACCGGGCCTGATCGCCGGGCAGCATCCCGACGCCATCTTTTTCACCGGATATTCGCTCAACTCTCGAGAAGGGCTGCCCATTCTGCGGAAATTGTTGACTGCACTGACCAACATCGCCCCTACCTTTGTAGTAATGGGCAACTGGGACCATTGGTACTGGTCGGACGCGCACCTCTTCGAGGACAGGGGTCCATGAACTGGACGGCCAGGTGATGCGTTGCGGCGAGTTGGCCGTGGGGGGAGTAGCCGTCGAACACGAAGCCCTTCTGCCCCAGGTGTTGGACGGCTTAGATCGAGCCCCATTTTCCATCCTTCTATTTCATTATCCCGACGAGATCTACCAGGTTGCTGGCAAGGCCGACCTCTACCTGGCCGGGCACACATGGAGGGGCCTGTTTGAAGTGCAGGACTTCGCTCTACGTGAATCGAGGCATAGGCATGGAAGGGGGTCGAATGCCCCGAGCCCGATTCTGCGCCCGCCCCGAAATCACAGTTATCGAGGTGGCGCCGAACTGACGTGGGAGCGGGGCGTCCTGGAGGGTCCGGCAAGACGCCGGTGGTTTGTTCAAAAACTGTTCACCACCGGACCGATCCATTGCAGTTATATTGTCAAGACCGCACTGGAGGTTCCCCATGATTTCGCCATCGTCCACATTGAAGCAAGACTTGATCACTTATTTGCGCAAGAATTCTCACTACGAGAACGGCTTTGACGAAAATGCAGCCATCCAGGACCTCTACGGTGGACCGGAACTGACAGATCGGCAAGCCGGGCTGTTGCACCGACTCTACGATGCCTCGCGCTACGAGAACAATCTGGACGAGGAATATGCTTTCAAGCAGGTGCTCCGGCAGCCGCAAATAACCGAGCAGCAAGTGGCAGTGATTGACACCATCACCAACAATGCCCGCTACAACAACAACTTCGACGAGAACCAGGCCGTCTACGAAACACTGATTCACCCGCAGATCGGTGACAATCAGGCTCGGCTGCTGGGCACGCTGGCGGCCGGGGCTCGCGAGAGCAACGACTTCGACGAGGATTGGGCCTTCGCGACGGTGGCCCGCAGCCAGGAATTCTCCCCCGAGAAGGCCGCCGAATTGAGCGACATCTTCCGTAACGCCCGCTACGAAAACGGACTGGACGATGATCGCATCTTCATCCAGGCCCTCAACAATCGACGCTGAGGGTGGTCAACCTCTCCAGAAGGTAGCGGAGGGTCCCGGTCGTGGGGGTGTGCATGACCGGTGCCAGGAGACTCGCGAAAGCCGAGGAAGCCCCGAGCCAGCATGAATATCCTGGTCCCCCTGGATGGTAGCGAGCTTTCTGAATCGGCTTTGATTTGTGCCCAGCAGATCGCCGAAGAGCGACAGGCCGAGGTCTTTTTGCTGCACGTGACCCCTCACTACGCCAGCCTGGCTCCGGCGATGCCGCCGGCCATGGTGTTGGAGTTGCAAGAACGTGACCAGGTTCGCGCGGCCGACTACCTGGCTGCGGCCCAACAGCGATTTCCGCCGAATCGGGTGCATCCGTTGGCCCCCATGGGCCGGCCGGTGGAAGAAATCGCTCAGGTGGCCGGCCGCGAGAAGTGCGACCTGATCATCATGAATTCGCACGGTCGAGAAGGGATGGCTCGCTGGCTTCTAGGCAGCGTGGCCGAAGGCGTGCTGCGGAGTTCGCCGTGTCCACTCTTGCTGCTGAGGCCGAAGACGCTGCCAACCGGACGTTACCAACACATTCTGGTGCCGGTGGATGGGTCGGCGGCCTCGTTGCAAGTGGTGCATAAGATCGAACCCTTTGTAGCCCCCGGAGGCAAAGTGACTCTGCTGCAATGCAGTCAGGTGGCGGCCAATCCCGGAAACTTCAGGATGGGCATGGAGGAAGCCGAACGCTATATGGCCCGCAAAGAAGAAGACCTGCGCAAGGTGCGCGTGGAGGGACTGCAAGTGGAGGCCCATCTGCTGCAAGGCGAGCCTGCCGAAGTCATTTTGAACTGGTCGCAGGCCAATGGCTGCGACCTCATCGCCATGTCCACCCACGGTCGCAGCGGCTTTCGCCT
>JADMJV010000026.1 GCA_018780265.1 bacterium
CCACCCTGCCCCCGCTGCCGGCCCCCAAAAAGGATCTCCCCCCCCTGAAGCTTCCCGATATCCCCGGTGAGGAGATGGAAGAAGGCGACAAAGAACCGGCCGACCCGGTGGCGCCCTGGGAGAACACCAATCCCCAGCCCGCCACCCCGCCCCCAGTGCCGTTGCCCATTCCCCCGGGACCGCCCGTGGTGGATAGCAAGTTGATTCCCAACCAGAGAATGCTCTTTCGCATCGAGTACGACGGGCGACTGGTGGGCTACTCGCGTTTTGAAGTCACCGGCCGCATGACTTTAGTGGGCGAATCGAGCTGGATTATCAAATCCCAATCTCGTTTGAAGCTGGGCGTGGGCTCCAAAGATGACTCCACCTTTGAAAGCAAATTGATGGTAGACACAAAGACCCTGGCGCCGACCTACTTTCAGGCTCAACAGGTGGCCGGTGGTGGTAAATTTGATGTGCTTTGCCTCTATTCAAAAACCATGGTGGCTCAGACCAACACGGCCGGAAAAAACAACACCCAGCAGCACTTTCACAGCTATGAAGGGGAAATCCCCAAACTGCTTTTCAACAATCTCTGGGGGCACCTCGATACCTTTCCTGAGCACTACTGGCTGATTGTGCGTAGCGCCATCAAAGGCGGCACCATTAAAGCCTATGATCCCATTTTGCGGGGCGGCGGGCAACTGGTCGTGTACGCACCCAAAGCCGAAAAGTGGAAACTGGATAAACGAGAACTGTCCACCCTGGTCTATCCCATTTCAGATATGGAAGGCACCATGTTGGCCCGCGTACGCGTGGAAGCCAAGACTCTGGAACTGCTGGAGGTGGACGAGGTGGGCAGCGGCATTTTGATCAAGCGAGCCCCACCCTCGGTGCTGGCCGAACTCGACAAGATCAAACCGCTCGACCTGCTACCCCGCCGCATCGCTTCTTCCAACGTGCTCTTCCCTGAACCAGAAAAGCTGACCAACCTGGAAGCAGAAATCGACCTCAGCCTGCGCGGCGGCAACCTGGTTGACCATCAAATCGCCGGCTACCGTCAATATTTTTCGGGCGACATCAGCGAAGGCCACATGAAAGGCCGAGTCGTGGTTCGCTCGGTGCCCAGCGATGCCAGCCACAAAACCAAATATCCCTTTAGAAAAGAGGACGTCCCTCCGCCCGAAGTGGCCGCCTATCTGGCCCCAGGTCCGGGCGTGGAGTCCGACTGGGACCCGCTGCATAACAAGGCGGTGGAACTGGCCTGGAAATCGGACAGCACCTTCGCGGCCGCCCGAAAGCTCATGAATTTTTGCACCCAGGTCGAAGAGGGTGTCTCCTTGCCCTCGGCCCGCTACGCATTGGAAGCGGCCGTGGGCAATCCTGAGAGCAAGGCGCTCCTGTTGGTGGCGCTGGCTCGGGCGGCCGGTTTGCCTGCCCGCCCCGTAGGTGGACTGCTCTACCGCGACGGAACCTTTGTTCCGCACCATTGGGCGGAAATCTGGCTGGGCGTACAGGAAGGCTGGTCGGCTTTTGACCCCACCACCCTGGAAGCAGGTCGGATTGGGGCGGCCCACATTGCCCTGTGGAATTCGGGCGATGTGCAGAGTATCAATGTCAAGGTTCTCAACTACGCGCCGCGTGCCCCGCGTCGGGTGGCATTTTTCAACCGCGAACTGGCATGGGGTGTGGGTGAAGAGCGCACCTACGATATCTTGCGCAAAGGCAAGAAAATTGGCGAAGAAGTGGCCGCCGTGCGTGAGATCATGGTGAGTGGGGATGAAGATATCTATCGATTTGAGTCGACTACCAAGATCACCGATGGAGCCGGCCTGGACAGCACGGCCGAATTGATGGTCAATCCCAACGGCCTGCCCGTGAAATCTTCGATGAAGGGCGTCAAGGGCAAACTGACCAATCAGAATTTCTCTTTCAAGAAAGATACAGCTCAACTGGAAACCGAAGCCAGCGAAGGCAAAGTGACCTCGCGGGAAATCCCGTTCTCCCACGGGACCTACTTTACCGACTCTCGTTTCCTCACCCAATGGGCTTTGGTGCTGGGTCAGGCACTGGATTCGGCTGCCGACAAACAGCCCAAAGTGGGCGACAAGATCACCTTTCACACCTTTGTGCCAGACAGCATGAAAAGTCAGGAAATCGTATTGGAAGTGCGGGAGCCCGAGACACTGAAGGTGTCAGACGAAGTGCAGATCGAGGTCACCCGCCTGGAAGCGGAGACCGGGATGGCCTTTTTGTTGAATGGCAAGCAACAGGTGGTGAAAATCGAAGTGCCCGAGCAAAACCTGGAACTGCAGTTGCGCGATACCAAATTTAAAACAAACTAACGGCTTCTTGGGCGGGCCTTGGCAAGAATTTTGTCCAACTTTTTCAAAGCGCGTTCAACCCACAAGACCTTGGCCTGCAGGGCCTCATTTTCGACCATGCGCAGACCGCTCAAGTCGCACGTCAAATCTTGGCATCCAATGATGGCATCGCAGGCCACTCCAGGCATGACAATAGGCTCGCTGAGGACCCCGTCCAACCAGACCTGCAAGCGACCCTGGCTGAGGGGGGGATGGCGCACCGACACGGCGGCCTCGATTTCGCCGTTAAACTCCCATCGGCTCACGGCCGCGAAGGTTTTCAGCAGGTTGTCACAGCAGTACAATTGGGTGCCGGTGCCGGGCGAATCAATGACAGGCCGATCCCGCGACAGACCGTGTCCGCGGGCCGAGGGGCCGACCAGCAACTGCACTCCGTAGTAAGAGGGCAGGAACATCAGCGAAAAAAGCACTGACCTCTGGCGGTCGGGCTGCAGGCCCTTGGACCACAACTGCAAATTGCTGGCAATTTTGCAGGGCGCCGTGTAGCTCCGGCGGCGCAACCACTCTACCTCGGGCCACTCGCGCTGCAACCAGGTCCAGCCACGCTGCAACACCAGCGTAACCATAGGCTCGGCGCGCCAGCCCGGATCGGTCGGACGCGTCAGCAAACACTCGCCCTCCAGGGCAAAGCTATGTCCCGGCTGGGCGGCACGCAGCACGGTGCGTTTGCCAGTCCGCCTCTGCAGGGCGTGAATGGCCTGGGCCAGATGATTCAAGCCTCTCGCCCGGCGCGATGAATTGTCCTCCAGGGAGAGCGCCTGCAAACCGTGCGTGAACTCCTCAAGGCTGACGCGCAGACCTTCGAATCGCAAACCCAACTCGTTGCCCGAAGTGGTCAGGGCGATGTGGGTGCAGTCGAGCAAAGTGGCGGCCTGGGTCATTTTGAGGATCCATTGATAGGGGTCGGCCAGCCGGAAATCGGCCAGTCGCCGGCGTGCCGCCTCCACATCCAGAGTGAACTGGCCGTGGCTCTCCACAAACCCCTCGCCGGACAGGTCGCCGATCATCTGCTGCAGCAAGCTCATAGGATGCCCTTTACTGGAAAATGGAGCTGCAGGCCTGCCGTTCAGTCAGGGACCGGCATCTTGACAACCTTGGTTAACGCTGTTATTTTTATTTACACAAACCTAGTGTCGATTGGAGGCGGTGTCATGGCAATTCTTGGCCTGATTTTGCTGATTTGCGGTTTTGTTCCCTTTGCTGGAACCTGCTTCTTGATGTACTGGCGACGGCATGGCTTCACGGATCCGGCTGGCTGGGAGGCCTATCAGGCGGCCCGCCAAATGGGCAAAATCAGTTTTACTCTCACCCTGGTGCTCAGCCTGGGGGTGTGGGCGTGGTGTGGTCATCATATCGTCACCTACGAGTTGGGGAGTGGCGGGATCATCGACTTGGGTTGGATGCCGTACCTGGCGGGCTGCCTGCTCCCACTGATTGGACTGGCGGGAAGTTGTCTGGCCTGGCTCTGGACGGTCGCCCCACCCTCGCAACCTCAACCCAACTCCGCGGGCTTCACTGGCTACTGAGCAGGGCTTCATTTTCCACCATGCACAGGCCGCTCAAGTGCTCTGCGAGTCTCCTATCAGATCTGGAACTGCGTAGATCACAAAGGTATCGAGCCTACCAACAATTCTTCCGAACGCGGACTACGTCACGGTGTCCAACTGCGACGCACCAGCTTCGGGACGAAGAGCGACGGAGGAAGTCGCTTCGTAGAGAGGATGCTCACTGTTGTAGAGACGTGCCGCCTCCAGAGGCGGAACTTGTATTCCTTCCTGAAGGAATCCGTGCAGGGCTTCTTGCGCGGAGTGCCTGCTCCTATGCTTCTTGTTCCTGAGGGGCTCATTTCCAGACTCGTGCGTGGTCCTTCATCCAGGCAATCGCCACTCTCAGTTGTTCCAACAGCTCCTCACTCAGACCGGCACAGGTGGCAACCTGACCACGGATGCCCATCTGGCGGCACTGGCCATGGAACATGGAGCCACGCTCTGTTCCTGCGACCACGACTTTTCTCGCCTTGCTGGACTGGACTGGGTCAATCCATTGCGGTCAATCTGACGACCAGTGGGAAGCCGCCTGACCAGGCTCCGGCCCAGCTTTGCTATTGGCCCCGGACTCCGTTGATAGCCAAATTCCTCACCCAGCACTCACTTTCAGCCGGCAACCTGCCCTTGTTCTCCCAGCTAAGGATCTTAGGGCCCAGGTGACCACCACCGCTCAAAACGGAAGGGGGGCTTAAATTGCCTACCAGCTTATGTGCCGCCCTCACTTTCTATCGCTTCCTTCGGTCAATTCCGTTGGCCAGAACTGCCCTTGCGATTCGAATTCCCTTACCTGTGGTGGTCAGGGCGGGGTTCGCTTCTTGCCCGAAGGCTCAGCGAACTGGATGGTCCAGCTTTGCTGGGCGTACAAACAGTTGGACCAAGGTCCGGGACGTCGGCGCGGCCCGTCAGGAATTTAATCGGGACTTTGTTGCCCTGGTCGGCCAGGGCCTGCTGCAGTTCCAACCCGCTAAAGTGCGGCATGGAGACATCGAGAACGAGGCAGCCGGGTGAGTGGGGGTCGTGCTCTGTCAATAATTCACGGGCGAGGCGTAGGTGGCCACCTGGAACTGGGCCGCTCGCAGGAGCCTGGAGAGCCCCTTCAATACAGCCGGATCATCGTCTACGACGGAAACGGTTGGGGTCATGGCTCTGGCTCGTGATCCTGGGACCTGAGTCGCGAGTCAGGCCTGATGCGAGCGATCGAAGCGTGACCCCGCTCGGTTCTCCGCGCACCATAATTTGCCGGTGGCCTCGAAATCCTACGGGAGTGACACCCAGTTTGCCAGGACTGACGTCAATCAACTTGACGATCCAATCGACAACGGCCGCACTGGTCGAAACCCATAAATCCAATTCAACGGGACCGGCGGTGCTGAACTCTTCCTCCTGGGGTGCCCCTTGAAAGACCAGCAAATCGGGACGCCGCGCGGCGAAGCCTTGGTCCTCGGTCATACAGGTCTTCGACTGCCGAACCGACTGGACGTCTCTCGTGTGTAGGGCACGGGCCGAGTCGCTGACAAATTCGGCTGGGGCCATCGCGTCGGGGGCCCGCGCCTGAGGCGGGGGTCAGCTGGGAAACGAGCGCCAGCAGTTGGCGCCGGTCTCAAAAACCCACGCCCCGGCCTGCCCGGCCCACCCCGCCCCCTTGAGGTATTGCTGAAAAAGCCAGATTGGCCGGCCTCTTGATAGGCAGACGACGTGGCCGTGGCGAAATCGGTGCCACCCAGAGCTTTCCCATCGCTACGCCACCAGCCCCCGTGATCTGGTGATTCGCCCCCGGGAGGGCTGCCTGGATTACGGGCCTGTCTTCGCTTCTCCTCCAAAGCGGTTGGATTTGGGGGCTCATCGAGAGCGTCACAGTGCGTTCCTTCATAGCGCCGTCCAACGACTCGGGCCGAAACCTGGCCCGAGAGCATGTGGCCCTGCTGATACTGACGTAGGGAGACCCGGCCGGTGAAATTCCAGACCTGGAGCTCTAAATCCACCGCCCTGGCCTTCGCAGAGTGGCTGTCCCAACAGCTCGTGGCTCCCCTGCGAGGCCGACCTTACCAATTTTTCAGGCACGACAAAATTTGTCGCATCTTCCGGTAGAATACATTCCGTGAGCATTCCAGAGGATATATCAGGCTCCCCCAGGAACCACAGGCCACAACTTGGGGGTGTATTGGCCACGTTCATAGATCCGGCTGGACTGGGATACCACAGGACGGATAATGCATCCGCCAGCGACTCGGCGTGTATCCATTTCCGCTTGGTGTCCGTCTCTCCATCAAGTCAATCGGGAAAGACGTTACGGAATGTTCCAAGATGAGTGACTTTAATGAATGGTTTGAGGCCGCAACCAACCGGAATCCTTTTGCCTGGCAGTCAGCGCTGGCTGATAGCAACCTTTGTGACGACCGTTTGGTGAGAATCCCAACGGGATTTGGCAAGACCCTCGGAGTCCTGAGTGCCTGGGCCTATCACCGAATTCACTGCGGCAACACCAGTTGGCCAATTCGGTTGATCTGGACCCTGCCCATGCGCGTGCTGGTGGAGCAAACCGAGGACGAAGCGCGAACTTTCCTTACCAATCTGGGGCTGCTTTGGGATGGCAAAGGAGACCATCGCGGTAAAGTTGGACTACACACCCTCATGGGAGGAGCCGACGCCGGAGCCTGGCACCTCTGGCCAGAGCAACCGGCGGTGCTGGTCGGAACCCAGGACATGCTCCTGTCACGAGCCCTCAATCGCGGTTATGGAGCCGCTCGTGCTCGTTGGCCGGCCGACTTTGGCCTGCTCTCCCAAGACGCGCTCTGGGTGCTTGATGAGGTTCAGCTCATGGATGTTGGCCTGGCTACGGCTGCCCAGTTGGCCTCTTTCCGCAAAGCCGACAGGAGCAAATCTCTACGGCCAGCTTTCACCTGGGCCATGAGCGCAACCCTGCAACGGGACTGGGTCACCAAGAGTCCAGACACTGGCTTATGGGCTGCCGACCTGGTCGACCAGAAATTGGGACCCAAGGACCAGGAGTCTGATCTGTGGCGACTGACTTCCAAGCCCATTATTCGCCAGGACGCTGCAGATCGGAAGAAGCTTCCTTCCGATCTGTTGACTCGGCACGCCAAACTGGGCAACCCCAGTCCACTGACCTTGGTGGTCCTGAACACCGTCGAGCGCGCCTGTGAACTGTATAAAGAGCTTCGCAGGGCGACGGCCAAGGGCGGCCCCTGCATTTACCTCTTGCACAGTCGCTTCCGAGGGGCGGAACGCAATACCTGGCGTGACCAACTGCTTGGCGCAAACCCTCCCCTTGGGTCTCGAATCATCGTAGCCACGCAAGTCGTGGAGGCGGGGGTTGACCTATCGGCTGACTTGCTTGTAACCGAGATCTGTCCTTGGGCCAGCCTGGTTCAACGGCTTGGCCGATTAGCACGGCGTGGTGGAAGCGCCGAGGCCATTGTGTTAAACCTTGACCGCGACAAAAAGAACTCGCTCCCCTATGAGGCGCACGAATTAGAGGCCAGTTGGAACGCACTGGATGTGGTATGCGACGGTAGTCCCCGTAGCCTAGAACTCTTCGAATTGGGCCATCCCGACCTTCTGCCCTACCTCTACCCCTATGAACCGCCCAATTTGCTCCTGCGTGAGGAGCTAGACGAGCTATTTGATACTACCCCAGACCTTTCTGGTAACGACCTGGACATCAGTCGATTCATCCGGTCGGGTGACGAGCGAGATCTGTCCGTCTTTTGGGTTGATATGCCGCCGACCCGAGAGACCCGACCCATCAGAAATGGGTTGGTAAGTGTTCCTTTCCTGCAAGCCGCAGATTGGTTGTTTGGCAAGGGCACCAAAGACTCCAAGCCGATGAGACTTCCCAAAGGCACTCTGGCCTGGGTGTGGGACTATCTTGAGGGCCGTTGGCGGCTGGCCCAAAGGTCGGACTTGCGACCGGGCCAGACTTTGGTGGTTGACCATCGTGTAGGCGGCTACAGCGTTGACACGGGCTGGGACCCTACCCTGAAGGGGGCCACTTTCCCTCTAGTCCAGGTGCAGGCGGCCGAAGCTCAGGAGCAGGCCGACTCCGGGCAAGACGGTGAAGAGTTGTCCCTGTCCGCCTGGCAAACCGTAGGATTTCACGGCGGTGCTGTAGCCCAACAGGCAATGACCATCGCGCAGGTTCTAGCGCCCGAATCTAGCGTGGGATCCCTGCTTTCTCTGGCCGCCCGTTGGCACGATCTGGGTAAGACCCATTCAGCCTTTCAGGGTGCGCTCATCGGTACCGACCGGCCCCAGCGCTCCGACCTGGCCAAGGGTCCAGACCACGCCTGGCGCAAAGAGAAATGTATCTATCAAATGACCGATGGTTCTGGCTCAAGGCCTGGATTCCGACACGAATTGGCCAGCCTTCTGGCCTGGTTTGCCATTCTGGAGCGGCATGCCGAGCCCGAGCACCCAAGTCGCCTGGGCAAATTTGCATCGATCTTTCCTCACGCCAGTCGGCCCGACGGGCCCCCCCCGGGGGTCCTCGAGTCGGAGATCCTGGCGCTGCCGGCGGAACATTTTGATCTCGCCGCCTACATGCTGTGCTGCCATCACGGGAAACTGCGGGCCCGTCTTCAGGCTTCGCCCGCCGACCAGAAGAGTCTGGCCAGCGACGGCACGATGGCCATTCGAGGCGTGAAGGATGGAGATACCTTGCCAGAGACGGACTTATTTGGAAGTGACGGAAAACTGCATCGTCTTCCCAGCCAGTGTCTTTGTCTGGAGCCCGCCTCGATGGGATTGTCTCCTCGGACTGGACGCTCGTGGAGCGAAAGGGTGAGCAGTCTGCAGCAGCTTCACGGCCCCTTTACTCTTGCGTATCTGGAGTCCCTCATTCGCGCCGCCGACGTGCGCGCATCAAGAGACACCACACTCATCGACGGCACCCTGGAGGCACCTTGAATTTTTATGATCACGCCCTTGGGGGCTGCACTTCGCGCCCGCTGGCGAACTACCTCAAAGCCGTGGCCGTGCTGCGCCTTGTTGCCGAACAAAAGGACCCGCTGGCACGCGGTTACTGGCAGAACGAGATGTTTCACCTGGTCACGTGCCTGGACGAGCCTGAACTGTGTCGGTTCTTCCTAGAAGAATGGCAGCCCACCGCCCTGGTTTCTCCCTGGAATAAGGCCTCTGGATTCTTTGCGGCTAAGGACAAGGGATTGTCCCCTGTAGAGCAGTCAACGGCACCACGCTTTGAGCCCTTACGTGCTGGGATTAGACAGGCGCGCGCTTTGACGGAAGCAATGAACTCTGCCGTCTCAGTTCTCAAGGACATAAAGAATGAGGCCAACCGTATCAAAGATCCCAAGAGTAAAGCGGCCTTGCGCGAGGACCCTGTTTACAAACAACGACTGGCGCGAGCGGAGCGAGATTGCAAGCGCCAGAAAGATGAGATGCAACCAGAATGCCAACGTCGCTGGCGTGGAGGCTCTCTACGTTGGCTGCGCGCTGCCGTTGTCATTGATGGCTCCGGTGAGGCCAAATTCCCAGCCATGTTGGGCACCGGCGGCAACGATGGAAAGCTTGACTTCACCAACAACGCTTATCAAAGACTGGGTGACCTGTTTGACCTCAGTGGGGACGGCTCGGCGGTGCCGGCAGCGGCGGAGCGCTTGCGCTCAGCGCTCTGGGGGAACGCCGTGCCGGGACAACTCAAGGGGGCCATTGGCCAATACTCTCCGGCAGCGTCTGGCGGAGCCAACTCCACCAGCGGCGCTCTGGGCGACAGCCTTATGAATCCCTGGGACCTGCTGCTTCTTTTGGAAGGCTCCATTCTCTTCACCACGGGGACCACTCGCAGGCTGCTGGGTAAAACAGCGCCGCTGGCTGCCGCACCGTTTGCCGTCAGAGGCCAGGCGGCTGGATACGGCAGCGCCAGCAGCGCTGACGAAGGGGTGAGAGGCGAACAGTGGATGCCTTTGTGGCAAGCCCCCTGGACTTTATCCGAGCTCACCTCGGTTCTCAGCGAAGGTCGGGCTCAACTGGGTGCTCGGCCCAGTGAGAATGTTTTGGAAATGGCCCGGTCAGTGGCCCGGCTGGGAGTGGTTCGTGGAATTTCCTCATTCGAACGCTACGGCTACCTGGAACGCAATGGCAAGTCCAACTATGCAGTCCCACTGGGTCTGTGGCGCGTTCAGCCGGAACCCAGGTCCGCTCTGTTGGACGATCTGGAGGCCGGAGACTGGTGGAACCGCGTGAGACGCAGCGCCAGGAGCAAGGGAGCGCCGGCAAGTTTTGTTCATGCGGAGCGCATCCTGGCCGACTCGGTCCTGGGCGCGCTGGCCCACGGGAAAGAATCTGCACGTTGGACGGGCGTATTGCTCGCCCTCTCTCGCCTGGAAGGGCAAATGGTCTACAGCGGCGCCTTCACAGCCAAGCAGCGACTCTCGCCTATCCCCCGGCTCTCAGCCGGTTGGTTAGATGCTATTGACGATGGCAGTCCCGAGCTGCGTCTGGCCCTCTGTCTGGCGGGGTCTGGAGCCGGTCATTGGCAGGGGCGCCCCCGAGAGTCCGTGCGCAGCCACTGGCTGCCCCTTGACCCAAAAGCAGGCCGATTCAAAGTCAGCGAAAAAGCCCTGGCCCACGACCCCAGAGTGGTCATGCATGGTAGGGACCCTTTGGGGGACCTCGTCGCCCTGGTTCAGAGGCGACTGATCGAGAGCGAGACAGGGGCCCATCGTCGTCTGCCCCTGCAGGCCAGGCCGGGATGCCAGGCAACCGCGGCAGATCTTGGCGCCCTGCTTTCGGGGTGCCTGGACTTGAACCGCATTGTGACCCTGGCTCGCGTGCTATCGGCTTTAGACTGGCCCACAGTCACAAGGCAGCCCGTCCGGAGCAACCTTGACCTGGAACCCGCCTACATGGCTCTACGCCTGACCCATCTTCCCTGGAAGGAGATTGATGGGCACACCATCCCTGTAGACCCCGCTCCCTTGCGCTTACTCGCCAGTGGAGAGGCTTCTCGGGCTATCGAAATTGTGCTGCGTCGATTGCGCGCCAGTGGCGTCCAGGCCCCCATCCGAGTTGCGGCCCTGGACTCAAGCCTGGCACGACTGTTTGCCGCCAGCCTGGCCTTTCCGATTTCCCAATTCGATGCCATCCGGTATATCAAAGTCCTTGATCCTCAATCATTTGCGAAGGAGCCATCCCATGTCCGTTGATCTCAGTGCCCTGTCAGGCTGTCCCCGCCTGCTCTTTTCCATACCCCTCCGACCCGTCCAGGGTCAGCGTTTTCAGCCCACCGGTTTCCCCGGTTTAGGGGCTGCTACCTATCAAACAACGGAAGGTCAAAGTCTTTTGGTCGAAAGTGCTCAGAGTATGGCCAATCGCCTCGAGATGGTCTGCTGGGATGAGGCTACTCAGGCACCTGTATCTGAGCTCGCCGGACTCTCTCACGTCACAGTGAAACGTCAGGGGGAATTTTTTACCGACACCATGTTGGAGGCACATAGACTAAACAGTCCCTACCTCTTGGAGGGCAGCGACAAGTCGTTCTTAGAGAAATTGAAGTCCGAACTGGGTGTGCTGGCTGAGGGTCCCATTAACCGTCGCAGACTGGCCAGTGTATTGCTCAAGTATGACGCAGGCTCTTTATTGCACGGCGTGTTTCTTGCCAAGAAAGAGTTGGCAGGAGGTCGGCTGCGCATAGCCCGCGCTCTCTCGGCCTTTATCGAGGCCGATGGCGTCCACGTGGCCGCTTCGGGCGGCGTTAAGAACGACCATGTGAATCCGAGTGGGGATACGAAAAAGGGATTCGGTAATGTTCCCTTTGCCCGAGATGAGTTTACGGCCGAATGTATCACCCTTTTCGTCAATCTGGATCTAGCCCTGCTGCGCGGCTATGGGCTGGGCAAGGACATCGAAGAGATGCTCATTACCCTTGCTCTGTATAAACTTGCAGCACTCCTGTCGCGCGGCCTTCGCATGCGGACGGCCTGCGATATGGAGCCAAAGCTGGAAGGTCCTTTGCTGGCTAGCCGTCCCAAAGGGTTTGTTCTGCCAGCACTCAACGAATTGGCCGTGGCTCTGTCCGTCGCGATCGGCCGTTGTAAGGACTCCATGACTCACTCCACGGTGACATTTGACGACCAGGTCAAACAGGCCACGGACTCAGAGGGAGATGAAGCCGGGGAAGAGGAGTAGCCGTGGCCACGGTACTGCAGTTCCGTTTTCCCGGTGGGCGGTATCACGCCACGCCCTGGGGACACCACGTCAACGAGGGTCTGGTCGAATGGCCTCCCTCCCCCTGGCGAATTCTTCGGGCCCTGCTGGCAACCGGTTTTTGCAAAGCCCGGTGGGATGCGAGCCATCCGCCGGTTGAGGCGCGAAATCTGGTCGAAGCCCTGGCCAGTCAACTACCCAGCTACTGGCTACCTCCCGTGGCCCTTGGGCATTCGCGCCACTACGTGGATGCGGCGGGCAAGAAGCCTCTCATCCTGGACGCCTGGGCTCGAGTGGCTGAGCCGGAGGGGATGATAGAGATATCGTGGGACATCGACCTGCCGCTGGAGCAGCGTCAAATGCTGGGCCAACTGGTGGAATGGATTGGCTACCTTGGGCGGGCCGAGTCGTGGGTAGAGGGATGCCTGATTGAGGCGACCACGCGCCCCCCAAATTGTTTTCCGGGCAGGGACGATGGCACTCCAGACCGGGGCTTTGAGGCAGTTCGAGTTCTCTGTCCACAGGACGTCGAAGCCTACCGGAGTTGGCGGCAGCGCGCCGTCGCTCCAATCGAAGCCACGCTAACGTTGCCAGCCGACAAGAAGGCGTCCACAAAACTTTTGAAGGAACGTGAGAAGTCACTCTCGCCCTATCCCGCGGACCTGATCGCTGCGCTGTGCACGGACACGGGTTGGTTGCAGATGCACGGTTGGTCCGCTCCACCAGGCAGCAGGCAGGTGCTCTATTGGAGAAGGACGGATGCCCTCGCGATAGGTCCACCTGTCCACATCCACAAAGCAAAAGGCACCACGGTGAAGATGGCGCTGCTGGCATTGGCCACTTCCAGCCGAAATCGGAGTGCGCTGCCCACCCTTCAACGCACCTATCCTCAAGGACGATTGCTGCATAAGGCCCTGGCGGCTACGCTTCAGCGGGCGTCCAGCCCCCAGGCCGCCCTCGTACTGCTGGGTAGGGACAGAGATCGGTTCGCCGATCAGCACCACCAACACGCTCATTTATTGCATTTGGACCTGGATGAAGATGGTCGCCTGGATCACGCATTGGTGTGGGCGCCCGCGGGACTGGACCCGGATGCTCAGCAGGTGCTGAGAATGGTGAGGAAAACGTGGACGAAAGGGGGAGCAGGTGAGCTACAGGTCGCTCTAGCTGGGCTTGGAGATGCTGAGACCCTACGAGGAGCTGGGGACCAACTGGGGAGAGCTATCAGTGCCGCTATAGGTCCTTCTGGTGGTGCGAGAGAGTGGATCTCCGCTACGCCGTTCGTAGCCCCCCGCTTCACGAAGAAGCGGGGGAAAGACAGCCTGGAAGCCCAGATTGGTGAGTCCCTGGCGCGACGAAATTTACCCCCCGCCCAGATTGAGATTCTGGACCTGCACTGCAATTTGCGATTATCTTTCCGCCATTTCATTCTTCACGACAGCACTCACGCGCCCCCTGTGCCGATGGGACATGCTGTGCGCTTGACCTTCCATGAGCCCGTGCGCGGCCCCATCTGCCTGGGCTACGGCAGCCACTGCGGACTGGGCCGATTTGACACAGTCCCGTGACTGGCGACCTTGCATTTGTATTGAAAAGGCATTACACTTTTCATGAAGTTCTCCGACGCTAAACGAGAGATTCTGGCTGCTTTGCGTGAGCACCGCTATCAACACGAAGCTCGCGCCGCTCAGTCCCAGAAGAACCTTTTGGCCACAGGAGCGATCAGTGTCGACCAGGCAATAGGGCTGGTGGAGGCGACTCGCGGCAACCAGGCGACGAGTTCACCTCACCATGCCGATGCCTCGGTTTTGGTCTGGGTATTTAGACCCGTCGGCTGGTACGTCAAATTCTATTTGGTGGATGGGGCGTGGTTCATCTCCTTCCATCAGGCGGAGCCATAAGAATGAAGTCCATTGTGATGACCGGCCAGAAGGTCAAGGCGTTCTGCCCCAATTGCGACAAATTTGGGCTGGCGACTTATGCCTACGGCACCTTCCCGTTTGACAACGGAGTTGTGGCCGACAATGTTATGCGCGCCACCTGCGATGGCTGTGGGCAGATCGTCGCTCTGGCGGCCCAGTCGGCTCCTGTGCTCAAGCAGGCCCTGGAACAACCCAAGACCACCACCACCATGCGGCTACCTCGGGAACTGCTCGATTTTGTTTCCGTGCAACTGGACCAAGCCGGCGCGCGCAGTAACCATTACGATCTCTTTATCAGGGCACTGCTACTGGCTTGCCGGGGCCGAGAAGAATCTGTGGCGGCTCGATTGGCCAGCCTGCAAGACCCGATACTTCAGTTGCCCAACACGAATACCATCAATCTGGCTTTTCCAGCCAGACTCCACGACATTTTGATCAGGCTGGAGGAGTTCAGCGGCATTTCCAACGGAAGTGAATTGATTCGACGGCTGATGGTGTTGGCCGAGCATCCGCCGCTGGCCAAGGAAGTTCGTCAAGAAACCGAGCGGCTGGCGCTGGCCCTGTAGGCGCCGTGGATGAAGAGTCACTGAGCAAATTCCATCGACTTCTGAGACTTCTCAACCGTCTCAGTAACCCGGCCGGCGTGTCGGTCAAGCAACTGGCGGAGTCGACTGGAGTCGACATTCGCACCGCCTACCGAGATCTGGACGATCTCCGGGACGCTTGCTTTGATATCGTTCAGGTGAGAGCTCGAGGGCCCTATCGCCTCAGCGGAGACTACAGCGCAATGGGACAGACCTTGACCCTGGAAGAGGTACTCTGCCTGGGTCTGGCCAGTTGCCTGCTGCAAGACCAGATCGGAAATGTGGGACGCGACGCCATGCTGAAGCTGCAACACTTTGTCAAAGGCGAGAAGCGCCAGTTGGTCCGCGATGTTCCCTCACGGGTCGAAATTCAACCCGGGCAGGACCAGCGTTGGATTCCCCAACTAATGTTGGCCGTGAGTCAGCGCAGGCAGATTCGCTTTGAGTACAATCGGGGCTACCCGCCGCAGCGCACGATGGAGCCTTACACCCTGTTTTATCAGGATGAACGTTGGTACGTGCAGGGTCTTGACCCCCTACGTGGTGCTTTGCGCCGCTTCCGATTGACCAGGATCACCTCTTTGGAGGTCTTGCCCTATTCATTTACGGTTCCGGATGGATACGACTCGAAGGCGGCTCTGTTTCACAAATGGGATATTGCTCAGCATGAACCAATGCGCGTGCGTTGCCGGGTGTCTAGCGAGTTGTGCCAATGGCTGGAAGAAAATCCGGTCCATCCCACGCAACGGTTGCACGATGATGAATTCACTTTGCAAGTTCGCGATCTGGAGGCTCTGGCGCAGTGGTTGCTGGGCCTGCAGGGCTTGGTGGTGATAGAACCGGAGGCGTTGCGGGTTCTCATCCGGGAGAAGGCCCAGGGTCTGGCCCAAAAATACTCGGTATAATCTTGATGTGTTGTGACGAAAACTGTCACGTCGTCGGCTTACACTCTAGGGAAATAGCCGGGGGTCACAATCTATGCCAGCAGATGACATCAGTCTGATTCCAGCCCGTATCCTGAACGAGTTCGTTTACTGTCCCAGACTGGCATACTTGGAATGGGCTCAGTCCGAATGGGCGGAGAACGCCCATACCGCCGATGGAACCTGGGTTCACCGCCGCATCGATGGCCACGAAGGTTGGCTACCCACTCCTGAAGAGGCCGAAGATCTCCCCTTTCGTGCGCGTTCCGTGTCGTTGTCCGCCCCCCACGAAGGCTTGGTGGGTAAACTTGATATGGTGGACGCCGCCAGCGCCGAGGCGGTGCCGGTGGAGTACAAGCGCGGCCGACCACCCAAATCAGGCGAGCCCGCTCATCCCTCAGATCTGGTTCAGTTGGGAGCGCAGGCTCTACTCTTGCGGGAAAATGGCTGGAGTGTGAGCCGGGGCTTTTTCTACTACGCTGAGTCTCGCGAGAAAATTGAAGCCGCTGTCGATGAAACGCTGATAGAGTTCACCCGACAGTCCATTCGGAATTTGCGTGAGGCCTTTGCCAGGGAGATTCCGCCGCCTCCGCTGGTGGCCAGTCCCAAGTGCTTCGGGTGTTCGTTGTCGGGCATTTGCCTGCCCGACGAGACCCTTTTGCTCCAAAACCAGGCTGCGCCACCCGACGTTCGCCAGTTGCTGGCCCCCACCGACAACGCCTTGCCGCTCTACTTGCAAACCAACGGTCTCGCGGTCGGTATCTCTGGCGAAGTGCTGGAAGTGCGGGAAAAGGGCAAAGTTATCTCTCACGCTCGGTTCATAGACACCAGCCAACTGTGCCTGTTTGGCAACGTACAGGTCTCGACCCAGACCATACGCGAGCTGGCCCAGCGCAATATTCCCATCTGCTACTTTAGCTACGGGGGGTGGTTTTGCGCAATCACCAGCGGGATGTCGCACCGCAATGTGGAGTTGCGCCGGGCCCAATTTCGGACGGCCTTCGATGCCGACGCCACCCTAAAAATCTCGCGCCGTCTGGTGAGCGCCAAGATTCTCAATTCACGCACGTTCCTGAGGCGCAATGCCCGTGAAATCGAGACAAGCCTCCTCACCGAGCTGAAGCGCCTGGCCTGCGGTGCCGAAAAGGCCTCCTCGCTATCAACCTTGCTGGGCATCGAGGGCATGGCAGCGCGTATTTACTTTCAATCTTTTCCCATGGCCATCAAGGCTGGAGATTTCCTCAGCCAGGGGGGCTTCGACTCGGCTTCCCGCAATAGGCGTCCTCCCAAAGATCCCCTCAACGCGCTCTTTTCCTTTCTTTATTCCTTGCTGGTCAAGGAGGTCACCGTCATCGCAGCGGCTATCGGATTTGACCCCTATCAAGGTTTTTATCATCAGTCACGCTATGGAAAGCCGTCGCTGGCGCTCGATCTGATCGAGGAGTTCCGCGTCCTGATAGCCGATTCGGCCGTGCTCAGCATTATCAACAACCAGCTGGTGACTGCCACAGACTTTCAACGCGCCGGCGGGGGCGTGAATCTCACCACAGCTGCGCGGCGCCGAGTGACCGAGGCTTTTGAGCGCCGCCTTCAGGAAATGATTACCCACCCTTGGTTCGGATACCGCCTCAGCTATCGACGTATCCTGTATGTGCAGACCCGTTTGCTGGCTCGCCATCTCATGGGAGAAATCGACCACTTTCCCCCCTTTCTCACTCGATGAAACGGCGCGACTACCTGGTCACCTATGACATCAGTGACGATAAAAGGCTAAGGTCCGTCTTCAAGGCCATGAAAGGCTATGGCGAGCATGTTCAGTTTTCGGTCTTTCGCTGTTCCCTGACCAAGACGGAAATGACCGAGATGATGGCGAAGCTCAGCGGCCTGATCCATCACGGGTTGGACCAGGTGCTGATCATTTACCTCGGGCCCCTGCCGGAAAAGAGACCAAGGGTTCGCCCTTTGGGACGGCCCTACCAACCGGTCGAACCCGGAGCCAGAGTGCTCTGACTTCATTCTCAATTGAAGAAACCTTGACACGAGCGCGGTGGGCGTACGTCCAGGCCCAGGGGACGCTCGCATGTCTGCTGCAACCTGGGTTTGCGCCCCAGTTGCCCAGGCAAATGCACGGCCCCAAGTCCCTTCCGACCACAGGAAAAAGAGCCCCACTCGCAAACTGGCCTCACGAACCCTGTCCCCTATGTGCGTGCGAGGCACGCTCCATCCCGGCCATCAAAAGCCGGGCCCAATTGAAGCTACGATAAAACCAGTGACACCTACACAATTGCCGGTCACCCATCCCGGCCATCAAAAGCCGGGCCCAATTGAAGCGGCTACAGCCCTGGAGGAGTTCACCCGACTGTCAGAGGGCCATCCCGGCCATCAAAAGCCGGGCCCAATTGAAGCTGATTGGATTCCGCAGACTAGGGAGAAGAAGGCGAGCCATCCCGGCCATCAAAAGCCGGGCCCAATTGAAGCATCCCAGAATTGGGGCCAACCTTCTTTCATGTTGCCATCCCGGCCATCAAAAGCCGGGCCCAATTGAAGCTATTTTCAGGCGGCCGGCCGAGGGCCGGCCAGGAGGTCCATCCCGGCCATCAAAAGCCGGGCCCAATTGAAGCAAAAAGCTTTTCCCCAAAGCTACCCTCCCCGATTTGGACCATCCCGGCCATCAAAAGCCGGGCCCAATTGAAGCCATCTCACCTCCTAATATTTTTTCAAACTTTTCTGCGCCATCCCGGCCATCAAAAGCCGGGCCCAATTGAAGCGAGTTTTTCTTCCTGGATACGCAGGGCTTCGGCTTGCCATCCCGGCCATCAAAAGCCGGGCCCAATTGAAGCTCACCCAGGGCAAAGCTTCCGATATCGGTAGGCTCGACCATCCCGGCCATCAAAAGCCGGGCCCAATTGAAGCCTCGCCAAGCACTTGGACCAAGGTCAACGAGAACCATCCCGGCCATCAAAAGCCGGGCCCAATTGAAGCGCCCCAATTGTGTAGAGGCGGAGCTGGACCCGATCCCCATCCCGGCCATCAAAAGCCGGGCCCAATTGAAGCTGGGGTAGGTCAATTGGGCCCCATCGGTTCCCGTAATGCGGCCATCCCGGCCATCAAAAGCCGGGCCCAATTGAAGCTCGGGTGAGACCTGTTCCTATTCCCGAACTGGGTGCACCATCCCGGCCATCAAAAGCCGGGCCCAATTGAAGCCGTTCGGTGGGCGTCTGCCATGCAGCCATACCGTAGAGCACCATCCCGGCCATCAAAAGCCGGGCCCAATTGAAGCCTCCATAAGACCCTCAACTGCTTAGAGGTCCCCTGGATGCTCCCATCCCGGCCATCAAAAGCCGGGCCCAATTGAAGCAATGAAAGCCTGGCTTTAAGAATGCGTTAACGAGCCATCCCGGCCATCAAAAGCCGGGCCCAATTGAAGCTCGATCGCGCCCATGATGTCGGGGCTGAGCCCGTCTCCCCCATCCCGGCCATCAAAAGCCGGG
>JADMJV010000178.1 GCA_018780265.1 bacterium
AGGATATCAGATTCGGATATCCCTTCCAAACAGGCTAGCCGAAAGCTCACGAACTTCGAAGGTGGCATCAACTGGCTCCGGGTGGAGGCCGCCAGCCAGGGAGGTTTACGCAGCACCTGGTGGGGCATGGCTAGGACAATGAGGAAAAAAAAGCATAGTGCAGCAGTCAGTTTGAGGCGCCCTCTTCGCTCACGGAACGGAGGAAAAGGTGGGCCCGCACGGTGGTACCCCGACCCGGGTGCCCTTCAATGGTGACGGAGCCGCCCAGCCGTTCGGCCCGCTCCTGCAGGCCCAGCAGTCCCAGCGACCCGTCCTTTTCAGTGTCGGAAATACCCACTCCGTCATCGGTCACCTGGATATCTATACGATCGCCTTCGACCGTGAGTCTTACCTCGGCACGGCTGGCGCGAGCGTGACGCACAACGTTGGTGAGGGCTTCCTGACAAATGCGAAAAATGGCCAGCGAACACTCCTCATCCAGGGGGGTTTTACCCAGGGTTGTGCTCAAACTGCAAGTTAACCCGGCCCGCGTACAGGTCTCCTGAATCAACCAGGCGAGAGCTGCCCGGGGGCCCAGTTCATCCAATAAAGGAGGGCGCAAACTGGAGGAGATGCGTCGCACAGTGGCCATGGTGCCGTCGACAATCTGCTTCATGACCAGCACTCGCTCATAATCGGCACCGTTCTCCAGACGCCGCTCCAGACAGCTCAGATCAATCCTGAGAGCGGTCAACATCTGACCCAACTCGTCGTGAATCTCGCGAGCGATCCGTCGCCTTTCGTCCTCCAAAGCACTCTGCTGGCGGGCACCGAGACGACGCAATCGCGCCTGGGATTGTCGCAACTCATCGTGAATCCGGCGGCTCTCGGTCACATTGCTGGCCACAATCACCACGGAATCCACCTGGCCACCCTTAAAAATGGGACCGGCCCGGCAAGAATACCAACCCAAAATCGGACCTTGCGGTTCGCAGGCCTCGGTTTCATAAGAGCACGGATGGCCGGTTTCAAATACGCTTTCGATAGCGGCTCCCACCCATTCTCGATCGTGAACCTGAATGAAGTCCAGAAAATGCAGACCCACGATTTGAGCCGGGGGCAGACTGCTATCGGTGCGGTTAATAAAATGAATGCGACGGTCACGACCGATGGTAAGAATCGTCTCGGGCACATTCTCCACCACCGCTCGCCAGCGCTGGCTCTCATCCTCGCTGTCAGCCATCGTTGGCTATTGGCTGTACCGGCTCCCGAACCTGCACCGCCTGCCGCAGCAGGCAGGCGCGGCCGTGTCCTAACCCAAAAAATCGAGGTTATCCGTTCCGATGGCCAGGCTGTGGGAAGCATCCACGGCCAGCAAGGCGGCCTCGGTAAGGTATCCGTAATCGCCACTCTCCAGATAATTGAGGCAAGCCTGACGAATCGAAGTCCATGCGGGCAGTCTCGACAGATGGTCTACTAACAGCAACAGTTCGGCATCGGCCATCAGGCCACATCGCAAATTTTGAGCGCATTCGGCCACATAGCGGGCGAGCGGGCTGGTGATTGAGTCGGGCCGCAGTGCCCTACCCTCCAGGGCATCGAAGGCGTCTGAGAGTTCCACCATAGCAGACTCCAGCCCGGTGATCAGCTCGGCGTCACCGGGTTCGGGTGAGAGAACCGCCTGATAGGCGGTGTTCAGACCGTCCAGAGCCTGATCCACCCGACCCAACAGCTCATCGCTCTGGTCCAAAGGAAGCAGAAAAGTTCCCTTGTGTTCCTGCCAGAACCTGTCCAGCACCGGAAGGGTTTCTTGAAGCCGCGTCTTGGCCCCGCGGGCCCAATAGCGGCGATGCATTTCTCGGGCCGCCTGCAGGTCATGTTCGAGGCGGTAGCCGATCCAAGGCACATTAAAGCGTGTGAATTCCTGTTGTAACTCTTCGTGTTTCTGACGGTGCAGCCGAGGCAGCACCTCCACCAGTTCGGCCACGGCCTGAAGCTGCTGCAGGCTGGCCTGAAGGGCCGGGGCGTCGCACCGCCGGGCCGCCTCAGTGGCCTGAACCAGGCCTTCGTGGGCCAGTCCAAAAGCCGAGTCCAGTGCCTGCCGGGCCGCTTCGTCGAGTTGACCGCGCAGGCTGGCAAAGACAGTGGTCAGATTCTCCAGGTATTGCTCCAACATCTGGCAACGTACCGGCACCACTTCCCATTGGCCCTGGCCGATGATCACCGCACCACAGGCCAGAATCAGATGGTGAAAGGCGGGTAGCGAGGAGTAGGGTTGACGGGACCGGCGCTGGTTCACGGCCTCCATCAGCGAGTCGACCTGGCGCAGCGAACTCAGCAGCGGCTGCCACCGGTCGCTGCCCAACAGGCCCGGTAGCCGATCGAGTTGGAGGCCGAGTTGGCTGAGATCCTCGCGCTCCTGGTCGTCGATCCAAAATCCGCGCTCGACCTCGTACCATCTTCTCCACTGTTCCAGTTGATGGTGGGCGGCCTGTCTGGCCTGGGCCGTCAGCGGCTGAGCATGATACAGATCGTTGAGCAAACTTACCAGAGCGGGGGGCAGCATGAAGTGTTTCATACCGCCCGAGATAGGTTTACAAACCGTTAACAAACCAGCGGACACGTCCAGGTTCGGTCCAACTGGCCATGGCATCCTTAGCTCACAGAATGCAGGCAACAAAGGAGACCAAACCAATGAACGAATACGCACAGGATTGCAGATTCAACCCGGGTTACTGGATGGACTACCCGCGCTCCCAGCGGCAGTCGCACAGCACCGTCAATGCCAATGTCGTGGGTCCGGCCATCGGCATCGGCCTTCACCTCAATGGTCCGCAAGGCTTTGGCATCGACCTGGATGGAGACGGTCAGTATCAGAAGGGGAAGGACGCCGTCCTGGCCTTTGACCTCAACAAAGACGGCGCCATCGACAACAACGAAATCAGCGCCTCGAAAGCCATCTTGAACTCGGTGAATACCCCAAAAATCAAAGCCGGCCCCTGCGGCCAGGAGATCGACAACCCCCTTTACAAGCAGGCTCAAGCCTTGGGCCTGACCAATGGCCCCATCAATGGCGACACCCTGGCCCGAGCCGGAGGGCGAGTGCTGCGCGACAAGGGTGACAATCCGTTTGCCCCCAACTGGGAAACCCACAGTGTCTACGATGTGCCGATGCCCAACGGCCGCAAAGGGGCGCTGGCCTCGGTAGACCCCATCGCCGGCCACGCGGTCACGGATACCCGCTGGGGCTGGTCGCGTCCCCGCCTTCCCAATTTCCCCTGCTAACCAGACCGATGTGGTATAATGAGCGGATGCGATCCAGGCGCGCCCTAACGATGATGGAAACGATCTTCAGTGTGGCCATCCTGGGAGTGTTGCTGGCCCTTGTGGGTCTGCAATGGCGTACTCCTCGCTCGGGGGCTTCTACCAGAGCCCTTGCCGAGTCTCTGGCCGAATTATTGCGAGGCGCCCGGGTCCGCGCCCTGGCCGAAGGGATGCCCGTTGGAGTAGGATTTGCCAACTTCCCCTACACGCAGACCGTTGACGTGTATGCGGGACTTCCCATCGGCCAGCGGCAGCGAACCTACTATTATGGAGGGGAATTCCCGGGCACCTACCTCTTTTGCGGAGACTGGGATTCAACCCCGGCCGCGGCTACGGGGCCCATTGTTTTGGGCTGCGCCGATGACAACTTCGACAGCGCCGGATGGGCAGCAGGCTCCTCTGACCCCCAGTTAATATTTACTCCGCACGGCCAGGTAGCCTCCCGCTCCATCCCACACTTTGGGGGGGACTATCACGTGGTCATATCGCAAGGCCTGGAAGTGGCTCAAAACCGTTTGCAGCGCAGCCACAAGGCCTATACGTTGTGTGTCAGCGCCACCGGTTCCGTGCGAGTGGAACGGGGAGTGGCTGGCGCCAGCCTGGCCGAGGCCGACCATCCCCTGGGGGGTCCCAATCCGACCTGGCAACCGCGCGGTCCTGTAGCCGGGAATTCCAATCCCACCATCACCACCGTCAAGGTTCATCCAGAACCGCATCCGGACAATCTCCCGCCAGGCCACAACACCTTGATTCACGAAGGCGAAAGCCTGACCCTGGAGGCCAGCGCCAGCGACCCTGAAGGTCAGGCCCTGAGCGTGGAGTGGAGTGCAACCGGGGGCTCCTTCTCGCATTCCGATCAGTTGCCCATGAGCTGGGATAAAACCAGCCAGGCCTGGAAGGCGGCCGTCACCTGGCAGCCACCGACACCCGTTGGCAGCGGAGACTTTGAAATTCACTGCACGGTTCGCGATGGGCATGGAGGAGTCGCTCAGGCAATGCGCACGGCTACCCCCAAAGTGGCCACCAACCAGCCCTTTCCGGTGCTCTTTCATCGTTATGACTGGCAGCACTTTCGCTCTCGGGTCTGGGTGATCGGCTCCGACGGCAGTGGCGAGAAGGCCTTAAGCGAATTCAACAACAGCGACATGTCGATCATGAGCGGGGATGGTCGGCGCATTTGCTACGCCGAGGGCAGCAATTATCACATCATGAATTCCGATGGTAGCGACGATCAGATCATCAGCGCCGCCTCCTTTCCGGCCGATAGTTCGCTCAACTATAACGCCGCCTGGTCGCCCGACTGCGCCCACCTGGCGCTGATGGACTCGACCGGGCCGGGGGAACGCATGATCGTGGTCAATGCCGCCAGCCAGCCGACCAATCCCGTGGTGGTTTTCGACGCCGGACCCGGGCGTCAGGTGCATCATCCCGCCTGGTCGGCCGATGGACAGAAACTGGCTCTGGCGTCGAACCGAGATTCCACCGATAGCCAGCTGACTTTCGACCTCTATGTGCTGGAGTTCCAGGGCAGCACCACGCCTTTCGTCCGCCAGTTGACTTCAGGGGGAAAGCACGACACCCGACCGGTTTTTTCCAGAGACGGCAGCGTGATCTGCTTTGGCAGCAGCGATGGCGTGTATACCACCTGCCTGATCAACAGCGATGGCACCGGCGTCCCGCGCCCGCTCTTTGTGGGTCAAGGCGGAATCACTCCCACGCCAAAGTTCTCGGCCAACGGGCTGCGGGCTCTAACTTGCGATAGCAATGGGTGCTGGTCGGTGTCCACCGAGCCGCCCTACCCTGACCCCAGCCCGGCCTTCATTCATACGATTCCCGTCAAAGGCATGAGTTTTGGCCCCGATGACCGCGTCTATTTTGCCGCTCCTCAAGGTACCAACCGATCTGTGGTTTCGACCGACAGCAGGGGCCAGAACCCCCGCCAGTTAACTCGCAACGAAAATGACCTGACCCACGGGCGCTGGGGACCGGTGCAAACGTGGTGGTAGAGCATGGGACCAGGGTTTTGCTGGCGGTTGGCCTGCTGGGACTATTGTACGAATTGCGGCCCAGGCCGGGCGCTGCGCCGGCGCCCTTGACCCCAACTCCAGTACCGATGGCGGTGGAGGTAGTCTATTCACTGTCGGCTGCGGCTCCGGCCGGGACCCAGTTGGTGGTGCATTTTTCCGAGATTCCGCAAGATCTGGTGGTGCCTTTGGGGTCCACCAAAACCACCCGGCAGAGTGTGCTAGCGCGAGCCTCCGGACCGGTGACCCGGGTTTCTCTGACACTGACCGGACCCCACCTGCACCAGAGCACCAGCCCCACGGCCCCGATCCAACAGGGTAGGGCCGATGTGGGTGAGCTGGATGTGCGCGCTCAGAAAGCCCCAACGCTTCGATTGACCTTGCCGACGGAGACGCCCGTGGCGCCACCCGAAGATCCAATGCCTGTGCCTTCCGACTCGTGGGATGCGAAACTTTAAGGTGAACCGTCGCCGGCCAGCCGGGCTTACTCTGGCCGAAACGGTGGTGGCCCTCTTTGTGCTGTTGTCGTGCATCGCCATCTTTCTGACCTTTATGCGCAGTTTGTTGGGCGAAGGCAGAAGGGCAAGACAGCAGACGCTGGCCACTGCGGCCGCCGAAAGCCGTCTGGCTCAAGTCGAAGCGCTGGTGTACCAGATGGGCCCAAACTTTTATCAAAACGCCGCCTGGGCCGCCATCAGTGGCCTGCCGGCCAGCGACCCGGCCTTCCCTTTGATTAACTTTGCCCAACAGGTGGACCTTCTCAGCGTAGCTGCCCCTTGCGGCGCTCTGGAAGCGACTCAGAGTCAGCCCCGGCTCATGACCGAGAGTTTCCGCCAGGTAGAGGTCAGGGCCCGTTGGGGCTGGCGGCCCCAGGATGAAGTTGTGCTGATCCGACGTTTCGCTGGACCCTGCTCAACCAACCCGACGTTAAGAGTCGAGCCCCTGGCAGTCCCTCCCAATCCCCTGCCTCGTAATGCCAGCGCCAATTTTCGGGCAAGCCTGGTGGACCCGAACGGACGACCGATCCCCGACGTATCTTTTGGCTGGTTTGTAGAGGTGGTGACCGGCTCGGCCGACGTCCGGGCCAGCGGCGACCGAATGGGCAGACAGGGCACTTTGACCCACCAGATTCGCATGCTGGATGGCAGTCTGGCACCCGGCTCCCCCGACCCCTTCAGCGCCAGTCCCAGGCGTTGCAGAGTGAAGGTGAAGTGCCACTATCACGGTCAGGATATTTGGGGGATGTCAGATGAGATATCGTTGGCCAATTAAGCGCGGCGTCAGTCTGCTGGAAGCTCTGGTCACCGCCTTTCTGGGCCTGCTGCTGCTGGGGGTGGTGGCGCTCACCGTCAAGGAATATCGCCAGGTGCTTTCCAAAAGTCAGGTACTGGACCAGCAGATCGAATTGACTCTGGCCCTGCGGCGGCTGTGCCAGGAGGTACAGGCCAGCACGGCAGTGCTGGTGCCAACGGCCTCCAGTTTGCAACTGACCCGTCTGGATCCGGGCAATCCCAACCGTTTCCCCCTTCAACTCAATCCGCCTCAGCCTGTGCCAGCCAGTTGGACCCCCCAGACGCCCAGTTGGCTGGTCACGGTTGATTATGCGGTAGTGACGGGAGCCCTGACGCGGCGTTGCACCTTCTTCGACGGAACCTTCAATCAGGTGGTGATGCACGGGCCAGTAGAGGGCCTGCAGGTCAGCCGGGCGGGCGAACTGCTCACGATGGTGGCCCGTTTACCGGGAGGCCCCTCACTTACGGCCCAGGTATTCGTGCCGTGAAACACCGAGGCTTTGCACTTATCGCGGCGCTGTTGATGTGTGTGATTCTGCTGGTTTTGGGCGTGGGCCTGCTGAGCAAGGTCTCTTTTCAATACGCTGCCCACCGAATGATTCCGCAACTGGCATTGGCCCGCTCCCTGGCCCAATCGGGTCTGGCCGACGCCTTGTTGAAACTGGACCGCGACGGCGCCTTTCCGCCCTTTACCAGTCAGGACCAGAAGGTGTTTTCTTACAGCGAAAGCGTGACCGATTCCAGGGGGTTAACCCGGGGCGGTTACCAGGTGGAAATAGATAGAACGCTGGCCGACTTGCCCTGGAAAGTTCTCCTGGTGCGCAGTCGGGGACAGGCTGGCAACTCGCTCTGCGTATTGCGCGGCGAACTTGACATTGCCACCAAATTGCGCTCCAATACAGCCTTGCCCAATCCCAACGCGATGCGCTGGATTCAGATCTGCGAAGGCCCCTGAAGCGACAGCCATGAGTATTCTCGACGCCGACAAAATGGCCTCGGCTCCGTTGCGATTATCACGCCAGAGAGTGGTCATTATCACGCGTCAGTTGACCACCATGGTACAGGCAGGGGTAGGTCTGGTAGAATCCTGGGAGGCCGTATCCCGGAGTTGCCAGGACTTTTCCGGACGCACCCTGGCCAACCGAATCGTGAGGGCCCTGCAACGGGGAGAGCGGTTGAGTTTGGCGCTGTCTCGCCAACCTCTGATCTTTTCGCCCCTTTACGTGGCTGTCATGCAAGTGGCCGAGGAGACCGGTCAGTTGGCGACCTGTTTGGGCCGGCTGGCCGACTGGCAAGAGCGCGACATGCTGTCGTGGCGACGATTTAGCTCGGCCATGGTCTATCCGGCCTGCGTGGTAGCACTGGCGGGCGCTCTGACGCTGGCTCTTTTCTGCGGCGTTCTACCCGGCCTGCTGGAGAGTCTGGAGAAAGGTCCGGGCCTACCCTGGATCACGCGCCTGCTGATGAGCTTGACCTGGGCGGCCCGCAGTCCGGCCGTGTGGACCATCGCATTGGCTTTTGCGGGCGAAGCTTTCTTGACCCTGCGAAGGATTCGTCAGCATCCAGACCGCTGGGCCCGACTCTATGGTCTATTGCGACGCCTGCCAGCGCTGGGCACGGTGTTGCAGAACATGGCCCTGGCGCGCTTTTGCGCAGGTTTGCGCACCACGTTGGCGGTGGGTACGCCGTTGATGTCGGCGTTGAAGCTGGCCGGTCAAGCCGCCGACGACCCGGTGGTGAACCAGGCTACTCAGACGCTGATTCAGTTAATCCGCGAAGGAGAGCCTCTCCATGAGGCTATCGCGGCCAAACCCGAGGTCTTTCCTCGGCTGATGGTTCACCTGACGGCGGTGGCCGAGGAATCGGGAGGACTGGTGCAGTTGCTCGACTACCTGGAGCGATACTACGAGCGCGAGGCCGAGGAACGTGTGGCCATGATGCAGACGTTGGTCGAGCCCTTCTTGTTGATCTCGGTGGCCAGCCTGGTGGCCGCGGTAGTTCTGGCCATCTTTTTGCCGCTCTACACCTCTTTAGCCACGCTGGCTTCTTGAGGTAGATAGACCACAAAACGCGTCAATCCTGGTCGTGAATCCAGCTCGATACGGCCTCCGTGGTTGCGCACGATATCCTGCGATACGCTCAGCCCCAGGCCGGTGCCGTGACCCACCGGTTTGGTAGTAAAAAAGGGGTCAAAGATTTTTGCGAGGATGTCGGCCGGGACGCCCGGACCCTCGTCTTCCACCTGGAGCAGCACCCAGCCGGGTTGAAAGCCCGTTCGCAGACGGATGAGCTGGGAAGCGCCCAGCCGAGCGGCGTCGCGGGCGTTGAGCAGCAAGTTGGTGAGAACCTGTTGCAACTCGTTGGCGTTGCCCACAATCTTGGGTATCGTGCCCAGGTGAATTTCTAGATGCACCTCGTCGATTTCGATCTGGCGACGGATCAGTTCCAGGGTGTCGGTGACCACTTCGTTCAGGTCGACATGTTGGCGGCCCACGGCGGCATCGCGAGAGTAGTAGAGAAGTTTGGCGATAATGGCCTGGACCTTTTGAATGGCTTTCTGGGCAGTGGCCAGCTTTTCGGGCACCAGCTCGGGGCGTTTTTCCAGGCGCATCAAGGCAGAGTCCAGTTGCAGTGTAACGGCGGCCAGAGGAGTGTTAAGTTCGTGAGCGATACCGGCGGCCAGTTGGCCCACGGCGGCCAGCTTGCTCGATTGCGCCAGTTGTGCCTGCGAATTGCGAATCTGCTCCCTCATAGCCGATCCGCGCAATGCCGAGGTGAGTTGAGCCCCAACCAGGTGGACGAGATCCCGATGTTCTCGAGTAAAAAAGTCTTGCTGCTCAGAGCCGAGAAGCAACACTCCCCAGCGTCCATCTTCGTCGCTGAGAGGGATACCCAACAAACTCCGAGCGGTCAGATCGGGCGAGGCAAATCGGGTCAAGGCGAGGTCGTCAAACAGCAGCGGCTGAGTGACGGACCGGGCCAGCACTGGCAGCCCCTCTCCCCAACACCAGGAGGGGGGCCAACTCAGCCGCAGCCGGTCGTTTTGAAGAACGGCTCCGTGAGCGTGAGGGAGCAAAGTCTCGACCAGTTGCTGAAAGCGGTCGAGCAGGGTTTCCTCGTCCTGGCTGCTGCCCAACACCCGGGATGCCTCCAGCAAGTGCCCCAACCGTTCCACCCACAACTGCAACTGATGGTGGGCTTGACGATGCAGTTCCAGGGCCTGTTGCTGCTCGGCAAAGCGACGCACCGACTGCAAAGCCAGCGCCGCCTGACTGGACACCACCTGGACCAGTTCCAACTCCAGCGGTTGCCAGGCTGCATCGGAGCGGCCCAGATAAAAAACACCTTCGGCCGGGACGGGGGCCGCCAGCGTATGGACTTCGCCGTTGCAAATGGCCGATGGACCCTGACCGGTCTGCAGTTGCCCACTATGCCAGGCGCTCTCCACCAGCGGTTCACGCAGACCGCCCAAGGCCATCCGTTGCCACCGATCCGAATCGGGGGAATGCCAGCGAAGGGGCACCAATTGCTGGCTTTCGGCCGCGTAAAAGACCAGGCTGCGCGAGGCAATCGTGGCCCGCAGGCAATCGAGCAACAGTTCAATTGCCTGCTCAGGCTGCTGGCACACAGAAAGGCGCTGTGCCAACTGGTGACTGAGCTGACGGCTGCTCAACTGAGTGTGCAGCGCTTGCGAGGCCTGGGCCAGTTGAGCCTCCGTCTGTTGTAGAACCTGGCGACTGCGCTCGGCCTGATGTTCGAGCAGTTCCCGCTCCATGGCTTCCAGGCGCAGCAGGTCGGTGCGGGAAGCCCGGTGGAGAGCAAAAAAGACAGGCAGCACCCATAGGGTGGCCCACCAGTCCACCGCCTGCCCAACGTAGGCCGTAATCGGGCCCAAAAACGCCACCGCAAAATTGTGGTAGCCGGTCATCTCGCGCAGGTGATACCAGAGTTCGCCCTGGACCTGGCCAGACTCCAGGGCAATCCATTCGGGCACCATCAAGCTGAGGGGCAGATAGACAGCCAGACCCACGGACACCGATACCATCGGTGACAGATTGTGGCAGGCCCAGGCAGCAGCCAGTGCGGCAGCGCTGGGCAGTCCATCGGCGAGAGCCTCGCGCCAGCGCACCTCAGGTCGAGGATCACCCTTGCTGAAGGTGCGCAAACCCGTGCCCAGCAGCGCCGCCAGCACGGTCCAGCGGGGACCGATGCCAGGCGTTAAGACCATGGCAAAGAGGCTGGCGAAAGCCGACGAGAAGAAGCCAAAGCCGCACTGAGGCACGGCGATGACCTGCAAATAGATCGAGACCGCCCCCAGGGTCAGCAAACCCGGATTGGGCGGGTACCACTCTCCCGAGAGGCCCAGAAAGCCCCCCAGTAAAAGAACGAGCAAGGATCCCAGCGTAGCCTTCACTGAAGCATCAGGGTTCCAGCCCAGACCGCCGTCCCCTGGTTGAGGGGGGTTCACCCACCCGGAGTCGAACTCGACAGGCGTGCATGGACCGGTTCGAATTCTGATTTTGGAAGACGAAGATCTGCTGCGAGGCTCGATGGTGAGCGTACTCGAAGAAGAAGGCTACCAGGTGACCGCGGTGGGTCGGGGACTGGAGGCCGTGGAGCAGGCTCAACAGGAAGACTTTGATCTGATCGTGACCGACATCCGCATGGCCGGAATGGATGGATTGGACGCCCTGGCACAGGTCAAAGAGAATCATCCTCAGATCTGCAGTATGGTGGTGACCGGCTACTCCACCGAGGCCGATTCGGTGAGGGCCATCCAGTTGGGCGTGCAAGAGTACCTGCGCAAGCCCTTTCGATTGGATCAGTTTCTCGAGGGAGTGCAGCGCCTGACCGGACGGCGCCGCCTGGAGCAGGCCCAATTTACTCGCGAGCGGGCCTTGAGCCGCACCGCCATCTGGGCGCTGGAAGCATTGTTGCGCCAGGTCTCGGGAGCGCCACCGGTGGGTCTGGCCCGGCTGGCCCAACGCACCGCTGCGTCGTTGGGGCTGCCCGAAGAAGAAGCCGAGACCGCGCAACTGGTGACCCTGGCCGGTTTTGTCCGCAAGTTTCCCGGGGTGAATGACCCGGCCGGGCTCTATCAGGTGCTGCCGGGCGCAGCCCTGAGTCTGTTGGAGCAGGCCTGGGACCGCTGGGATGGCCAGACCTCGCCCGAAGGCGTGGGCCCCGACCAGATCCCCCTGGCCGCCCGCATCGCTGCCCCCCTGCTGCACTTTTCCGAGCCCCCAGGGCCGGCGCTGCTGAGCAAGGCTCCAGGCGCCTTTGACGCGACCGTGGTCAGCGAACTGGAACGGATGACCGGGGCCGGCGCAGCTCCATCCACGCCCACGGTCGAGGCGGCCGCGGCCAGTCGCCGGCGCAGTTTGCTGTCGTTAGGCTCGATGTTTGAAGAGGCTGGCGACGTGGCCGCCTGCTCGCGAGCCTTTCAGTCGGTGACCCAACTGGGTGGTTCCAACCGCGAGTCCGTGGAGGCTTTCTTGGGGTTGTCCCGGCTGGCGTATCAACTGGGCGATGCCGCCCGCTGCAGCGAATTTACCTCCAGGGCTACCGCCCTGGCCCGTCAACTCAGCCCCATCACCTGGGCCACGGCCGCCCTGCAATGCGTTCACTGGCTAGAAGCGTCGAGCCGAGACCGGCTGCTCGACGAGCTGGATCCCGTGGTGGCCTCCTTGCAAATGCCCAATCTGAAAGCCAGGCTGCAACTGAGCCGGGCCTCGTTTGCCGACCCTCACGGTGAGATCCACGAGCCGCTGGTGTGTCTGGGTCGCCCGGAATTTCGACACGACCTGTGGCTGGCAGCCCCCTGGCTGCTCCGGCTGTTAGCGCAGCGTGGAGAACCGGCCCTGGCGCGCTGGTTGGTGCGCCTGGCCAAAGAAAGGCCGCGCGAGACCGAACGCTTGCTGGCTGGAGCTCTGGGCGGGGAGAGCAAACGCTACCTGCTTGAGACCCTGGCTCATGACGACGAGACCGCTGCCTTGCTGAAGAGGTTGAACCACGATCCGGAGATTGCCTCGGCCTTGGCGGCGCTGCCCAAAGGGGAGCCACTCGAGTTGCCGACGCTCAAGCTGCTCACGCTCGGTCCCCTGGAGGTCTATCGTGGCCGCCAGCGCGTGCCCGACAAGGCCTGGAAAAGTCAAAAAAATCGGTATTTCTTGGCCTGTGTGGCCAGCTATTCAGGGCGGGTGGTCTCCGAGGATCTGCTGATCGAAGAGTTCTGGCCTAACGACCCCACCACCGGTAAGGCCAACCTCTACTCGACCCTGTCCAATCTGCGCAAAGCGCTGCGCCCTGCCGACTATAGCGGCGGGGAGTTGGAGTATGTGATTCGTTCCAAAGGCGGCTACCAACTCAACCCCGATCTGGCCCGCTGCCACGACCTCGAGGAGTTCACCAGGGCAGTGCAGCAGGGCGAGAGCCAGGAGAGCCTCGGCCAGATGGAGGCCGCCCTCGATCAGTGGCGCCTGGCCGTCACTCTTTTCCGAGGTCCCTACCTGGAAGGGTGCTACATGGAGTGGGCGCAAGCCTTGCGCAGTCGCGTGGAAAGACAAATTTTGGAGGTGCTGCGCAAACTTGCCTCACGTTTGCAAGAACAGGGCCGACCCATGGAGGCCCTGGAGTATGCCCACCGCCTGCTGGAGGTGGACTGCTGCTGCCAGGAAGGCTACCAGATCGCGATGGCCTGCAACCTGGGACTGGGACGTCCCGAGGAGTCGGTGCGCCTGTACGAACTGTGCTGCAAGACCTTGAAGAGGGAACTGGCGATGGAGCCCTCCATCGCCATTCTGGAAGCCCATCAGCGGGCCTTACTCTCGATTAGCTAAGCCACCGCGTTGATGAACTGCAAGGCCTCGGCACCATCCTGAGCGTAGCCAAAGGCCCGCATCACGCCCCGGGAAGCGCCCAACTGTTGGGCCATCTGGCTGGTGGGCTGCAAGGCCGACCACGGAGTGGCCGAAGTGAGGCTGTCCAGCACCTGAGCCCCCCGACCCAGATAGCTCAAAGCCTGGCGGGGAGCGCCCAGATCCCCGGCGACTCCCAGTGCCCCTTGGACGGCGGCAAAGGGGTTGCCACTGGCCACCGCGTTCACCACGCTCACTCCCTGAGTGGCGTAGCCGGCCACCTGAGAAACCAGGGCCGGAGCTCCCAGGTCGCCGGCCAATCCGCTGGCCGCCCCCAGCGCCGCCAGCGGATTGCCCTGGTCCACGGCCTGGCCCAGACCGAGCGCGCCACGGGCGATCTTGGAGCCGGTGTCGAGCAGTTTCTGGCTGGCTCCACCGAGCAGGCTGCCCACTCCGGGAACCGCCCCTACCAATCCGCTGACCATTCCCAGAAGGTTGCCCTTGGCCCCCTGCACCACGGCGTTGACGGCCTGATAGGCTCCATAGAGGATGTTGCCCACACCAGGAATCAGGTTGAGCAGGGCGGGGGCCAGGCTCTTGACCAGGTCACCCAAGAAACCACCCACCGAATCCCAGAAGCTCTTGGGGGGAGGAAACATATCGTTGAGGGCGCCCGCCACGCCTTCGAGCTTCTTGAGGTATGGCGCCATCTTGGCTTCGAAGCGATGCAGTTTGGCTTGCACCTCGGCCGCTTCCGGACTGCCTTTGCCAAAGACCCGCTCGGTCTGCTGCACTTCGTGACGCAGCTGAGCCACTTGTTGCTGGGCAAACCGAGACGCCTCTTGCTTGGCCCGGTCATAGATTTTGGCCACCGGTTGGGTTGCAATGTTGCGCATCGTATAGTCGGAGAGGCCGTTCTGCTCTTGAACTAGCTTGATCCTGGCTTCGCGCTGCTCCGGGCTGAGACTGTCGTCGTTCATGATCTCGTTGACCTGCTTGCGGATCTGGCGCGGATTGACGAGCGGCTTGCCTTCCTTTTCGCGCACACTGTTCTCGCAGACCGTCTCTACCACGGTGCGGCGGTCGAGCGTGGCCACTTTGGCGGCCGTGCGAGATTGTTGGGCGCGGATGAAATCGTCGGCAGGGTCGCCCGTCTCCAGGTTGTCCTCGGGGTCGACCGACTGGCTGTCGGCCCCGCCCAAAAGGCGTTCCTGTTTGGCCGGGTCGGTCAGAGCGCCGCGGGTCTTTTCGGCTTCGTTCTTATCCTGGGCCAGGTCGACCCGGTCATAGGCGCCGGCTAACCGGTCAAACTTTTTCTTGGCTTCCTTGTCGTCGAGTTCCTCCCCCACTTCGCGACCACCGGCGCCGTCGATGATCTTGACATACTCGTCTTTGTCTTGGGCCGATTGCAGGATGGAGACGATGGCGCGGTCTTCCTTGTCGTTGGTGTGACCGGCCATGAGCAGCTTGATCAGCCTGGACTTTTGTTCGGGGGTGGCCACCTTCATGCACAGATCGTCCTCGGCCAACTCGCACACTTCGTCATCGTCTTCTTTGTGGAGCACCTTCTCGATTCTCTCCCGGGCGGCCTGAATTTCGTCCTGGCTATCTCCGGCCTGGTCGGCCATTTGCTGCTGAGCCGAGGGGCTGAACTCCACCTGATCAAGCGGTTGCTGGCCGAACGCCGGGGGCTTCGGCTGCCAGCTGAGGGCCGGGCCTGAGTAGTTGCTGTGAATGAAGTGGTTCAGGGCTACGTTCATGCGGTCCTCCGAGGGGGTGTTGAAGACAGCCTATAGCCTGAGCCTGGAGGAGACCTGGATTTGCGCCTCCCTATGTTAACATTTTGCGAGCCGGGGGCGGTTAGCCTTTGCCCAGCCGGTAATGCTCGTGCATGTGCTGGCGATCCTTGAGCATGAAGAACAACTGGTAGGGGTCGAGGTACCCGTATCGCTGCCCGGGCTGAAAGGCGCGGGGGCCGGATTTGAGTTGGCGACGGGTGACCCAGACACAGTCGGAATGGATGCCGGGGTCTTCGCGGAAGATGCCGGTTTTGGTGGCGGCCAGCAGGCCGGCGGCGGTGCGGTAGGTGGCTTCGAGGTGGTCCAGGATACCGCGCAGGGTTTCTTGCCAGTGGGTCACTTTGGCCAGGGCGGTTTCGGCATCAAACCCGGAGAAGAAGCCTCTAGCGCTGTGCTCGAGGTCTCCGTCGAGCAGATTGACATTGCCCTGTCCGGCCACGCATGGCGACACCCAACTGCGCACGACCACGGCCAGACCCAACTCGAATCCGTCGGCAGTGGGAATACCGTCGAGCCAGCACTCTTGATAGAGAGGAACAAGGTCATCGCGGCGGTCGGCGCGGGGGGTGCGCGGCACACCGATCAAGTCGAGACTGGCAAGCTCGAGGCCGTGAATCAGCAATTGCTCTTTCATCCAGGATTCTACCTGGCGGCAGCCTTCCGCGAGACCGTCGCTCATGTGCCACCAGGCGGCCTTGAGGGCCACCGCCAGTTCGAGCCGCTCTCGAATGATGGCCTGAATCACCGTGCGATTGAGCCGCTTGTGGGCACGCTTCAGAACAAAGCTGGCCTGAAAGGCCTCCCAACAGGATTGAGATTCACTAACTGCGACGATCATGAAGGCCCCTTAATGATGATGGGCTGGATCTTTCTTGTTCCATTTGGCGGCAAGTCCACCGCCAGCCAGGGTTAAAGCCGCCCCAATTACCAGCATGCCAAGCACCACCAATAGACCGTATTGAATGGAAGTACCCAGCGCCGTAGTATACTCAGGTTTTGTAAAGTCGTGGAAAAGATTCAATTTCAGCCTCCGCTGAGGATTTTCATACCCAAAACTCGATGCGTTTAATCAAATTCAGGCTGCCTGTATAGATTTACCACATGGCGCCGCTCGCTCCTGCAGCCTTGGCCGAGTTTCGAGGGACGGGCCGGTAGCGCGCAGAAGCGGGCCGGGTGATATTGACCATGGCCGCCATTCTGCCCCTGTCCCACGAGACCACCCTGCTGTTCTTGGGCCAGATCGCCTTGTTGCTTGGGGTAGCTCGGCTGCTGGGTGAATGGATGCGCCGCATGGACCAGCCGGCCGTAGTGGGCGAACTGCTGGCTGGCCTGTTGGTAGGGCCCTCTGTGCTGGGACAGTTCGCTCCCAGCTGGTATCAGAGCGTGTTTCCGGCTGAGCAGCAGATGAGCGACCTGCTCTCGGCCTTCTCTTTGATCGGGGTGTTGACTCTGCTCATCGTTACTGGACTGGAGATTGACCTCAAGTTGATTCGCAGGCGGGTGCGCACGGCCGCGGCTGTGTCGCTGGGAGGCCTGGTGGTGCCCTTTGGCTTTGGCCTGGTGTTGGGCTACTCGCTGCCCGACCGTTTTCTGGCAGCTCCCGACCAACGCCTGGTATTCAGCCTGTTTATGGCCGTCATTATGAGCATCTCGGCCATTCCTGTCATCGCCAAGGTGCTGATGGATCTCAAGGCCATTCGTCGGGACGTTGGCCAGATAACGCTGGCGGCAGCCATGCTCGATGATGCCGTGGGCTGGATTTTGTTGTCGGTGGCGGCCGCATTGGCGGCTCGGGGACACGTAACCGTAGCCGACGTGAGCTACAGTCTGGCGGCCTCGGTAGCGGTGATGGGAATCGGTCTCTGGTTGGGGCGATCTTGGGTCAATCAACTGTTGATCTGGGTGGAACGGAACTCGTCCGGGGAGGCCCCCCAATTGACCACGATTCTCTTCCTGGCTCTGGCCATGTCCATATTGACGCACGGATTGGGCCTGGAAGCCATGTTGGGGGCCTTTTTGGCCGGCATACTGGTTGGACAGTCGGCCCGTCTGAAGGCTCAGGTCGCCCACACCCTGGAGCTTTTTACGGCCAGCTTTTTTGCTCCCATCTTTTTTGCCAGCGCGGGGCTCAAGGTCAATCTGGCCGCCCTCTTTACACCAACCCTGTTAGGCCTGGCTCTGATGGTGGTGGCGGTGGCCACGCTAGGAAAATACCTGGGCTGCTATGTGGGTGGTTGGGTGGGGGGCATGTCTCACTGGGAGCGACTGGCCGTCGGCTCGGGCATGAATCCGCGGGGCGCCATGGGAGTCATCCGGATATGTACTCGGTGCTGATCTCCATGGCGATTTTGACCAGTCTGGCGGCGGCGCCCTTATTGCGCTTCAGTCTGGCCCGGGTGGCCATCAATCCCGAAGAAGCACTGCGCGTGACCAACGAGAACCGCCACAACGAGAGCTTTCTCAACTCGCTGCGCAAAGTGTTGATGCCCTCCCGCGGCGGCACCAACGTGCAGTGGGCGGCCTATTTGCTGGGCCACCTCAGCCATCACCACACGGTGGCAGTCACCGCCCTCTTCGCCCTGCCCAACCCCGGTGAGACACCACCGCCCGAGGCAGTACTGGCCTTAAATCAGCAGTTACGCCATAGTGATGGGCCGGCCCCGCGAGTGCGACACGTGAACGGGATTCCCGTCAGTGAGGCCATCTTGAGCGAGGCGGTCAAAGGTAGCTACGACCTGTTGGTACTGGGAGCCACCGGCACCAGCGCCGAGGGTCTTTTTAACCAGTTGATCGACAACGTGCTCAGCCACGCCCCTTGCGCCACCATGGTGGTGCGCGCCCACCCCAGTTTCGACCAGCAGGGGGGCGCCATCGAAGTGCAAAAAGTGTTGCTGCCGGCCGTAGGCACTCAATACAGCCGCCGGGCCGCCGAGGTAGCAGCGGTGATGTGCCGCAGCCTGCAGGCCACCCTGACCATTTTGCATGTGGTGCCCCTCATGGATGGGGATACGTTGGGGCCGCGCAGCCACGAACTCTCTTTGACTTTTGGTCAACACATTGTAGACGAGCACGCAGACCTGGCGCGCAGCCTGGGGGCCTCCGTGGACACCCTGGTTTTGGAAGGCGCCTCGCCTTCTCAGTGTATTCTGGAACTGGCCCAGCGGCAGGAGTACGACCTGATCTTTATGGGCATCAATTTTCGACCAGTGGCCGGCTACGCTTTCTTGGGGCACCGTGCCGAGCGCGTGCTGCGCGGAGCTCCCTGCGCAGCTGCCGTGCTGGGCTCGGGCTAAGGGCCCGTCCTGGAATAAGCTGGTCAAACCATGACTTGAAGCCCTATTTGACCTGTCCCAAATTCGCCATCGTAGTTCTCATACCAATGGGGTCGAGCCCAAGTTACACGGTCCGGTCGTCAGGTCCAATGCCTCTCCATCTCCCCATCCTTCCCCACCTCTCCATTCGTCCTCACCCGACCGAGACTTCCAACTGCCAATCCGTTGCAGAGATTCACGACAAGGATCGAACCG
>JADMJV010000024.1:0-29840 GCA_018780265.1 bacterium
AACGCGGGCAATGCCGGTAACGCGGGCAACGCCGGTAACGCGGGCAATGCCGGTAACGCGGGCGGGGCTGGTGGTGTAGGTGGCGGTCGTACCTTGACTGCGGGCAGCATGGGTGCCGCTCCCCCTCGGGTAACCGGAGGGGGTGGGGGCTATGGCAGCACCTGGGGCTATGTGCGCCGATAGGATCAACCACGACCCGCGCCCTGAGGCGTAACAAAGCAGACTTTTCCTAAAGGGTTCTCTGACGCAAAACCCCCGGGCCAATAACCCGGGGGTTTTTGTCATGGTCCAATCCTATGCGCCAGGATGGGGTGAGCAGAATTCCCCTCAAGGTGAGCGACCAAACTTATTCCGGGACGGGCCCTAGCCTGGAGTAAACACATAGGAGATGAGACTCCGGGCCTCCGCGCGGTAGGCAAGATTCGCTTGAAATGTTTTAGTTGAATATTTTTCGGGAACAAGGATTTGCGGACCGTCGCTGGCCTGCTCGGGCCGTGATGCATCTTGACTCAGATTCAGGAATGGAGATTTCCGAAATGCAGACCTATGCAGAAAACCCTAATATCGAGGCTCAGGCGTCTGGTAAGGCACCTCAAGGCGGCGCCGGTCACGTGGTCAACGTTGTCAAAGACGTGACGGTTCAGGCCTTGGACGGAGCCAAAGACATCAGTTCTGCCGCTTTGGGCGGAATGGTTCAGGTTGTGGCCGGCACCACTTCGAGTGCTTTGAAGGCGTCCGAGAAAGTGAGTGACGATCTCACTCAGGTGACCACTCGTCTTTTCACTGGAGCTATTCGAGGCTTTCAGCAAGTAACGGCTGCCTTGGGTAACGCCGTGCTGGACAATGCCAGGGGGGCCGTCCAGGGAGTGGGCCTGGTTGGGGCCGACCTCGGCGCCATAGCCAAAAGCACCGCTTTGGGTGTTGTCAAAGACAGCAACGAAGTAGGTGTATGCCTTGGAAAAGTCGCCAAAGGCAATGCCATCGGACTGATTCACGGTAGCGCTGAAGTGGGCTCCGAGCTTACCAAAACTCTCAAAGATACCAGCCTGGTTGCCATTCAGGGGGGCACTGAGGTGGCCCTCTCCCTGGAAGGTGCCCTGGTGACTACGGCCCGCGCACTTTTGCGAGATGTCATCCAGTTGCGCACGGAAGCGAGAGGGCAGGAAGCCGCCGTTGCCCCGGTGGAAAAGCGTCCCGAACCTCCCACGGCCGGCAAGACGGCAGCGTTGGCTGAAATTCCTGTCCCGGTCATCAAGCAAAAGGCCAACTAGAGCCAGGTCCTTCCAGGGGCAACGGAGGAGGGGGTCCTCCGCTGCTCTCCTCAATTGCATCCACCTTGGGAGGGAATCCACTTCTTCCTGGTAAACCATAGTGTTGCTACCTCCATGCCCGCACGGAAAAGCACTCTTGAAAATGAGGGGATCGCAATGAGAAAGAGACTCGGAGTAATTGGTGCCGGATCTGCAGGAGTGTTGAGTTTAACCCACTTTTGCACGTGGCTGGACAATAGTTGGGAAATCGTATCTATTCACAATCCTAAGAAGCCGATTTTAGGCATTGGTGAGAGCACCAACGGTGGTTTTGTGGGCCTACTGGAAAGAGGCCTGCATTTTTCTTTGGGTCATCCAGAGGATATGAAGGAACTGGATGCCACTCTGAAGTTTGGCAGCAAGTTTACGGGCTGGCGCGATCACGAATGGATCAATCCATTGCTCGACGGCAATACAGCCATTCACTTCAATAATTGCGGATTTGGAAATTTTGCATTCCGACGCCTTCGGGAGCATTGGCCGCAAAAATTTAGCATGCTCGAGGGCGACGTTCAGGACGTTCGCGATGGGGCCAACAAAGTCACACTGGTGGTAGACGGTCAAGAACACGAGTTTGACTACGTCATGGACTGCATGGGCTTTCCCCAAGACTATAGCGAGTATACTTTGAGCGACTGCTCGCCTGTCAATCGTTGTTGGATCCACAGTCTGATGCCGGATGAATTTACCTACGAACCTTTTACCGATCACATCGCCACCAAGAACGGCTGGATGTTTGGAGTACCGCTTCAATCCAGAAAGACTTTCGGCTACATGTACAACGACACCATCTCTGATCCGGAAGATGCCAAGCAGGACATGCTCAGGATTCTGAACGCCACGGAGTTGGACGCGGCCACCGGCCGTGGCATAGACACCAAGGAGTATCTCTTTAAGTGTTACTATTCCAACCAACTTATCGGGGGTCGAGTGGGCAAAAACGGTAACAAGGCACTGTTTTTTGAACCTCTAATTGCAAACTCAATTTTCTTGTATATCTACACCGCTCGACTTTTCTATGACCACGTTTTGGGGCACGCTCCCGCGCGCGATTGCAATGCTGCTTTTGTTGGTGCCGTCAATCAAATGGAAGACGTCATCAGTTATTACTATCAGGGCGGATCCAACTTCGATTCAGACTTCTGGAGATATGCCGTGCCCTTTGCCAATAAACGGCTGCAAGGCCGGCCTCAGTTTAAGGAAGCCATGAACCACTACCGAGACTTGAAGTCTCGCGGGATTCTGCATCATGGGCCAGACTACACGTTCGCTCCCAAAACCTGGGAACTGGTGGACGCAGCTTTAGGCTACGGGTATATCGATGAGTCCAAGAAGAAAATGGAGCACACCTTAGCCGGCCGATAGCTTCAGCCGTTCATCATTCGTGACATCTCCACCAGTCTCTTGACGAGGGTCAGAATCTTGGCTCGAGCGGCAGCATCCGGGGAGAATGCTACGCCGATTCGATAGACCCCGTAGTCAGGTTGGCAGCGCCGCACCACGGCTCGTTGGATGACCTTTTCAAATTCCATTTCAAAAATGCTGCCGATTGCCATTGGCTGCAACGCCGAAAGTCGCGCTCCAGAAGTGGATACATCGGTAACCTTAATGTCCACTCGCTGGCCATCAATCACGGCTTTGCCTGTCAACTGGCAGCGCGCCCGCATATGCTGTCGTTGGTTCTTGCGGCTGCCCGCTTTGAATACTTTTTGCAGAATGGGCTTTACCCATGAGCGTTTCAGATTTTCTATCGTATCTTCAAAGCCCACCGCCATGGTAAACATCTGCTCGCCGTCCCGCCGGACCCAACGGATGGCTGCGGAAACCGTGTCTAGTTCCGCCCCATAAAGCGGTTCCACGTAACGCAACCGGATCGGTTGAGCGCGGCGCAGAACTTTTTTGACAAAAGGCCCGCGCACTCGCATTCGCAGGCCTTGGGGGCCGGCGTCCAGGCAGGCCGCCAGATAGCTACATCCGGGCGCTTGTATCTCGACCTCGAAATCACACTTAATTCTAAAAGCCTGCCGTCGTTCGGCCCCATCCCATTCCGGGTGCTTTTTGATAAAGGTCGCGAAAAGGGACTCAAACCAGCCCATAGGGGGTCCTTGCGCGCAGTAATCGAAAACCCTTGTGGAGAAAGACCAACATAGTCAATTTGCTGAGGCACGTCACCACGTCTGCTCCGGCTCCGGTCATTCAGGCTTTGAAAGACCAGCTAGAAGAGCGCTACCAGCACCTTCTTGAGCCCCTTCATCCAGGTGTGGATTTATTGGTGCTCGCCAGTCTCTGACGCTCAAGCGGTTTTGGTCCCGGAACAAGTTGCTCAGAAAAATGAGCCGTAGGAGTTCGTCGCCCGGCAGCAGATTCCAACAGGTTCTCCTGTGGCTACTCTCGCCCTTTGTGACTTTGGCTTATGTGGCCTTGATCTGGTTTGCGTAATTGTGAGTCCCACGCATCATCGAACACAAGGCTACGAAGCGCTTCGGGGGTTCGCCGGGCAAGCAACTCCCATAGCGATAGCGTAGCCGGGTAGGACGCGCTGATTCTGAGCTTGAAGTCCCGGTTATGCGCTACCATTGGCTCGCCGACAGAGTTTGCAGCCTATCGAGCCCCTGCCAGCCGCGCAACCCGTGCGGCTATGGCATCTGCTGCATCTCACCGCGTCCCTGCCCTTCGGGCTGTGTGCGGCCGCCTACTTCTTCTCGAAGGCGTTGATGAACGCTCCAGCCCTCATCGAGCAGGCCGAGCGGAGAGCCTCATCAGCAAGACAACGACGGAGCCTGGGCGCAATTTAACCGAGGCGACGCAGCTGGTGGGGATGGATCCGTGGCCCGAGTGACTATGTTGTTTCGGGACGGGCCCTAAGCTCACGCCAGAGTGAGAGAAGAGAGGTCTACGCCAGACAAAAGTGCCTTCTCCCACTCCGGCCTCTGGGCCAACATCAGGCGGCGCAGTTGGGTGCCCCCCAAGGCAGACGAAAGTGAGGAAATTCCCGCCGGGGAGTCTGCGAGAGCGCGGACGAGGGGCTTATACCCCCCCTGCTAGGGGGGTATAAGGTAGCGCTCGAAAAGCAGGTCGCCTAATCCACCGAGGGTTGCGGGTGAGTCAGCTACCTCATAGGTGGTCTGCTTGGCCATTGAAACGTGCCGGCCCACAGGGGTGTTTCAGGTCAGTCGAGAACTAAGCATTATCGAAGCGTGAAGCACGCCTTTACGCTGCGACCTCGGGCCTCATTTGGGAACAATTTGCATACTCCGGCAAAGGCAGCGAACGATGATACCTGCGTTCTCGAATGGCTTCGTCGGCTGCGGAGGGGATGTCGCCTGACCAAGCAGCCTCACCATCCTGGTAGACGATGGGACGAAACTTCTTGTCCATGGCTTCAAAATGCAGACCCCCTTCACGAGCTTGCAATGAGCCGTCCACGACCCCCTCCAGGTTTTGAGGAAGATTGGCTGCTCGGCTGAAAGCACTCCACCGATTGCGCCCGCTCCAATCAATCCTCCCATGGTCTTGAGAGGTGGAAAAGCTGCACCAATGAGGACCGCCGCCACACCAACAGCGGCCGCAGCCGCGACCCCAAATCCTGCGCCGGCCAAAGGCGATGTCAGGAACCGAATCGGCTCGTTGAGAGCTCTCGTTCGAGACGAATAGACGTAACTCGCAGCTACGGACCCCTTCCCAGGAAGAATCGTTCGACCAATTCTTTCGTGGAACGGTATTCTTCCGTCACGGGCAGGCCGACCGAGCCGTCGGGCTTCCTTCGGACCAGCCAGGCCTCGCGCTCTGGTAAGCGTGAACGAAAGTCGGGATGAACCCGGCTGGCTTTTCCCCCTGGACTCGGATGATATCTCGCGATTTGCGATCCCAACCGTTGCCATCAGCCTACGAAAAGCAAGCATTGAGAGCCCGTCGGAATAAGTTTGTGTAGGCTGAGCAATCCCATGTCAACAACGCTTCCGCCGAGAAAATTTTCCAACGGCCTCGGTCTCGCCAGCGCCTGCGTTTATAAGCGCGGACGCGGTTGCGAATTCACTTGTCCAGCGTACTGAGCAGACCTTTGTCCACTTTCTCAATCACCGTTTTTACTGGGATGTCTGGTGGCGAGTGGCTAGGCGGACCTTGTTGTAGAGGGACTTCAGGTCTCATTGATTTCTAGCCTACCCCTCAACTGTGTGACCCAGAGTGGAAACCACGAATCGTGGTCGGGGCCGGATAGGGGGTGAGGTCGTTGCCGTTCTTGCCATTTCGAGCTTGCCGCACCGGCCGGACAGTGAATCCTCCGCCGCAGTTGGGGCAGACGTTGGCCAGCAGGTCGACGCAGCCGCCTTCGCTATGATTGTCATTTCTCTTGACCAGATCGCAGGCGGTCAGACGTTGCGCCGCCTCGGCCGCAGGAAGGCGGCGGGCACCAGGAACAAGGCGATGGGCGCCGTCTGGTGGTTTAGGCAGGGCCAATAGCTAACCGGGCGGTGGCTTGCACCACCTCCGCCATGCGCTCGTAATCCAGTGTTTCGGGCAAGTCCGTGGTCTGGTGATAGTTGGCGTTGCGAAACTCGGCCGTGTCCGTCACCATTAGCGCCGGCACGCCGCGCTGCCAGAAAGGCGCGTGGTCGCTGCGCGAGAGGTTGTCTAAAAAGGGAAAGCGCTTCGATAGCAGAGAGCCGATGATCGGCAGGTCGGCGGGGTCGCGCATCAGGTGAACGGGTGTGCGGAAAGCCGCCTGCAAATTGCGCGCCAGTCGCTTGCCGGGAGCGCGGTACACCAGCAAGGTGAAATCGCCGCGAAATCGGTTGCGCGTCAAGGTTCTCCACAGGCGCGGATAGAGCTGCCCCAGACCGGGCGGCAAATGCTGGGTTTCGGGTTGATCGCTGAAATAGCCGATGCATTCATAGATGATAGCGCCGGCCAGCGGCCACGGCGGTCGGGCGGCGAAGAAGGTGGAGCCCAGTAAATTCCACTCCTCCATGTCAAAGACTACCAGCGCCAGACTGCGTTCACAGGGCGGCAGCACCCGTGCCAACTCCAGCAATCCGGCCACCCCTGAAGTGTTGTCGTCGGCACCCGGCGTGGGCGTCAGGGTATCCAGGTGGGCCCCGATCAGCAAAACCGGACCGGGACGAGATCCAGGCCGATAAGCGATCAGATTGCAACCGCTGCAGTCCGGCAACCTCCGGCGCTGCTCCAGGTTTAGATTGCGCGCCTGTTGCTGCAAGGCGGCGTCCACGGTGTAAGGCTGGCGGCTGACTTCCCAACCAAATTCACCGAAGTGAGCGAGAACGTAGTCTTCGGCCTGCTGCATGGGGCGCGGAAGATCCAGGCGATTGCGCGGATAGCTGAGCTGCTTCACGTGTTGCCGCAAGCGCTCGGGGGAGATATCCATACCCGCCGCTTCCGGCCGGACCGAAAAAGCCCTATTGACTTTCCCGGGTGTTGGCGGCGGGCCGTCGGAGAGGACGACGCGCCACGGTTGGGTGAAGCGCCAGTGAGCTGCAGCCAGACTTCAGGTCCGCGCCCGCCCCTCCTGCGCTATGATGAATTCAAGGTTCGGAAGGTGGCGCAGGGCCCGCCGAACGGGCATTTTCTGGAGGTTCTCAATGCAGCTTTTTGTGGAAAAAGTTCGATTGGGTATCACCCGCGTTTGGGCGTCTTGGAAGCCGCGAGCCGTCGCCTCACCAACGGCAGGACCCTGGTCGGACGCTGGCGTTTGCAACATTCCAGCGGCACCGGTTGCCGCTGCCATGTGGTCGAGGGGCCGGGGCTCGAGATTCGCCGTTTCGGGGCCAATCTGGACCTGTTCCTCGACAGCCGGCACCGGCCAGACTGCGAACTGCGCCTGCATCCATCAGGGTTGTCCTACCTGGCCCTGCTGGATAATGACCAGGGCGAGGCATTCGTGAGTTTCCGTCGGGACCGCTGGGAGCAGGGCGGACTGGTGCGAGTTGAGTATGCCGGCCACGAGGCCGAGCCCACGTTTTACGCCTGATGCGAATCTATGCAAGCCGCGACGGCCGGCGTCTGGGTGTAGAGCAAGACCTCGTCTTTGACGAACTGGCCACGGCGCATCTGTGTGCAAATCACAGCGAGATATCGACTATTGGCTGACCAGCGCAGGCTTGAGGCGCTGGCAGGCAGCGAAGTCCGCCAAAATTCTCGACCCGAAGCATCGCTGAGGATGAGGAACTGGTTCCTGGTCGCAGCGCGACACTTTCCATCCGGACTCCATTTGCCCAGTTCCACCTGGGTCGGTTTGTCCAGCCAATTCTTCTTCTGAAGGTCAAATCGGCGAGAACCGATCCACAGGCGGCCGGCTGAGGATTCCAGGCGTGGTGCAGCCATCAAGTCGCTGGACGGCAGCGTCGTTATCACAGCCGCGCCTGCTTCCGCATTCAGGACTTGCCATTGGTAAGAGTCGGATAAATAAGTTCCGGCCTTGAGTGGAGTTCCGCGCAAGGCCATGATCTGATTTCCAACCCAAAGCGGCTGTATCAAGACATCGAGCTCTCTTTGCTTGGCCGGCGCCAGCAAAGTTTGGGCCTGAGTCGTGCTGAAGTTGTAGACTCCGACTCCGATGGTCCCGGGCCAGGCACCGTTGACCGCCGCTTGCAGCTCGTAGAGCAGACGTTGCCCGTCTGGAGAGTAGACAGGCGAAGCCAGAGAACCCGCCTGTGGTCGCGCCAGTACTCGATGCTGGCCGCTGGCTTCGGTCCACTCCTCAAGCCAGTTGCCATATAGAGTGGCGGCCAGAATTCTCTGGCCGGTGGCGGGTGTGGCTTGGTGGATATAGCACAATCGGTCGCCCCCGGGGGAGAAATCAGGATCCCAGCCCCAGTCGATCAGCCTGGCTTCTCCTGAGACTTGCAACAGGACCAGTTCGGGGTCTTGAAAACGCGGTTCCTTTTTGGCTCGCCTTTGCAGCGCGGCGAGCTTCTTCTCGGCCCCTTCCGCTTGGTGCCCGTCGGGCCAGTGCAGACGACGCACAACGGCCACTTTCGATCCGGTGGAGTCGGGGCAGACCCCGAGAATTTCCGTATCCGGCTGAGTCCAGCGCCAACGAAGCCTGGGCTCGCCCGGCGCCGACACACTCAGGAGCGTCAAGAACAGCAAGGCTTTCCATCGTACGAAGAGCATTTCGCGCCAATTTCCTGCCCTCAAGGAACTCTCCTCCAGCTCTATGGCCGACCCCATGGTCGTGTGGGGCAGCCCCACCGTTGTCCGGCACAATTCAGATCAATTTCAGACCCTACCTGTACTCTGCCGCGGACACAGACAAAGTCCAAATTTCGGGAGAACCTGCCATGATTAGCAATACCGTCCGCGACACCTTACAGAAAGTCTTTTCCCACCCGGCCGCCGGTGGAGCTGTGCGCAGCTCTGGCGTTGGCTACGCAGCGCACGAGGCTGGCCGAGAGATCGATGTGTTTCACGGCCTGAAAGCCAGTGACGACGACCATGACGGCAAAGTAGACTTGCGCCATCCCGGCCATTCCATGGCCGTGCCCTCCCGCCGCACCGCCGAATTCAGTGGATGCCCCCAAGTGGGCTCGATCGCCCGCGTGGACAGGCTCTTCCTAACCCCTGACTCCCATGGCCAGCCCACCTTTGAGACTTTTGTTCAAACCAGCTTCACCCCGGATGGAATCGTCAAACGCGAGGCCAGCTTCGGCGGTCAGGAAGTGGTGGCTCGCACAGTGTCGGTCAACCACCTCGACCCCAGCCTCAACTACGTTGAAGAGTTCCGATTGGCTCGGTAGCGAAAGGCCTGTTCGCGGTCAAGTGTAACCGCCCGGCTCCCGCCGTGTAGTCACACTATGATGACGCGCTACTTTCTCTACCTTGCCTTCAGCCTGCTGACGGCCTGCGGATCTCCTCCTAGCCCGATTTCCAGCACTACCACCACCAATGACGTTCCGGCCCCAGCTGGCACCGCTCTGATTCCTCAGGTTACGCCAATTGAAGTAAGCGTCCGCAGCTACAATGGCGACTTGATGGAACCTTTCATCAGCCCTGACGGGCAGGTTCTGCTATTTAACAACAGCAACGATCCAGCCATCAACACTGAGCTGCATTGGGCCTGGCGGGTCAACGATGAACTATTCGACTACCAGGGGTTGGTGTCGGGCGTGGCCACCTCTAGCTTGGAAGGCGTGCCCAGCCTGGACGGGCAAGGCAATCTCTACTTCATCTCGACCCGCAGCTACCCGCAGACTCTGAGCACCGTTTACCGGGCGCAACTGGTGGCCGGCACGGGCACCGGGGTGGAACTGGTCAGCGGTCTGGCCACCGCCGCTCCCGGCCGGGTCATCTTCGACGCCGACATCAGCCATGATGGGCAGCGATTGGTTCTCTCCGAAGGCTCCTCCGCGGCTTTGCGGCGACATCCGATTTGCTGAGGGGCGTCTTTGCGTTCGGGAAGTGCTTTTACGAGCAACACCCCGAAGGGCAGCGCAGCAGGCGCTGATTGGCCAGGTGGGCGCACATGACCAGCACCGCGCCCAGCGAAGCACCAGTTCCTCGGTCAGGTCGCTCAGGAGCAGGGGGCCCCACGGGTACAGCCATCAGAGTCACTCCAGGGGGTGACGGGGTGACAGCTCCCCTCAGGACTCAAAAATCTGGCGCGTGGACCTCTCAGATAACTCGCGGCAGCGGACGCACTACGATGAAAATCGAGGAATTTGGCCAAAGGATGAAAGTCGGGCTCTGGTCGGCCAGGAGCAGGTGATCGCGCACGAATTGGCTCACCGACTGCACATACGACTGGTCCATGGAGCGGAAGAGAAAATGGGTCCCATCTGGTTTTTTGAGGGGTTGGCTACCTATGCTGCGTGCCAGTTTGACGAGGACACAACCTCATTAAGCCGGAAGGAAGTCGAAGAAATCCTCGCGGAAACCGGACGCGGCGACTACCGCAAATACAATCGGGCAGTAAAGTTTTTTCTCAGCTTGGTGCCACTTGCCGAGCTAGTGCGGCGAGCTGCGGGAAGGAATTTTCAGGAGTGGTTGTTGAAAAATGCCGCTCCACAATCTGCACAGTGAATGACTGGAGAAATTTCCCGTGGCCGGCCCCCTTCTGGGACACGACCTCCGGCTCCAGGTCATGAAGCCGGGAGGTAATTGCGCAACTACAAGAACTCCGCCCTCAAGACCTGGCTCGATAGAAGGTGCGGAACACCGTCTGGCGTCCACAGCACTTCTTGTACTACGTGTCCCCGGGCTATTTTCCCGGAGTTCCTGACCTACGGCTTGGCGCGGAACGGTCCCACTCTCCATAGTAGCTCGCCCTGCTGGCGATCTGATATAGCAGCTGGTCGTTTTCTTGGGCTTCCTGGTGCCGCTCCAGAACACGCAGACACTCGCCCCGGTAGAGCCGGGCATGCACGTCCCGGGGACGCTTCTGAAGCAACTGGTCTAACTCGCGCAGCGCCCCCAGGAAATCTCCGCGGGCTCGCAACTCACGAATGGTCTCGGAGTTTTCCCCCAACTCGGCAGGAGAAGCCTCGCTCAGTGCCTGGCGGGCCGGCTGATTGTCGGGATCCAACTCCAAGACTCTGGCATAACAACCGCGCGCTTCTTCGCCATGGTCATGCCGCGCATAGAGTTCGGCGGCATGCATGAACCAGCGACAGGTGAAATGGGGGGCACGCCCCAGTTCCACGAAGATTTCGCCCAACCACGCGTAAGCTTCCGCCGAAGGTTGCCAATCATTTCCGGCAAGCCGCACCACTTCCTGAAACTCGCCGATGGCATGCTTATACCTTTTTTTCGCGAGATAGGCTCGTCCCAAGGCCATGTTGGTTTCCCAAACACCCGGCCTCCATTCGTTGGACTGCTGCAGATACTGCAGGGCCTCGTCGTGCTGACCCATGTCCAGGCGCACCTCGGCCAGGCGCAGAAAAATCTCGGGTCCAACCGTTTCCACCATTTGCAGCACCTGCGTGGCCACATCGGGGGAGACTCGCTCCGGAAGGAACAGAATGGCCTCGTACACCTTCAGGGCCGAGAGTCGGTCGCCCCGCGCCAGGGAGACGGCCGCACAATTCATGCTCTGGTGAATGATCGTGGTGTAGTCCCCCGTCTCGTCGGCAATTTGGAGGAGGTAGCCGCGCGCCTCCAGGTCCCCTGGTGCAGCGGCAATAACCGCTCGTAGGGAACCCATCGCCTCCTGCAAGCGAGCTGCAGCAAGCTGAGAGTAGTTATCCATGAGGGTGACTTTCAGGACCCGGGACGGAAGTCTTTCTGGAAGAGACAGAGACCCATGATGTTCCCGGCGTCCTGGCGTGGACTGGAGGGTGACAAAGAGGAATACGGCCGCGTCCGCCTCCATCAGGCGCTGCAATCTCTGGCCCAGGAGCCGCTTTTAAAGAAAGTTCTGGATAGGGCGAAATCGCAGATGCAGAGCGAGCTATCTCAGAGGGGCTTGCAACTGTCCCAACGAGCGGTAGAGCTAAGGGCCCGTCCCAAAATAACATCGACACTCGGGCCTTCGATCCATCCCTGCCAGCAGCGTCACGTCTCGGTTAAATATGACCCGATATTCGCCCTCGACTGTCCTTGCTGGAGGGGCGCCTCGACGGCCGGAGTGACCAACTTATTCCGGGACGGGCCCTAAGTCCACACCGTCCTCCAGAGAGCGGCTCACGTCCGATCCACTTCAGGAGAATGACGAACACCTCATATTGCTTAAAATTATCGTAGACCTGGCGGATCGTCGACTCGGTAACGTCCCGGAGCGAGAGTTTGTGTGCAGGTCGCGGTCCGGCGGTAGCCATCGGGCAGTTCAGCGACATGGATCTTGGCCGCGGCCCTGGCGAGTTGCTCCTTGGGGCGAAAGGGCGATCTTCCAGTGGCGGGCCTCTTGCCCGATAAGCTTTTCTGCCACAATGCTGCAACACTTCAGGACCGGTCCGGGCCAGGGTGCGCTTACGGAACTCCTCCTCCGCCAGCGGCTCTCCGTTTACGATCAACGGTGGAGTTGGTCGCGGCGCGACCCGCGCTCTCCTCAGCAGAAAGATTCCGCTCCCGGTTCCCAACGAACCCGACAGGCAGAGGGTAAAGGGCCAACGCTTCACAACGATTTGTTGGCGGAGTTCTGGCGCACCATTTTTGTGTGCCGCAACCGCCAGCGACCCCCAACCAGAGCCCACTCATCTTGACAAACCGTCTCCAAATGGAGCCTGCTGCTTTCTGCAACAGGCGCGTCTCGCACGACGGTTCCGTCTTGCTGGAACGTGAGAATCTGCGTATCCTCCTCCACGCGCAGACCCGAGTTCAGGAAAAACGCCAACCGACCCCGCTCCATACCATTGTCTCGCACCATCCCGTCTGTGCCGAAAAGCTGGAGCCATGGGCTCGGATTGAGAAAATACCGTCCACGTACTTCAAGGCCGTGGCCCGGCTGCTGCGCGCGTAGGCGGCGGCGATATCGGCTTTGGGGTCAGCACCCGCGGCAGCGCACAAGAACACGCACAGGAGAGCAATTTTTGCCTGGCCACATAATTCTGGCCGGGTCCGCTCAGGAGGTCAGCGACGTCCTGCGTCGCCGCTGCAGGACGGCGAACATCAGGAAGATGCTCGCCAGGGCGGTACCGCTGGAGCGACCGTCGAGTTCCGGCGCTCCAGCCGCGACGAAGTTGAAATTGGGACCGAGGATCGAGTTGCCTACAAAAAATCCGGTCGGATTCGCCAAAGCAGCGCCTGTCACGAGACGACCTTGGACAAAAGTGATCGCCGGTTCGGTAGCAAATCCGGTGGCGTTGATGCGTACTAAGTCTTGAAGGCGACCAGGGTGAAGGTACCGATTTGAAACGTCTGTCCTGCAGCGAGTAGAAATGGCGCAATGGGGCATAGCGGAACTGGTTGATCAGCGGAGCGCCCACCCCCACCGGCACCGTCGCTCCGACCAGCAAGGCACCGGCGGCGTTGAAGATACCCACGTCATGTGCCTGAACCAAACCGTCTTGGGCGCTGTCCAAGACCCCCAGGTCCCTGACCGTGACGGCCGAGTTTGTGGTGAATTGCCAACCAACGGTGCCGCCAGCGGCAGAGGCGATCCAAGTCAACTCCGCCGACCGCCCCTCCAAACGCCCAGTTCCCCCGGATTTCACTCAAATTCAGCCAAGCTCCGCCCACCGGGTAGGGGGCAACGAGTTCCTACCGCTTAATGCTTCCGATGGCCATTGGCAGCAACGCCGAAAGTTCGAGCCCCAGGAGCGGATACATCGGTGGCCTTAATGTCCACTCGCTGGCCATCAATCACTGCTTTGCCTGTCAACTGGCAGCACGCCCGCATATGCTGTGGTTGGTTCTTGCGGCTGCCAGCTTTGAATACTTTTTGCACGAATGGCTTTGCCCATAAGCGTTTCAGCGATTCTATCGCATCTGCAAAGCCCACCGCCATGGTAAAGATCTGTTCGCCATCCTGCCGGACCCAGCGGAAACCGTGTCTAATTCCGCCGCGTAAAGCGGTTCCACGTAACGCAACCGGATCGGTTGAGCGCGGCGCAAAAAGGGACTCAAACCAGCCTATAGGGGATCCTTGCTCACAGTAATCGAATTTCCTTGTGGAGAAAGACAATGATAGTCCCGACAGAAGAGGGGGAAATTCCATGTCTCAAGTTGACCCGGATACGCAATTTGCCCAGGCCACCCTGAACTTGCTTCGACACGTGACCATGTCTGCTCCGGTTCCGGTCATTCAAGCTTTGAAAGACCAACTAGAAGAGCGCTACCAGCAACTCCTTGAGCCGCTTCATCCAGGTGTGGATTTTTTGGTGCGCGCCAGTCTCGAGGGTGAATTTGAAGCCGTATTGCCCATGGTGCAGGGCATGTTGCACATGGGGGCGGCACCTTCGACCCAGGCCATCGAGGAGAGCTTCGCTTCCTCTCCCCCGGCAATTCAACTCAAGCGGCCGGCTACTCAGTCTATCAGTCAGTTCAAGGGGGCGGGCAAGGCTTACCGGAATTTCTTCAGTCAAAGCTGAAAATAAATAAGCCCAAGGGTCTACCAGGAACCCTTGAGCTTGGAGCGGCCGAGGAACCGTGCTCGCTCTCTGTCTACAATATTGAATAATATTATCCTTCCCTTGAAGGAAATTATTTCGATGGTCATAGAACCCTTCCGACTGGGTCTATCATAGACCCTGGGCCAAAAGCATCACAGACAGTCGCTCGGGAGATTTGTGAAAGTAGTCGGCGTAGCCTCGGGCGCAGGCGGAAGTCAAATAGTGGGTGGCTGACTGGCATGTGCTGCAGGAAACGGGATGAGCGCGACACAAATCTCCCGAGTGACGAAGTCGGCGAAGATTTTGGTGGTCGAAGACGATCCTAATATGCTCAGCGCGTTGGGGTCGGTGCTGCACAGTCAGGGCTATGAAGTGGTTATGGCCAGTTGCGCCGAGGAGGCTGTGGCACTATCGGCGGCACAGCAATTTGACCTGATTGTCACCGACATCCGTATGGGTGAGGTCGATGGGTTGCAGGCTCTGGAGAAGGCCCGTCAGGTTCAGCCCGAGGTGGGCGCTCTGGTGGTCTCGGGATATGCCAGCGAAGAAGAAACTCTGCGGGCGGTCCAACTCAATGTGGGCGGATATCTTAAGAAGCCCTTCAAAATGAGGGATTTTCTCGATCAGGTTCAACAAATTCTCGAGCGTCGCCGGGTCGAGTTGTTGCGTTCAACGGAAAAGGCCAGCTATCGCAAGTCGCTCCTGAATTGCTACGAGAGTCTGCTGCAGGTGATTGATATGACCGGCTGTGTGGCCACTCAGGGAACTTTGTTTCAATTGCCCGACCTCGCTTTCCGTATGGCTCAGTCGGCGGGTATGGCCGCTGAACTGTGTGCCCAGATTCGCCTGGGCTTGGCCCTGCGCCTCAGTTGTCACCTGGGGCCGCTGCAAACGGGCGAATTCCGTGAGGGACTGCGCGGTTTTTCCGGATTGCACCGCATGGTGGCTCAGGGTCAGCTTAGCGACCAGCCGCTCGCCCTCGAGAATGTGTTGATACAGTGGGCTCTGCAGAGTCAGGAAGGGGCCGAGCCGCCTCCGTCTCTCAAGCCCCACTACGAACACGCCATCAAGTCGGCGGGTCCGGTGGTCACGGCCTCCGGTGTGGTGACCCAGCACGTCTCCCAACAGAGTCTTTTGCATCTGGCTCGCACACTCGAAAGGGCCGGTGATAGCGTCAATGCTCGTCGGGCCTTCGAGGAGATGTGCAAATATCCACTGCCGCCTTCCGAGGAGATCGAGGCTCAGATGGGGCTGGCGCGACTGGCATTGCGTGAGGGCGAGGTGGAGAGGGTGGCCACCCTCTTTGAGCGCGCACGACAACTGGCCAGCGGACTCAACCCGGCCGCCCAGGCTCACCTTACTTTGGAGCAAGGACGTTGGCTGGTTGAAATGTGTTCTCCCCAGGCTCTGGGACAGTTGGAGTTGGCGGCCCGTCAATTCGAGGTGCTCGAAATGGAGGCGGGGGCTGCCGAGTCCAGGCTTGCCTTGCGACTTCTCCAGGGGCAGCTCAATCTGGACGCCTCTTTGCAGGTCTTGCTTCGTCCCGAGTACCGTGCAGAATTGACTCACGCCTCGGAGTGGTTGTTGCCCCTGGCCCTGGAGAAGAAGGCTCAGCCAGTCGACAGTTTGCGCGCCTGGGTTAGCCGCAGTTCGCTGGAGGTAAGTCGGCGTTGGAATCGACTCAGCGAGACTGCCAAGTCTTATTTGTTGTGCCTCTTCGAAGACGCCAAGGTGGGTTTACCCGAAGAGTTGCAGCGTCCGGCCCAGGATGATGCCGACCCGGGAATTCGCTCCCAGGCCGCGCGACTTACCGCCAGCGAAGGTGGCCCGACCATTCTGTTGGAGATCCACTCGCTGGGCTTTTTTGAGGTCTTTATGGGCAGCCGGCGGGTGGCTGAGGCGGATTGGAAAACCCAGAAAGTCAAGTTCTTGCTGGCTTACTTGTGCAGTCAGGAGGCGGCCACCGAGGATCAGTTGCTGGAGTTATTCTGGCCCGACAGTTTGAATTCTGCCAAAAAGAGCCTCAATCATGCCCTCTCGACCTTGCGTTCGGCGTTGCGATCCGGGCTGGGCCTCGAGCCCATCACTCGCGAGCGAGGGGTGGTTCGCATGAACCCTCAGGTCCCTTTTTGGCACGACCTGACCGAATTGGAAAGTGCCTGGAGCAGCGCCCGGGCCCTGCCCGAGGGAGAAGGTCGCATGCCGGGCTATCGTCGCGTGGTGTCCCTTTACCGCGGTCCCTACCTGGAAGGCTGTTACGCGGATTGGGCTCTCAATCGCAGAAAAGACCTGGAAAGTCGAGTGGCCGAGGCGGCCTGTCAGATCGCTCAGTTCGCTCTGGCCGGCGAGAATGCCCACGAGGCTGTCGAATTCAGTAATCGGGCGCTAGGCCTCGACCCTACCCGCCAGGATGTGCTCTGCATCTCCTTGCGAGGCCATATCCTGGCCGGACGACCGGCGGCGGCAGTGGCGCAGTATGAGCAGTATGCCAAGTGGCTGCGGCAAGAATTTGAAGCCGAGCCCACCATTGACGTCATGCGTGAATACCATCGCGCTCGGCTGGGCCTTTCCTAATACACTGGTAGGTAGGGGGCCATGGAATGCACTACGCAATAATTTCGCCGGAAGGAAAGGCTTTGGGCCGGGCGAACTTCATCGCCTTCAGACCCCCGGTAGGTCATTGTAGCCCCCCAATGCCTATTGACTCCGGTGGCGATTTTTGGTGCAGATTTTGACTGTAAGTGAATCTTAGGGGCTTAGGGGTGGGTGTTCTTCGATGTGCTCTGGGCTTGGGACGCGAAACAGAAGCGAATCCCAGCATTATATGAGGTTTCGGCCAATAGCAAGGCTGACCCGAGGTGTCTCAGGCTGCTTCCCAATCGTCCCAATTGGCCGGGGCCTGGTAAAGTGGGGCCGTTGGGCACAGGGATACTCTCCAGCTCTATCGCAGGTGAACTGGGTGCGGCCCCCCTGTGCCAGGTCCACTTTGTGGTGTTCCGCGGCCGCTTGCAGGCGCGGGAGCAAACCTTTGGTGATATGCCCTTTGACGTCTTGGGCCCCGCCCCCCGCGCGTCCCAACCAAAGGCAAAGCCAACAAGTAGCAAAAGCGGCCATTGAGCGGCTTGACGTTGTCGAGCAATTTCACGGCACACTCAACAAACGCATTCACGCCATCGAGATACCATTCCCACGGAGCATTCACGCGCCCCATTTTGACGAGAATGGGAATGGGCTTGCCGCTGTCTCCTCCCACGGCACCAGGCATTCAGCCACGATGGAGGCCTTGAGGTCGGCGTCCAGCACGTCGTTTAACCAGGACGTTACCACGTTGAGTCGGGAGTCCATCGGCAACAACCAGGCGTCGCAGGCCAGAGCTGCAAGATTGCCTTGAAAATGAAGACATGCCCCGACATAACCGCGGGGCGGCCCACCTGCTCGTGGGCTGGGAAGGGGAAATTCCTGCCGGTTTGGCGGTAACCGCGGCGTTCGTAGTAGGCGATCAGCTCGGGGCGTTGGCGCAATACGGTAAGAATTACCTGCTGCCGGCCCCGCGAGCGGGCCAATTGGTGGCTCGATCCAACAGGTTGCGCCCCCCAGCCCGCCGGGATGGACGCTGAGGAGTCCTGGCTGGCCGTCGCCGCCGAGATGCACACAGCCAACCAGTAACCCATCCTCCGACCAGGCAGTCTCCAGGTTCGAGATGACGCGCTCAACCTCTGAGGCGCTGATGCGGTCCCCTCCAACAGCTCAACCTCGTGCGTCCACCCCTGGCCACTGCGATAAGCAACGTTGATCAGTTGCGCCAAAGCGGCGCTGACGGCGGGCCGGAAATTAACTTTCATAGGGCTTGGCGCGGCCGAGAAGAAAAAGGAGGAATGTCGGATTCTCAGGCATTGTGGGCTACCCTTGGGGCCGGGGTGCTGTTTCTCCTGGTGGGCTTGATCGGATTCACCGTCAGGGCGCTGGTCGAACGACTCAACCGTGCGGCCGGAACCGAGGTGTTGGACGGCAACCGAAGGGCCCTCCGGGTCATCTTTCCGTTGTGCCCTTTGCTGGTGTTCGTAGGCTTCTGGTTCACCACCGGTCCGGCCGTATTGGGCTGGGCGATGACCGTGGGCGGTATGCTATCGACCTTCTGGCTGAGCTACTTTCGTTGGAAGGCACGCCGCGCGCTGCTGGACTGACCGACTTCGGTTTTCGTTAAGGCGGCCGACTGTGCCGACCAACACGCTCAAGGAGTCGGTGGTCGTAGATTTTTCCCAGACTCTTAGCTGACCTTACCCATGGTTCCGATCAGGTATTTGGTGGCAGCCAACTCTTTGCTCTCTTGGGTCGCCGTCTCGGCCAGCGGTCCTCCGGCCAGCCAGGCCAGCAGTTCCACTCGCGGATCGTAGAGCGGGGGCGTCAGCCTCTCCAGCAACTCGTTGACCAGCTTGATGCCGAATTTGGGCGTCATTCCGCTGTCTCCCACCCGCCAGGAACCCACCACGCAAGGCCAATTCCCGGACCTTGCCTGGGCCCACAAACACAGTGACATCACATTGAGATCGGGTGAGAGTCGCTCGACGAGGAGTGGTTTGCCCAGTCGATCCTGCAACTTTTCCAAAATCTCGTCCCCGTTGGATGCGTCACCCACGACTTGCAGATGAAAACTCTCGAAGCCAGGCGACTCGGCAAAGTCGGGAGCCGGTGCTGGCCGCTGATCTTCGATTCGCACAACGACCTTGCCCTCGCCCCGCGGAAAGATCCCTCGGTGTATGACTTTCAGGCTTATGTCGGCGAACATTCGGTAGTAGGGGAGCAGCACATTTTCTACGTAGGCGAGGTTGGGCCGGTAAAGCACATCGGTGCCGCCGAGAATCGTCAGAGTCACCGGGCCGGGCGCCAGGAGAGCCGGCAAGAGCGCCGCCTGCAGCACTGACGAAATGGGTCCGGCTGTTTTAATGCTGACGGCGAAATCGCCGGCCCTGAGCGGTCCTGGAGAAAAATTCACCTCGGTATCACTGAGGCGAACTTCCGCCCCGCACAGCATTCCCGTCAGTTGGATTGCGGCCAGTTGATGGGGTCGCAGGCCCTTGTGTTTCTCTTCGAAGGCTCGAATTTCACGTAACTCGAAAGGCGTGCCGAATGCCGCCGAAAGCGCCAGTGCGTCTAGCAGCAAGTGCCCATCGCAATCAAAATATGGGTCGAGCTCGACCATATCGATTTAGGCGGGATGCTGCCGACTCTTGTAGACAGCCCCCAGACTGTAGCCGTCGTGGTCAAATACACTAGCGGCATAATAACGCGGATCGTTGTGAAGGCGCGCGCCAGCGGCCATGGCGGCCTGGTAAAAGGTTTCCACCTCGGCCTCACTACTCGCGACAAAGCCCAGGGCCGAGCGCTGGTCAGCCTGACCGGGTCGCAGCCAGAAATAGACGCGATTGTGGCTCCCGAAGCCTTGGAGGTCGGGAGGACCTTCGAGGCCGTTCTTGCCGTCGTAGTCGAGAACGTGGGTGATGCCGAGCGGCGCCAGAGCGTCTTCGTAGAAGGCGATGGAGCGCTCGGTGTCGGCGACGGTGAGGAACATGTGGTCGAGCATGATAGACCCTTTCCCTTGCCACGGCCGGACTAACCGATTCGTGAATTCAGGAGTCGTTGGGGCGAATGACGAAGGCGAAGCCTATGCGGAAATCCATTTGTGCCTTGCTGTTTTGCCTGTCACTGGCCGCCGCCGCCGAACCCATCAAATTCCCCGTGCGTCGCTTGCTGAAAGAAGTGGGCATGACCGTGGACGTCTACCTCACCGAGGTAAACGCCAATCCGAAAACTCGCCGCGCTTGGTGCTATCGGACGGTTGGCCACAAGCCGAACGATTTTGTGGCCATCCTCCTGGTTGACGAAGGGGACAAGCCAGAGAAGTTTCCCGAGGAGCCTTTCAAGTTGCTGGGCGGGCTGAAGAGCAGCAAGGCCAAGGCTTTGGAGTTCTCCGATTTTGGCGGGCCTGCATTCTTGCAGCCAGAGTTTGTAGGTGCGCTCTTTATTGACTCGGTAGGTCTCAAGGGAGTTCCCAAGGCGTCGGCGTGTCTGGCTTTGGTGCCGATCACCAAGAATGAAATCGCCGTGGCAGATATGGCCGGTCCATCACGATTGGTCGGGGGGTTGGCCAACCAGGCCCGCTATTATCCCTGCCCTGTATGGATTGATCGCAAGCGCAAATCCGCATTTTCCGATGCGGATCTGCGGGTAATGAAGGAAGACCTTCTGCTCAAGATACCGTCGTTCTGGTCCCAGGCATCGGTCAGAGTGGTAGAGGGCCGATGCACTCTGTCGGTCTACCCGGCCGAGGCCATAAATCTTGCTGAGCGGCTCGAGAAGGCCAGGAAGTCGGGGCTACGGGTGGCCCTCACCGTCGACAAGCGTGCCGATGCCTTCCTGGTCTGGACCTCAGACCACAAACCTTCCGCCGTCACTCCCCCAGGCAGTCATGGAAGGCGGATGTCGGGGCAGTATCTGTGCGTCGTGCCTGGTCAGAAGTCAGAAGAGTGCCGCCTGCTTGATGATGGCTACACCATGCTCACGAGCGACGCTTTTTACAACCAACTGATCCAAGCCTTGAAGAAGGGTCAGGCGAGAACCTGGAAACTGGCGGGTTCACCCATCAACTCTTTTGCCTTGGAATCCAAGCTCAGTGACTACCAGAACCCCACCGAACGTGTCACCATGAGGGCTGACTGGGTAACCTACGAGCCGGACAGACGGAGAAAGTCGTCAGGACCGGTCGACATGAAAGAAATCGTCTTGCTCACAGACGAGACGGAGATTTCCGCCGCCGTTTCGGTCGGTAAGCTGGCCGACTACACCAAGAATCTAGAGTCGGTTTGCCTTGTCAAGCTCAAGCAGCTTCATCCCAAAGCCGCCACGGAAGCAGCCGTATTGTGCGATCTGGCCCCCAAGCGCGCACCCCGCTATCGCATCGCTTTGAAGAATGACGTGACTGGCGCCAACGCCGTGATTCAGTCTCTCTATCAGGCTCTGGCCAAAGTGAAGGCCCCCGCCGTGACAGGCCCGGTGCGCTTCAACCTGCATTTCACCATCAAGCCTCATTGACTCCGTCCTCAGGGCTCCAGGTTGGCGCTATAGAGGATCCATTTTTTGCCGGTTTGCTCTTCCTGGGTGCGGCGGGTGAGAGTCAGGGGCAGAGGTCCGAACAGCGCGGTCAGGCGCTCGCGCAGAGCGGCTTCGTCGACGCCGTCGCCCAGGTATTCAAGGCGCAGCGAGCGGTCGGCCTCCTGATGCAGGGAGAATTGCAAGAGGGAAAACGGGCGCAGTTGCTTGGTCACCTCGATGTTGTTGAAGCGACGCCCGGTGCTGTCCTCGAAAAAGACTGAGGCGCGCCCTTCCAGACCGACCAGGTAGGCCACGCCTTCCTCGTCCACGGCCAGGGAGGCGCAGTCGCCGGTGCGGTAGCGGATGAGGGGCAGAAAGGGATTGTGTCCCCCCGTCAGGGTAATGGTGCCGCGCTCGCCCATAGGCACGGGTTGGTGCTGACCGTCGAGAATTTCTACGTAGACATCGTTGGGCAGGATGCGATGACGGGTACCGTCGGAAATCGCCAGGTAGCGGCATTCCGTGAGAGAGTAGACGTCCAACACGGGGCAACCGTAGAGATCGCGCAGGCGTTGACGCATCCCTTCCAGCAGCTGCATGCCCGAAGAGAAGATGGCCTTGGGCCGGTACTGCAGAGGCAGACGAACCAGTTCACCCAGGGCCAGAGGGTCGCCGGCCAGCACCTGGGGGCGAAATTCGTCGAGGTAAGCGGCCCGATCTTCGGGTGCATGCCAATACTGGGGTTGCAAGTTCAGCTTCATAAAACCGGCCCCACCAAAAGCATGGGAGATATTGGCGTAGATGAAGTTTTGGGCGTGAAAGGTGAGATTGGCCAGGGCCACGCTGCCCGGTCCGCGCACCATTTCGGCGCTGTGGCGGCGCAAGGCATCCTCCATCAAAACCCAGGGGGTGGCGGCGTCGATGGCATGGGTGCACAGGCGCAGGCGATTGCCGGAAGTGCCCGAGGTGGCCACCACCGTCATGGAATCGAGCGGCTGACCTTGGGGAATGAACTTTTCTGGATCGCGCAGATCGTCGCGACTGGTGGTGGGCAGTTGCTCGAAGGGGACTTCGGGGTAGGCCTGGTAGTGCGGCACAGTGTCGCGGCATTGATTGACAAAGGAGTCCAGCCAGGCGGGCACTCCGGCCCGGGCGGGGTATTGGCGCAGGTTTTCGGCATATTGATTCAGCCAGGCCGATCCAAAGGCGTCCAGGCCGTCGCCGCAGCGCAAATTAAACAGGGGAGCACGGGGGTGCTCCCACATTTTATTCAACAATTGAAGGCTTTCTGGAGTCATCAGGGGATCCCCGAGAGGGTCCCAGGTGGTAGCGGTCTTGACCACGATTAGCTGGTGAGAACCTCGCCGCAGTAACGGTCTTCCTGGTTGAGCAGGTTGCTGACTTCTTGTTGACGGCTATTGTCCTGGGTCTTGGACATGCTGCTGAGCAGATTGGCTGCGGATTTGGGTAGTTGCATCAAGCCTACGTTCATGGTTGTCTTCCTCGCTCTTCTGAATCTCTTGCTTGAACTTAGAATACCGGACGGGCCTGAAAAAACTCAGAACCGTGTTGCACGGATGAAAACGGTTCGACAGATCAACAGGATGAGTCCCAGAAGCCTCCGCCTGAGGTCGGGCGGGCGAGCTTTAGTTTCAGTCGCCGCGGTCGCAGTCGACCAGGACCAGCCAGGGCGTCGTCACGCCAATTCTTGTTTCGCCGGAAGGGGCTGCGTGGTCAGCTTTAATTTGGTGAGTCCAGGTGACGACTACCTGGCCGTCCACCACTACGATTAGCTTGAAGAGTCTGTTGGCGCCCCCAGAGTCGGGATCGTCATTGACATGGCTGGGCTGCGCGTGTGTCAACTCGGGTTGCCGTCCACATAGAGTTGTGACCAAGGTGCCCCTCTCCCCAGGATGAAGAATCTCCTGGTCGATGTGTTACTTCATTGTAGTAAGCGCTCCTGAGGAATTCGGCCGAGACTTGCGATTGAGCCTTGGGGGCTATCAGTGTGAACTCATAGACCGACCTACCTGGCCGGAAAAAGTGGCCTACTGGGTCACCGACCGCGGATGGTGCGGGTGCAATCTGTATTGCCGACCGCCGGAGCCAAGGGTGGACCGCTGGGAACGATACCAGCGAAAGCTGAGTAAACCGAGGAGTCGCAAAAAGGGTCTAAAGCCGCCGATGACCCTCCCCGATCCTCATCCAGCCCTGCCGCAGTCTTCCCCGGGCATTTCCGTGCCTCTGGTACTGGCACTCCAATGCTTTGGTCCGGTGGGTTTGATGGTTCAGTGGGAGCAGCACTGGCCCCAACCAGATTGTGAGACCGAGTTGACAACCTATGAGCATCTGCTGGACGACCCCGCGCTGGTCGACCGGGATGTCTTGTATCTGGTCTCCTGATGGATTGCTCTGCACTAGAAAACACGCTGGCCCTGGTGTGCAAGCCGACCGACATTCCTGTCTATGACTTCGACTTCCGGAGGTTCTTTGCGTGTTCAAGCCGGACCGCCGGGTTGCCGGGGGTGGCCAGAGTCGGAGCGATTGACAACTACTCCAATTTCTACCAGGAATGTCTGGAGCGGGACGTCCAATTGGTAAACTCTCCAGAACAGCAACGCCTGACATCTTTGTTGCCGGAGTGGTATCCGCGGCTCGAGGCAAAGACCCCGCGCAGTCGGTGGTATGAGACTTTTCCGTCGGCCAAGGAAGTTGAAGCCGGATTTGCCTGGCCGGTCTTTCTCAAAGGCGCGCGCCAGACCAGTCGTCACGGCGGGTTGTCCATAGTCGACAGCCCGAAAGCCTTCGCAGAATCTCTCGTGGCGTTTCAGGCCGACCCAATTCTGCACTGGCAAGAGTTGGTCGTCCGAGAGTTTGTGCCGCTCCGGCCGGTAGGTCAGGCTGTCGCCGGCAAACTGCCGCCGTCCTTCGAGTTCAGGACATTCTGGTGGTTCGGCAAACTGGTGGGAGCGGGGCCCTACTGGGGGGCTTTTGACTATCGCTGGAACGAAGGCGAAAAAGCCGCCGCTCTGCGGCTTGGAGCCTGGGCGGCACAGCAGGTTGGCTGTCCCTTCATGGTCATCGACCTGGCCATGACGGCCAGCGGCGATTGGATCGTGATAGAATGCAACGACGCAATGGAGAGCGGATATGCTGGCGTTTCACCGCTGGGTCTGTGGCAGTCAATTTTGGATGCGATCAGGGCGGACCACCAGTCATCCCCTTCACTGCAGGACCATCCCGGATGAAAGGCCAAATTCGAACAATGGTGCTATTGCCTAGAATGGGCGCTGCGCAACTGGCTGCCCAGCCCGCCCAGGCTTTGCGGAATCAGTTGCTCGCAACGCAGCCCCAATTGCACCACTAACCTCTTCTCGCTCCAGGAATCGAAGCGCAGGCCATTGACCAGACGCCAAAACTTGTCTTGTCCGTCACGCTGCCGCTCTAACTTGAGCACCTCATCGGCCGCCCGCTCGCCCAGGTGGATTGCCATGGGCCAAAAGGGATTGTGCAACGGCTTGACCAGACTGGTCCTGGGACAGGCCGGTGGCCGCTGGAGGGCAGGTCGCATTCCGGATGGTCTGCGACCGCTTCTCGGATGCAGTTCAGGGCCATCCGGGTCTTATCGTTCAGGCGCGGTCGCCCCCTGGGGAAATCGAAACGGGTGAGGGTGCCGCGCTTCACTTTTAAGAGCATCTCCAGCTTTTCGGCGATGGGCCTGGAGCAGGGACAGCGCCCGCCCTCAACCTGAGCTACATACGACTGGCCACAGCCCACACTTCTCTTGGCCACGGCCGACTGGGTCAACTTCCTTTTGAAACGTGCCCGGCGAATGGCTCTGGCCATCGAGGTCAGGGGGGATAGCATGGGACGGGTTTGAGCCAATCCGGGTAGTCGATGTTGGCCGGGCCGACTGCCAAAGGCTTCAAGTTCGGATCGGGGCGTTTTTCCGTCGGCCTATGGGTCTCAGCGGGTGACCTACCGGGGACGTCAGAACCCTGATCGTGGAAGCCAGCCTGCTGGCCACCGGATTGAGCCAGTGGTCACGCAGGATGATGTTGCCCGAGGGAACCCGGCACTGCCACGTGTATGAAGATAGCGACCAGGGCCTGGAGGCCGCCCGACCAGCCGGCATGACGGCCAGCGATGTGCGGCTTGGACCGCAGTCAGGGGTCCAGGTCGCTCCAACTCATGGTGGCGAAGGACTCCAGGCCATCCTGGCGTCTGGCCGTGACCACCAGTGTGTGATCGTGGCCCGGAAACCACTGGCTGACTTGCTGAAAGTGGCGGGCGTAGTGGTTGAGTCGGTGGTGGCGGCTGCCTCTTTCAGGGTTGATCAGAAATCCGTCGAGCACAACCCGGATGCTTTCCAGGCTGTGGCCGGTCCCAGGCGGAAGGGACACGGCGACCGCCAGGCTGTCCAGGCTGCGGGAGAGTTTGATGTCGATGGGGGAGGCCGTGGTTTGGGGGGGATTGTGTGGTGGTTCTTGGGTCATTGCTTCCTCTCGTGGGTGGCCGACGAAACGGGAGGCATAAAAAAACCTCCCGGTTCATCGGGAGGTTTTTTTCAGGCTGTTTGATTGGGTATCAGGCCAGCTGAGAAACTTCCCGCCAGGGCTGACAACAACAAGGGTGGCTGAGCGGGGAACGTTTCATTGGATCATCCTAGTTTCGAGCGGGTTGTCTGTCAAGATTGTTTTGCCGCGATTCATCTGTTAACGCCAGTAAATCTGGTCAACCTATCCGGTTGGAAGGAGTGAGTGTTAAGTCGCGGCCGGCGCGGGCCACAGGCCCTGCCGCACGGGTTTACCGGTGTGTGCTCCAATCAAGAGAGGCTTCTCGGACGACTCCTGATTGGGTGGGTTCAGCAAGGCCGGGGTTTTGGCTGGACTGAACAGGGCACGGAAAAACGGGAAGAACATCCTGTTCCGCCCCTACAAATTCCGTCCATTCTGTCGGGGCACACTCAGTACACTGAATTCTCTTCCCAACGCGCCACTTGAAAGAAGTCAACACCGGGTCTGACGTCCAGTTCGGCCCTGATTCGATAGTGGGCGGCCGAGTTCTTGGGGTGTCCCTCGCTGGTGATAATGATGATCTCGTAGGGAGGGTCCATCCAGCGTCGATCAACAGTCACCTCAAAATGACCGATTTCGTTGATACTGTTGAGGTCGTTGACGCTCTCGCGATAGCTGTATTCGTCGTGGTAGCGCTGGTCGGGTGGAGGGTAGAGCATATCGTGTTGCATTTTCGCACGGCTGTTTTCGTATCCAGACATGGCCAGAGATTTGGCTCCCATGGCGTCGGCGGCCAGCCGGGCCAGGCGGTAACGGTAAGATTGTTTGGTTAAAAAGGCCATGCCCAGAACCAGCAGCAGTGTGCTGATCAAAAGCGCAAGTACCAGCGCAAATCCTTGGCGTCGTCTCACGGTGCTTCACAACCGCTGACGCGTACCTGTTGGCGGGTGCGCCCTCTTGAATCGATCCATTCAAGCCTCAATCTGCAAGACCCGTCGGCCTGGCGAGTGGCCTCAAAAGTGCTCAGGTCACCCAGCAGGCGAAAGGATTCGCTCACTGCCCCTCGTGTGTTGGTGCACAGCAAGACCCCGCCTACCACTTCGAAAGTGCGGTCCATCAGAAAAGCCGCGTCGCTGGGCGACCAGGGGGTTCCGGGCGCGGCCAGCGGCAACGGTAGGCGAGCTGCGTTGGCATTGGGATTCCAACTGCGCATACGCAACCGGTTGGAGGCGCCCGAGGCCGGCTCGTCGAGTCGGTAGCAACTGCGTAGAGCCAGCCCGATGCGATCGAGGGCCTGATGGGCCCCCATGCGTTGATCGTTGTCTTTGTTGTTCACCGATTCCTGGCGCAGGTCTTTGACCAGGCCACTGACCAGCATCAACATAATTCCGATCATGAAAAGGGTGACCATGGTCTCGACCAAACTGAAGCCAGCGCGTTTCGTCATGGGCCTGCCGCCAGTGACACTACACTGGATCCTGTCACCAGAGTGCCCATAATTCGGGCCTCCGCTTCCACCGAGACGGTGCCGGAGGCCCACACTTCGGGGGTGAGGTCATCGTCGTCGTCGTCGCGAGTTTGGTCGTAGACAATGCTGTAACTGCGACCGTCGCGCGACTGAGTGCCCGGACTGGCCTCGCCGCTCAAATTGTGCACTCTCCACTCAAAGCAGCAATGGGGCAACTGTCGACCATTGCCGTCGATGGCAGTCGCTGTAAAGCCGCGGGTTTCATTAAAGACCATCGGTCCCCCGCTGGAGTTGACAACGATGGTGGCCCCGGCCGATACCGGGCTGGGAGGGGCTATCAGCGACCAGATCACCAGGCGCCCTACCGGCGAGGTCAGATCGCGACCGGCCTGAACACGCACCAATACGGACCCTTTGAGAATTTCGCGGGGGGCAGCATAAGCCAGCTCGGTGTATTTGTCGGGCGACAATACTTTCAGGCCGGTATTCTGGATATCCACTTGAGCCGTCAGATTGGGATAGTCCGGCTCGTTGACCTGGCGCCCCTGCCAATAGGCCCAGTTGCTATCGTAGTTGGAGCCATCGCGAGCCCATTGACGCACGTCACTCATGACCTTGTCGGCAAAGGAGGCAGCTTCCAGCAAGGACTCCGATTTTTGTTGATACCGATTGCTGCGTTGCAACAAGGCGCCCACTAACAGCAGGCAGCCAGAGAGTAGGACCAGAGAGACAATGGTCTCGACCAGGGTTGACCCGCGGCCTCGGCGTGACACCGGGAGGAGTTCGGGCAAAATCAGGTAAATCCCTGGCTGTGCCAAGCCTGCCAACGGGGGGTAATTTGGGTAGTCCTGACCCCAGTCGCGTACGGGCGGGTTTGGAGTCACCCGAATGGATGCAGCGTGTTCGCTTGCCTGCCTCGGAAGTGGTTATTTTTACTCGTCAGTTGCAAGTACTCCTGGGGGCGGGCGTGCCTGTAAATCGGGCTCTCGAAGTACTGGCCGAGCAAACCGCACGGGCCGACTGCGCTGAAGTTTTCTTCTCTTTACAGCGTTTGGTCCTCGAGGGCCGCTATTTGTCGGCGGCCCTGAGCCGCTTTCCGTCCACTTTTAACGCCATGTACGTCGGACTGGTTCGCGTGGGTGAACAAACGGGGGCACTGGTGGACTCGATTGTTCTTTTGGCTCAATGGCTGGAGCGCGACCAGGAGGTCCGACAGAAGATTAAAGGGGCTTTGACCTATCCTGTGGTGGTGATGGTGGTGGCAGTGTTGTCGGTCTTTGCCTTGATGAACGTGCTGGGGCCCCTGTTTTTGCAGATGTTTGAAGAGAGCGGCACGGTGCTGCCGCTGCCCACCCGGGTGGTCTCGGCGCTGATCAGGGTTCAGCGCCAGCCCTGGTTTTGGTTGGCTTTGCTGGTTCTGGCCGCTGCGTCGATTCGATTGAGTCGCAGTTGGGTGCTCAATCCTCATTGGCGGGTCTGGTTTTGGGACCAGGCCTGCCGACTGCCCGGATTGGGAGGTCTGCTCGTTTGCGCAACCTGGTCTCGATATTGTGCGGCCCTCTCGATTCTGGTCAGTTGCGGCATCCAGCCCCAACGTTCTTACCGATTTGCGGCTGAGGTTAGCGGCGACCCCCGACTTCTGATCGACTGCGACCTGTTGGTTCAATCCATTTTGGAAGGGGAGACAGCCGGGGCCCATATGGTGACGAAGCCACAACTGTATCCAAGAATTGTCTGTTCCTCGATGGAGATGGCCGATGACACGGGCCAGGGCAAACCCATTCTGGACTATCTGACGCGGTTCTATCGAGAAGACCTGGAGGTTCGTATTGAGATTTTGCAGAGTTTATTGGAGCCCCTACTGCTACTGGTCACGTCGGCCGTGTTGCTGTTCTTGATTTTGTCTCTGATGTTGCCGCTGTATGGCAAACTCCAGGAGGCCGGATGACGCTGACTCAAATCACCTTGCATACGGCGGTTCTGGCGGGAGCCGGCCTATGGCTGGATATTCAGGCTCAACGCACTCCCGTCGGACTGTATCGAGTTGCTCTGCCTTTCTATCTGGCACTGGCCTGGCAGGGTTGGTGGTCTATGTCGCTTGTGCTGGCGGTGCTGGGGTTGTTCTTTCTTCCCGCCCTGCGTCAGGAGCGGAGGTCGGCCTTAGAGGGAATGTTATACATGGCTTTGGGTGTGGCGGCTGTGGTGGCTTTGCCCAACCATTGGCCCGTGCTGGCGCTGGTGGCGGCCCTCGGCAGTCTGGGGAGCGTGGCTATGCTCATTCGCCTGCCACGAGATTTGCAGGGGCGGCGCTTGAGACGTGCGCTGCTGGGTTTTCAGGGGGTCTGGCCGTGGACTCTCCTGCTGGCGGTCGATGGTCCCTTGTCGGCCTTGATCGCGGCGGACTTGCTCTGGGCACTCTCTTACGGCATTGTCAACGCCATTCATCGCGTCTATG
>JADMJV010000024.1:29850-134399 GCA_018780265.1 bacterium
CCGCTTTGGGCTTGAACGCAACCGGAATGGGGCAGGTGGTCTGGCCGTGGGCGCTGCTACTAATAGTGGATGGTCCGCTACCAGCCTTGATCGTGGCGGCTTTGCTGTGGACACTCTCGTACGGGATGGTCAACGCCATTCATCGCGTCTATGCGGTTCAGGCCAGTGAAGCCATCAGTCAGCGCGACCAGTCCCTGGCAGCCTTGCAGCAAGTCCGCGAAGAGCTGACGGAGCAGAAAATCACCCTGGCCGTGGAGGCCCGTCAACGCCGTATGGTAGAGCGCCTGGCCGAGCAGTTGGCCGAAGGGCCCGACTTTGGCCAAACTCAACGGGCCGTTCTGGATACCGTCAGTCGCTTGCTGGTGGCTCGTTCGGTGGTGCTTTTTTTGTGGCATCCCACCGGCTCCCGCCTGGAGCCTACTTGTTGGAATTCCCCCGAGACCGAAAGGCTGTACCAGGTAAGCTTTACGGGCTATGTGGAGCCCCTGGTCGATCTTTGTTGGAGCCGGGGGCGGTTGGTTCAGCGTCAAGGGGATGGTCAGTTGCTCAGCGATGTGTTTCTCAGTGAGGATCAGGGCATGGCTGTGCCCATGCCCGAGCTAGGGGTGATCTATGTCGGTCGGGAGAAACATCCCTGGACTCAGCCGGACCGTCAACTGCTGGAGTGGATCGCCGAAAAGGCCGTGCTGGGACTGCGGGCGGCCTGGCGTCATCATCATCAGATAGAGCAGCAGCGCGAGGCGAGCACGCTCAATATCCAGTTGCGCGAGCATGTGCAACTGTTGGAGAGACTGGTCCAGGGCACCGGCTGGCTCAGTTCTCAACTTACTCTAGAGGGGGTCTTGTTCGCTCTGGAGAGGGAGCTGCCCAAACTGCTCGACCACGATTATGCGGCGGTTTTCTTGGGCCCTCCCGACAACCTTCAGGTGGTCCACTCCTGGGTGACTTCTGACCAGTATGGAAATATCGACCCTGTCCCTTATCAGCGCATTGCCACGGTCGCTTTGCAGCGCAAAACCTCTCTGCTTTATGCCAATATGGAAGATCAGGCTCTGCGCAGTTCGTTGTGCGTGCCCTTTAAAGATGAGCCGGCCGGAGTACTTCTGGTGGCTGCGGCAGGCAGCGATGCCTATCAGCGCGAGCAGTTGCACCTGCTGACGTTGCTTGCCCTGCAATTCAGTGTCACTCTACGCAATGCCGGTCTCTATGAGGAAGTTCAGCAGGCCAAGATGCGTCTCGAGCAGTCTCAAGCCCAACTGATCCAGTCCAGCAAATTGACCGCCATCGGACAATTGGCCGCTGGCGTGGCTCACGAATTGAATACGCCCCTTGGGGCAGTCTCGCTCTCGTTGGATTTACTTCAGATTCAGCACCCCGAGGGCAACCGCCATATCACGAACGCACAGGGGGCGGTGGAGCGGGCCCGGGGCATTGTAGACAAACTGCTGGTTTACTCCCGGCGCACTCATCTGGCCGAGCCAGAACCGGTCTTTTTGGCCGAAGTCATCGAAGGCGCCAGTGAGCTGGTTCAGCCCAGATTGCGACAGCAGCGCGTGTCGTTGCAGTGCGACACGCAGGTCAACCCTGTGGTACAGGCCAAACTGGTCGAGCTGCAGCAAGTGGTGGTGAACTTGATGCTAAATGCTGCTGACGCTTACGATGAGTCGGCCCAGGACAGGCGCCTGCTGGTTTCTTGCGGTCGAGATGGGGGAGGTGCCTGGATCAAGGTAAAAGACTGGGCAGGCGGAATTCCTGAGGACATCCATTCCCAGTTGTTTGACCCTTTCTTTACCACCAAGGCCATCGGCAAAGGCACGGGACTGGGCCTTTCGATCAGCAAGGAGATCTGTGCACAATACAGTTGCGACCTCAGCTTTGAGACTTTGGCCGGAGACGGTACAACGTTCACCATGCGGTTCCCCATCGAGCGCCCCCAGTGAGTGAAGTGAATCTTGACTTCAGCGCAGAGCGCGGTAAACTGTAGAGATGAGTTTGTGGGGGCGTCGCTTTTTTCGCCAGGGTTTTTCCATGGCCGAACTGATTGTGGCCATGGCCTTGTTGGCTTTGGGCGCCGTGGTGGTGGCTCAGGCTTTCACCAACATGCGCAGCAGTCGTGTTTATGTAAAGGCCGAAGCCGAACAGGTCGCCGAGCTTTTGCGCAGTCTGCGGCAGCAGGCCATCACTCAGGGTCGACCTTTGGGTCTGGGCATTCCCAGCGAAAATGGTACACGCACCGTAAGCGGTGGTTATTACTTGCTGGAGGGGGAGCATCGTCCCAAGGTGGTGCGCCGCATACTGATGGGCAACCAGCAGGCCGTCCAGATCAGTGGCTGCCACTGGCCCGAACTTGCCTTTCAAGCCAGTTCTACAGGCGCTTTCAGCAATTCCAGCTACACGCTGGCAAACTGGGAGCCCCCATTCCCCCAGGACGGGTTGCTCATGTTTTTGCCCAGTGGCGAAGTGTTGACCAATCTGCCCACCTTTCAGGGCGAAACGGCGGTGGTCTTAGGCTATTCCCTGCAGGCAACCCCAAGTGTGGTCGGTGGCAATCCGGCCGTTGAGTTGCAGCAGGCCAGGGGCCCCGTGGTGGTTTGGTGTTCGATTCTTGGGGAAGTCCGCCTCGAAGGTGGGTTGCAAGGCGCCCCTGGCAGGATTAGCGAGACGGCTCCATCCAGTCAGCCCGCAACGGTCCCTCCATTGACCCCCAACACCAACTCGTCGCCCACCTTTGTAGTGGCCACCGCTCAAAGCAGCCCGCTTCAGATCAGTCCTCCGGCCAACCCCAATACGCTGGCCACCGTGGCTCCCGGAAATACGGGCACTTTGCGCCGGTCCCGCTATATTTCTTTAAAAGTTACCGCCCGTGACCCGGATGGCGATGCCCTCTACTGCACCTGGGATTCCGGTGGGCCCAATGGTACCTTTACCAAGGATGGCGAAGTTCGCATGCACTATGACCCCACCGACAAGTTGTGGGTTGCGACCTGGGCCTGGCATCCGCCCCAAATCGTTGCCGACAACCAGCAGTTTGCGCTGCAAGCTACCATTAGCGACAAGCGGGGTGGAACGGCCACTCTTTCAGGGGCTATTTCGGGCGGAGGAACCTTCCGCATTTTACCTCCTGGAAAGCTGGCTTTCAGTCGCGGGAACGACACCTGGATGTCTAACTGGGACGGCTCCGACCCGGTCATTGTGGCCGCCGGATTGACTCGCCCGCGTTGGTCTCCGGGTGGCACCATGATCTGTTGCAGCAATCCTGCGGGAAATCTCGTGGTAGTGACGCCCGACGGTCGCTCGCGGACAACGATCTTTACGGGCGCAGGTTACACCAGCGCCGGCAGTTTCAATCATCGCAGCAACGGCGTCCTGTTCGCCAACCAGGGAACGGGCACAACCAGGATCCTCGAGTCGGAGCCCTGGGCGGCGGGGGGAAATGGGTGGGACTACGACCCCGGAAACCTTGTGGCTACCAACTTTCCGCTCGGCAGTGATCCCGTCGTCGACTGCCATCCCTCCGACTACGCCGCCCTGGTGTCGAAGAGCGCGGGTGCACCCGGTCCCATTGTGTTGATCAACGAGGACGACACGGCCCTCGACGCGGTACTGCCCATTAGCGGCTTTGATGCCAGCTTTACTCCCAGCGGCGACGTTATCTACCGAGACGCTTCCAATCGGATCGCCATTCACCGTCTGGGTGGAGGCCCGCCAACGCCGCCCAGCGTTGCTTTTTCCAATGTGCGCCTGCCACGAACCTCCAATAATGGCGATTACGCGGTCTTTCAGGCCGATGACGCTGGCAAGGATAACTGCTACATCTTTTTCAACGGCCCGAACCTCACTCAGCCTCAAAAGCTGTTTAGCTTTCCCGAGCCGTGCCGTCACCCCGATTGGGCTCAGTGACTCTTTAACAAGAGTTTAACAATTGGCGCTGGCATTTTTCCCTCATTTACTTCTGGCTCCTTAAGATAAATTCACAGACAGAGAACAGCGATTCGAGGAGCACCCACTGTGAATATCAATTCTTCTTTGCAGACCCAATGGACGCCCGCAGTCAATTATGTTCGCAATCTGACTCAGCCAGCCATTCCTCAGGTTCGCCCGGTAGAGCCCGTTGAAACGCCGATGGCTCCGGCCGCTTCTCCTCAAATTGCTTTGAAGTCGTGGTTGTCTCAATACTCCAATCAGCGTGACACCGGCCTTTTTGACCGGGTGGCCGCCGACCCCAGTCCTGAAGGCACGCTATTCCGTCGGGGTCTGATGATCTCAGGGGTGGTAAGCCTGGTTCAGGTAGGCGAGTAATCCTGGCCCAGAATGGGCAGACTGCTCCCACATGGTAATCGATGGTTTCGGTCGCCCTCTCTCTACTCTGCGTCTCTCGGTCACAGACCGTTGTAATCTGCGCTGCAGCTACTGCATGCCCGAAGCGACCTACCAATGGTTGGAAAAGCCGCACCTGCTCAGCTTCGAAGAGTTGGCTCGAGTGGTCCGGATCTTGAGGGCCTACGGGTTGGATCGGGTGCGAATTACCGGAGGCGAGCCTTTATTGCGTCAGGATTTGCCCAAGTTGGTGGCGATGTTGGCCGCCGTGGGTGTGTCAGACCTTTCCATGACGAGCAATGCGGTACTGTTGGCTCGCTCGGCTTCAGATCTGTTGCTGGCAGGATTGAAGCGACTGACGGTCAGTCTCGACACCTTGAAACCCGACGTCTTTGTAAAACTGGCCCAGCGCGACGAATTGGCGGCTGTGCGCCTGAGTTTGGATTTGGTTGCCGGCCTCGGCTTTCACGAGCTGAAACTCGACACCGTGTTGGTGCGAGGCATTAACCACGATGAAGCCGTTGATCTGGTGAGGTTTGCCGGCGATCTCGGCGCTGAAATCCGTTTTATCGAGTACATGGATGTCGGCGGTGCCACCGGTTGGAGGCCCGATCTGGTGGTCTCTCAGGCCGAGCTTTTGCAAATATTGGCCGGAGCTTTTGGAGAGGCGGTAGCTCTGCCCGGCCGTGGCGCGGCCCCCGCCCAACGCTTTCGATTAGGAAATGGTCAGACTATCGGCATCGTCGCCTCGGTCACCCAACCTTTTTGCGCCGATTGCGATCGCCTGCGAATGACGGCCGATGGTCAACTTCTGGCCTGCCTATATGCCAAGACCGGTCTGGATGTACGGACCAGCTTGCGACGGGGCGACAGCGATGACCAGATCGGTCACCAGATCGGCGACTTCTGGCGGTCCCGTGTGGACCAGGGAGCGCTTCAGCGGGCCGGAATGCTGGAGCGAAGCGGCTACGTCAGTCTCGAGGAGTTGCGAACCAATCCGCGTCTAGAAATGCACACCAGGGGCGGTTAGCTGGTTGACTGGGATTAACAGTGTAATGTAATCTTGCACTGTGTCAAAAGGAATAGCCGCCCGTAGAGAACGAGAGCGAGAAGCGTTACGCCAGCGCATTCTGGAGGCGGCTCGACAGCTTTTTCGACAAGAAGACTATGGCAGTGTGTCCCTTCGCAAAATCGCTGAACGGATCGAATATTCGCCCACCACCATTTATCTGTACTTCAAAGACAAGCACGCGCTGGTGATGGAGCTGGTAGCCGAGGGGTTCGCCCTCTTGTTGCACAAGATGAAACTGGCCGAGCAAGCCGACTCAGTGCAGACCTTGCGTCAATCCGGGTTGGAGTATTTGCGTTTCAGCCTGGAGGAGCCTCACTACTACCGCTTGATGTTTCAGTTGCACGACCAGGAACTCAACGATTTGTGCCGCCAGCACGAGCAGCGAGTTTCCGATGGCTGTTTTCAATATCTCATGGATACCATTGCCAGGGTGCGCCTCACTGGCAAGCTCGCCATGCCTCTTTCTGACCTGATGGTAGCCCACATCCTCTGGGCGGGCTTGCATGGGGCTGCCAGCCTGGCCCTGGGCGGCCTGCTCGACCGCCTGCCTGAGCAGGAGCGCCAGAGCTTTTTCGAGACCACAGTGGCCACACTCTCTCGAGCCGCTTTGGGGGGAGTCGCCTAAAGTCCGGGCGAAACCGCACCCATGCATGACGAAGTAGTGTGGGTAACGGGGGCATCGGCGGGGATTGGACAGGCGACCGTGCGCCGCTTTGCGGCGGCGGGGGCCAAGGTTTTGGCGATGGCCCGACGCGAGCCACGCTTGCACGAACTCGAGAGTGAGTTTCCTGGACGGGTCAAAGGGCTGGTTTTTGACGTGACCGACGAGAGTGGTCGCGAAGCAGCACTCAATGCATTGCCCTCTCCATGGAGTGAACCTGCGGTTCTTGTCAACAACGCCGGGGCAGCCTTCGGTCTGGAGTTAGCCCAAGAGGCCAAATGGAAGGACTGGCAGCAGATGATCGATCTCAATGTAACCAGCCTGGTTTTTATGACCCACGCTGTGCTACCCGGCATGGCAGCCCGCAACCGGGGCCACTTGATCAACTTGGGGTCGGTGGCCGGCACCTACCCCTACAAGGGTGGCCAGGTCTACGGGGCCAGCAAGGCCTTTGTGGAGCAGTTCTCCTTGGGGCTGCGCTGCGACTTGTTGGGCAAGCAGGTGCGGGTGACCAGCGTTGAGCCGGGCGCCGTCCAGACCGAGTTTGCTCAGGTTCGCTTTGGTGGCGACAAGGACAAGGCCGCTCAGGTCTACAAGGGGTTTCAGCCATTGACTCCGGCCGATATTGCGGAGACGGTCTTCTGGTGTGCCTCGTTGCCCGGTCATGTAAACATCAACCGCCTTGAAGTGATGCCTGTGATGCAGGCTCCGGCTGGTTTCGTCTGGCATCGGGATGACTCTTGACGAGTGGGTAGAGCATTACCCCCAGAGCCCGCTGGGGGTGTTGGTGACCTTGCTCGAGCAACTGCGTGAGGGTGAGCGAGACTATGAGAATTTTGAACAATCGCTGGCCGTTTTCGATGAGTTTTTGCAGGAATGGGCCCAAACGGTAAGTCAAGAGGACCCCGAGGGGGAGCTTTCGCAAGGTCTCATGCGGGCCTTGCAGGGGCTGGCCGATTCGGCGGCCGGCCTGCGCGACTACTCCGAATCCGGAGATGAGGATGTGGCCGATGCGGCCATGGCTTTGGCGGTGGAATCCCAGGAACTGTTGCTGGAAATGCTGGAACTGACCCAGGAAGCTTTTTGAAGTAAATTCAATCGTTAGCCAGGATGTGTTCGATTGACGGGGTATTTCAGTCGAACAAACTGGTGTTCTCGGGCTGATCCGTGGGCGCCTCAAGCTTTCTGGAGGGTTCCTGTGACTCCATCCGCCGAACGAGCGCCCATTGCCGCCGACAGTGCCCTGGCATTGCCCAAGGTCCGACTCTTTCAGTTGTTGGAGGCCTGCCTTGCCTGTGCCACTATCGAAGCGTTGCGCAAACAGGTCATCGCCATGACTCAATTGGGGCCGGCCCGGGGGTCGTGGGAAAGCGCCGAAGTTGTCACGGTGCGGTGGGGTCTTTGGCGCGACCAACTCCGCCAAATTCAAGATTCCCGGTCCTTGGAGCGGGCCCGCCATTATCTGAAGAGGTTGCTCCGCAGTTTTGAGCAGGTAAAGACCCCCACCTTCAGCGATATCAATCTGTGTCGCTGGCAGGAATATGACGATCTCTGGACCGACAGCCTGTGGCACATCGAGCGTCGTGACCGCAGCGGCCAGCACTCCGGCCATTATTGGGGTAACTTTGTTCCACAGATTCCTCATCAACTGATGCGTCGTTTCAGTAAGGCCGGAGATTGGGTTCTCGACCCCTTCTTGGGCAGCGGTACCACTCTGATCGAGGCTCGTCGATTGGGCCGCAATGCGCTGGGAGTGGAGCTGCAGGAATCGGTGGCCCAAGAGACCTGGAGTCGAGTGCAGCGCGAAGACAACCCCCACCGTGTGCAATCCATCGTTCGTCAGGGGAATTCGGCCAGCTTTGACTTTCGCTCTATGCTCGATCAACACGAGATTGACCAGGTTCAACTGGCCATTCTGCATCCTCCCTACCACGACATCATCCGCTTTAGCTCGCTCCCCGAGGATCTCTCCAATCAGGCGGACGTCGACGCCTTTGTGGACGGCTTTGCCCAGGTCGTTGAGGGCGTGTCCAGGGTGCTTCAGCGAAAGCGCTATCTGGCCGTGGTCATCGGCGACAAGTATGCCGGGCAGAATTGGGTACCGCTTGGCTTTCTGACGATGCAGAGGATTCAAGAAATGGGCTTGAACCTGAAGAGCATTGTGGTCAAGAATTTTGAAGAGACTTTTGGCAAACGAAGTCAGCGTGAGCTGTGGCGCTACCGGGCCCTGGCCGGTGGATTCTACGTGTTTAAGCACGAGTATATCTTTCTCTTCCAAAAGCCATGACCGAGGCCGAGATTTTGCTGAAGCTTGAGCCCGTGTTTGCTCAAGAAGGAGTGGTTTTCGAGGTGATGGGGCGCGAAGACCATCGACTCTTGGTGCGGGCTCGCAGGACGGGCCCGGGAACTCCGGTGGCCTTCCTGGTCAAAGCGCTGGAAGGAACGTTGCGTCGCTATCATTCGGACTTGAAGGAAGTTGAATTGCTGGAGTACGATCCGGGAGAAGGCAGTTCAACGCCCGACACCCCAAATCCTGAGTTTGACAAAGTTCTGAAGCATAAGGCGGCATCGGCCAAACTCGAACTGCCCGAGGTTCCCGGGCTGGATCTGCGAGGGAGCGACCGAGCTCAGGCCGTCAAGGCCCTGGAGCAGGCCCAGAAAATGTGGTCTCGCCAGGGGGTAGACCGCTTTCGAGTGAGGGGTATGCTGGAGGATCCGGTGCATAGAGCCGTGCAGAAGTGGCTGTCCTTTTACGAGCTGACCGAATCGCACCAATTGGAGCCGGACGGCGACGTGCTGCGGGTGGTCTTGAAGGGTGCCGCCAGTCGTGAATTTCCCGATGTAGAGACGCTCTGGTTTCCGGCCCGCCTCATGCTGATGGGTCCTTGATGGCCGGCGCCCCCAAAAAGAGCCCTCCGCCCAAGGGCAAAGCTGCTGTGGTTCGGGCTAAGCCCAGGCCCAAGGCCAAATCCAAGTCTAAAGGCCAGGCCACCAAGACGCCCGGCGGTATATGGACCTGGAAGACGCCCGACGAGGGTTGGAAACTGCGCCTGGCTTTGGGATTGATCATTCTGCTGCTGGGGGCTGTGACTTGCTGGAGCGGTGAGATCGAGCACAACCATGGCAGTTGGAAAGCCGGGTTTCGCGGGTTAAAGGGCGAGTTAATACTGGGACTCGAGTGGCGTCCGGGCGAATGGCCCCATCGATGGCCTCACTGATGAAGAAATGGTGGCAGGGACTGGCCCTCGATCTGCGCTCGTTGGCCTTGCTGCGTATCATGATGGGTCTCTTATTGCTGTTGGACCTGGGAATTCGAGCCACCGACCTGCAGGCGCATTACACCGACGCCGGCTGCCAACCCGCATACCGCGTCCTGCAGTGGTCGTGGAATCTCGCCTTCTGGTCGGTGCACCTGGCGCAAGGCCATTGGTTGGGACAGGCACTGCTCTTTCTCGTGACCGCCGTGGCCTATGCGTGCCTTACCGTGGGCTACCGCACACGCTTATTTGGGTGGCTTTCCTGGTTTCTGCTGATATCCATGCAAAATCGTAACCCCGTCATTTTGGATGGGGGCGATCTCTATTTTCGTTGTTTGATGTTCTGGCTCTTGTTTTGCCCGTGGGCTGCCAGATGGTCGGTTGACGCCAGTCGGGCCGGGACCACGCCCCCAACCAGTGCATGGAACCTGGCTTGTGGCGCCTATTGCTGGCAGATTACTTTGATCTATGCATTCGCTTACTTGCTGAAGGTCGGCAATGAGTGGAAAGTGGACGGAACGGCGGTTCAACTCGCCCTGCTGTTAGATCAAATCACCTCGCCTCCGGCCCAGTTGCTGGTGGGCCATCCCGACCTGTTGCGCTTTCTCAATTTCGCGGTGCTCTACTTCGAAGGTGCTGCCGCCCTGTTGATCTGGATTCCCCGCGCACGGCTCCTGGCGGTGGTGGGGTTGACGGGTTTGCATTTGGGCTTGGGATCCTTTCTGCACCTGGGAGTATTTTCGTTGATTGCCTCTGTGTGCAGTTGGGCTTTGCTGCCCGGCTGGCTGTGGGATCGCTGGCCTTCCTGGCGCTTGACGTTGCCAGACTGGCCCGGGAAGGGCTATGAAGACCCTTCTCCCCGACCTTCCCGGCTGGTCGTCAACCTCTTGCTGCTGTTTTTGTTGATGCGCGTGACCGCTTTCAACCTTTACTGGGGGCGCCATTGGACGGTGATGCCCAACTGCCCGGACCTGCGCCTGCTGCGCCTGGACCAACAATGGAACATGTTTGCTCCACGACCTCTGGCTGATGACGGCTATTTTGTGATCGTGGGGGAGACTCAGGAGGGCGATTGGGTCAATATCGGGTTGACCGGCGGGCCAGAGGTGCGCTGGGACAAGCCGGCTCGAGTCGCCTCGTGTTATCCCAATGCGCGTTGGCGCAAACTGATGATGAACGCCTTCTTGCCCGAAAATCAAGTATGGCGGGCGCCCTTGCTGGATTATTTGGGCAGTCGCTGGCAACGTCGCCATCCTCACCGCCCGCTGCGCAGCCTGCATCTCTACTTCGTCCTGGAAAAAAGCCTGCCGGATGGCCAGGAAGGCCCTCTGCAGGTGAATCAACTCTGCTATCAGCCCAAACGGGCGGTGAATGACCGTCAGGCGGCTTCCACGTATGCTACCCTGGGGACGGGACTGGAAGTCCTGCGCGCCTTCGGACGCGCTCCCGACAGAGGCGGAAAATAAAAAGGACCTCGCGCGTTCGGGGGGGGTCATCCGCTTGAGGTCCGCGAGTAGACTAACAGGTTCTCGCCATTGGGGGGAGGTCTATTTATACCATGTCCGCTGACTGTCCATGAATTTCGGGAAAAAAATAAGAGCCGCCTGCAGTCGGGGGGGGTCATCTGCAAGCGGCTCTATAAGGATAGTAGCATGCCGGCCGGGCCGTTGGCAGGTAGAATACTACCAGTTTTGCTCATTTGGCATGGTTAATTATCGTTACCATCCTCTGTGTGATCCCCGGCGACCGTTGCAGGTTTCGCGAGCTCATGTCAGAATTTCCAAGCCCCATGCAAGGCTCTGAGCTGGACGCATCCTATCGTTACTGCGAGAAAATCACCAAGGAACGCGCCAAGAACTTCTTTTACGGGATTCGCCTTCTGCCCCCGGAGAAGCGGCGGTCCATGTGCGCCATGTACGCTTTTTTTCGCTACTGCGATGATGTTTCCGATGGGGATGTGGCCGGCTCCAAGGCTGACCTGCTGCGCCAGTGGCGCGCCTCCATCGAGGGGAATGATCCTGGCAACAGTCAGATACTGCCGGCCTTCTACGATGCCAAGACGAAACATGCCATTCCGTCTCAGTATTTTCACTCCATGATCGATGGGGTCGAAACCGACTTGTGCAAGTCTCGCTATGCCAACTTTGAAGAACTCTACCGCTATTGCTATTGCGTGGCCTCTACGGTGGGCCTGGTGTGTGTGTATGTCTACGGTTTTGACCAGTCGCCCGAGGCTTTGCAAATGGCTGAGTGGAGAGGCATCGCTTTCCAGTTGACCAACATTTTGCGCGATGTCTCCGAAGATCTCTCGTTGGGGCGAGTCTATCTACCCCAGGATGAACTGATCCAACATGGTTTGTCGGAGCAAGACCTTATTTGTGGGCGGGAAGCCTCCGCCTTGAGGGATTTTTTGAGTTTTCAGGTAGCCCGTGCCCAAGATTTTTACTCGCGGTCAAGCGGCCTGGAGGCACGGGTGGACTCGGGCAGTCGCAGTTCCCTTCAGGCCATGACCAGTATTTACCAAGCCTTGCTTCAGAAAGTTAGCAAGATGGGCGTCACCGTTTTAAAAAAGCGAGCACGTTTGTCTACGGTGGAAAAACTTCGCCTGGCTGGCAAAACCTTGCTGGGCAGCAAATCTTAGAGGAGTCTGTAATGCGTAAAAAACTTGGACTGATCTCGCTTTCCCTGGCGCTTTGGGGCTGCCAATCGGAAAATCGCAGTGTAGAGGGAAGTCAGGGCAACACTCGAGTGTCTATTTCGGTAGGGTCACCCACACCCCCTCCGGGAGAGGGCGTGGCCGTCGTCTCCAGTGCGACGCCCGAGGCCCAGGTCAATGTGGATGTCGAGTCCGGCGGCAATCAGGTCAAGATCGATGAGGATGGGGTTCAGGTTCAGGGTTCGCAGGGTGCCCAGGTCAAGGTGGACCAGGAAGGCGTTTCCATCAATGCTGGCCAGGGCTCGATTCCGGTGGATGGGGCTTCGTCCACGGAGACGGAGGGCGACAAACTGGTCATCGAGGGTGTCGGCGACAAGAAAACCTACAAGGTCGACCACAAAGAGGTCGAAATCAACGGCACCGGCCACAACTTGAAGTTGACGGGCAGCGTGACCGGTCTAGAGGTGAATGGCACCAGCAATACGGTCGAGGTAGAAAAGGTGGAGGACGTTGAGGTCAACGGAACCGGAAACAATGTCCTATACGCTGGGCCCAAGCCAAAAATTGAACTCAACGGATTGGGCAACGACTGCCAGCCTCGCTAGCGGACCCTGCATTTCTTCTGGCTGTCCCAGTGAAGTGGTTTGGATTGTTTTGGCAGCGGAGACTCGGCCTGTTGACCTACCTTCAGACCATATTTCCAGTCCGGGGGGCAGATGGCGATATAACGGGCATAGCCGCCGGTTCCGCCGCGTAACTTGGGGAAGCCCATGGCAACCAGGGCGCCGCTCTCGGGAACCCGATCGAGATTAGCCACCCCTTCGGCCTGAGCGTAGCCGTTTTTCAGCAACCAGGCCTCGCCCAACAGGTCGGGAGTGCAGTCGGTGTCCAGGGGTTCGTGCCCGTGAAATAAGATGTGGCGTTTGAGGTGCAGAAACTGCAAGGCAGCCAGTCCCACGCCTGGAAAGACAGCTTCCCCCGCCAATCCCGGCTGCCTCCAGCGCTTGCTCCAATCCGAGCGGACAAATACCACCGAGCCGGCTGGGATTTGTCCATGGATTTTCTCCCAGGCTTGAATATCGGGAATGGTCAGGGAGTACCCAGGGTCTTTGCCCACCTGATTGACGATCGAAATCACCACCAGCGGTCGCAGCGAATAGGTGGCCGGCAACTCGTCGATCGAGGGGTAGTCGGGATTCCAGTGTGCTGGCGGGTCCAGTTGGGTGCCCAGTTGATCGGTGCTGAAGGTATAACGGGTGGCCTCAAAGCCGTCCTTGGCGTAGCTGTAGGGGCGCCCGCTCTCGGGTTCTATGGCGGGGTCAAACTGTTGAGGGCCAAAACCTTTCCAAACGGTCGAGTCGGGTTGGATGGTGTGGGTGAGGTCCACATAGCGGGCTCGCTTGAAGAACTTCTCATAGACTTTCCAGAGCGGGGGCTGGGCCAGTGCCGACCCGGTCAGGGTGATCACCAGCGCCAACCTGGCAAAAGACCTCATGTTTTTCCTCCCAGATCATTGTGGACCCGAATCAGATCGGGGCGCACATCTTCAAATCCCACCCCGTAGGCGTCGCCGATGGCCAGGTGAAGTATCATTAGGGCTGCTTCGTGTTCTTTTTGCACTAAGCTTTCTTCAGGGTCTAGGCGCTGACGGTGGCTTTCTCAGGGGCGGGCTCTGTTTCGGCCACCACCTCGGTGCTATCGCGCTCGAATTCAGCGGCGATTTCGGTGAGTTCGCTTTCACCGGCCGGTTCCTCAACCTCAGAGCTGGCCAGGGGCTGCATCGGGGTGCCTAACAATACGTTGGCGGGCAGGGAGGGTGCCGGGGTGGGGCTCGGAGGGGACGTTTCTTCTTCCAGTTGTCGCTTGAACTCGTTGCTCAACTGGCGGCTGGACTCCCGAAAGGCGGCCAGTCCTTCCCCCAGGGCCTTGCCCAACTCGGGCAGACGGCGGGGGCCGAAGAGTATCAGGGCCAAAATGCCCAACAACAGCATCTCAGGGGCGCCTAAGTTCATCATACTGAGCCTACCTTACAACCGAGCTTGCCACTGGTCAAGTTTTCGTTGCACCGCCTGGCATTGAGAGATGAGGCGGTCCAGCTCGCCGCTGGGGACGACCAACGACTGTCCATCCTCTTCCAATTCTTCGGTAACCACGAGAGCGGCTTGTAGTTCCCCAATGACGTCTTTGAGGGCGTCGTGTCCGGACTGCAGGTGCAAGAGAAGGGCCATAAGGAAACCTTCTGGAGGCGTAGCCCGGCCCCTTTGTGAAAAGGAACTCGGGGATGGGCACGAGAACCCAGCAGCATCAATAACGACAATGGCGGCCCCGTGGGAGAACCTCTCAAGCTCGGTTCGCGTGTTCCTCTCAAGGTCGACGATATAGCGGCCGGGGGCGAAGCGGTTGGGCGCGTTGATAATTTTGTCATCTTTGTACCTCAAGGCGCACCGGGAGATGAGCTTGAGGTCGAGGTCATCGAGTTGCGCAAAAACTATGGGCGCGCTCATATCAGCAAAATCATTAAGCCCTCTATACGGCGAGTTCAGCCTCCTTGCCCTGTCTATCACCAGTGCGGCGGCTGTCAGTTGCAGCACATTGATTACGACGCCCAACTGTTCTATAAGACCAAGATCGTTAAGGACTCCATCCAGCACTTGACGGACTTGGGGACGATTAAGGTTCACCCTTGTCGCCGACTGGATGACCCGTGGAACTATCGCAATAAGGTTCAGGCCGTGGTGGCCGCCAAGCCCTACCTCCACCCCAAAGATACGGAGAAAGGCCGTATCAGTCATGTCGTCGGTCTCTATGCCCAGGGGACCCATCGAGTGATCAAGATTGATGAGTGCCTGATTCAAGACACTCTCAACAATAAAATTCTGCAGGCCTCGCGCGAGGCTATGGAAAGGCTGCAGTGGCCAGTCTATAACGAAAAGGACGGCTCGGGGTTGGTCCGTTACCTGGTCACCCGGGCCAGCTACAGTACCCGGGAGGCCCTGTTGGTGGTGGTGGCTGCTCAGCCGCGCTTGCCTCAGGTGCAAGAATTTCTCAACCATGTCAAACGGCGTGTCCCGCAATTGAAAGGCGTGCTGCTGAACCTCAATCCTCACCAGACCAACGTGGTGTTGGGCAATCGTACTCAGGTATTGTGGGGAAAAGACCACCTGATCGAGGACCTGTTGGGTTTAAAATTCCAGATTTCGCCCACCAGTTTTTTTCAGGTTAATACGCGCGGATTACTGATGATGTATGATGTCCTTGAACATTACTGCGACCTGCGCGGCAAAGATACGGCCGTTGACTTGTATTGCGGGGTTGGATCCTTGTCGTTGTTAATGGCCAAGCGGGCCAAACGGGTGCTGGGGGTAGACATTTCTCTGGATGCTATCGAAGATGCCGTGGTCAACTCGGACCTCAATGGCTTCAAAAATACCGACTTTTTGGCGGGCGCGTCGGAAAAGGTGCTCCCCCAATTGTATCGGCAAGGTCAGCGATTTCAATTGGCCTTGCTCGACCCACCTAGGAAAGGCTGCGACGGGGAGGTATTACAAGTTTTGGCGCGCATGCGCATACCTCGAGTGGTATACGTTTCCTGCAATCCGTCGTCGCTGGCCCGCGACCTGGAAATATTGACCGGTCTGGGTTATCAAGTCCACGAGATTCAGCCCCTGGACATGTTTCCCCAAACTTATCATGTGGAGTGTGTGGCCCGACTGTCGCTGGTTGGCGACGGAAAGAGTCGCTGAGGAGCTGGAGTGGCATTACACTGGAGTCAAGGTAGCGAGGAAGTCAAGAAGTTCGCCGTGGAACTGTCGAAACGGTGGAAGCATCACTATTTGAGCACAGAGCACTACCTCTTTGCTTGTTGTAAACTGGATGGGGAGTGTAGCCGTTGGTTGAGCCGCCGGGGCTATCAGTTGCCCGGTTTGGAAGAAGAGATCTTGCGGTGGGTGCCCGAGGGCGATGAAGTGCCGATTTGGGAAGGCATGATCGAGTCCCCCCGATTGCGCCGTATCACCAGCAAATTGTGCGTCGAAGAAGCAGAGGCGCAAAAGTCCATGCGGGTCGAGCCTCGTCACATCGTTGCCGCCATCCTGTCTGAGGGGGGCGGGATCGCCGCTCGCCTGTTGTGTGAAAGGGGCAACGAGCTCAAGGCTTGCCGAGCTGAACTACTGGGCGGGAGTTCAGCGCCGTCCGTGGAGGCCCGTTCTGGGGAACGAGTCGCGCCGGACAAATCCTCTCCAGAAGCCTCCAAGGGGGGCAGCAAAGAGAAGATGCTCAGCAAATATTCCCGTGACCTGGTGGAACTGGCCCGTCAGGGGAAAGTTGATCCTGTCATCGGCCGCAACGATGAAGTTCGGCGAGTCCTGCAGATATTGACTCGCAAGACCAAGTCCAATCCGGTCCTGATCGGCGAACCGGGGGTAGGAAAAACGGCCGTGGTCTTTGGCCTGGCTTTGCGAATCGCTCAAGGACAGGTCCCCGATATGCTCAAGGACCGTCGCGTCCTCGACCTGAGTCTCTCGTCGATGGTGGCTGGTGCCAAGCACCGTGGCGAGTTTGAAGAGCGTTTAGAGGGCGTGGTTCAAGAGGCGATGGCCGATCCGCGCATTGTGCTCTTCATCGACGAGATTCATCAACTGGTCGGGGCCGGCGACTCACGTGGTGGCATGGACGCCAGCAATATTCTGAAGCCTGCTTTGGCTCGGGGGGACTTTCCGGTGCTGGGTGCCACCACCACCGATGAGTACCGCAAATACATCGAGGCCGACCCGGCTCTTGAACGCCGTTTTCAGCCGGTGCTGGTAGGCGAGCCCTCCGAGGCAGATGCACTGGAGATACTCAAGGGCTTACGGACCCGCTACGAGAGTCATCATGGAGTCAAGTTTACCGACGCAGCCTTGCTGGCTGCCGTCAAACTGTCGGTCCGCTTCCTACCCGATCGCAATCTACCCGACAAGGCTATCGATTTGATCGACGAAGCCGCCGCTCGCGTCAAGACTCGCTCGGGCGTATTCATGGCTGGAGAACGCCCCGTCTTTGAAGTCAATGACGAGGTGGTGGCCGAGGTTGTGGCCGATTGGACGGGGATCCCCGTCCAGCGCATGACGGAGGAAGAGTCGACTCGCCTGCTCCAAATGGAAAGCTATCTTTCCAGTCGGGTGGTGGGACAAAACCACGCGGTAGAGGCGGTTTCTCAGACCATCCGCGTGGTCCGGGTTGGCCTGGTCTCGCCCAATCGTCCCGGCGGTGTCTTTCTTTTTCTGGGGCCGAGCGGAGTGGGTAAAACCGAGTTGGCCAAAGCGCTGGCGGAGTTCCTGTTTGGCTCTGACAAAGAGAGTGTGCGCCTGGATATGTCGGAGTTTCACGACAAGCACTCCCTCTCCCGTTTGATCGGCAGTCCGCCGGGCTACATCGGCCATGACGAAGAGGGGCAGTTGACGGGGGCGGTGCGCACCAAACCCTACTGCGTGGTTTTGCTCGACGAGGTGGAGAAAGCTCATCCCGAGATCTTCGACATCTTTTTGCAGGTCTTCGATGATGGCCGACTGACTGACTCCAAAGGACGCACGGTCAACTTTGCCAACACCATCATTGTGCTCACCTCCAATCTGGGGGCTCGCGAGGTGATTGCTCAGGGCCAGGTGGTTACGGACGGTGTGGCCGGCCAACTTGATCAATTGCCACCTATCTACCAGAAAGCGTTGCGCGAACATTTTCGCCCCGAATTCCTCAATCGCATCGATGAGATCGTCACCTTTCGCTCGCTGGCCCCTAAAGATTTGGAAGGGATCGTGCGCATCCAACTCAACAAGTTGGTGGAGACCCTCAAAGACAAGGACGTGCGACTGGAAATGGAGCAGAACGCTATCGATTTTCTGCTCGAGGTCGGTTACCAACCTGCTATGGGCGCCAGACCCTTGCAGCGTGCCATTCATACCCATGTCAGCCGACCGCTGGCCGAAGAGATGTTGCGCAATCGCCCCACTCCAGGCACGGTGATTACGGTGTATCGCAACGGCGACCGGTTGGCCTTTCGGGTCCCGTCGGGTGGTGCCCCGCCCGCACCCAGGCAGGGCCTGGCCGCCTCCGGCCCCGGTTTGGCCACGCCTTCACCAGTCGCCCCACGGGTGGAGGATCGGCCTCCCGAGGACCGTCCCGCCCGCCTGCCCATCATTACACCCGAGTCCGAGGCTCCCACTTTGCCCCGCGGGGGGGGGCTCCACAATATACCACTACCGCGCCGGCCTGGAAGCAAGCCTCAGGAAGATACCGAACTGGGTCGCGAACGTCAGGAGCGCCCCGTGGATCCCGGTCAGACCCTCAGCGGTGAGCGCACTTTCTTGCCCTTGGGTGGGGACTCTGGAAAAATGCCCCAACTTCCCAGACCCACGCCACCGCCTCCGCCTCCGCCTCCGCCCGGTGAGGACCCGTGGTCTGATTTTCGTCGACCTGAGGAGCGCCAGTGATGCGTGTTAAGCTCGAAGTGATCAGCGGTCCTATGGACGGCCACATTTTTCAATTTAATCACAACGTGGACCTGGGGCGCGAAGGCAAGCTGCGCGTGCCCTCGGATCGCTTCATCTCGCGTCGCCACGTATCCATTGAGGTTCAGGAGCCACGACTGTTTTTGGAAGACCTGGGGTCGACCAATGGGACTTTCATTGATGATGAGCGCTTACAAGGCCGGGCAGAGTTGAAGAACGGTCAGGTTTTTCGGGTGGGACGCACCTGGCTCGAAGTCACCTGGTAGCTGGCTAAAACTGGATCTGCAGGCCTTCGTGGGCGACTTCCGCCTGGACATCGTTGAGTTGGCGCAGCCAGGACGCCACCTCGTCTAGTTCACGGTCGCTGCGCGAGGGGTCGTGATGGGTGCAGAGCAGGCGCCTGGCCCCGGCGATTCGGGCCAGGCGTAACGCGTCTTCATAGTTAGAGTGCCCTCGGTTGAGCGTTTCGGCTCGTTCGTCGGGGAGAAATTGGGCATCATGGATCAGTACGTCGGTATCCCGCGCCAACTCCAGGGCCTGCTTGCATTGTTCGGGGCCGTCTGGATATTCTACGTCGGTCAGGTAGGTTATGGTGGCGTCCTTGGATTCGATTCGGTAGCCCACCACGTGAGTGGCGCTGCGACCTCGCGGCAAAAAGCCCCAGCGAATCCGGCAGCCCAGGGCATTGAACCAGGGGTCGCTTGTCAACTGCTCTACCCGCACGTGGGCACCGATTTCCTGGCGAAAGAAATTGGGCACCGGGCAAAATTCGGGCCGTAGTTGTTCCATTAAGTTGTCTAGCAGGGGGCGAGTCGGGTAGCCGGCTCCATGGATCACGACCTGATTGTCGGGAAGATACATCATAGGTGAAAAAGGTATGCCCTGTATGTGGTCCCAGTGACAATGGCTGAGTAGAATCTCCACCTGATTGCCCTTGCTGCGCTCGTTCAGCATGCGGTTGGATTGCCAGCGCAGCCCCAGGCCCGCGTCCAGCAGCAAGGCTCGCTTGGGGCTGAGACGTATTTCCACACAGGGGGTATTGCCGCCGTAGCGTTCGTTGTCGACTTCTGGCGTGGCCACCGAGCCGCGCACTCCCCAAAAAGTCAGGCGCACTCCACCAGTTTCCCGGGCACCAGTTCCAGGCAATGACCTTCCTGAGAGGGGTAGACGGCCAGGCGCTCGCCGGCCGGCGCCTGGGCTACTCTTTCCCACTGCTGCCGGTCATCGATTTCAGAGTTGTGATGAAACATGAAGAGGTTTTCCACGTTACAGTGGTTGCATACCTCGATGGCCTGCTCCAGGGTGCTATGTCCCCAATGGCTGCGTTGGCTGTATTGAACGGGGGTGAAGAAGGTGTCGTAAATAGCCGTGTGGGCTCCGTCGAGGAGGCGCAGTTGATTTTCGTAGAGGAGTTTCAGAGCCGTCTCACGGCTGGGATTCCCCGGCAGGCCATCGGCGAGAAGATAGTCCGTCGAGGGCGCCACATCGGTCACGTAGGCCAGAACATAGTCACTCATGCGAATTCGATAGCCCGAGCAGATCCCCGGATGGTTGAGTCGCCAGGTTTCCACCTCAAATGGACCAGGCCTGAAGGTCTCCCCCTCCTCCCATTCCTGAAAGGTCAACTCGCTTTGCATCTGCTCGAGTGGAACAGAGAAAAAGGCTGTTTGCTGTTGATCGGAGAGAAGGTTTCGCATTTTGTTGGTGCGCCGCATCGAATGAACCCGGATCTGCATCTCTTGGCTGTAGGCCGGGGCAAAAAAAGGGAAACCCTGAATATGGTCCCAGTGCGGATGGGTCAGCAGAAGTTGCAGCGGTTTGGCCGGCGGTTGAGCTACCAGGCGCTCGCCTAGCTTGCGGATGCCGGTACCTGCGTCCAGGATGAGGTGATGCCCCTGCCACTCGATTTCGATACAGGCAGTGTTGCCACCTAACTGGCGGCAACTGGGCAGCGCGGCTGGAAAGGAGCCGCGCACACCCCAAAAACGCAGGCGTGGGTTCACCGAAAGATTTCCGCTCGCTTCACGATTTTGTCGGTGTCCATGAGTCGGATCTCCACCTCCTGGCCCACTCGCTCGGCGCCCTGGAGCACTTCGACCAGATTTCCGTCAACGACTGCCAGGGCGTTTTCGCCGCCCAGGCCTTCGTCCAGGGTTACTCTGACTTTCTGGCCTTTGTGAACCGGCCGTAACCGATCCTTGAGTTCCTGGGTGCGCCCACCCTTCAACTCCACGTGTTCGACGTGGAAGAGCGGTCGAGCCTGCACAAAAACGGGCTTGCCAGCTTCGGCCTCCAGTCGGTCGAAGTGTTCGCCGCCGCTACCCACCAGTGCCAGCGCCGCACGCGGATGGAGCCTTACCAATATCGCCTCGTTTCGGCTTTCGTGAGCCATTTTCAAGACATCTCGATGGATCTTGACGGCCAGCGATGTTGGAGAAAATACCCGTCCGATGCCGTTGCAGTGGCTGCAAGAAGTTCGCAGCACCATGTCCAGGTCCTTGCCTTCGCGCTTGCGGGTGATTTGCACCAGGCCCAACTCCGTCATGCCAACCAGATGGGTGCGGGTGCGGTCTTTTCTCAGCTCCCCGTTAAGCGTCTGCAACACCTTGCGCCGGTCGATGTGGGATTCCATGTCGATGAAATCAATGATGATGATGCCGCCCATATCGCGCAGCCTCAACTGGCGTGCGATTTCAACACAGGCTTCCAGATTGGTCTTCAAAATCGTGTCGGCCAGACTGTTCTTGCCTGTGTATTTGCCGGTGTTGACGTCCACTACCCAGAGCGCCTCGGTATGGTCGATCACCAGGTAGCCGCCGGATTCAAGCCATACTTTGCGTTTGAGGGCTTTGTCGACTTCGGCATCAATGCCGTGAAATTCAAACAAAGGCCGACGGTCGTTGTAAAAGTGGACCTTGGAAACCAGTCCTGGATAGGTGCTTTCGAGCATCTCGACCACTTTGGAATGTTCCTCGGCATCATCGATCAGCATTCGATCAAAGTCGGGAGTCAGAACGTCCCGCAGGATCTGGTCTACCAGGGCCAGTTCCTGATGGATAATCGCGGGAGCCCGCCGCTTGCGGGCGATTTTTTGAACCTTTTCCCATTGTCGCAGCAAAAAATCCGCTTCATTCATCAATTCCTCGGTGGGCCGACCCGAGGCAGCCGTGCGCACAATCAGGCCCATGCCTTCAGGACGCATCTTTTCGGCCAGGTTGCGCAGTCGGATGCGCTCGGTTTCGGTGTCTACGCGACGTGAAACTCCTATATAGTTGGCATTGGGGATGAGCACCAGATTACGCCCCGGCAGCGTGACAAAGGTGGTTACCCGGGCGCCTTTGGTGCCCACGGCCTCTTTTACAACCTGCACCAGAGTTTCATCGTTCACTCGCAGGATGTCGCGAATGGATAATTTGCCCAGTCGCTCGGAGGCTTCTTCGCCCAGGTGAGCAGCGGCGTCATCGGCACACAGAAAGGCATTGCGGTCGGAGCCGATGTCAACAAAGGCCGCATTCATTCCTGGCAGAACGTTGGCCACGCGGGCCTTATAGATACTGCCGACTTGCCGCTCTTCTCGGGCAATCAGGATTTCGGTAAGGGCACCATCTTCAACGACGGCCGCACGCCCCTCGCGGCTGTCTCGCATGATCAGAATCTCTTTATACACTTGACCTTCTTGAGGCCACCGAAGGCACTGGACGATGGAGGCGCGAAGCGCGCCCGATGCAGGCCGAGCGGTGGAAAATTCTTTATTTGCTTGTCGGGTTGGCCTGCGGGTGCACCAGCGCGACCCCCAAAAAACCGTCAACTCCCGTTGCATCGGTTTCGAGCCCAACTTCCGTAAAGCCAGAGGCTGTTCGCCCTTTTCCTCGGGAACTCATTTTTAGCCTGGTGAAGAAATGGACTTTGGGCTTTTCGGGGCGCTCGGGTGTGGTGTGCAAACCGCTATCCGGGCCCGCCGGCGTGGAGCACCAGGCTGACGATTCCTTTGAGGCCGCCAGTCTGGTCAAGTTGCCCATTCTGGTCGAGTTGGGGCGCCGCCTGGACAGCGGCAGTTCTAAGCGAGGCGACCAACTTTTCTTTGAAGAGCGGCAACGGGTGGGCGGGTCGGGGGTCCTAAAAGACCTGCCCGCCGGCCACGCGTATTCATTGGACCAGTTGGCCGAATGGATGATTACCGAGAGCGACAACGTGGCCACGGATATGCTTTTGGAGTATCTCCAACTCGATTCGGTAGAGGGCGAGATGGTCAGGTTGGGGTTGAAGAAGACCACGGTTCAACGCAAGATCTATGCCTTTGAGGAGATCGACAAGGGTCACGACAACTTGATCTCTGCAGGCGATGCGGCAACGCTCTTGAGTCTCGTGGGTCAGCATAAGTTGCCGAGCAGTCAGTGGATGTTGGATGTTTTGGAGAAGACCAAAAGGCGTGATTTGATTGCGGCCAAATTGCCGGGCACCCTCAAGGTCGCCCACAAGACGGGCGAATTGACCGGTTTCTTGCACGACGCCGCCATCGTCTATGTCGATCGGCCCTATGTACTTGTCATCCTGACGGCCGCTGACAAGCCAGACTCCGAAAAGTTCATCCAGGGTCTCAGTTACGAGATTTTTTCCCGTCTGGCCGACTCCCGCTAAATATCGGAAAGAGTGGAGGATATTTCGGGTTGTTGAGAATTAGTAAGGCGTGTTTCGCGGAGGTTTGACTTGAAGAAGAATTTTGACGTTCTGTTCGCCCAACGCGTGGCCGAGTACCGCAATGGGGAAATTGACTTCGACGACTTTGCAGACTGGTGCGAGGCGACGATTGAAGAGAAAAGGGTGCGCGCCTTTGACCTGGTGGTCACCTGTCAAACCGAAATCTATCTCTCCTTTGCTTCCCGGGCCGGCAAGAAAGAGCACGAAGCGGTAGCCTCCATGGAGGAAGGTTTTGAGTTGATTTTGGCTTTCATCAATAACGGTGGAGACGACGATACCCTGTTGGATGAGGCGATACCCTACCTCCAAGAGGCCGTCCGTCTCATCCTGGAGGCCATTGAACTCAATGAGGAGTGTCTTGAACTTGATGGCGGCGTAGCCGGCACCATTTGACACCGCGCGCCTTGCGCTATATAATCCTGCACTGTCTGAGGACCGCTCCACGCGGTCCCCATTGTTTCTGAGGAGTTTGATGTTTGATTCGCTGACAGAGCGCATCCAGGGAGTACTGAATCGTTTGCGTGGGCGCGGCAAATTGACCGAAGCCGATGTTAATGATGCTTTGCGCGAAGTTCGCCGGGCCCTGCTCGAGGCAGACGTCAGTCTCGAGGTCGTCAAGACCTTTATTCAGCAAGTCAAAGAGCGGGCTGTTGGCGAGGAGCTCTGGAAGAGTCTCACGCCCGGACAGTTGGTCGTCAAACATGTGCGCGACTGTCTGGTCGAATTGATGGGCGGGACTCAAGCCGACCTTACACTGGCAGACACCCCACCCACCGTGATCCTGATGGTGGGCCTGCACGGGGCCGGCAAAACGACTTCCACGGGCAAGTTGGCCCTGTTTATGAAAAATCGGGGATTTAAGCCACTTTTGGCGGCTACCGATATCTATCGACCGGCCGCCATCAAGCAGTTGGAAGTGTTGGGAAATCAGTTGGGCATTCCGGTTTATCAACTGGGCGAGAACGCCAGTCCCCTCAACATCTGCCGCGGTGCCTACAAGCAGGCCAAGGACAATGGAAATGATATCCTGCTGATTGACACGGCCGGGCGTTTGCACGTGGATTCGGACCTGATGGAAGAGCTGCGCACCGCAAAAGAGGAGATGAAGCCTCAAGAGGTTCTGTTGGTGGTCGATGCGATGACCGGACAGGACGCGGTTAACATCGCCCAGATGTTCATGGATCAGATCGGTATCACCGGCGTGGTGATGACGAAACTCGACGGTGACGCCCGTGGTGGTGCCGCCCTGTCCGTGCGTCAGGTAACTGGAGCACCCATTAAATATATCGGCATCGGCGAGAAGTCGAGCGCACTGGAGCCTTTCCATCCCGACCGCATGGCTTCCCGAATTTTGGGAATGGGCGATGTGATGAGCTTGATCGAGAAGGCCGAGCAGGCCATCGACGAGGAACAAGCCCAGCTTTTGGAAAAGAAGATTCGCGAGAACCAGTTCGATCTGGACGATTTTCTGAAGCAGATGCAACAGATTCGCAAGTTGGGGTCGATCACCGATCTGTTGTCTATGCTGCCTGGTGTGGGCTCGGCCATCAAAGACTTGCCTGTCGATGAGAAGGCCATCACTCGAATGGAAGCGATTATCCAGTCGATGACGGCCCACGAGCGACGTCGTCCAGACGTTCTCAATGCCTCGCGCAAAAAGAGAATTGCCAAAGGTTCGGGCAATCAAGTCGCCGAGGTCAATCGTTTGGTCAAGCACTTCGATATGGTCAAGAACATGATGAAGATGTTCACAGGTCCGAAACCGAAGTTTAAAAAAGGAGCGTTGCCGTTTCGGTTGCCCTTCTAGGGTGGTAGTTAGATTTGATTCTTCAAGTCTTCAGTATTTGGTGAAACAGTTCAGGAGGTACAGGTATTCATGGTCAAGCTCAGACTCACTCGGGTGGGCAAGAAGAAGCAACCCAGCTATCGTCTTGTCGCCGCCCCTTCTCGTAGCCCGCGAGACGGCCGGTTTATAGAAATTCTCGGCCACTACAATCCGTTGACCAATCCGCCCACGGTGGTTTTCAAGGAAGAACGGATTATGCATTGGCTCAAAGAAGGCGCTCAGCCTACCGAATCCGTCCTTAAGTTGCTGGTTGGCGCTGGCATCTGGCAAAAATACACGGGCAAGCCGGTCACTTATCCGGCCCCTAAGCAGGTCGCGCCCGCCCCGGCAACCCCCGAGCCCGAACCTGCCAACGCCTGATACAGTCGTATGGCCCTTACGGTCAAATTGGTGGAATGGGGTAGACGATGTCTAAGGTTAGCGAAGTCGAGCACTCTAACTATGAAGAGTTGCTTAAGTATTTGGCGCAGCAATTGGTCGACGAGCCGGAGGAAGTGCAAGTTGCCCACATTCTGGAGGATCGCTCTATCGTTTTAGAGCTCAAGGTCTCTCCTAAGGATATGGGCAAAGTGATTGGCAAGAATGGCAAAATCGCTCAGGCATTGCGCACTCTCATCAAGGCGGCGGGTCTCAAAGAAGGCAACGCGTCATGGTGGAGATCGTTTAGATGGATTCTCTGACCGTCATGCACAACGTACCAGTCAAAGTTGTGATGACGGAGGCGTTTCGGACACAGCTCGTTGAGCAGGTGCGCTCCTCCCTGGCTGAGCTTGACCAGGAGTCGGCACGGCTCAACGAGTTTCTCCAGCAAGCCGCCGAGGTTGAGTTTCGTCAGCGTCTCGATTTCGAGTTGCAGCGGGTGGCTCAGCAGCGGCAACAGTTGGAGTGGCGGATTCGCGAAGCGGAATCGGTGCAAATGGGTGCCGAACTCAACTTTCAGACTCTACCTGTAATGGTGCAGCTCAAGGTGGGCGAAAACCTGCAAGAGAAACTGGGAATCGAAGTTCTGTTGAAAGACTGGACGATCGTAGAGTTTCGTGGCGGTACCGCCTGAAGTCCCTGGGCCAGCCTTCCAGATATCCTTTTGACGAATTGATCGTCATTGGACAGTTGGGCAAGCCTCACGGATTGCGCGGCGAAATGCGTTGCCGGCCCGAGACGGATTTTCCCGAACGCTTCTTGGATACCGAAGAGGTCGAGCTTTTTGTGGACAAGGGGCCGGCCCGTAGAGTTGTGGTGGAGTCGGCACGTACTCACCAAAACTTGATTCTACTGAAACTGGCCGGGGTGGACAGCGCCGAGCAGGCCGGCTTGTTGCGCAACTACCTGGTGGCTGTCGGTCCTGATGAGGTGGTCGATATGGAAGATGGCTACTTCCATTACGAATTAGAGGGTTTGCAGGTATTTGATGAGGCGGGTACTGAGGTGGGGACCCTGGTCGAAGTGATCGCCAATCCCGCCCACGAGATCTACCGAATTGCAGGCCCCGAGGGCGAGATGCTTGTGCCGGCCGTGGATGAGTACGTTTTGAGCATAGACCTGCAGCAGGCCCGAATCGTGATCCGGCCTCCCGTTTATGCTGAGGATTGATGTAATCACGCTGTTTCCCGAGGTCTTCACGCCGCTCCACTCGAGTATTCCCGCTCGAGCCCAGAAGGCCGGAGCCGCAGAGTTAACGTTGCACTCGTTGCGTGACTGGGGAATGGGAAAGCACCGTCAGGTCGATGACAATCCTTATGGTGGGGGCCCTGGAATGGTCATGTCCTCGCCGCCCTTGTTCGCGGCCTTGGAGAGTGTGCAGTCTCAGAGTCCTCCTGGCCACGTAATCTATCTCACTCCTCAGGGAAGGCCCTTGGATCAGCGGCGGGTGCTGGAGTTGGCTCAGATGCCACGACTGATTTTGCTGTGCGGGCATTATGAGGGTATCGACGAGCGAGTGATTGAGCACTGGGTGGATGAGGAGATTTGCATCGGTGACTTTGTTGTTTCGGGAGGGGAGTTGCCAGCAATGATGCTGATCGATGCCCTTTTCCGCGTTCTGCCAGGTGTTTTGACGCCTGGTTCAGCCGAGCAAGACAGCTTTTATGCAGGATTGCTCGATCATCCGCAATATACACGTCCGGCTGAGTTTGCCGGGCGTCGAGTCCCCGATGTATTGCTGTCGGGTCATCACACCCACGTGGAGAGTTGGCGACGAGAGCAATCTCTGGCGCGCACCAAGGAACGGCGCCCTGACCTCTATAAACGCTGGCTGGAGCACGAGGAAGCCACCTCCCCTGCGAGGAACAGGGCTGGCGACACTGTTAAAGGAGTTCCCAATGGCCAAGAAACCAACCCCTGCGGCCCCCGAGAGCAAGAAGAAAGGCAAACCGGCGGCAGCCCCCAAGCCGGAGAAGCAAGCCAGTCCTGAAAAGGCTGCTCCTGGCCCGCGTGTGGTCGTCGAGGATGACCGTTCGGGAATGAGTAAAGAGTCCTTCGAACGGGCTTTTTTGGACAATTTGCTGTGCCTGCAGGGACGAACTCTAAACCGGGCCACGCCGTTAGACCTGTATCGCGCTCTGGCCTTTACGGTTCGTGACCGACTGGTGCACCGCTGGGCTCGCACTCAGCAGACCTATCATGCCGGGAAAGTCAAGCGCGTTTATTACCTGTCGGCTGAGTTTTTGATGGGGCGACTGCTGTCCAGCAATTTGATGAATCTGGGGGTCATGGATGTCGCCCGGGAAGCCCTCGGCGATTTAGGGGTAGACCTCGATCAGTTGTTGGAGCGAGAAAATGACGCAGGTCTGGGTAACGGCGGCCTGGGTCGGCTGGCGGCCTGCTTCCTGGATAGTATGGCTACGCTCTCTCTGCCTGGCATGGGCTACGGAATTCGTTATGAATATGGAATTTTTGAGCAAAGAATTGAAAAGGGTTACCAGGTAGAACAGCCCGACCCCTGGCTCAGCAACGGCAACCCTTGGGAAATCGTCCGACCCGAGTACACACTCACGGTTCGTATGGGTGGGCGTTGTGAAGCCTACATGGACAAGGACCAGCGCTATCGGATTCGCTGGGTGGATACTCATGACGTGTTGGGACTCCCTCACGACACTCCTATCGCTGGCTTTGCCAACAATACGGTGAATAATCTGCGTCTGTGGCACTCGAGAGCCACCAAAGAGTTTGATTTTCAAGAATTTGACCAGGGCGACTACGAGAAGGCTGTTCAGAAGAAGACCGAGTCTGAGAATATCTCCAAGTGCCTCTATCCCAACGACAACTCGATGCAAGGCAAGGAGTTGCGTCTCAAGCAGCAGTATTTCTTCGTAAGTTGCTCCATTCAGGATATTGTGCGACGACATGTGCAAGATCACGGGACCCTGACCAACTTCTCGGATTACGTTTCTATCCAACTCAATGATACTCACCCCACTCTGGCCATCCCAGAGTTGTTGCGACTACTGCTCGATGAGCATCGCCTCGAATGGAAAGATGCCTGGGAACAGGTGGTGGGCACCTTTGCCTATACCAACCATACACTGCTTCCGGAAGCCCTGGAGAAGTGGCCGATCAGCTTTCTGGAGCGCTTGCTACCCAGACATCTGGAGTTGATTTACGAGATCAACACGCGCTTCTTGGACGAAGTAAGGCGTCGTTACCCCAATGATTTAGAGCGATTGCGCAATATGTCGTTGATCGAAGAAAATCCCCGCATGGTGCGCATGGCTCATCTGGCTGTGGTGGGCTCCTATTCGGTCAACGGCGTAGCCGCCTTGCATACCGAGTTGCTGCGCACCCGAGTGCTCACAGACTTTGCCCTGTTTTGGCCAGAACGCTTCAACAACAAAACCAATGGAGTCACGCCAAGGCGCTGGTTGCAACTTTGCAACCCGGGCCTGAAGGCACTGCTGAATGAAACGTTGGGCGACAGTTGGCAGTATGACCTGGAGCAACTGAAAGGCCTGGAGAAGTATGTCGAAGACGGGGCTTTCCGGGCTCGTTTTCGTGAAGTCAAGCGTCAGAACAAAGCTCGTCTGGCCGAACAGATATTCCACCACAACGGGATTGAAGTCGACCTGGAGTCGATCTTTGATATTCAGGTCAAGCGCTTTCACGAGTACAAGCGCCAACATCTCAATGCCTTGCATATCGTGCACCTTTACAATCAACTCAAGCGCAATCCAGGATCGAAGATTGTGCCGCGGACTTTTATTTTTAGCGGAAAAGCTGCCCCCGGCTACTTCATTGCCAAGCGGATCATCAAGTTGATTAACTCTATCGCGGAGGTGGTCAACAACGATCCCGACGTCGCCGGACGCATCAAAGTGGTCTTTCTGGAGAACTATAGTGTTTCGCTGGCAGAATTGCTCATCCCAGCCGCTGATGTGTCGGAGCAGATCTCAACGGCGGGCTATGAGGCATCGGGTACCGGTAACATGAAGTTTGCCTTGAATGGTGCCATCACACTGGGCACTCTTGATGGCGCCAATGTTGAGATCCGCCAGTTAGTAGGGGCGGAGAATTTCTTCTTGTTTGGTCTGACCGCCGAAGAAGTCGTCGAACGTCGCGCGCGTGGCTATAACCCATTCCTTTACTATGAGCACAATGTGGGTTTGCGTGAGGTGGTCGACCGAGTGGCCCAAAATGGTTTCACGCCCAAAGAGAAGGGGATTTTTCATCCGATTCTCAATGAGCTCCTCAGTTCCGACCGCTTCATGGTGATGGCTGACTTCAGCGCTTACGCTGAGGCCCAGCGCAAAGTGTCAGAAGCCTTTCTGAATAAGGACAACTGGACCAAGATGGCCATTCGCAACACGGCCAGGTCGGGGCATTTTTCTTCGGATCGGACCATCCGTCAGTATGCCGAAGAGATTTGGGAAACAAGTTCCGTTCCTATCAACCTGACCCCTGATGGTCCATATTTCTAGACTGGCGCCCAGGAGTCGGCGAGCCGGAGGAGTATTGTTACTAAGTGAGTACACCTGGCTTTGCTCCTACCCTCGAAGAGACGACCTCCAGCAAGAGTCGTCCTCTGACTCCCTGGCACGTGATTCTGCTAGACGATGACGACCATTCCTACCAATATGTTATCGACATGCTTCAGAGACTCTTTGGACACAGTTTGGCGGCAGCCTATCTGATGGCCAAGGAAGTTGACTTGACGGGAAGAGTGGTGGTCTTCACTACCCACCGGGAACGGGCGGAACTGGAGCGGGATCGTATTCACGGCTTCGGTGCTGACCCCTTGATTCAACGCTGTAAGGGATCGATGAGCGCGCTTATCGAACCCGCCGGCGGCCAGTAAGCGAGCGGAGGAAAAATGCCCGTATATCCCTGCACAAAGTGCAATTCACCGGTCGACCCTGGCACCGACAAGGCTTGCAAGAATTGCCGAGAGCCCAAGCCTCTGGCTTGCTCGCGTTGTCACAAGCAGATTCCAACCGAAGAAGTCTTTGAGGGCCACAAGCTGAAGACGAAAAAGCCGATTTTTTGTCTTGAGTGCGGCGAGCGCGAGGAAGTGGTTAAATGCGGCCTGTGTAACCTGAATTTGCAACGTCATCAGGCCAAGCAGGTCAGCAACTATCCGGCAGCCAAAAATTACCATCCTCACTGCTTGCGAGAGCGTCAAAAGCAACTGGATCGACTGTCCAAGATTCAACCTTTCATGGCGGTAGTAGGGCTGGTCGTCGGCGGCCTTGCAGGCTGGGTGCAGTTCAAAGGAGTCGGGGCGGCCGTCGTAGGCGTTATTATTGCTGTGCTCCTGTTTGGCCTGGTCAATGTAATGACCAACCGATTGACGCCAAAATAGTTCAGTTTAGTCTTTCCGCGACCACCTGACGCAGGTCTTCCAGGATCTCGTCAAGTTCTTGTTCGTTGGGGCCCTCGGCCATCAGGCGTACCAGCGGTTCTGTGCCTGAAGGGCGCACCAGAATGCGCCCTCGCTGACCTAATTGGCCCGCTCCCTTTTCTATGGCCTGGTCTATGGCGCTATCCCCATTGAGGTTTTCCTTGCGCGAGGCCGGAACGTTGACGATTTTCTGAGGTAAGGCGGGAAATTCCCCCACCAGCGACGACAGGGGCCCACCCCGTTGGCGCAAATACTGAGCGAGGCGCAAGCCGCAAAGCAGGCCGTCACCGGTGGTGCCATGCTGCAAAAAGATGAGGTGGCCCGATTGCTCCCCGCCAAGCGGGCACCGGCGAAGTTTCATCTCTTCCAAGACGTAGCGGTCTCCGACCTGGGCACGTACCAACCCGATTCCTAGTTGGCGCAGGGCCATCTCCAGGCCAAAGTTGCTCATAACAGTAGCTACGATCTCGTTGCCGGGTAGTTCCTGGCGACTTTGTAGCCAGCGCGCGAACATCAGCAACATGCGGTCGCCGTCTACCTGTTGGCCCAGTTCGTCCACGCCCAGGCAGCGATCGGCGTCCCCGTCAAAGGCGATGCCCACGGCTGCTCGGTGTTGCTGAACCGCGCAGGCCAGTTCCTCAAGATGAGTGGATCCGCAGCGCACGTTGATGCGACTGCCGTCGGGTTGGCTGTGCAGTTCCACGATTTCGGCACCGAGTTCGCTGAACAGGCGTGGAGCGAGTTCACAGGCGGCGCCGTGGGCACAGTCCAGAACAACCTTGAGGCCACTCAAGCCTTCGGGGCAGAGCCGCTTGAGGTGGTCGAGGTAGGCCTGGCGGCCTTCGGTCCGGCTGTCTACTCGGCCCACCTCAATGCCAGTGGGGCGCGGCAGATCGTCGCTCTCCATCCATTCTTCGAGTTGGCGGCAAACCAAATCGTTGAGTTTAAACCCATCCTCACCAAACAGCTTGATGCCGTTGTCGGGCACCGGGTTGTGACTGGCGGAGATCATGACTCCGCCGCGATAGTCGCCGTGCTGTGTCAACCAGGCGATGCCAGGAGTCGGCAGGACGCCGATAAGCGCGCTGTCTACCCCGCTTGAAGCAAGTCCAGCGGCGTAGGCGCATTCAAGCATGGTCGAGGACACACGGGTGTCGCTACCGATCAGAACTTTGCAGCGCCCATACTGGTGCGTCAGCCAGGTTCCGTGGGCACGCGCCAATCGAAGAGCAAGTTCGGGGGTGAGAAATTGATTGGCGACCCCGCGGACGCCATCGGTTCCAAAATAGCCAGCCATGCGCGGCCTTTCGTCTCCCACGCTGCGATTCCCCCAGCCCTATGGGGTTGGAGTAGGTCTGGGGGTGGCCAGTGGTGTGGGCTCGGGAGGGGGTTGGGCCAGGCGGGTAGGGATGACGCGCACCTTGACGGATCGGCTGCCGATGACTTCAAATCCGTCAGGAACGTTCAAGGGAACCTCGCGCGACTCGACCCTGGTCGAGGGGGCGAACACTTCCGCTCGGGTCACCACATAGTCGGGTGCTTGCTGGTCTTTGGTCAGGCTGAGGGTGATGAAGCCCGGTTCGACCTCCATGGCGGAGCGCCAGCCTTCCGTTTTTTCCACCCTGACATTTTGAAGGCTCACGGCCACCGCCACGGATCGGCTTTCGGCTTCGATAGGCACGGTGGCGTAAAGAGTGGAGGGAGTAATCTTGAGGCGGGCCCGGCGAGCTTCCACGGGTTGCCCATCGCCGTTGACCGGCACCAGGTCACGCAATTCAAAAGTCGTGGACTGGCTCTGGCCCGACAGATAGATTCGTGCTCGTGCTTCAGTGACTTCTTTGACCAAAGGTTCTGGACCAGCAATCCGGACTTCTTTGGGATCCACGGCAGCTTTGCCAGCGGTACGCCCTCGCGCTACGGGACCGGACACGGTAACTTTCAGTGGGACCTGTTTTACGGTTTCAGGGGCTTGCTTCACGTTGATGGTCTCCGGTTGCACCGAAATCAACTTGACCTGTCCGGGCACGATCACTTTTACCTTGGGGTAAACGCTGTTGGCCCCTTCGCCGGTGAGGTCGACCAGGGCATTCACCTGAGTCTCGCGCAAGGAAGATACTTCCTGGGTGTTGCCCTGCACGGTCACAATGGCTTGATTATGGGAGACTTCGTAGACGGTGAGGTCGCTGCTGACGCCTTTGATTTCAATAGGAACGGTCATTTGCATTTGGGTCTGGCTGGTAACCCCGGTGCGCGTGACTCGCACGAAGAACCACAAAATCACGGCCAAAGTTAAGGCGATGACCTCACGTAGACCGGGGGCCTTCACGACTTCTTGTTGCGCAGATTCTTAAAGGCTTGCAAAGAACTGGAGATGGCTCCCCGACCGGCCAGAGTAGAGGAGGCTGTGACCAGATACTGAGCCATCATCTTCTTGACTTCGCCTTCCTCCTCCACTGGCTTCGAGAATTTTCCATCCTGGGCGAACCGAATCTGGCCGGTTTCTTCAGAGACAACAATGGCCAGGCAATCGCTTTGTGAGGAGACGCTGAGGGCGGCGCGGTGGCGGGTGCCCAGGCGGTCGTCGGTTTCCTGGTCGTGCTGCACGTCCAGTGTGCAGCCTGCAGCCATAATGCGGTTGCCACGCACAATTACGGCTCCGTCGTGGAGGTGGGTCTTGGGATGAAATATGGTCAGCAGCAGTTTGAGGCTGATCAAGCTATCCATGGGCGTGCCTTGCTCGATGTATTCTTGCAGGCCGATTTCGCGTTCGAGCACGATGATGGCGCCCATCCGAACCTGCCCCATGGAGTAGGCCGCGTAGGCGAGTTCGTCGATAAGGGGGACCAACTCTTCTTTGTCCATACGTGCCAAAGGAGAACTGGTCAGCATTCCTTGTTGCCCAAGCCGCATCAAGGCTCGACGTAACTCGGGTTGAAAGATTACCGGCAAAACCACCGCCACCGAAACCAGGAACCAGTTGAGAAGCCAGGTTAAAGTCTGCAGTTTCGCCTGATGGGCCAGCAGCAGCATCAAAAGGACGACGGCCACACCCTGCAAGATTTGCAGGGCGCGGGTGCCTTGCAGGGAGCCCAGCAAGTACCGGAGGGTAAGGAATACCAGCAGAATGTCCAGCAGGTCGCTGAGTTCTATTTGCTGCAGAAATTGAAGGCTGGCGTTCACGCGTGGATGGTTTTTCCCGTTGCTGGCAGGCATCCCCTCTCGAAAAAGAACCTCTTTACAAATGGGGGGGGGTAGGCTATTATCCGTTTTCGTTGGTGGACCCCCTCTTTCATCTCGTTTTGAGCGACTCAGGGTCCTGGCGATCCTCGAAGTCGAAAGGAAAACGATGAATTGAAGGCATTGGGACGCCATATTGTTGCTGAGTTATCGCACTGCAATTCGGAAATTTTGACCGACCTGGACCGCGTCCAGGCGGCGATGGTCCAAGCTGCGCTGGTTGCGCGAGCAGAGATTCGCGAAGTCGCGTTTCATCGATTTTATCCGACCGGGGTAAGCGGAGTGGTGGTGTTGGCTGAGTCTCATCTGGCCATTCATACCTGGCCAGATCTGGGCTATGCCGCCATCGATGTCTATACTTGCGGAGATACGGCTGAACCCTGGCGGGCCTGTCGTTATTTGGCCGAGCAGTTTGGCTGCCAAAATATGCACACCAGTGTCATGGAGCGGGGTATTCCCGCCCCTGCGGGAGAGTATGGTCACCGACTGACCGTGGTCGAGAACCGCGAGCAGATGTTGGCAGCAAGTTCGGCCTGACCCTTGTCCAAACCCCTGGTAGGCATACTCGCCCCCAAGAACGCGCTGCCTGAAGCTCTGCTGCAGGCGCTGAAGGGTCGTGGCATCGCCTGCGAATGGTGCAAGGTGGGGCCGTGGTCTTTAGACCAGGCCTGCCCGTACCGGGTCATTGTTGACCGCATCGGCCATGTCTATGAATTCTATCGTCCCTTTTTAAAGGCGGCAGCCTTGCAAGGTTGCTACGTGATGAACAATCCGTTCTGGTTTTTAGCCGACGATAAGTTTTACAACTATTCTCTGGCTCGCAAATTGGGCGTAGCTATACCTCGAACGGTGTTGTTGCCTTGCAAGGAGTATGACGAGCGAGTGTTGGCTCCAGATGACCTGCACAATTTGAGCCAACTGGAGATCGACTGGGTCGAGGTGGTGGGCAAGGTAGGCCTGCCGGCCATTCTTAAGCCCTACGACGGCTATGGTTGGCGCGAAGTTCATCGAGTCGATACGGTAGAGCAGTTGAAGGCTATCTACGACGAATCGATGATGGACGTTATGATGTTGCAGGAATTTATTGACTTCGAACACTACGTGCGCTGCTTTGTGGTGGGGGGGAAGTGGGTGCTGCCTACCAGCTACGACCCCACCCAGCGTCGCTATGTCGTGGACCACGATCATCTTACCCCTGCCCTGGGCCAAAGGATTGACGAAGAGTGCCGTCGTCTCAATCAGGCGCTCGGATACGATATCAACACGGTGGAGTTCGCCATCCGCGATGGTGTGCCGTATGCTATCGATTTTATGAATCCCGTTCCCGATGCCCGCCCAGAAGTTATTTCGTGGCTTTACTTCACCTGGCTGGTAGATCGTATCTGTGACCACATCGAGGAAGTCATCAACCAGGGTCGCGTTTCGGCCACCCGCATGGAGTCCTGGTCAAATCCGCAGGTGGTTTGTTGAGGCAGGTTTTCTAAAGGCCTCTGGAGGACGTCTCGCGATTTTCCGAGAAATGACATAAATGCGTGAAATGGCGGGAGTTCAACTACGCGTTGTCAACAGCAACCCGCCTCAGGTCACGGCCCTGGAAAAAAGTAACTACCGAATTGGACGCGCAGTGGTCGGAAACCAACAGTCGCGGGTTGGCTACCTGGCCTACTCCGAGGCGACTGTTTCCACCGAACACGCCGAGTTGCAGTGGAACGAACGAGAAAAGTCCTTCCTCTTTCGTCACATGTCGCACACCAATTTTAGTGTGGTAGGGGGCGTCAAGTTGGGGCCAGGGCAGGCCCGAGCCATTCGAATCGGAGACACGATCCAGCTTGGCTTGCTGGAGCTTAAGGTGGAAAAGTCGTCTGCCAGGGTGGCGGCGCCATCCAGGCCGGTGGTGGCCGTTGGACCAAGCGCCAACACAGCCCCCTCCCCCTGGCAACATACCGTGCGGCAACTGCGCGAGCTTCATCCGAAATATCGTCCCCTCCGTGCCAGTTCCGAAGAACTCACCGTCTTTACCCGTCAATTTTCGGCCATGATCGACTCCGGCATCCCCATCGCTCGTGCCCTGTCATTCTTTGCGGAGGGACTTTACAGGGGTGATCTGTGCAAGGTGGTTGAGGGTCTGGCCAACAGAGTCAACGGTGGCCATCGCCTGTCCCACGCTCTGCGCAGCTACCCGCAGATTTTCTCGGACGTCTACGTCTCCATGGTCGAGACCGGTGAGGAGTCGGGCCAACTCTCCACGAGTTTGCAGCGCTTAGCTGACCTTCAGGAAAAGCAGTTGCGGATGCACCGACGGGTCGTGGCTACCTTGACTTACCCCCTGGTCTTGCTGCTGGTTTCTATTACGTGTATTTGCGTGTTCATCTTCTTCATTCTTCCTATGATCGAGCCGATGTTTCACAGCATGAACATTCCCTTGCCTTTGCCCACCAAGATTTTGCTGGCCTCGCGTCACGTCATGTTGCCGGCGATTTTGCTGGCGGTGGTTAGTCTGGTTACGGGCTGGGTTTTTCGGCCCTTCGTCTACACGTTTCTCGAAAAGCATCCCGACTTACGTGCTCGCATTGCTCGCGCTCCGTTGCGTTGGCCTATTTTTGGCCCTGTGATTCGGAAGATCGCGGTCGCTCGAATCCTGTATTCGCTTGCCACCATGCTGGATGCGGGCATGACCCTGGTGCATTCGATTACGCGCTCTTCCACGGTCACGGGCAATCGCTGGATCGCTGAACAGATGGTGTTGACCAGGGCGGCCATTGCCGATGGCGACACGGTAGCGGCCGCCTTCGAAGTGAGCGGTGTCTTTCCGGCCGGCGCAGTTCAGTTAATCACCATTGGCGAGGAAACTTCCTCACTGGCCACCATTGTAAAGTATGTGGCGGATATGTATGACGAGGACGCCGATATGGCGTTGACGGACATGGCTAACATGCTGGAACCGTTGTTGATGGGCGGAATGGGTATCATCGTGGGCTTTATCGTGATCAGTGCCATGCTGCCCACGCTGGAGTTGATCAACCACCTTTAGGGCCCGTCGAGGGATAGAATCCCTCCACATCTATGTCCAACGTGACAGGCGGTTTAAACAGGTTGTCCTTGTTTTTGGTATCCATCGATTTCCTCGCGGGAATTTTTCGCGGGGGCAATATCGTAGATTTCCGTGGGGTAGATGATCAGCAACCCCTTCACAACGCGTTCCGGCAGGATACTTAGGATCCACTCGCTGGCGCGATCGTAATCGCTTCCTTCTGTAACGTATGAGCAAGTCCCCTTCACTTGAAATCCAATCATGGCCTTCCAGCAAACCAGCGCGGCAAAGGAGCTTTGGCTCAGATTTCGGCTCGTCTTTTCCATGAAGTAGTCGATGAGCCATATCTTTCCATCGACGAGTTTTATGGAAGACACGGGAACCACATTGAGGTTGCCGTCCGAGTAGGTAGCAAGCGCTTTGGCATCGGCATTCAATAGTAACCATTCTGTCTGGCGGTCAATCATTGGAACTATCTCCTTGGACTCATCCGTAACTCTTTTTCCGTCGAGAGCACGCGGTCGGCCTCGGCCCCTTGGCAGCCGACAGAAAAGTGGATGTCTATACCCACTTATCCAACATGCCAAATCAAAATGGACGACGGAGCAGAAGTCTCATCACGGAGAATACCGAACAAAAACGGATCTTACTTTTTTTGCGTCAACCACCTTTAGCGCGGCAAACGAATGGATAGGGCTTCGGCCAGCACCTCAATTTCCAGGGGCAAACGGGGTCCCAGTTTACCGTCGATGCGGGCCTGGCCCTTGTGGATGGTCCAGATCTTTACGCGCTTGACCTGCAGGTAGCGAACGCCTTTGAGGTAGGCTGTGTGTTTGCCCAGGAAAATGATGGGAATCGCCATCAGAAAGCCCAGTTTGGAGAGAGACGGGATGATGCACAGGTCCAGGTTGCCGTCGTCCATCACGGCGTGTGGAGCTATCGCGAAGCCGGCGGAAAAATGAGAACTGTTGGCTACGGTGATGTTGTAAGCTCTACACGATTGGAGCAGGCCGTCAACCTCCAAAAAGTAGCGGCGTGGCCGGAAAACGGTTACTGCTTTGGCCACCGCGATGGTTCCGTCCCAAAGGCGCCTGAGTAGCGAAGGGCTTTCCTTGGGAAAGACCTTCCAGGCGGCGACATCTACTCCCACTCCCACGGATTCAGTGAATAGTTTCCCGCCTGCTCGGCCCAGGTCGACCCGATGGATCACACCGTCTCGAGCACATCTCATGGCTTCTTTGGGATCGAGGGGTAGGCCTAAATATCGGGCAAAGTTGTTAAACGTGCCTAAGGGAATGATACCAAATAGGGGTCTTTGTTCGGGAGGGAGGTCAAAGATGCCGGCCTGGTCCAGACCATCGAGAACTTCGCGTACGCTATCGTCGCCTCCGGCGGCGATAATTAAGCGACAGCCGTCTTGGGCTTCGGCCCGAGCCAGGTCCGTCAAGTCTCCGGCCTTCAGGGACGTGCGCAGCCGGCAGCCGAATTCAGCCGCCAGGACGCCCAGTGCCTGAGGGTCATTGGGGCCCCGAAAGGCCCCTGAGGCTGGATTGAGCAGGACTACGCCTGAGATGGCTTGTGTCGACTCATTACCCATCGCTCTACTCGCCGCGTTCCTTTCATCCACCATTGCTCCCTCGGATTGGGGAGCTGAATGAGAATGGAATAGAGGCCCAGCAGATTGGCTCCCAGTACATCGGTGAAGATTTGATCCCCCACCATGGCGGTTTCGTTAGGGGCCGTTCCCAGCATTTGCATTCCCTTGCGAAACCCTCGCAACATCGGTTTGCGAGCCAGGGCTACAAAGGGGATTCCCAACGGTCTGATGGTTCGTTCGACACGGTCATGTTTGGCATTGGTGACCAGGCACAGAGAAAGTGATGATTCCTTAGCCCGAGCCAGCCAGTCTATGACCCCGTGATCGACATGATGGCTGTTCCAGGCCACCAGGGTGTTGTCCAGGTCCAGCAATAAGCCGCGAATGCCACGTTCTTCCAGCGTTTCGATCTTGATTTCAGTGAGAAACCCGACCGTATGGTGGGGACGCAGCAGTTTGAGCATCATGGCTAAGCCCGTTCGCCAACCTACCAGACCCTCCTAGTGGGAATAGCTCAGCCGATAAATGACTCCGGCGTAATCGTCGGAGATAGCCACAGAGCCGTCGGCTAATTCCTGCACGTCGACGGGGCGTCCTTTGACTTTGTCACCCTCCAGCCAACCCTCGGCGAAAGTTTCCGCTCGGAACTGGCCGGCCGCGTCTGGGCGCGCCAGCATGAGGTTGTAACCCACCGGAGAGGAGCGATTCCAGGACCCGTGAGTGGCCAGTAGGATACAGTCGCGGTAGTTGGCGGGGAACTGTTTGCCCCGATAAAATCGCATCCCCAAGGGGGCCATGTGGGCCTGCATTGGCACTTCAGGTGGGATGGTTTTCAGTCCGGCAGGAGCCCGACTTCCAAAGTCCGGGTCGGGTTGGTTGTTGCCGAAACGGTAGGGAAATCCAAAATGTAGACCGCCCCGGGGGGCACGGTTCAGTTCTTCGGGGGGGACGTCGTCGCCAAGCAGGTCGCGACCGTTGTCGGTAAACCACAGCGAGCCGTCGCGGGGATTCCAGTCGAAGCCCATAGTATTGCGCACCCCGCGGGCGTAGACTTCGACTTTCCTAAAATCCAGGCTAAAACGCGAGAGGCTGCCGAAAGGATCTGGATTTTCGCCCACGTTGCAGGGGGCCCCTATGCCTATGTAGAGCCTTTGGTCGGGGCCAAACCGGATCACTCTATAGCCGTGGTGGAGGTTGTCGGGCAGGGAGTTGTTGAGAACCTCGGGTAGGGGCTTGCTCTCCAGCCTCTGCAAGACGTTGGTTATGCGTAGCAGGCGCCCCACCTCACCGATGTAAAGGGAGTCGTCGCGGTAGGCTACTCCATTGGGGTTGCTTAACCCGCGACACACTTCGATCACTTTTTTTTGGGGGGTTACTGCATATACCCGGTCTGTGCGTGTGCCAACGAACAGGGTGCCGTTGGGGGTCAAGCATAATTGACGGGCACCAGGAACCCGCGCATATATCTCCAGGTGAAACCCTGCGGGCAGCTTGATGTGAAATGGGCCGGGCTGGGCCTGACAGGAAATGCAGACCAGTCCAGCCAGAACCAGCGCCCTGCTCAAGGGGCTGAGACGAGGTCGGGAGCAATCTGGACTGCTTCCAGTGGTTCCTGGTCGAGGCTTTCGCTGGTGTGTGAGAAAAGCTTGCCGTGGGCCTGGGCCGCCAGCATTAAGGTCGCATTCACCCGCCGGCCGTCCAATACTACCCCTTGCGCACGCATTCCTTGCTGCTCAAGCCATTCGCTGAAGAGCGTCCCGGCCGGTACCTGGTTCAGGTCGATGTTGATTTGCATTTCCACCTCCAATAGTTAGCTGGCAATTTGATGGAGCGCCCGCCGGGTAAGGACCCCGGCCAGTTCGCGGCGATAGTCGGCACTGGCGCGCAGGTCGAGGACGGGGTCGACCAGTTCGGTAACGATGCTGACCACGTTCTCAATGCATTCCAGATGCAAAGGCTTATCGACAAGGGCTCTTTCCGCCTCCAGCAGGCGTTGCGGAGTCCGTCCGATGGCGCCCAGTGCAACCCGGACCTTCGAGCAAACTCCCTTCTCTAGTTCCACCATTACCGCCAAATTAACCAGCGCCTGGTCGACTTGACTTCTGGCGAATTTCAGAAAGGCGCCTCGGGCGTGTATGGGAGGGCGTGGAATCCGGATTTCGCGCAGGATGCCCTGGCCTACGGCCGTCCGGCGGTAGTCCAGGAAAAATTCCTGGATGGGCAGAGTCTCGTCCCCCTCAAGGCGGGCAATGACGACCTCGGCATCCAGCACCAACAGGGCTGGAGGGCTGTCTGCGAAGGGGCCAGCGCCCACCACATTGCCCCCCAGTGTGGCTGTATTGCGCACCTCGGTGGGCCATCCCTGGCAACAGCTGGAGGAGAGCACCCCGTTGGCGAATTTGGCCACTGCTGGAGAGATGGCTACCTGGTGCATGGTGGTGGTCGCTCCTATCCGTAGGATCTCGCTCTCCTCCTCGATGTAGTCCAGGCCGAGACGGGTCACGTCGATAAGGCAGCGAATGTTGGGGGGCAAGTTAGGGACAATTTCCGTGCCACCCGCGATCGGCGCCGCAGCCTCCGCATACTCGTGCTTCTTTTGCACGGCCTCGGATAACGATTGAGGGTAGAGGAACTCCTCGAGTTGACGAAACAAAGACCCTCCGATCGAGTCGTGGAATACCGTGCCCAAGGCGCGTCCCCCGCTGTCTTTGAAAATTCCCTGTTGCAGTCGGGGTCCCTGCTCGGAAGGAGCCGGGACAGGGTTGGGGAACCCACCCGCCTCTAGATTGGAGGCTTGTGTGGATCAGATTTTCACAGAACTTGGTCGTGCCTTTGCCTGGACGCTGGTTTCTTCGCTGGCGATGGGAGTGGCGTTAGGCATCGTCACGAAAATTTTCGACGCGTTCACGCCGGGCCTTGACGAGATCGACGAATTGCGTAAAGGCAACGTGGCCGTCGGCATCGTGTTGGCGGCGGTGATTTTGGCCACGGGTCTGGTGATTGGCCTGACTCTTCACGCCCCTCCTCCAGCCTGAGCATGTCATCCCTGGCCGGATTTCAGTCGATTGCAGCCGTGTCCAGAAACGAGAACCCACCCAGTACCAAGCCTTCCCGATTGCCCACATCTTTGGTGCGCAACAGGTAGCCTTCTGTGTCTTGGAATGCCGGTTCGGCTGCAGCCTCTTCCCACAGCGCGTAGCTGAAGTGGCCCAACTCAGTGACGCAGAGGTTGTCGACCACTTTCTCTTCCACCAGTCGCACCGCCCGGAAAGGCGTTTGCTGAATGGATTCCATCAAGATGAAAGCGTGGGCTTGCCGGGTCGTCAATTCTTTGAGTTGCTTCACCAGATCGTCTCCGAAATAGTTGTTGCCGCCACCCTCGCGACTGGGTTTGAGTACCCAGCCCTCGGGGTCGGCCAGAGCCGCCTGGCGACCGGTGGTACCCTGGATGGGGCCATCGACCGGACACATGGCTACCATCGTTTCCAGTAGTTGGGCGGCTTCCTGTGGCGATACGAATTGTTCTAGAGTTGGCTGGTGAGAGAGTACCTGTTGGATTTTCTTGGTGTTGGCCAGTTGGATGGTGACGCTGGGGATCGACAGTGTCTGGCTGTGTTCTAGAAGGCGGCGGCCTTTCCAGGCGTCTGGGTTGGCATAATGATCGGGGCTGTAGCCGCCACGGAAGTAGGCAATCGAGGCCGACCTCCCTTTCAAAACCACTTTCCCGTCGCGAATTTCTCCGGATTCTCCCAGTTCGTCCAGGGTGGTGCGTAGCACGGAAATGCCATATTCAAGCACAAGTTCGGCTTGCATGGTGCGCTGATCAAAAGCATTCACTTCGCCAGGAGGCACGATGAAGAGAATCACCTCGCCGGCCTTGGCATAGTGTTGGTAGGCCAGGGCCAGTCCTTTGCAAATGGTGCTGCCGCCGCGATGGGGCAGCACGCTGGAGCCCAGCGGCGTGCCGGCGTAAAGGAAGCGAATGGCTGCATTGACCCGCTGGGACGCGTAGCCCAGACTGGCGGCCATCAAATTCGTCTCCACCTGCTTGGGAAGGATGCCCTGTGGGGTAATGGCCGGCATGAAATCGTGCCGACTCAGATAGAGCCAGGGTCGAGCGATAGGCTGGTCGGGCAGGCAACTGTATAGCCCTTGAACAAAATCATCGACGGCTCGACTTGCGGCTAAATGCTCGTCCAGGAAGGCTCGATTTTGCGAAACTCGGTGGTAAAGCTTGTTGTAGAGGGGGCTGACGCGGGCGCCGTGGGCATAAAAACCAGGCGGGGACTGCCAGGGGTGGAGCGTGAATGGAAGATGGCCTATACTGCCGTCCTTGCGGTAGCGGACCAACCCGTGGGCCATGGCGAACTCAAGGCCCTCTTGGGCAAGGTCGGCAGCTGAATCAAGTAGGTTTGTCATTCCCAGGTGCTACGTGCACTGCCTCCCGGGTCCTTCTGGGTTTCTAGCCAGCCGCCGAGTCAGGACCGCGCTGGGTCATTTGGAACACGCTCAGAAAGTCTTCGACCGCTTCGCGATGGGTAGGATCGGCTAAAATGGTTCGGGCAATCTTGTTTTGCATCTGAGGATAGGCGGGATTGCGCGTGAAGTGTTCGCCATACTCCTGGCCAATGACCCCGTCCACCAGCTTTTTGGTGGCCTTGGGGAGATACTCTTCATCCTCGGGGTCCAGTTCGAGCAAGCCTGGTTTGACGTTCTCTAAAAATTTCTCTTGCTTGGTGGAGGGCAAGCCTTGGGCGGCCTTGCTGGGCGTGTAGACGTCGTGGGCCTTCTCAGAAGTGGGCGTGTCGCGCACTCCGGCTTCTTTCATTTTCTTCTTTTGGGTTTCAAACCACTCGGTGGAGAGCGGTGGGGGGCCTTGTTTTAGGGGGTCCATTTCCCGCTCTCCTCACCTGATGATGCAACAGACATTCCGCTGTCCAGCCTTACTTCCTCTCTTGCGACTTGAACGCTGCGAAGAGGCTACGAGGATGTTATCACGAGCCGGCGGACTTCTGTCTAGGGGCCTGCTCGAAAAGGCACAGAACATGATTTCGTGCCAGGATAGCTTTGCGGGCATGGGGGAAATTGGTGCCCCGTGTTAAAGACTCTGTAACATGTCCTCAACAATTCTGAAACAGTAGATTTGTTAACATATACCTAACCCACCGGGGCACAGAAGAGTGGGTGGTTCCCCCCAGGTTCGTAGTCAAGGAGGTCGTCGTGGCAAACCCTTTCAAGGTCGCAGATACCGAGTTCTTGGAGAAGGCGCTCAATGCCGCCAGTTTGCGTCAGCAAGTCATCTCGAACAACATCGCCAATGTCAATACGTCGGGCTATCAGGCCCAGACGGTCAATTTCGAAGGTCACCTCCGCGAGGCGATGGACGCTGAGGCCGGCAGTGGTGAAGGAAGCCCTGTTGCAGGTTGTGTCGACCAGGAGTTCGCTACCGGCGAGGCGGGTGGCTGGACTAAGGCCAGTTTGAAGCCCACCGTGGAAAGTCAGGATGGCAAGCTGAATGTCAACAACGAGATGTCCAGTCTGGCCAAAAATCAGATTATGTATAACGCTCTGGCGACGAAGATTTCCGGAGTCTATGGCGCCCTCAAGTGGGTCGTCGAAAACAGCGGCCGCTAGTTTAGGAGGACATGATGAAATTTTTTAACACGTTTGATACCGCAGCTAGCGGGATGCGCGCCGAGCAGTTCCGGATGGACCTGATTTCGGAGAACATCGCCAACGCTCACACCGCCAAGACGGCTGACGGAACTCCCTATCGTCGCAAGATGGCCATTGCTACGGCCGAGCAGAAGGCTCAATTTGACTCGGAATTCTCGTCGGCATCTTTCGATGCAAGTGGTGAGTTCGACACCAAGTCAGGTACCGCTTCCTATCAGGGCGGTGGCGTGTCGGTTGCTTCCGCCAATGACAACTCGGACTATAACTGGGTTTACGACCCCACCAATCCCAACGCCTGTCAGGACGGCGACCATAAAGGCTATGTGGCCATGCCGAATGTCAATATTATCAGCGAGATGACCAGTATGATGCAGGCGACTCGTTCTTATGAGGCCAACGCGACCATCGTGGAGTCGGCCAAGGCGATGGCGATGAAGGCCCTCGAAATCGGTAGAGGTTAGAAGGAGTAAGCGATGCAGAACAGCGGATTCAGTATTCCCAGTAGCTCCGGTATTCAAGGAATTTCGAGCAAGATTTCCACCCTGGACGTGTCGGGGCCGTCCTCCGTTTCAGAGGCTCCTTCCGCCGAGCAGGCCCGTGGTTTTCAGCAGATGCTCTCGGATGCTATCGGGAGTGTCAACGAAGCTCAGGACGGTGCCAAGAAGGCGACCGAAGGCCTGATGACCGGCAAGGCCGAGAGCTTACACGAAGTGCAGATCGCCGGCGCCAAGGCTGAAATAATGATGAAGCTCACGACGACAGTCACTTCCAAGTTGGCGCAAGCCACGACTCAATTGTTTCAGATGCAGGTCTAGAAAGCGCGAGGCGGGGTCGAGCAAAAAAAGACACACATAAGGCTTTTTCCGTAGGAGAGGAGAACTGAATGGCAACCGGGATCCAGACAGGTATGCGCACGGGTAGTCGTGCCGGGATGACCGCAGGGCGGGGGGCACCAGGCAAGCCCGGGGGGGGCGGCCTAGGGAAGCTTAAGGAGATTTGGGCAGGTCTTGGCAAAGGGGCTCGGATGGGCATTGGTGCTCTGTTGGTTGTGGCCATCAGCGGTGCCCTATTTGCATTTGCCTACATGAAGAAGAATACGCCCGTCGATCTTTACACCACCAAAATGGTGAAAGAAGACGTCACGGCGTGTGCCGCCAAGTTGACGGAGATGAACATTCAGCACTCGGTTAAAGTGACCGAGGATGGCATTCAGTTAAACCAGGCTGACCGGGGCCGCGCGCAGGCCTTGTTGGCGTCGAACGGTCTCCCTCGCCACGCGATTCAGACCACTCCAGATGCCGGGGCGCTGGGTAAGACCCAGGCTGAAGCCAGGGCAATGCGTCAGCGCGTGCTCGAGGGTCAGGTTACCGAGGCCTTGCGCCAAATGGAAGGTGTGGGTGATGCGTGGGTCAAGATCGCCTCTCCTGAAGAACAGGCCTTCGCAGAGAACGCCAAGCCGACCCAGGCGACGGTGACCCTGAAATTGAAGCCCGGAGTCACTATTGGAGAGAAGGAAGTCGAAGCGGTAGTGCATCTCGTCGCCTTCTCGGTTCCCGAGTTGGATAAGAAGAATGTCAAAGTTATTGATACCCAGATGAACGACCTGACCGGGATGCTGGAGCAGTCGGAAGATGGTTCCGTGCCCGCCAGCAAAATGGGTCTGCTCGAGCAAGAGAAGGCGGATACCCTGCGCAAGAGAGCGCAGGAGCAAGTCGACCAGGTTCTCGGCAAAGGCAAGTCCAAGGTGGCCGTCACGGTCGAGATGGACTACGCTCAGCGTGAAGTCAAGCAACACTCCGTGGGTGGTGCTGGCGACGATGGCAAGGTTGTTGTGGGGAGTCAGACGAAGGTCGAGCGCTATGCCAAGAATCCTGGCGGCAACGCAGGTGGAGACAACGCCCAGCCTCTCAGCGACAATCCCGAAGATGACGAAGTCGCCACCGCTGCTGGTGGATCGAATGTCAAAAGTAAGAACAGCAACTACGAGCACGTGGTTGAGTCGAAAAAGGTTGAGGTAAGCCGCACCGATACCGTAACCGTTCAAAAGAGCCCCGAAATCAAGCGCATCAGCGCCAGTGTTGTGCTCGACAACGTCAAGCCTGATGTGGAAGCTCGCATCCTGGGAATGGTCAAAGCGGCCATCGGAATTGATGAAGCTCGCGGTGATCAAATCACCGCCACCAGTCTCCCCTTCTCCAAGCCTACTCTGGCCGGCATTGCCCCTGGTGGAGCGGCCGGAATGGTCGGTCCCGAGCAGGCTGCGGCTCCTCAGCAGTCCGCCGGAATGAGTCCTCAGGTGGTCGGTTTGGCGCTGTTTGTGCCCGCCATGATGATGCTCGGACTGATCAGCGTCTATCTGATGAAGCAGCATCGTGTTCAATCTGATCGCAGCGGTTTGCACCTGGGTGCTTCGCACGGTTCTACTTCTACCGACATCGCCGACCTTCTCACCGACAAGTCGGGCAAGGTAACCTCGGTCACGGAAACCAAGGTGAATACCTCCGATGCTCTCGAGAAGTTAGCCAAGGAGCGCCCCACCAAGGTGGCCGAGATGCTGAAGAGCACCTGGTTGTCCGGCTAGGCGGGCGAGTCCCTCAGAAAGCCTCCTTCGGGAGGCTTTTTTTATGGGCGGAAAAGCCCCGTCCGACAAGGCTTCGTGGCAGTTGTGTGGAATCTTTAATAGGCAGAACTTCTGCAGAGAGAGTGGACTATGGCAGGCGCTACCGTTAATCTCCCCCCAAAACAGAAGGCCGCGATTCTGTTGATGTCGCTTCCGCCCGAGGTGTCAGCTCAACTCTTCAAGGAGTTGGGCCCAGATGAAGTGCACGCCATCACTCTGGAGATTTCCAAGTTGCCTCCCATCTCCCCTGATGTACGCGCACAGGTGATCGATGAGTTTCTGCACTCGTCGGCGGGCGCCAGTCTCAGTGATGCTCTCGGGGGTGGATTGGGCGGCGTGACCAACCCCATGGGGGGCACTCAGGGCGGCGGTTATCCCTCGCCCATGGGGGGCGGTGGAAGCATGACTTTCACCAGTACCAATCGTCCTTTGGGGTTCTTGCGCCGCGTGGACGCACATCAGTTGCTGCTGCTGATCCGTCGTGAGCATCCCCAGACGATCGCTGTTGTGCTCAGCTACCTGGAGCCGCATCAGGCTAGTTCTGTCTTGGGCGAGTTAAATCCGACCATCCAGACTGAAGTTGCCCGCCGTCTGGCGGAGTTGGAGAAGATCAGTCCGGAAATCGTCAAGGAGTTGGAGGCCATATTGGAGTCGCGCCTGCACCGGGCCTTGGAGGAGGGCTTTCAGCCCCAGGCGGATGGCAAAGAGACTTTGCTGGAGATTCTTAATCAGGCTGATCGAAGTACCGAGGAGCGTGTCCTGTCGGGTCTCACCCAGAAGAACCCCCACCTGGCCAGCGATATTAAGACCAAGCTTTGCGATTTCGACGACCTCAACAACATTGACGACGGCTCCCTGCAACAGGTGCTCCGTCTGACGGACTTCCGAGATTTGGTGCTGGCCCTAAAGGGGGCCAATCGGGAACTTGCAGAGCGTGTGTATCGCTTCCTTTCTCCTGAGGTTTCCACCGCCTTGCGCAATGATGTGGAGGCCCTTGGCCAGGTGCCATGGGATGAAGTCAAGCAGGCTCAGCAGCAGATTCGCAATATTTTGCGAGGTCTGGTGACACTGGGCAAAATCAAATTTCGCTAAGGGGAGGTCGGCATGGCTCTAATTAAAGGCAATCGTTCGGCGGAGCCATCCCAAGAGGGGGGGCTGTCGCTTCCCCCTCTTGACGCCGCTCCAGAACGCAAGGGGGTAATCTTTCGCAGCCGACTGGACCAATCTGCGCCCCAAGCCGCTCCCCTCTCAGCGCCGCCCGACGGGGGCGAGGGTTTTGAGGAGGGTCTGGCGGCTCTGCCGAAGGCTCCTTCAGCCACACGCATCTTGAATCATCGGGCCACCATTGCGCCTTCTACATTGCCCCCAATCACTACTTCGGTGCGTGTCCCAACCGGAGGTAATGAGCCTGAGCCGGAGCCAGGCCACCAAGAGTCGTCACACCAGCAACAGCAGGTGGTTTATCAGCAGGCGACTCCGGTGGACCAGGCTATCATCGAAGAGGCCCAGCAAAGGGCCCAGCAGATGATGCAGGAGGCCCAGGCGGCTGCCAATCAGATGTTGATGGAGTATCAACAGCAGGCCCAGTCCATGATGGAACAGGCCAATCAGCAGATTCAGGCGGCTGCCGAGCAGGTTCAGCGTCAGGCTCAAGAAATCGGGTTTCAGCAAGGCTACGAGCAAGGATTGCAGCAGGGAGGACTGGTTGCTCAGCAACAAGTTTATCAGCAGTTGGTGGAGAGTCGCGATATCTTCATTCAGGCCATCAAGCAGCGGCACCTGATGTTGGCCTCGGCCGAGCCCGATCTGGCCCGACTGGCCGTAAAGATCGCCGAGAAGTTGGTGGGTCAGGAATTGGCTCAAAATCCTGAGGCCGTTGTGGGCATTGTGCGTCTGGCTCTGGCCGGTATCGGCGACCGCGAGCAGGTGCTGATTCGTGTCAACCCCGTCGACTATGACAAGGTGGTGGAGCATCGCTCGGACTTCGAGAAAATGATCGAGGGGCTCAAGAAGTTTGATGTCACTGCCGATGCTGCCATCGATGTTGGTGGCTGCGCTGTCGAGACCAATCTAGGCAACATCGACGCCCGCCTGGCCACGCGCGTCTCGGCCATGACGGCTGGCCTTGAAGAAGTGGTGGTTTTGCAGGAGAAAGAGATCTCCGACCAGGTGGCCACCATGGACACCGGGGTGCCGGATCTGCCTCCGCCGCCCAGCGAGGATGGGGAGCCCTATCAGGAAGAGTCGCCTGCCGAGGCGCCCGAGGAAGAGTAACTATGGATACTGCCCCGCGTTTTGATTTCTCTCGCTATGAGAAAGTTTTGCCGCGCATCAATACCATCAAGATGCACGGCCGGGTCGTGCAACTGGTCGGTCTGACCATCGAGTCCGAGGGACCGGCCTGTCAGGTGGGTGAACTGGTCTATATCTATGACAAGCACGGTAACGACCCGATTCGCGCTGAAGTGGTGGGCTTTAAGGGCAACCGTGTGATGTCGATGCCCCTGGGTGAAATGGGCGGTATTTCGCCGGGTTGTGAGGTGCGCGGTACCGGCAAGCCCCTTTGCGTGAGAGTGGGTCCGAGAATTTTGGGCCGCGTGCTGGACGGTCTGGGCGAGCCGATTGACGGCAAGGGTCCCCTGGAGTACGAAACCGAGTATCCCATTTACAACGCTCCTCCGAACCCTTTTACACGTCCTCGAATTGAGCATCCCCTGCAGTTGGGGGTGCGTGTGCTGGACTCAATGCTGACCTTTGGTAAGGGTCAACGTATGGGTATCTTCGCCGGTTCTGGCGTGGGTAAATCAACGACGATGTCTATGATCGCGCGAGCCTCCGAAGCCGACATCACGGTGCTGGCGCTGGTAGGCGAACGCGGCCGTGAGTTGCGAGACTTTTTGGAACGAGACTTGGGCGAGGAGGGTCTGAGGCGTTCGGTGGTCACGGTGGCTACCTCCGACACGCCGGCTCTGGCCCGCATGAAGGCGGCCTACACGGGCACGGCCATCGCCGAGTACTTCCGAGACAAAGGCCACGACGTGATGCTGATGATGGACTCGGTCACGCGTTTCGCCATGGCTCAGCGTGAAGTGGGGTTGGCTATCGGCGAACCGCCCGCCACCAAGGGCTATACACCGTCCTGTTTCGCCTTGCTGCCCAAGTTGATGGAGCGGGCCGGGACCTCACCTACCGGAAGTATTACAGCGATGTATACCGTGCTGGTGGACGGCGACGATATGAACGAGCCGATTGCCGACGCGGTGCGCGGTATTCTTGACGGTCACATCGTGCTCAATCGTAAGATCGCTCATAAGAACCGTTACCCGGCCGTGGACGTCCTTCAGTCCGTTTCCCGTGTGTTTACTGAGATTTGTAGCAAGCAACATCAGGAGGCGGCCAAAAAGCTTCGTTCGGTATTGGCCGTGTATGCGGAGAACGAGGATCTGATCAACATCGGCGCTTACCAGAAGGGCTCCAGTCCCAAGGTAGACTACGCCATTAACAAGATTGACGAGGTGGAGGCCTTCCTGAAGCAAGACGTCTTCGAGCCTTCTAACATGAAGGACACCGTCGAGCGCCTGATTAGAATGATGGGTTAAGGAACAAGGTTACACTATGCCGCCGAAACGTTTTCGCTACCGTCTGGACAAAGTTCTCGACATGAAGAAAAAGAAGGAGGATGATGAGCGCGATAAGTTGATGCAACTGCGCCGGGAACAGGCTCAAGAGCGTCAGTTCAAGGCGGACCGCGAGCAAGAACTTGTTAACGTTCATGTTGAGTTGAAGACGAAGCGTCTGAGCGGGGCTCTGAATATTGCCGAGTTGCGCTGGTTTCCTCAACATATTAAAAATCTCGAAGGTAAAATTAAACATCATGAGTTGAGAATCCAGGAGCTAGAGATTAAGATTGAAGAGCAGACTCAGAACCTTGCGAAAGCCATGATGGAACGCAAGGCCTATGAAAAGCACAAGGAACAGTCCAAGGCCACCTTTGATGCCGAAGTAGAGGCGGAAGAGGCGCGCACCCTGGACGAATTGGCCACCCTCAAGTTTGCCCGTGACATGGCCCAAAAGGCCGCAGAAGAGAATTAGTAGAGAGGCAGGCACTCATGTCGTCATTTGACCGCATCAACGCTATCGAAAATCGCATCCAGCAGATGGAAGCCAGGCTGGAGGGCGGCAGTCCTATGCAGCGCACCTCCAATCAGAAGCCAGGCATCACCAGTGACCGCAACGCCGGTCAAGGCGGGGTGTCTTTTGAGAGCTTGCTCAATTCGATGTCGGATGACAAGAAGTTTAAGGCAACGTCCTCGGCCGCTCCCTCCAGTTGGAAGGGCGATAGCAAGGACTTCGATGGGATGATCAGCGAGGCTTCCAAGAAGCATGGGGTGGACGAAGCCCTCATTCGGGCGGTCATCAAGCAAGAGTCGGCCTTTAATCCCAAGGCCACTTCCGGCTGCGGTGCGATGGGGCTGATGCAGTTGATGCCGGACACAGCCAAGGAAATGGGCTGCGCCGATGGCTATGACCCCTACCAAAATATTATGGGTGGTACGAAGTATCTCAAGCAGATGCTGGACCGCTTCAGTGGCAACCAGACTCTGGCTGTAGCCAGTTATAACGCTGGGCCCGGAAGCGTGGACCGCTACGGCACGGTGCCTCCCTTCCCAGAGACTCAGGACTATGTCAACAAGGTTCTGGGCAACTATCGCAGCTACAAAGGAATAGGTGGTTAACGGATGCTCGACCAGAACATGATGAACTCGGTCCTTTCCTCCGGTGGAGTGGCTCGCACGGAGCCCAAAGCTAAAGAAGAGGGAGGCGACGCGGAGGCTTTCAACGCGGCCCTGAACGACGCTTCGGCCACTCCGAAGTCCAAGAAGTCCGATAAGGAGGAGGCAAAGGCCGAGGCCAAGGACAGCAAGGACAAGAAGCGCGAGGCGAAGGAGCACGAAGACACCAAGTTGGCTCAACAGCAACCGGTGGACCGTACCGGAGCGATTCACATGAAGAAGTTGATGGCCAAGAATGTCGATACCATGTCTCTGGCGGAGAAGCAGGCTCTGCGTCTGGCTGAGTTTGCCAGCATGGATCAGCAGAACGTAAAGAGCCAGCCTCAGTTGGCCCAGCAGCCCGTAGCTCAGCCGCAGGCTCAGGCCTCCAAGGCGGGTAAAACGGCCAAAGCGCCAGGCGAGATGATTGCCGGCAAAGGGGCCTCGGTCAAGGTGAGCGGCGAGGCCGAGCGAGCGGACGAGAAGACGCTGCAAGCCGTTGAGGAACTGCAGAAGAAGGATCAGGGTAAGTCTTCCTCTTCCAGTAATTTGGACCAGTTGCTGGTCAAGGAGGCCAGCTTTGCCGATGAACTTCGTAAGACCAGTTCGGCCGATAAGGCGCGCGAGCGTCAGAGCGTCATCGATCAAATTTTGCAGCAGATCGAGGTGCGCAACTTTGCTAACCGCACCGAACTTCACCTCAAGCTCAATCCTGAGTATCTGGGTGAGCTGAAAGTGAAGCTGGTGCATACGGATGATGGTATTCGGGCCGATTTTGAAACCAGTTCCAAAGCCACCAGGCAAATTTTGCGGGAAGGTGAAGAAGAACTTAAGGCTCAGGCCAAGGACAAAGGAGTCCGATTCAAGGCCATGAGAGTGACTCTGGTGGAGAATGTGGATGCACCCGGAGCCAAAGGGTAGGGCGAGTTCATAAACTGTCAATATTTAAGAAAATATTCATTAACCTGTAACACTTATTCTAGTCAGGCAATAGTTCGGGTCAGTTGGGTGAAGGAGGAAATACAGATATGTTCGATATGACCGGTGCCAGCAATGCGATCAGCCAAAATCAGGCTTCCATCGGGGCTTACTCGGAGAACATGAGAAATCAGTTCACGCCGGGTTACAAGTGCGAATCCGTCGGTTTCAACGATGTGATGAACAGTACACTCCGAGGAGCGAAGAAAAAGGCCACCAGCATCCTCTTCACCCAGGGCGAAGTGTTCAAGACCCAGACTCCGACCAACCTGGCCATCAATGGGCAAGGGTTCTTTATGCTGAACGACGGCTTCAAAGATCACTATACCCGCGACGGTCGCTTCACCTTCCAGGACGGGCAACTGAAATCCAGTGACGGCAAGGTCGTCAAAGGCTTCCCGGTCGACTCGCAGGGCAATATCGCGGGCGAGGCCGGACCAATCAGTCTGTCGCTCGACCCCAACACCAATCTTTATGGTGGCAAATACACGAACTATAGTTTCGATGAAACGGGTAAGCTCTACGGTGAATCCACTCAGGTTGATCCAGTGACCGGTCAAAGTTCCACCAGTAAGACGCCGATTGCTCAGGTAGCCATGGCCTCCTTCGCCAATCCAGGCTCTTTGAAGCGCACAGGTACCACCAGTTTCGAAGGTTCTGACAATTCCGGTAAAGCAGTGGTTGGTGTTGCCGGTCAGGGCGCTCTGGGCGGTGTTTGCCCGGGCAGTTTGGAACTCTCCAATGTTGACTTCGCTCAGCAAGGCTTCGCAATGGTTATGACCAAGCAGACCTACGAGTCCAACATGGCTGCTTTCCGTGCGATGGACAAGCTGACGCAGTCTGCCCTCGGCCTCGTTCGCTAGGCCAAACAAACATCGCGGTCCAGGGAGCCAGCCTAAAAAGCTGGCTTCTTGGCGCGTTCTTGCACAACCGGGCGGGAAGGGCTATTTCGTAATCGAGGCGAAAGTCGGCCCATCGCCGTCGTACTGAGGGGTCGGACCTGAACGGCTACAACAAGGAGCATCGCGTTGCTAGATAGTCCAGGAAGCTACGACCCACTACGGGGTCCTCGTAGAGCCCAGGGGGCAAATCCGTACGACTTCCGTCAAACGGAGAAGTTTACCGCGGATCAGAATCGCTTCCTGAATAAGCTCTCGGTGTCGTTTGCCGAGGGGGTGGTTACGCAGATGGCCCCCCTGCTGCAGATACGATTCAATATGGAACTGCTCCGGTTTCAACTGCGGGCTTACAGCAACTATCTCAACAACTTGCCAGACCCATCGCCCATGTTGGTCTTTCGACTTGACGCCGAGTCGCAGGCTTTTCTCGACTTCGATTTCGACCTCACCTTCGCCATCTTCGAAAAGTTAATGGGCGGCCGCGGCCTGCCCCCTCGAGACGAAACGCGAACCTATCTGACCGACTTGGAACGGGCTATTTTGAGGCGACCCTTGAGCCGAATCCTGGGCGCGTACGGAGCCGCCTGGAAAGAGTTCAAGCCGGTTGACCCGCAGTGGGAGAGTTTGGAACTGAACCCCAATGCTGTATATCTTTATCCCCCGGGGGAAACGATGGTGGTCAGTGCCTTTCAGGTGGACCTTGGGCAAACGAAGGGGATCGTCAACGCGGTGGTCCCGTTTCGTTACTTGAAAGCCAGTATTCCTAAGAGTTCTTACGACGAGTTCGTGCTCACCCGCACTGGGAGCAATATGGGTGGTACCAACCCAATGGCTTCCGTGACTCCAATCTTCGCAACCAAGATTGGGGGAGCCAAAGTGCCGGTTTCTATGGCCCTGGGGCGGGCAGAACTGTTGTTTCGAGAGTTGCTTACCATTGAAGTAGGCGATACAATCAGGCTAGATACGGAAATTCGCGAGCCACTGCGCATTAAAGTCAATGGGCGTACCAAATTTCGCGGGTTTCCAGGGGTCAAAGAGGGCAAGTTGGCGGCTCGCATCTCTCAGGTCCTGGAGGAAGGGGACGAAGAATACGATGAGTGATGGTCCTCGCGCTGTCCAGTTTGGGATTATCGAAGGCGGATCTGCGGACGTAAATCCCAGCAGTATCGAATTGCTCAAAGATGTGGCCCTGGTGGTCCATGCCGAGTTGGGCAAGACCAAGCGCCTGGTGCGGGATATCTTGCGACTGCAAATTGGTGGAGTGCTGGAGTTGGATAAGGAAGCCGGGGAACCGGTCGATATCCTGGTCAACAACAAACGCATCGCCCGTGGTGAAGTGGTTGAAATCGACGGTCGCTACGGCGTCCGCATCACCGAAATCACCAAGTAGAGAGGAGCTTCGGTTGGATCCTTTTGCTGCCCCACGCCGTTCCAGTCGGGAAGATCTGGCCATCATGATGGACGTTCCTATGGTCATTGACGCGGAGATGGGACGTTCCAACAAGACGGTCAATGATATACTCAAGGTGGGGGAAGGCAGTGTTATCGATTTTGAGAGAGAGGCCGGTGAGCCGGTCGATTTGTTAGTGAACGGCACTCTGATCGCCCGTGGTGAGGTCGTCGAGATCGAGGGCAATTACGGAGTCCGAATTACCGAGATTATGCGACCGGTGTAGGAGGAATCTCCAATGCTGCAGCGTTCACCATACCACCAACCCAATCCCAAGCACGTTTTTACTTTTGCCTTTGTCAGCATCGTGGTTCTGATGTTGCCGCTGTTCTGGTCCCCGCTGCACAATCAAGGCATTGGGCAGACTTTTCCCGTGGGCTCACCGACGCCCGTGTCTTCTCCCGTAACCGGCGCTCAACTCCCGGCTCCAAGGTCCTCGCCTGCTTTGACGGGGAGTGCTCCATTGCAAGCGGGTGGTCAGCCTGACCCTCAGCCAACCACCGTGGTTGCAGTCGATCCCCATCCCGCCGTGACCAAGATAAGCCTTCCGCCTGCTCAAGCCAGGGAGCCGGCAGTGGTCAGACCCACTCAGGACCCTACCATCGATTTTTCTTACCACCTGCGTCGTGTGGTCTTTTCGTTACTTCTGATCATCGTGATGATCGGCGTCACTCTCAAAATGCTCCAGAAGTTTCTACCGGGTATGGCAGGGAGCAAGTCGACCCCCGGTTCCTTTCTGAATATTTTAGCCCGAGAGGCAGTGGGACCGAGTCAGTCGCTGGCTCTGGTCAAAGTAGGGCCGAAGGTTTTGCTGGTCGGGCTGTCCGAGCAGAGTATGACCACGCTGTGCGAGTTTAGTGAAGCCGACCTGGCAGCTTTGTTGCCGGCCTCGCCTCAGGCGGCTGAGCCTGTCGACCCTGCCACTTCTAAGAATCTGTATGGAGATGTCCTGCGGCACTACCTCTCGATTGTGCCCGGAATGGGGGCCAAAAAGTGAAGCGTTGGATGTTCCTGATCCTGATGGCTTTGTTGGCGCTGGGTGCGGCTGCCTGGGCCCAGGACGCCCCCAAGAACGACTTTCCCAAGTTTGAGATGCCCGGCATCTCTATCAATGGCAAAGAAATGGGTGAGCGGGCCCAGGTGGGCACGATGCTGCAGGTCAGCTTTGCGCTCACCACATTGACGCTGGCCCCCTATATCCTGGTGATGTGCACCGCCTTTATCCGCGTCACCATCACGATGTCCTTTTTGCGACAGGCGCTGGGCACTCAGCAGGTGCCTCCCACCCAGGTATTGATGGGGCTGGGTTTGTTTATCACCATGTATGTCATGGCGCCGGTCGGGTCAAAGATGAACCAGAACGCGATTCAGCCCTATCTGGCAGGCAAGATCGAGCAGCCGAAGTTTGTTCAAGAGTTCACCACTCCTTTGCGCAACTTCATGCTGGCCCAAACGCGCGACAAAGACCTGCAACTGTTTGTGAACCTGGGTAAGATGAAGGATATTAAAAATCGCAACGACGTGCCTTTTTATGCACTTTGCCCGGCCTATGTCCTGTCGGAAATCAAGACTTCCTTCCAGATCGGCTTTTTGCTCTACATCCCCTTCCTGGTCATCGACATGATTGTGTCGTCCGTGCTGATGGCGATGGGTATGTTTATGCTCTCGCCGATGACCATATCTTTGCCCTTTAAGCTTTTGATGTTCGTGATGATCGATGGTTGGCATCTGATCATCACCGGGCTGGTCAATAGCTTCAACATTCCGCCTTAAGGAGGTCTTCCATGTTCGGATTTGGCGAAGAGTTTTTTACCGATGAATTCATCATGCAGATCTCCAGCAAGGCGATGTATTTGATCTTGCTCTTGTCGGCGCCCATGCTCTTTTCGGCCCTGGGGGTCGGACTTGTCATCAGTATTTTGCAGGCCACCACCCAGATTCAGGAGCAGACCCTTTCTTTCGTGCCCAAACTGCTGGCGGTCTTTCTCTCCTGTATTATCTGCGGTACCTGGATCTCGGGGATGGTGGGGGGATACGCCACCGAGATCTTTGGCTACATCAAAAGTATGGGGCCCAAGAACGCGCCCGCCATTATCAGGACCGATGCCAATCCCGCGCCGGCCTCCCCTCGCTGATGGGCGACTACGTCTTCATGGCCTGGGGCACTTGCCTCTTGGCTTTTGTTAGAATCGTCACAGTCTTTGTGCAGGCGCCTATCTGGGGTGGTCAGCACTTTAAGGCTCCCGTCAAAGTAGGCATGGCCGCCTCGGTGACCTTGTTGGCCTTTCCGTCGTTGACGATACCAGATCCCTTTCCTCTAGACTTGAGGGCTTTTATTCTGGCGATTCTCAGTCAAATCTGTGTCGGACTGGTGATCGGTTGGATCGCCTTTCTGGTGATGGCCACCGCCCAGTTCGGGGGCGAAATGCTGGATGTGCAGATGGGCCTGTCGGCCGCCGCCCAGGCCGATCCCTCCTCCCATGGTGCTGTTAACCTTTTGCGACGCCTTCATTTCTACGTGGCTATGCTGATTTACCTCATGATCAACGGCCATCACCAGCTCTGGGAGGCGGTTTTTTACAGCTTTAAGGTAATTCCGTTAACGTATTTTCAAATGACAAAAATCCAGATAGACAGTATGATTGCTCTGGCTGGTGATATTTACACGATCGGTCTGCAGATTTCGTCACCGGCTGTGGCAGCTCTGTTTGTGGCCCAGATTGCTCTGGGTCTGCTGGCTCGAGTGGCCCCGCAGATGAACGTGTTTATGTTGAGCTTTCCGATGAACCTGGCGGTGGGTCTGATGTTGTTGACGGTGTCTCTGCCCTACATCATCACGTTGTTGGAGTATCGGATGGATCTCAATCTGGAGCAGTTGGACGTGGCCATCGAAATGCTGCGTCCGCCAAAGTAGCGTCGGAGGCAGGGTTTAATAGCGCCGGAGAGGAGGTAGCCAGGGAATGTCTGACGACAGCGATAAAACCGAGGAACCATCAGAGCATAAACTGCAAGAAGCCCGTAAGAAGGGTCAGGTGCTCAAGAGCCAGGACGTCATCTCGACCGGGGTTCTGGCTGCCGCTGGCTACATGTTCTTGTTTACCGGCGACTGGATGTACAAGCACATCACGGAATACACCAAGTATTACTGGGAGTTGATCGCCCACCCGGCCCTCGATGATCGCCCCCTGATTATGCTGATGGTTCACTATTGCGTGACCGTCCTCATGTGTGTGCTTCCATTGCTCCTCGGAGTCTGCCTGATGGGCGTGGCTGCCAATGTCTTTCAAATCAAGCTGCTCTTTACGTTCGAGACGATGAAGCCGACGCTGGAGAAGATCAATCCCATCTCCGGCTTCAAAAAGATTTTCGCCATGAAGTCGGTCATCGAGTTGCTCAAGCAACTTCTCAAGCTGACCGTCATTGGTGTGCTCTGCTGGAAGGCAGTGGCCTCCGACATTCCTAAGTTCGCCGGGGCTCCCATGGAAGAAATCGGCAAGACGGCTGAGTTTGTCATGGTCATCATTCGGCGCTGCTTGCAGTGGGTGGTCATGGGCAGTGTGGCTCTGGCCGGGCTGGATTATGCCTGGCAGTCCAAGCAATTTATGAAACAGATGCGTATGTCGCACCATGACATGAAGGAAGAGTACAAGGAGACCGAGGGCAATCCGCACGTCAAGGCCAAGATGCGTCAGATGATGCGTCAGGGCGCCCAGGGGCGCATGATGGAAGAAGTGCCCAACGCGTCCGCCGTGGTGACCAATCCCACTCACATGGCCATCGCCATCCGCTACAAACCGGGTGAAGACCAGGTGCCTATGGTGGTGGCCAAAGGGGAGCGGATTAAGGCTCAGCAGATCAAGGTGCTGGCCGAAGACAACGAGATACCCATCATCGAAAACGTTGAGTTGGCAAGGGCCCTTTTTGGGGCCTGCAAAGTTGGTCAGGCTATCCCTACCGAAATGTATAAGGCGGTGGCGGAAATTTTGGCCTATGTGATGAAGTTAAAGCGCAAGAAAGCGCTGAAACTGAAGTCTCGGAAGAAGTAGAGGAGTATCGATGGCACCACCTCCAGCGGCAGCCGGTCCGGATCCGTCCCATCCGCTCATGAAGCTGCTCAAGATGTCGGACGTCATGGTGGCGTTCCTGGTCTTGGGCATCATCATGATGTTGATCATTCCGATGCCCCCCTGGTTTTTGGACATCTTGCTGGTGCTCAATATCGCCGGCTCGATTATCACCATCCTGATATCCATCACCATCTCCGAGCCTCTCCAGTTCGCCGTATTTCCCACTCTACTACTGGTGGCCACGCTGTTTCGACTCTCCCTGGACGTTTCGGCCACTCGTATGATTTTGCTCCATGGCTATATCAAGGACCCGGTAACCAAGGCGCCCATCGGCGCCGGCCACTTGATACCCGCCTTCGGTGACGTGGTGGTGGGCGGTAACCTGATCGTTGGTTTCATTATGTTTATCATTTTGATTCTGATTCAGATTATGGTTATCACCAACGGTGCCGAACGTATCGCGCAGGTGGCCGCTCGTTTCACCCTGGACGCTATGCCTGGTAAACAGATGGCCATCGACGCCGACCTTCACTCCGGCTTGCTCGACGCCGACCAGGCCAAGTTAAAGCGCCGAAACATCGAGCGCGAGGCCGACTTCTACGGCTCTATGGACGGTGCTGGTAAGTTTGTCAAAGGCGACGCTATGGCCGCTATCGTGATCATGGTCGTCAACGTGGTCGGCGGCATCTTGATCGGCATTCTCTATCACAAGATGTCGGCGGTCGACGCGCTAAACACCTTCGCCATCCTTTCCATCGGCAACGGACTGATTACCACACTGCCTGCCTTCTTGATGTCGACTGCGATGGGTATGGTGGTGTCCCGCGCCGCTTCCGACAGCAACCTCGGTTCCGATATGGCGGCTCAGATTACCGCCCAACCGGAAGCCTTGAAGATGGCTGCTGGCGCGATGTTTGGCCTGGGCGGCCTGGGCGTGGTAGGCCTCTTCGCCTTCCCCCCACTGCCCTTCTTCATCCTGGGCGGGGCTATGTTCTACGCCCAGCATGTGCTTACCACCAAGGTGGAGGTGGTGCAGGAAGTGGCTGAAGTCCAGGCCCAAGAGCAGAAAAAGGCCGACGCCAAGAAGCCTGAGAGCGTGGTGCAACTGATGCAGGTTGACCCCATCTCGCTCGAGGTGGGCCGTGGCCTGCTGGGCCTGGTGGACCCCAACCAGGGAGCCAAACTACTCGAGCGTGTCACCTCGATTCGCCGTCACATCGCGCTGGAAATGGGCATCGTGGTCCCGGGCGTGCGCTTCCGCGACAATCTGCAGTTAAAGCCCAATGCTTACGTGATTAAGATCAAAGACATCGAGGTCGCCCAGGGCGAGGTGCAGGTCAATCAGTTCCTGGCCATCGGTCCCGAGGAAAAACTGAAGAACCTGCGCGGCACCAAGACAGTCGACCCCACCTACGGCATGCCGGGCGTGTGGATTTCACCCGAGCAACGCGGCGATGCTGAGCGTCTCGGCTGTATGATCTTTGACCCCGTCTCGGTGGTCGCCACTCAACTCACCGAGGTGGTGCGTGCCCACGCCAACGATCTGCTCGGTCGTCAGGAAGTTCAGGCACTCATCGACACCATCAAGAAAACTCACCCGGCTGTGGTCAAGGAGGTTATCCCTGACGCTCTGAGCCTGGGTGAAGTGCAGAAAGTGCTGCAGAACCTGGTCAGAGAGCGCGTCTCCATCCGCGACCTGGTGTCCATTCTGGAAACGATGGCCGACAACGTCCACATGACCAAGGATCCTGAGATGCTCACCGAGTTTGTGCGCGTCTCCCTGTCCCGCACCATCTGTAAAGAGTACATGAACAACGAGGGCACCATCAACGTGATCACCCTCGACCCCCAGATCGAGCAGACCATTCAGCACAGCATCCATCGCAGCGAGACCGGCAGTTTCCTGAACCTCGACCCCAACGTGGGCCAGGAGATTCTGCAGGCCATCGCGGCCCAGGTGCAAACGCTGCAAGAGCGTGGTTTGCAACCTGTGCTGCTGACCTCGCCCCCGGTGCGCCCGGCCCTGCGCAAATTGGTCGAGCGCAGCTTCCCCAATCTGGTGTTGCTGAGCTGGAACGAGATTGCGCCCAAGGTCAACGTCAACTCCGTTGCTATGGTGACGATGTAGCCCGTGTTGATGCTGGCGGCCGATAAATTCGACCGGAATTTCTTGCTGGCATTGGTGGACGAGACGCTCCATCTGATGCTCAAGTGCTCCTGGCCGATGTTGATGGCCGCCATCGTCGTGGGTATTCTGGTGGCGATGTTTCAATCGGTCACTCAGGTACAGGAGCAAACCCTTTCGTTTGTGCCCAAAATCGTGGCAACTTTTCTCGCCGTAGCCATGTATGGACCGGAGATATGTTACGACATTCAAAGCTTTGCGATACGGACCCTCAGCAATATCGCCACCATGAATTGCAGTAACAGCTTTCCTCACGCGCCCTGGTGACTTTGCTCGAACAACGGATGTCCCAGAAGATTTTGGTGGGTGATGGGGCCATGGGCACCCGCCTGCAGGCTCTGGTTGGCACCTCCCAGGCCTGTATCGACGCACTCAATCTCGACCCCACCTTTCGCGACATCGTGGCCCTGGTCCACCGCTCCTACCTGGAAGCTGGCTCCGACGTGATCTTCACCAATACCTATGGGGCCAACGCCGTCAAGTTGGGCCGCTACGGCCGGGCGAGCCAGGTGCGCGCCATCAACAGCGAAGGGGTTTCGCTGGCCCGGGCCTGTGCCCAGGTACTGCCCGATCGTCTGGTGGGTGGGTCCGTGGGCCCCCTGGAGATCTACTCCATGCGCGACGAATACTCGGAAGAGCAGTTGGAAGAGATCTTTCACGAACAGATGGACGCGCTGGTCCAGGCAGGGGTCGATTTTTTGGTGCTGGAAACCTTCCAGGACCTGCTGGAAGCCTCGGTCGCTCTGCGCGTGGCTCAGCGCTTTGACAGGCCGGTCTTGTTGTCGGTGGGCGGCGTGCAGAACGGGCATACTGGAACCGGTGCCGATGTGCGCGAATTTGCCCTTATGGCCAGTCGCATGAAAATCGCCATGATCGGAGCCAACTGCCGGGGACCCTACGACATCCTCGAGACCCTGCAAATCCTGGCCCGAGTCACCGCTCTGCCGCTGTTCGCCGTGCCCAATGCCGGCTCTCCCGAGATTGATCGAGGGCGAGTTGCCTACAACGTGGATAGCACTCAGTTTGGCCACTACGCCGTGAGGCTGGCTCAGGCCGGAGCCGCCCTGATCGGCGGCTGTTGTGGCACCGAGCCCGGCCACATCCAGCAGTTGGCTCAATCCCTCAAAGATTGCCCCCCTCCGCCGCCCCGCACAGTCAGTGAGGTGCGCATCTATCACCGCGAGGCACCCCGCCCCGCCCCGTCCGCCCCGCCCAATGTGGTGGCCGAGGTCTTCCGCAAGGTTCCTTTGATCGTCAGCGTAGAACTGCGCCCGGGCCGGACCACTTCACTTCACGACTTTTTGGAGTCCGGCCGCTACCTGGCTCAACGGGGCGTGCACCTCTTTGATGTTCCCGACAATGCCGGCGCCAAAGTCACCGTCGACCCCATGTGGTCGGCCAGCCAGTTACAGGCCGAAACCGGCATTCCCACCTTGATTCACCTGTCCACTTCGCATCGCAACCTGGTGGCCACCCAATCTTACCTGTTGGGCTGTTGGCAGGCGGGCATTCAGGGCGTTTTGGCGGTGACCGGGGACCATCCGAATGTGGGCGATCACGACAAATACGCCAGTCGTGTCAACGACGTGAAGAGCTCGGTCAACCTGATGGGCCTGATGGGAATGCTCAATCAGGGGCGCCTTTTCAATGAGACGCCCTGTTTTCGCACCAATTTCTGTGTCGGCGGCGGCCTCAATCCGGTCCGTGGACTGACCGCCCAGATCAAATGGCTGCACCGAAAAATCGAAGCTGGGGCGCAGTTTGTCTACACCCAGCCGGTCTACCGCGAGGAAGATGTGGACCGCATGCTGGAAATGACTCAGGATGTGGACCTTCCCATCCTGGTTGGCATTATGCCCTTGGTGAGCCGCCGCAACGCTGAGTTTTTCGCGGCCGGCCGCATTCCCGGTGTGATCATACCGCCTGAAGTGCTGGCCCGCTTCGAGAATGTGGAGGACCCCGGTGAGGGCCGCAAACTGGGCACGGACATGGCCATCGATCTGATGGACCGATTGCGCAGCAAGGTGCGCGGCTTTTACCTGTTGCCGCCTTTTGGCAAGGATCATCATCTGGTAGTGGGCGAGTTGCTGGCCGCAACAACAAGGAGTTTTACTCAATCGGGCTAGAACTGTGCAAAACCTCAATTCGCCCATAGGAGGGGATTCCCCGATGCAAAGCCAGCCTACCTTGCCCAAGCAAGGGCTGTTGTCGCAGTTAAACGACCTTCCCGATGTAATGTCCGCTGAGCAGAGTCAGCAATTGCTAGAAGAGACTCTGCGCGTTTACGAAGATCATATCGATCGTTTCTTGCCGCTCTACGTTCGAGTTTTAGGCGAAGAGATGTTGGAATGGCGAGCCGAGGGAGCTTTCCTCTATTCTCCCAGCGGGCAGCGTTGGATGGATTGCCTGGGTGCGGGTGGGGTTTTTGGCCTCGGCTTCCGACACCCCAAAGTGGTCGATGCGGTCAAAAAGCAGTTAGATCGGGTGGGCCTGTCGGCTCGTCTATTCGTCAATCCCGTCACGGCGGCCCTGGCCCAAAAACTGGTCAGTCTGGCTCCTGCGGGCCTCGATCAGGTGTGGTTTGCCAACAGTGGTACCGAATCTTTAGAGGCAGCCTTGAAACTGGCCCGTCTGGCCACCGGTCGCCCGGGGATTGTGGGCACTCAGTACGGCTATCACGGTATGTCCATCGCCACTCTCTCCATCTCTGGATTGGAGGCCTGGCGTAAGGGGACCGAGCCGGCCGTGGGTGGCAGTTCGGTCATTCCCTTCAACGACATCGGCTCGGTCAAGAAGGCCGTGACCGCCGATACGGCGGCCCTGATTTTAGAGCCGGTGCAATGGGCCTCTGGCTGCGAGGTGGCTACCACCGAGTACCTCAAAGCAGTCCGGGAGCATTGCGACAAGGTCGGCGCTTTCCTGATTTTTGACGAGGTTCAGTGCGGACTTGGTCGGGCCGGTACCCTTTGGGGTCACACACCCTCTGGCGTGGTGCCCGATATTTTGTGCGTAGGCAAGATTTTGTCGGGCGGGGTGATGCCCTTAGCGGCGGTACTCTACAACGACAAAGTGCGCCACGGCGAGCGTGATCGGCCTCAGTTCAACAACTCCAGCTATGGTGGCAATCCTATGTCTTGCGCAGCCGGTCTGGCGGCCCTCAACGTCATGACCGACGATGGAGTACTGGACCGAGCTATCGACCTGGGCGCCCGCCTGGGGGTGGCTCTGGACGAGTTCGTCAAGAAGTATCCCAAGGCCATCAAAGCCCATCGGGGTGCCGGTTTGATGCGTTGCCTGGAGATGAAGCAGCCCTCCATGGGCAGCGTTATTCAAGACTATGCCCGCAAGCGGGGCGTGATTATCGCGTCCATGATGCACATGCCCCAGTTTGTGCGGGTATCGCCTCCCTTCACAGCCACCGACGAAGAGTTTGCCTTCTTCCTCAATGCTGTGGAAGAGAGCCTGGCCGAAATTGCCAGGATGTCTTTGATGGATTTGATGCGCTACAACAACGATTTCGGCAAGCACGCTCAGCAAGTCATGATGAAGTTGGCCCAAGATCGTGCGGCCGAAGCCTAGAAAGGTGGACGGTGGAAGATTATTAGATTGGAAACATCTTTGTTACGTTTTGTTTACCGATGCATGTCTTTACATCAACCACCCTATGAGTGATACTACTATCAACAAACAAAACTTAGTTTCTGGAGGATAAACAAATGGCAGGACCAATTACCAACTTTAACCAGCAGGCTATGGATCAGCAAATGCAGATCACTGATATGCGTCAGGCTCAGTCCACGCAGCGTCAGACCCAGCTCGAACTCCGTAAGGCCGACGAAAATGACCGCGCTAACGTCGCAAAGCTGTTGACCTCGATCAACGACATCACTTTCGGTGTCCAGAAGGACAAGATGCAGTCTGCCAACAAAAACTCCGAAGCTACGCGTTCCTTGCTGTAAGCTATCCAGGTTTTTGGATAAAGGGCACCTCCGGGTGCCTTTTTTCGTTCTCGGCCAAAAGTTAACATCCGACCGCCTCCGCATCTCCTGGCTCTAGAGTATACTGGCCCTACATCGTGGAGGATCGTCACTATGCAACCCGTCTCTCAGGGCGTAACTGCCCTCGATTTACAGAAAATCCGTCAGCAGAACGAAGACAGTCTGCAGACCCGCGCCACCCAGCATTTGGGTGCGGAGTTGAAGACGGATGATGTCAAGAAAGAGGAAGACCAGGTCGACCTCACCCCTAAGGATCCCAAAGCCAAGGCCAAGGCTACCAAGTCGTCCTCTACTTCCAAAGCCCCTCAGCGGACCTCAAGCACGAGCAGTTCTAGTGTCAGCAAGGAGGAAGAGCCCCTGCCTCCGGCCGAGGAACAGCCGCCTTCAGGCGAGGAGCCTCCGGCCGCCAAGATCGAGTACAGCGACGCTCAGAAAGCCTTCTTGTCTCGCCTGGAAGAGTTGGAGAAGCAGAACAAGACCCTGCGCGACATGTGGCGCAAGATTTATATGGATTGGTTGGATGATCAACTGAAAGCGCGCGAGGACATGGAGAACTTCCGTCAGAGTACCATGGTCATGTGGAACGAGGTTGCCACCTCCCGCTGGATTCAGGGAACCCGTCACGCCGAGGCCGTTCGTGGCTTGTTGTAAGGAGTAGTGCACAATGAATATCAGGAACATCAATTCCCTCCCAAGCATCGGCACCAGCCAGGCTCCCGTCTTTCGCCCTGCTAAAGCGGAGAATGAACCCCTTTCCCAAGATTCCGTGCGCGTCAACGGTGCTCTTCAGGCGGCCGAGCCGAAAGTCAAGCAGAAGAGCCTGGCTGAATGCCGCGACGAGTTCAAGGCCAGGCTGTCCAAGCTGAAATATCAGAACGACGACGACAAGGCCGCCGTGCGCGAGCTGGCCCAGTCGGTCAATGACCGAACCGACCTGAATTCCAAAGAAAAAGAATGGCTCTTCGCCAACGAGATGATGGCCTATACTGCTGACATCGCCATGCAGATGACCGGTTGGGAAAAGAAAGGGCAACCCTGGACTCCCAAGCAGCAAGAGCGCTTTGAGGCTATCACCGAGACCTTTGCAGCCGCCAAGGGCGTATCCGAAGCCGTCACTCCTCTGGTCGAGAAGCCGGACGTGAAAGCGCCCGCCTTCGAAGCCGAGAACAAGGCCGAAAGCAAAGCCGAAGGCACGACAAAGTCGGCCGAACCCTCGGCCAACACACCTCCCCCTGCCAACGAGGGTTCCTCGGACCCGATTGTGCGCATCTGGGAGTCTCGTCGCCAGGAGGCGCAAGACGTGTTTAATGACTACAAAGCCATGATGCAGAAGATTACCGAATGGAAGCAGCGCATTATGGCCTCGCGCCTGGCCTTCTTTTGGAAGGTCTATGGCATGCACGCTGGGGTGATCGGCGAAACTTGGCGTAAGTAGTAGGAAGCCCCTGGCGCCTGCTTGAACCCCATGGCTCATGCAGCTTCAATTTGATCCCAATATAGCCTACGAGTGTGTCCAGTGCGGCAAGGGCTGCTATAATCGTTGGGACATTCTGGTCGAGCCGGCGGTGATGGATCGCCTCTCCGGTCATCCACTGGAGTTGCGCGTCATTCAAGAACGCGGTGCGGCCTTCAAAGAGGGCCTCATCAACAAAACCGAAGAGCACCCTGGCTGTGGCTTTCTGCAAAGCGATATGCTCTGCTCGGTGCACAAGGAGTTGGGCTACCAGGCCAAGCCGCTCACCTGTCAGCAATATCCTTACTTGATGACGCAGACCCCCGACGGTGTCATTCATGTAAGTGCCGCCTACAGCTGCACGGCCGTGCGCGAGGAGATCGGCCCTCCTCTAGAAGAGAGCCGCGCCGCCATCGAGGACTTGCTCAGCCGGGGGGGGCGGGTCCATCGCCTGGTCGGCCCCATCGAGGTGTTGCCGCCCTTTCACGCCACCTGGTCCGATTGTCAGGCTTTCGAGGAAGAACTGCAGCGCCGATGGTCCAACCGTACCGTCCCTCAAGTGCTGGAAGACGCCATTGTCGGCCTGGCCAAAGCTCTGGGTAGTTTGGGTCAACCGGATCAGGAAACCGTGATGCTCCCCCCCGGACTGCTGGCCTCCACTTGGACCCGCTCCACCCAGGCCGGCCCTCAGTTGCAACTCCTCCAAATGATTCTCACCATGGGATTGCTGAAGCCTTGTCTCTACAGTCAGGACCGCGAAGTCTGGCGAAAAATCGACGAAGCGGTGCTGGGCAGCGGCGATCTTGACCTGCCCGATTTCAACTGGAACGCTCCCCTCTCCGAATTAGAACTTTGGGTCAACACCGGGGTGGGCAATCGCTTCGACCCCCTGATCGAGCGCTACCAACACTCTCTTCTCTTTCGCAAGGCACATCTCACCATGGGCGGTCTCTTGCCCGGCCTGGTGATGCTCTGGGTCATTCCGGGCATTTTGCGTCTGCTCACCGGGCTCTACGCCTGGAAAGAGCAACGCGAGCCCGAGTTGACCGATTTCCTGTGGGCCCTCGAGCGGGCCGAGACCTGCCTGGTGGGGCACACCTTTGACACGGTGCCCGTCTACCGCCAGGGCGCCTGGCAGGCCATCGCCGTCTGTCAGGAATGAACGTCCAGATCGACAAGAACCTCCACTATCACTGCGTACAGTGCGGGCGCTCTTGCACCGGCTGGAACGTCTGGCTCAAAGACGAACTGGCCGAGCGCCTCAAAGAATTGCCTATCACCTTGCGGGTCATTCAGGAGCGCGGTCAGGCTTTTGAAAGAGAAGACGGCACGCTCAAGATGTTTCGCAACGACCAGCATCCGGCTTGCGGCTACCTGACCCCTCAAAAGTTGTGTTCCATTCACAGTGAGTTGGGAGCGCAGACCAAGCCCAAGGCCTGCCGTCAGTTCCCCTACCTGATGACGCAACTGCCCGACGGTGAAATTCGCGTAGGGGCATCCTTTTGCTGTACGGCGGTGCGCGGTCAGTTGGGCCCCTTGCTGCCGAAAAGTCGGCCCGAGATCGAGGCTCTGATCGGCGAAGGGGCGGTCATTCGCAGTGTCACCCCAAGTCTGCCCTGGGAGGAAATTCAGGCCATGGAGGCCGAGATTGAACGTGAGCAGGCCCGTTCGGGCTGGTCGCAGGCCCTGGAATCGGCCATGAAATCTCTGACGGCCTCCGATTTGCCGGCCTTGCCTTTAGTCGCTCAGGTCATGCCCATGTCGTTGCTCAAGCCCTGTCTCTATGACACCGACCGAGAGCTTTGGAAACGCATCGACCAGGGCTTCATGGGCGCCTGCCCGCTGGAGATTCCCGAATTTGGCTGGCACGGATCGGTAGCCGAACTCGACCAGAAGATAGTCAAACTGAACTTTGACGCCCAGATTGACGATTACCTGAAGGCGCTCTGGTTTCGCAAGACTCACCTGCTCACCAACAGCCTGCTATCGGGGCTGTTGCTGCTCTGGTCGCTGCCCGGCATTCTGAGGCTGCTGACCGCTCTGTACGCCCACCGGTCTTGCCGAGAGCCCGCACCGGAGCACTTCAGCAACGCCCTGGACGCCGTTGAAATGAGCCTGGTGGCTCATAGCGGCAACGGCGCCCTGGTTGTAGAGCAGATGAGTCAACACCTACATCATACTTGAGGCGTCGAGGTACATCTCTTCGTATTTTTTCTGGCTGGTGTAGTTGAGCCGCAGCGCCTCGTTGAGGTAGTCGTTGCCCTGTTTTACCAGATCCAGGCCCTCGGTCAGATTGGCCGGGTCCTGAGTTTCGGCGTAGCCAGCCATGCGGGCCAGTCCTTCGTGGTAAAGGGTGATGCCAGTGAAGCCCGCTTCTAGCTCAGCGCGAAACTGGTCGATAGTCTGGGGCGGGATTTCGATGGAACGAATGCTCTGCTCGCGCTCGTTCATGACCTGAAGAATGCCGTCGACATATTCAGAAAACTTGTCGACACTCCACTCGCCCGACTGAACCTTGGTGGCCGCGTCTTCTAGTTCTTTGACGCGGTCGCTGATGTAGGTCGGGCCAGCCTCGTCCTGGGGGTTTTGCACCATTCTGGGTAGTTGCGCGCCACATTGTTCGCAGTTGCCAACTCCGTCTCCATTTTGATGCGAGCATTTAACACAGATAATCAAGTTCATCCACCTCGGTTCATAGTGGAGCTCAATGTGGCGCTCCCGAAGTTGAAGCCCGTTTCGTTCCCATGCAGCCGGATCCTCCATGTTAAAGGGGGGCGAAGCAGTTGGGTCTAACCATACTCCTATGAAGTTTGCCGCTCTGGTGGTTATGCTGGCCGTGGCCACCTCCCCTTTCGTCTTGCCTGAAGACACCTCGCGCAATGAACAGGCCCGCCAACTTTTCGAAAGTCTGTTTACGCCTCCAGGCCAAATGCCCGTTCAGGATCTGGTGGCCGAAGGGGAAGAGCTTGATGCCGAAGGGGCGGCGGGCCACCTGGTGCAAACAGCCCGCACCAAGTATTTTTTTAAGTCGCCTAACATGCTGCGCTTTGACCGGGTGGGCACCAATCCCAAAAAGCCCTTTGTCAACCAGCTCCACGTGACCATCCGGGATGGTGACAGTTATTATATCTTTGTGGGTCACAACTACCCTTCCAAGGCCGGAGTCGATCCACAGATAGCCCCTGACTCGCTGCCCTTTGTGCTGACACGCTACAAGAAAGACGCCAGCCGCGAGTTTTATTATCTGGGCAGCGAGACCTGGAAAGACATCACCGTCCATCGAATTCAGATTCTCAATCCCGCCGACCCGGGTTGGACCGCCGTGTGCTGGATCGATTCCCAAAAGCGCGTGCCGGTGCAGGCCGAGTATACGGTGGTTGCTGAAAAAGGTGCCAAGCCCGGTAAAAAACGGGTGGTCTGGAGCGACGTGCGCCAATTGCCAGATGGCCGCTACTTTCCCTATCAGGCCCAGATTTTCGTGGACGAGAAACTCACCTCCATGCGCGTCTACAAAGGGGTGCGCATCAATGTGGGGCTGGACAACAGCCTCTTTCGGCCTATCCCGGAACTAGAGCAACATCGCTAAAGCGGATAGCCCTTCAGTCGTAGATCGGCCTGAAACGATCGCAGTTCCTCGCAGCTCCGTTCAAACTCTTCGGCGATCGACTGGTTGATGTTTTGGTCGGCCTGAGTGGCCCAGTTTAAGGCAGACTGCAGTTCTAGATCGCTGTTGCTGTGCAACCAGTTTGCGGCCTGTTGCAGAGCCGTCTCCCAGCACGCAAAGCCTTCTTCAAGAAGCGGTTCGTCGCCATCCCGCACTTTGCCGCGGGCGATGCTCAGTTTGCCGTTCTCGCTGTGTAAATACTGGGCAAAAGCTTCTTTCTCAATGTGCCCGGCGCGCAGTTCCAGCGTCAACTTGTACAGCTCTCCCTTTTTGTCGAACTCTTGAGGCGGAGGCTTAAAAAGCGCCAAAGTCTTGCCGCACTTGGGACATTTTTCGCCCACCAATACTACTGTTTTGCAGTCTCCGCAGATCATCTCACCAGCCTCTTCTGCCAGGGAGGGATCCGTCCCTGTTGTCACGAACCGCTCGGCACGCCGAAAAACGATTCAAGTTTTTCGGTGCCCTCTCACACAGAGAAGGCCTATTTTATAAGGCTTCAAGAGGCGCCGATGGTGAGAATTTTCTCGCTGGGGCTACGAAAGATTGAAAACCATTCAATTTTTCCAGGGCGGTCTGGGGTAACCTGAATCGTCACTTTGAAGAAAGGTAGGTGAGCATTTGAAGCATTTCAGATTTGCTTCCCTGGTCGCTATGGCTGCCCTCGCAGTAGGGTTCCAGGCTGCGTCTGCTGAGACTCTATACTCGGCTCGCAAAGGCGACACTCTCACCAATGTGGCCAAGCGCCACCAATTAACCATTGATCAACTTGTCAAAGCCAATCCTGCTCAAAGTACAGCCGGGCAGTTGGCGGAGGGTTTGATTCTTGTCATTCCCGATGGCGAGGAGCGGGCTACCCGCGAAGAGGCCAGCGCACCTAAGGCCACTGCTGTTCGCATTGAAGGCAGTGCCCAGGTTGCTGTAGCGGGAGACGAAGAGTTCGTGCTCGACCGGAGCGGTGATTATCGTCGCCGCCCCAGCCTCAACTCGCGCCGCGGTATGTTGCTCAATGGAGTGACCCGCAGTGCCCATCGTTTCGTGGGCACTCCCTACGTTTTCGGAGGGACCAGCGAACACGGAATCGATTGTTCCGGATTCACCATGCGGGTCTTTCTGATGAATGGAATCCAGTTGCCGCGCACGGCCGACGTCCAGTATGGCGTGGGCAGCCCGGTGGGCAAAGGGAAAGAAGAATCTGGAGATCTGGTCTTCTTCGAAACCTACTGCCCGGGCCCGTCCCACGTAGGCATCTACCTGGGCGGTGGCAATTTCATTCACGCCTCCTCTTCGCGAGGAGTTACTGTCAGCAACCTCAGCGACTCTTATTACAAGAGCCGTTACCTGGGCGCCAAGCGCGTTTTCTAACGGCAGGGCACCCTCGACCTGTATAAGCCGGCCGCTCAGGCCGGCTTTTTTCATGTGTGCAGGGTCTTTGGGTCGCGGTCACTAAACCAGACTCACGCCCCATGAATGACAAATCCTTGGAGTTGCCTCGCGTTACCGAGCCCATCTCGGCGCCGACGCCGTTGCACAATCTGGTCGAAGAGTATAACTCGCGGGCCAAACTGGGCGAACTGGCCACTTGCTCCCTCCTTCTCAAAGACGCGTTGGGCTATTTTGCCCGCTACTATGCGGCCGTGTGTGTGGCGGCCTGTCGCGAGCTTGATTGTTTACCGGGCGAAATCGCTCAGTCCTGGAGCAGTACACCCTCGGTCGAAGCTGCGCTGCCCGTGCTCAAAGAGTGTCTCGAGCGCCTCAAGGGCCACAAGGAGCGGATCGCCCGCAAACTGTGCCTGGTTTTCTTCGAGCAAGACGGCGATCTGCGCAGCTTCACCCATCAGTGCCTGCCCTCCGAAACGTCCCAAGAGTTCGAGGTGGGCGCCTTTTGCCTGTCCTCCAAAGACGAAGTCGTAGAGTTGGATAAAACCGTGCTGTGCAACGCGGCCCGCTGCCTGGACGCCTGGATATCGGCCTCCTTCAGCTTCTTTCTCGAGTCCGAGCAACGCCTGGAGACCGGCGCTTATTTCGGCCAACTCGAACAGGTGGTCCGCTTCGAACAATACACCCTGCGCACCGGCCTGACCATGCGGGTGCACGAGAGTCGTGGTCAGGCCGCCCTGCCTCCGCTGGTGCCGGCCACGCCTCAGCCCCTGGCCCTGGCGGCGGCAGTGGTGGAAGACCACCCCCCACCAGTGGAGGTGGAGGTCGTCGAAGAAGTGATCGCGGTGGCTCCCCCGGCTGCGGTCATTGCTCCTGAAGCCCTGGCCTTGCATCAGTTCATGGTCTCTCAGCAAAGCAAATTGGGACCCACTACCTCGCCAGAGCGAAAAGTGGTGAGCCAATCCCGCATGGAAATCCGTCTCGAGCCGCTCGGCTTTGTGCGCAGCCCCAGCGGAAAAATGGGCTACGGCGGTTTCCTGTGGGTCACTTCTGTCGACGAAGATCCTGTTGTGGGAGTGGTTTCGGCCACCGGCGGCAACGTGGAGGTCACTCCCGGCTATTTTGATGGGACCAGCAATCGCGTCGTCTACTGGGTCCATCCCGACGATATCATTTCCAGCAAAGAGTATCTCAAGGTCAAAGTGGGCGACGAAGAGCGCCTCTACGCTTTGTGGCGGCTGGCCCCGCCCAGTCGTTTCGAGTCATTCAGTCGGCGCCGTCAGGCCGGCCTGTTGTTGTTGCCCGGGGCGCTGGGTTCGCTGTACAGCGCCTGGATTCTCTTTGCCACCCATCGCGGTGTGGAGAAAGAGTTGCAGGAGACGTTGGGCCACAACTACACCAAATTTATCAATGGTTCCAATCCGCTTTCGCTCAAGCAGGCCGGCATCGGACAACTCGACGTCAATCTCAAGCCTCAGATCGAGTCAGCCATGCTGATTTTCCTCACCGTGGCCTGGTTGACGCCGGTGGCTGTGGCCCAGATCTACGGTCGCTATCCGCGCCGCGACCAGAGGCCGCTAGTGCTGCTTTTTGTGCTGGGCTGTTGCCTGCCCCTATTGGTCTTCCTGGGTCTGTGGGGCACCGGCCTCACCCAGAGCGCCCTGACCCAGCACCCCGAATTGGCCCAACTCGACTATAGGCGCAACTTCGCCGCCTACCTGAGTCTCAACGTATTCACCTCGATTTATGTATTATTGTCGGTGGAGGGCTTCTTCCATCGCATCCTGAACGAATTGGGCCGAGTCGCCCTGGCCGTGGGCTCGGCCCTGGTGGCGGTCTTGATCATCGTGGTGCAGGTCTACGGCACATCCTGGTTTACTTAGGAGTCTTGTGAAAAATCTCCAGCCCACCGGCTTTGACCTCGAGCCTGGAGTCCTAATCATTCAGTGGACCGACGGCAATCGCACGGCCCACGACATGGGCATACTGCGCAAACAGTGTCCATGCGCCACATGTCGCGCCGAACGCGACAAAATCGAAAGCCCCAAAGGGCTCTCCAGCCTGCGCGTCATCCAATCGTCCACCCCGACCGTAGCCCGGGCTCAAATCCTACAGGTCTTGCCGGTGGGCCGTTACGCTCTGACCTTTCATTGGAACGACGGCCACCAAACCGGCATCTACGCTTACGACTTTTTGCTCAAGACCACTATTTCCCGTTGAAGTGATTGTAGGCCAGGTAGCCCACGCCCGAGGCGATGCCTACGGCCACCGCGCCCGAAACCACCGGATGCTCCTTGATAAAGGTTCCCACGTTAGAAGCGGCGCTTTTGCTGCCCTGAAAAGCCAGGCCTGCCAGGCTGGCCACCTTGTCAGGCACGCCCGCCCGCTCCAGCACTACGCCGGTGGCCACGCCGGCCGAAGCTACCACGGTGGCCGCCAGGACCGGGTGCTCAAAGGCAAAGGCTTTGACGTCGTCAATGACCTTCTCCCATGGCTTGCCGGTATCGGTCTGATATTTGGAGATGGCCGCCATCACGTCCTTGTTAACGTCCTTGGCGTCCACGTTGGGGTTGGCAGCAATGCGCTCCTCCAGCGACTTAAACGTGCCTTCCAAAGACTCGGCCTGAGCGCCGGTTGGCTTGGCGGGAACGGTACCCTCGCTGGTCACCACCTGGTGAATTAAATACGCCGTTCCGCCGGCAGCCGCCAGGGCGATACCGGTAGCGATGAAAGGGTGATCCTTGGCGGCCTGGTAGATGGTGGCTGCGCCGCTCTTGACGCCGTCGGTCAGTCCCAATTTCTCCAGGCCCACGCCGGTGGCGGTGCCCAGTGCAAACATGCTGGTGATAGTCAGGGCCGGGTGGTCCTGCATCAGGTTGCGCAGGTCATTGACGATGCCCGGGCCGTCCTTGCCGGACTGTTGAGCGTATTTCTTGGCCGCGTCCATCACCTGACGGGTGATCTGCTCGGACTGTTGCTGCCCGCTCTCGCCCTGTACACTGGGCATGCCGCGTTCGATTTGAGCCAGCGTCTGGGACAGTTGTTGGCGAGCTTCTTTCTGAACCTGCGTCTCCACCTGGGGGGTCGGCTTGGGGCCGTTGTTGCCAGTGCAGCCGGTCAGCGATAAAATTCCAATCAGTCCGGCCATTCCGGCCATCGTGCCTCGGGCCCAGGCCGACATCGGGGCCGATTGAACGGGCTTCTCGGCGGGCTTCTCCGGGCTCAAAGAAACCGGGCTGGGCGTAAACTGATCCTGCGGTCCGCCCGCCTCTTCACTTTTGACCCTGGGGGCAGGGGAGTAGGTGGTAAGTCTTGACTGTTTGGCGAGTGCGGAAATCACGGGGAAGGTCCTCCAAATATATGTATGTGGGCTCAGTATGCCGGGGCGTCCTGAAATTTCTCTCAAAAGGAGTTCTGCAGCCATCTCCTTAAGTGCGCCCCACAGTTTTTCCAGGAGGTTTGGTTGTTTTGAGTCAGATTCAAAGCCTGGCCGTAATCGGCTCGGGTACAATGGGGGCGGGCATCGCCCAGATCGCCGCGGCGGCCGGCTACAACGTGGTTCTCAGCGACGTACAGCAGTCGTTTCTCGACAAGGCGCTCAAGTCGATCAGCGGCAGCTACGACAAGTTTGTCCAGAAGGACAAGATGAGCGACGGCGACCGCCAGGCCGCTCTGGGGCGCCTCACAACGTCCACCAGTCTGGAAGATGTCGCCCAGGCCGATCTGGTCATCGAAGCCATCACCGAGCAGATCGATGCCAAACTGGTACTGCTCACCCACCTCGACCAGTTGTGCAAACCGTCTACCCTGTTTGCCTCCAACACTTCGTCCTTATCGGTCACCCAGATGGCTCAGGCCACCAAGCGGCCCGATCAGGTGGCCGGCATGCACTTCTTTAACCCTCCGGCCTTGATGAAGCTGGTCGAAGTGGTGCGCACACCGCTTACCAGTCAAGCCACCTTTGATGCCATCTGGCAGGTCTCGCTCAAGCTGGGCAAGACTCCCGTGGAAACGCGGGACACCCCCGGCTTCATCTTCAACCGGCTCATCATCCCCTACCTCAACGAAGCCACCTGGGCGCTCTACGAAGGGGCCGGCAAAGTGGCTGACATCGATGCGGCCATGAAATTGGGCGGCAACATGCCCATCGGCCCGCTGGCCCTGCTCGACCTGATCGGCACCGACGTGCAGTTGCACGCCTGTCAGGCGCTCTTCGAACAGTTTGGCGACTCCAAGTTCCGCCCCTGTCCCTTAAACCGGGCCATGGTGCGGGCCGGCCTGCTCGGCAAAAAGACCGGCAAAGGCTTTTATGACTACGCCCAGGACCCCCCCAAACCCGTCTCTATGGATCCATTTCGTCTCTAGGAGGAACCGGTTATGCAAGGTATGAGTCAAAAATATAGCAACATGATTCTCTGCTTCGAGAACGGCCTGGCTGTGATGGTGCTCAATCGGCCCAATGCGCTCAATGCGCTCAATGCCGAGACCATCGATCAGATGGGTCAGGCTCTCGATGAGATCGAAGCCAATCCCGTCAATCGAGTGCTCCTGATCACGGGCACCGGCGACAAAGCCTTTGTGGCTGGCGCCGACATCCGCGAGCTCAAGCAATGCACCTCGGCCCAGCAGGGGCAAGAGGCCTCGCTGGCCGGCAGCAGACTCTTCCGGCGCCTGGAGACCTCGCGCCTGATCGTCATCGCCGGTATCAACGGTTTTGCCCTGGGCGGCGGTATGGAGCTGAGCCTGGCATGTGATTTCCGCTTTGCCTCCAGCAACGCCGTATTCGGTCTGCCCGAAGTGGGTCTGGGCATCATTCCCGGCTACGGGGGCACGCAGCGGTTGGCCCGCCTGGTGGGCCGCGGTCTGGCCATGGAGTTGATCGCTACGGGCCGCAAGTTCGACGCCAACTACGCTCTAGATATTGGGTTGGTCAACAAGGTGGTGCCCGGGCCCGGCCCCGACCTGCTCAACCTGTGTCGCCAGGTGGCTCAAGAGATCATGCAACAGGCCCCGCTGGCCGTGGCGGCCGCCAAGCGCGCCCTGACCGCCGGCCTGGAAACCAACATCGACTCGGGACTGACTATCGAGTCGGAAGAGTTTGGCAAACTCTGCCTCACCCAGGACATGCACGAAGGCATGGCCGCATTTGTCGAAAAACGCGCCGCCCGGTTCAAGGGCGAATAGGAGAATACGATGGGAATGCTCAATCAAGAAATCGTCATCATGGGTGGTGCCCGCACCCCCTTTGGCAAGTATGGCGGCGGTCTCAAGGACCTGTCGGCCGCCGACCTGGCCGTGATTGCCGGCTGCGAAGCTCTGCGTCGGTCCGACGTCAAGGCCGAAGAGATCGACCACATCATTTTTGGCAACGTGTTGCAAACCTCTCCTGACGCCGCTTACCTGTCGCGTCACGTGGGCCTGCGCTGTGGTGTGCCGGTGCCGGTGCCCGCCTACGGTGTCAATCGCCTCTGTGGTTCTGGTTTTCAGGCCATCGTCAACGGGGCCATGGAAATTCTCCTCGGTCAGGCCGACGAAGTGCTGGTAGGCGGCACCGAGTCGATGAGCCAGGCTCCCCACAGCATCTTTGGGGCTCGATTTGGCCTGCCCCTGGGCCAATCGCGGCTGGAAGACATGCTCTGGGCGGCCCTTACCGACACCTATTGTGGCTGCACTATGGCCATCACTGCCGAAAATCTGGCCCAAAAATACCAGGTGACTCGCGAGGAGGCCGACGAACTGGCCGTGCGCAGCCACCAGTTGGCGGCCGCCGCCGTCGACCGTCTGGCCGAAGAGATTGTGGCTGTGGAGATCCCCTCCAAGAAAGGCCCCAAGCGCATCGACCGCGACGAGCAGATCCGCGCCGACAGCACCATCGAGGCGCTGGCCAAACTCAAGCCCTCCTTCATACCCACCGGCATCGTCACCGCTGGCAATGCCTCGGGCATCAACGACGGAGCCGCCGCGCTGGTCTTGACCACGCGCGAATCGGCCCTCAAGCGCAGTGTCAAACCGCTGGGGAAACTGGTTTCCTGGGCCGCCAAAGGGGTCCAGCCCGACATCATGGGTATCGGCCCGGCTTCGGCCTCGCGCGACGCCCTTCAGAAGGCCGGCTTGACCCTGGCCGATATGGATCTGATCGAGATCAACGAAGCCTTTGCGGCCCAGTATGTAGCCGTCGAGAAAGAGTTGGGCCTGCCCCGCGAAAAGACCAACGTCAACGGTGGCGCGGTGGCTTTGGGACACCCCCTGGGCGCCTCGGGAGCCCGCCTCACGCTCACCATTCTGCACGAACTGCGTCGCCGCGGCGGCCGTTACGGGCTGGTTTCGGCCTGTATCGGCGGCGGTCAGGGTCTGGCCCTGGTCGTGGAAGCCTGGCAAGAATAGCTTGCTCACGGTAGCTCAGGCTCTCGACAAGATCCTCGAGGGGGCTACCGCTCTGGCGCCCCAGCGCCTGCCGATAGAGCAGGCGCTGGGTCGCACCCTGGCCGAGGATGTGGTGGCTCGCGAGAGCCATCCCTACTTCGCCAGCTCGGCCATGGATGGCTACGCGCTGGGCTCGCTCGAGCCCGTGTGCACCCAGATCGGCAGTGTGGCCGCCGGCCAGTGGCCCGATTTCCCACTTGAGCCCGGGCAGTGTTGCCGCATCTTCACCGGTGCGCCCCTGCCTCAGGGCACGGTGGCCGTGGTTCCCCAGGAGGAAGCTCGAGCCCAATCCCCCCACATCCATTTCTCCGGCGACCTCCAGCCCGGCGCCCATATGCGTCCGGCCGGTCAGCATTTCGACGCCGGCCAGACTCTCCTCGGGGCGGGCTGTCAGCTCAACTCGGCCCGCATCGGCCTGGCCGCCCTCTTGGGAAATCCCCACTTGCTCTGCATCCCGGCCCCGCGGGTGGCCCTGATTTCTACCGGCGACGAACTGGTCGAACTGGACCAGCCTCTGGGTCCGGCCCAGGTGCGCAACTCCAATATCTACGCCATGCAGGCTCAGGTGTTGGCATGTGGTGGCCAGGCCGTGCGCCTGCCCATTGTCCCCGACCAGCCTCAACTCTTGCGTCAAGCCCTGCTCGACTGCCTGGATCAGGTCGATGCCATTGTCACCTGCGGGGGCGCTTCGGTGGGCGATCACGATCATGTGCAAACGGTGCTGCGCGAACTGGGTGCCGATCTGCAGCTCTGGAAAGTGGCCATGCGCCCCGGCAAACCGCTGGGCTACGCCCGTCTCGGACACAAGCCCGTCATTGCCCTGCCAGGCAACCCCGTCTCCTGTTACGTGGGCTTCGAACTGTTCGTGCGCCCCCTGCTTGACCGCCTCCAGGGAGGCCCCGGCCGAGGTCTCCAGGTCATCGAGGCCCAACTGGCTCAGCACGTCCAAAAAAAGGTTGGCCTGCGCTTCTTTATGCGCTGCCGCCTGCAAGAGGACCAGGTCACCCTGGCCGGCTCCCAGGACAGTCATCTTTTTCGCAGTATCGCCGAATCTGACGGGTTATTGGAACTTGCGGAAGAAGTTCAGGCTTTATCCGTCGGTACGCCTGTTCGAGTATTGCTCTGGCCCTGGGTTAGGCCGACCGCGAAACGGGGATAGTAAACCACGCTAGGAGGCGGCATGTTTGGACTCGGTTTGTGGGAATGGGTGGGCATCTTTTTGTTGGCCACGCTGCTATTTGGTCCCAAGTTTATTGTCAAGACCGCCACGTCACTGTGGAATAGCCTGACCGGCTTTGGTAAATCGTTTCAGGCGGCAACCGCCGAACCCGAGGCGCTGCCCGAAGAGCCCCGGGCCCTGGCTGCCCCCAAGGACTGATCGTGGCCCGTACTATCCTGCCGGAAATTGAAGACCAACCCATGACCCTGGTGGGTCACCTCGAGGAGTTGCGCTGGCGCATCCTCTGGTCTCTCTTTTACTGGATTGTGGCCTGTTTCATCTGCTATCAGTTGGTGCCCAAGTTGCTGGACTGGGTGCGACCCCTGCTGCAAGGCAACAAACTCATCTTTACCAACCCCACCGAAGGCTTTTTCGCCTATCTCAACGCCGCCATGGTGGGCGGCGCCTGTCTGGCCGCCCCCGTCTTTCTCTATCATTTTTTGATGTTCGTCTTGCCCGGTCTGGAGAAAGGCGAGCGGCGTTGGATCTATCGCCTTTTGCCGCTGAGCATCTTTCAGTTTTTGCTGGGCTGCGCTTTCGCTCTCAAACTGGTGCTGCCCGGCACCATGGGCTTCTTTCTCGGCTTTGCCACCGCCGAACTGGTGCCTCAGCTCAAGATCGGTGAATTCGTGGGCTTCGTGGTTACCGTGACGGTCATCTGTGGCATTATCTTCGAACTCCCCATTGTGCTTTTATTCCTGGCCGGAATCGGTCTGGTCTCCTCCAAATTCCTGGCCCGCCATCGCCGTATGGCCTACTTCCTGGCCTTTGTGGTGGCCGCTGTGGCTACCCCCACACCCGACGCTTTCACGGCCACTGTGGTGGCTTTGCCGATCTTGATCAATTACGAGGTCAGCCTGTGGCTGATAAAATTTTGCGGTAAATGAACTCTGGAGGAGCTATGCAAGAACAAGTCACCCTGTTGTGGTCTTTAGGGCCCGCCGAAATCGCCATGTTGCTGGTGTTAGCCATCTTTATTTTCGGGCCCAAGCGGCTCCCCGAGCTGGGTCAGGCACTGGGTGACACGCTGCGATCTTTCCGCAGCGCCAGCAAAGAGCCTAAGGGTCTACCGCCTTCTGAAGCTGAGTAGCGTGGTAGGCCAGCACGGCCAGTTCGTGGGTCAGGTCCACGTTGCGCACCGTCACCTGCGGACCCAGGTGCAGGTGGGCCCCGGTAAAGTTTAGCAGGGCTGTCACGCCTGAGTCTACCAGCAGTTGGGCCGCCTCGCGGGCGGCCTGGGTGGGCACGGCCAAAATACCCAGATCGGCCCCCAGTGGCCGGGGGAGGGCGCTGCTCGACTCTACCACGATCTGATTAATGCTCTGGCCCACCTTGGCCGGACTGGCATCAAAAATCCACAGAATCTGAAACCCCCAGCGCGAAAAACCGGGAAAGCCGGCCAGTGCCGTGCCCAGGTTACCGGCCCCCAGCAGGGCCACCTTGTGGGCCTGATCCAGTTGCAAAATCGAAGACACGCGCCGCAGCAGATGGGGTACCGGGTAACCCAGTCCCTGCACTCCAAATTCACCGAAATAGGACAGGTCTTTGCGAAATTGCGAGGCCTTTACGCCCGCTCTAAAGGCGATCTCTTCCGAGGACACCACGGCCACCTGTTGGTCTTGCAGTTCAGCCAGACAGCGAAAATAGGTCGCCAATCGAGAGATGGTGGGTTCGGGCACACGGCTGCGTTTTTCCATAGGAGGTCTGCCCATTACGCCAGTTCGATCAGTGTCTCCTGTTGGGCCAGGGCAAGGCTGGCCAGCAAGGCATCCAATGCTCCGCTGGCGGCGCTACCAAAGGCGCTCAGAGAGTTGTGCAGGGCGTTGCCAACCATGGACATGCCTTCTTTGGGGCGCAAGTCCAGCATGGCCGTGCCGGCGGTTACCTGGTGGGCTTCCAGGGTGGTGGTGAATCCCGGAAACAGGACCAGTAAGTCGCACAGACGCACCTGGTTTCCGAGATGGCGACAGTTGTCGTCGCACCAACTGAGGCTGGCCCCTTGCCGCGGCAGCCAGGCTATCAGGTTTTCCAGAGCGCACTCGGAGGGGGCCAGCAGGCCCACATGGCGGCCTTTCAGGGGCAGTTCTTTGAGCATCCAGCGGGCCAACCAGGCCCAAGGCTGCTGCAAACTGCGCCAGCCTTGAGGCAAACTCGGCACAGGCCGCATGCCAGGACTCCACAGCCAGCCTCCCGGTCGCAGTTGAGGATGCTGCGAAATTCGCTCCAGCCAGTCGCTATTCGGGTCCATCTGGAGAAGCGGCCAGGGCAGACTTCGATCTCCTTGCTTGAGAATGGTGAGCCAGATCGGATTTTCATCCAGTACCACCAAAGGGGCCGCCGCAACAGCTTTTAAGCGGCGTTGTAGGGCCTCCGACGGGGTAGGCGATTCGATAATTTTGGGTGGCATGAAAAAAGCTCCTGGTTTGATAGGTTTTGACCGTTAGCCATTGGGTTATATGTGCGAGGTGACGGGGTCCATTTGGTGGACTCCGAATTTTCACGACCAGGAACGCACTGTTGTTGTATCCTGGGTCCGCCCCTTGAGCATGTGTCCACTTCGTTCCTGGTCGAAGTTACACTGCCACGAGTGGCGAGATAATGGGAGGTAGTCATGGCAGCCAAAAAAGGAGACGGAAAGCCGTCCGCTGCTGGTAAGGGGAACGCCCCAAAAAAGGCCAGCACCAAGCCTAATGCGGCCAAGAACACTGCAACGGCAGCCGCAAGCAAGCCCAAGCAGGCGGCGGTAGCCGTCGCTCAGCCAACCCAGGCTGAAGCGGTGAAGAAGCCCGCCGATGTTCGCAAAAAGGGCGCACCTGTTCGCGAGATGTAGGGTGCCTTTGGTCGAGTAGACCTAGAAAAAGCCCTCTGCTCTGCAGGGGGCTTTTTTGATTCCCCCTTGGTCAAAAGGAGCGACATGACCCAACAAAAACTCCTCAACCTGTGGCAACGGGCCTTCACGCAGATCGCCCTTTACGCCGCCGTCGACGCCCAGCGCGTCTTCGAGTTAGCCGAGACCATGGACCCCATGTTGGAGTTCCTCGACGACCCCGACGCCGACCAGCGCATCGCCGACCTTCTCGACAGTTACTGTCGACGCTACCCCGACGGGAGCGCCTACCTCAAAGACGCCCTGCGGCAGTAAGGGATGCACCTGGAGCCTTGCTTGTTCGGCTGAGGAAGCAGTCGACTCAGTCAACGATTCTCCGCAATCCAGTCGGCCAGCGGGCGACTGGATACGCCGGCGTCCACTGATTGCAAGGCCTCCTCGCACCGCATGCGCAACAACAGCCACGGGGCCACGGGGTGGTCGGGGTGGTCAAGCAGGTAGTCGGCCCAGTTGCCGTCATTCAGTTGAGCGAGATCTGTGGTCTGTAGGGCCTGGCGCATTTCTCTGCCAGCCATCTGCAATTGGGCGTGAAGCCACATTTTAGGGCTGGGGACCTTCTGCAGGGACAGGAGATGTTGGTTTCTCTCCAGGAATGCCACCAGTCTTTCTACGGCCGAGAGGTGCAGGGCTCGCAGGAAAGGTGTATTCTCTACCGGTCGCGGTTGAGGCCCTGGCAGATAAAGGGCCAGGCTATCTGGCTGAGCGTTGTCCGTGAAGGCCGAGCGAGGACCCCAATAGCGGGCACCCTCCAGGCCCTGCGCAGCGGGGTCCGGGGGGAGCCGCAAAAGAGTGGCCATATTGACGGGCAGGCTGAGGCTGGTGTGGGCGGGGAAGGACTGAAAACCCACGAGTCCGGGGTCAAGGGGCACGTGGCAGTAAACGCCATCTTCCCAGGAGATGGCCGGGCGAATTCGGTAACTCCAACCCCGCTCGTGAGCAGCCCGGGCCCAATTCACGGCGCCGCTGTTGCAGGGGTGGGCGGGAAAGAGCACCACCTTATTCCCCTCTGCGGGAAGCTGATCAAAATGCTCGATAAGCTGCGTCCGGGGAAGTTCGGGCAGGGCTTGCAGGCTAAATATTTGCGACGATTCTAGCAGAGGGACGATTTCTTGAGTGCGGTCTTGCCAGCTCAGTCCGTAGCCCGCCAGCTCCAGGTCGACGGGCGCGTCCTGCGGCCCCAGGTCGGGGGGCAAAGAGGCATAGCCCAGGGGGGGAACCCAGAGCGTGTACTCGTCGACCATCTCGGCCTGGTCCAACTGGCTGAGGGGAAGGCGATCTGCCCGAGTGGGGCGATCGGGAGAGTTGGAACCGAAGTAGAGCACGACCTGGTGGTCCCAGCCGAAGGACTCGGCCAGTTTCTCGGCCAGGGCCCGGATAAAGCCCCGAAATCGGCCGGCTTTCCAGCCTCCGCCGCTGTCGCCCAACGAGGGAACCTGAAAAACTACCTGGGAGGCCCTGGGGTCCACGGCCACGGCATGGAGGAGCAGGTCGTGGCCTTCGTAGATTTGCAGGCCATAGCGGAGCACGTCTACACGCAGGTCGGCCAGCAGGCAGTCGATCGAAGATACGCCAGGAAGAATGTCGATTGGGAACCCCTCCTGGGCCGTCTGTTCGATAGCCAGACGGCTGGGATCGCAGAAAACCAGCGGATGGCCGTAGGAGACCAGCGCTGCCGAGCGTCCCTGGCGCAGACAGGCCAGCACCTGATCGGCCATCTCCTGGTATGTATCGCGACGTGGCTTGCCCGGGCCATAATGGACCATGAGGTTGTAATAATTGGGATTGAGCCGGGAAAGCCAGGCCTGCTTGTCGAGGTGATCAGAGATGAGAAAAAGTTGGTTCGACTCGCGCAATGCCTGCAGGCATCGCTGGCTGGTCTGCTTAGGGCAGCGCAGTCCCAGGCCCAGCACACTCAATTTGCTCACCGTCCCTCCTTTGCTGTCTCCTGTTTCCTCCCTCCGCCGTGGCCGGCAACGTACCCGGGGCCACCTTGCTGCTTTTACTTGGTACGATGACCTGAATCGTGGAATCTCGGTAGGATGCAAAACGCGGGAGGGCCGCTGGATGGTGCGCTCCCCCTGGTTGGCCGGCCATGGCCGGAGGTTTGGTGTCGGGGAGATGATAGGAGTGCTGGGGTGGAATATCTGGCTGGGACCGGCTTTGGGGCTGCAAACCCCGGCGGCACCGTCGCCTCGCTCAAGCTCCTTAAGCGATGTAGTGCTTGACTACTTCGAGAATCTTGGCCTCAGCGCCGTTCATGAGAATCTTGGTGGTGGTTTGGGGACCATTGGGAGGATAGCCGCGGGCCGACTCCTGGTCGCCGCTGCCCCAGCCTACCGTGCACAGCGTTCCGGAGTAGTAGAAATTGGATTTCTGACCGACCCGGGCGGCGAAAAAGTCTTGCAGCGTTTTGATGTCCGCGGCCGAGATTTCGGGCTGAGCTACTCCGGCGTCCATCAAAGCGTTGCGCAGTTCGCTGCGCAGGCGCGAGTCGCGGTTCAGGGTGCGATCGGCATGCTTTTGGTTGCTGTCGATCATGCGATTGGCCCTTTCCTGACCGATACGAGCCTGCTTCTCCACCTGGAATGGGAAGGAGGCCTTCTCCACGTGATAGACCTGCCACCCTTCGATGCCATCGCCCAGTTGCTCGGACAGGCTGGTCACCATTTGCTGAGCCGCCTGGGTTGGGCGCTGTGCGAGACTGGCTTGGGGCGAGAGTTGCACCCCGTCAACGGGAGTGGTGTCGGCGGGAGGCGCGCTAAATGTTGCGGCCTGGCTCAGTCGAGCCAAGCCAAGGGGGTTGGTTGAAATCTGCATGGGCCCAGGCTAGCGGATAACCCTGAAAAATTTCTGCAAAGCCATGGATTTTGTACGCTCGACTCGGCAAAGGAGCCCTCGACTCTTTCGGGAAGCTCCCGCCATCCCCCCACCGCAAAGGAGTCCAATGGGTCGGCTTTTGCTGTTTTGGAATGGCCATCCCGCCGATGGGCTGCGGCAGCGGCGGGGGCACGGCCAGCGACGCCGGATCACACCCAGCGCTCGGTGCAGATATTTCGCTCCAATGCCGCGGCTTTGCAGCCGGACCGCAATCTGTCTGGCCAATCCGGTTTTGACCACCAACCTGCCGCGGGATATCTTCCTCGACCGCACTCGTTAATTTGGTGAAAACTTCCGGGGATGCGACCTCCTAAACAAGCCTCCATCTCTTTCCCGTTGTGATCGAGCAAAGGGGCCCCCGAAATGGGCTTGGCCAGGCGCGCATCTCCGAGTCGGCGGGGCTGAGTTCGCCCACCACTTCTGCCCCAAAAATCGCCGCCGCAAGCCCCCGTTCGTCGGGAGGTGGCCTGTCTCACCCCATCTTGGCACAGAGAGGCAAGCCTTAAGGTTATTTTTTACCACAAATCCCGGCATCGGCGGGTAGCCCCACACCGGCGTAAAAAGGGAGAAAGCATGACGCCATGTGCCCAGTGCGGAGCCAATAACGCCGGCGATGACAAATTTTGCCCCCACTGCGGAGCCTCTCTACAGGCCCCGACAGTCCAGACTGGAGTCGAGCCGCGTTCGCTCCAATGGATACCGGTATTTCTTTTGCTAGGAGCCGTCATTCTGGGTGTCAGTGGATTGCTGGCCAGCAAACTGTTCGCCCTGGCACGGGATCGCCAATCCGCCAGCCCGACCGCCACGCCCACAGTTCCTGCCAAAGACTACTCCAATCCCTGGCCCTCCTCCGAAACCATACCGACCTCAACCCCCACGGCCAGCCCCAGTGATGAGGCTACCGCCGCCCCGGACATGCAAGCGCAATTGGATGAATACTACCGACTCATCGACGCCAAGTTGCTCAATCGGGCCTATGCCTTGCGCAGCCAGCGTTCGCGAACCAAAACCAGTCTGGCTGAGTTTGAAAAGATTTGGGGAAACAATCGCTCGATCAGCATGGAAGACTTTCAGATCCTCAACCAGACCCCCGACAAGGCTGGCGTGCAAATCAAGCTGCGTGCCGAAGACCTGAACGAAAATACGGGAAAGACCACGGTCACCATGTATCAGGGCAAAGTGACTCTAGTCCTCGAGGAGAACCTTTGGCGCTACGACGGGGGCGATTTCCAAGCCGAAGACTGACCGCCTACACGGGTTATGCCAAGGACAGCACCAACTATCCGCAACACAACGCCGTCGAAGGGCTGATCGACCACCCCAAGTGCGGCGGGTGTCCTGGCTGTGAAGCGGCCTTTGTCCGGGCCTGGGGCCAGGACGGTCATCACGCAGGAATCAACCGCACGCGGGCTTAGACCACATCGACGCGGACCTTTCGGCCCTTGATAGAGCCGGCGCGCAGCTTTTCGGCGGCGCCCCGGGCCAGCTGCGAGGAAACGGCTACGTAGGAGATTCGATCCAGAATTTCGATCTTGCCTACGTCCGCCTTGTCCAGGCCGATGTCCCCGGTGAGCGCCCCTAAAATGTCGCCGGGACGCATTTTCTGCTGGCGCCCTGCCCAAATGTGAAGTGTTGTCATAGCCGGCGCGCGGTTAAGATTGCTGGCCAGATTGGGGCTGTGCTGACCGGGCGCCACGCGCTCAACGGGGGAGCCGGTGGTTCTTTCGTAGAGGTCCAGCTTACTGTGTTCGCGCGCCAAACCCAAATTGAGGGCCAGGCCCGTCTGACCGGCCCGCCCCGTGCGCCCAATCCGGTGTAGATAGACCTCTGGCAGGCCAGGCAGGTCATGATTGACCACCACGTCTAACTCAATCACATCCAGTCCACGGGCGGCCACGTCGGTAGCCACAAGCACCCGCGTCGACCCATTGCGGAAGAGAGCCATGGCCCGGTCACGCTCGGCCTGATCCAGGTCGCCGTGGAGCGCGTCAGCGGCCAGTCCCACCTGACTCAGTTGACGGGCCAGTTCGGCAGCGGTTGCTTTGAGGTGGCAAAAGACCAGGGCCGACTTGGGATTGAGCTGCTGCAGCAGTCGGCTCAAAGTGGCGGCCTTATGGCTGACCTCGTCTACTTCAAAAAAGACTTGCTGGATCTGAGGAGGCAGGTCGGTCCGGTGGTCAATGGTCAGGCGCACCGGGCTGCGTTGGAAAAGATTGCTCATCTCCAGCAGAGCCGCCTCCATCGTGGCCGAGAAGTAAATAGTCTGGCGATTCTGGGGAGCCTGGGCCAGAATATCGCGTATCTCACCGGCAAAACCCATATCCAGCATCCGGTCGGCTTCGTCCAAAACCAGTCGATTCAGGTGTTGCAGCGAGACAGTGCCGCGACGAAGATGGTCGAGCATGCGGCCCGGTGTGGCCACGGCAATGTGCAGTCCCTGGGCCATCGAAGCGGTTTGCACGCGAACCGGTGGCCCGCCAGCTAAAATCTGAACCTGCAAACCCGGCAAACGGCGCCCCAGTTTGCGAAATTCGCGAGCCACCTGAGTGCAAAGTTCGCGAGTAGGGCATAACACCAAGGATTGCAGAACTCGTTTCTCCAGCCTGTTCAGTTGCAGGAGGGGCAGGGCAAAGGCCAGCGTTTTGCCCGAACCCGTTTTAGACTGACCGCTAAAATCGCGGCCCTGCAGCAACACAGGAATGGCCCCCGCCTGGATAGGCGTCATGCTGGTCAAGCCCAGTTCGGCGAGCACCTCGAGCAATTCAGGCGAAAGTGGGAGTGAAGAAAAGGGGACCTTTGGCGTCGGCCGCAAGTCAGTCGTTCCAGCTGGGAGCACCGGCTCGGGTCATTTGGGCCTCGGTGGGCCACAGTCCCTTCGACAAAATTTTGCAACTGGAATTGGGACGCTCTTTGCGAACCAGGGCCGGCTGATTGCGCATCAGTTGAGCCATCTTGTCCAGCGTCTCATCGCACAAATGGACGCTGCTGCCGCACAGCAGATGATCCAGGCGCCACAAGGCATACACTTGAGTGGACAGATTGGGGCTGTCCAGCCAGGCCGTAAGAGCCTCGACCTGGTTGGGCGAGGCCAGCACCTTGTCGGCTTCCTGCATCTCCAGGGGTTCGGGCGCTTTGGGGTTGACCAGATACTCCGCCGCCGCAGCCAGACGCTGAACGCGTGTCTCGCTATAATATTCAAGCAGGGCATGATCGGTTGGGATGTCTTGATTGTCAAAAATGATGGCCCGATTTTTGTAGACCACATCTGCCTGCTCCTGAGTCATCCTGGGAAAAGCCGCCCCCCCGGCGCGACCGCGGCTGATACTGCGAACTTGCAGGGTCTTGTCGCGCTCGCCAGTGTAAGGCGACATCGTCATCCAGGCCATACGCATACGCGGTTTTTTTGCCCGAAAGGTAACATGTCCCTTATACCAGATGTCGTAATCCAGGTCGGAGCCACACAGCGCCAGCATATCGATATGAATGTCCTGCTTGGGCTGAAAGGCCGAACTCTTGGAGGCATCGTCGCCATACTGGAGTTCCGGCATCAGACAGGCAGCGGCCACTTCGCAGCCCAGACTGTGACCCCACATACTGAAATGGGCTTTGGGGTACTGCTTCTGAAGCATCAGCAACACCTGGCGAGAGGCCTGGTGGCCCACGTTGCGGGCTCGCCCCAGAGCTTCAAAATACACGTCCTCGGCATCCCACGGGACACCCGCACCGGGCAGGGCCGACTCCCACTGAATGCCCACCACCAGAACCTTCTCGTTGCGTTTAGCAAATTCAGCCTGCGCGCGCAAGGCCACCTGCTGAAACTGAGCGGAGCTATCCTCTCGCATCGTGTGATATCCATGCATGAGCACCACAATGCTGGTGGGGTGAGGCTGCTTCTTGATGACAGCTTTAAGCGTGTCGTCCAACTGGGCAGGACTGAGCAGGCTGCCCTCGGGTGTCCAAACAGGCACAAAAGCGGAGGTGTCCGGCGCTGCATCCTGGGCCAGACCTGGCTGCCACAGCAAGACCAGTAACAGAGGCAATAAAAATAGAGAGCGAATCCGCAAGACAACTCCTTGGCAAATCTTTTTGAGGCGTGGGAGTTCTCGTCCCCCTCTGCGACTCCTTGCAGGACTGACCTCAGACGGGAGTCAAGCTTTCTGGCCTTCCAAAGGTTTTGGCTGGCACTGTCGAATGCCCTGGTCACGGCTATGTCACTCGCCTCTCAGGAAATTCTTAAAGAGCGCTATGAGATCGTCCGCCGCATCAAGAGCGGTGGCATGGGTGCCGTCTATGAAGCCATCGACCGCAACCTGGCCCATACTGCTTGCGCTATCAAGGAGGTGCTGGCCAGCGCCCTACAAGGCCCGGACGCCCAATATGTCTTGCAATCCTTCGAAAGCGAAGTGCGGGCGCTGGCCACCCTGGACCATCCCAATATCCCACGCGTCCGCGACTATTTTGAGATCGACGGGCGCCGCTACATCGTGATGGATCTGGTGCAGGGCCAGCCCCTCGACGACGAGCTTGCCGAACACCTTCGAGTGACCCAACAGCCGATGGACCCCGCCGTGGCCGCTCTGGACATGGTCGTGGTGTTGGATACTTTGCAGTATCTCCATCGCTTACGGCCACCCATTGTCCATCGTGACATCAAACCGGCCAACCTGATTCGCGACCAACGTAGTGGCAAGATGAAACTGGTTGACTTCGGCATCGCTCGCAGCGTAGAGACCAAGTCGGTACAGACCCAAGTGGGCACACCCGGCTTTTGTGCCCCCGAGCAAATGGCAGGCCAGGCTGAAGCCCGATCCGATCTGTATTCGGTGGGAGCCACTCTGTGCTATCTGTGCACCGGCATCCAGCCCAGGGCCTACTCCCTTGAACCTATGGCTCCCGATCTCCCCGACCATCCTGGCCTGGTAGCCATTGTCAAGAAGGCCACCGCCTTCAAAGCCGAAGATCGCTATGGCGACGCGGAGCAAATGGCGCACGCTCTGCGCCGCTGGTTGCGCAACGAAAAGTCCGGCCACATCTCCGCAGATCAAATCCCGGCTACGATTCGCCCGACCGCGCTATGCCAGCCGAGTCGGCCACCCACGACAAACTGCTCTACACGATTGTGGGGCTGTTGCTCTGTTTGATAGGAGGCTTTTTTCTTTGGGTGCGAGCCCAGGATCAGGCCACCTATACCCAATCCCGACCCGTTCAAGTGGCTCAAGCGACTCTAACTCCGGCGGCTTCACCGCCCCGCCTGGCCGTTCCCAAGCAGCGCGAAGCCAAATCAAAGCCCAGACCCACGCTACCAGCCAGGCCCAAGCCCAAGCCGCAACCGGTGGTCCGACCTATCCAGCCTGAAGTTGTAGCCCCGCGCGGGCCAGACGAGGCCGCCTACCCTGTGGCTAGAGGCTCCAGGCCGGCGCCCTCTCGGACCACAGAACCCTTAACTCCTCCCATCAACAACACACGTGGCCAGGTTCAAGACGGTATCGCCGGCTTCTGGAGAACGGGGGATGTGATTGGGGCAGGCGGTGTCTACTCCAAGACCGTCAATGGTTACAGGATAGACATCCGCACTCACGAGTTTCCTGGCCAAACAAGAGACCAGATTCGAGAGCGGCAGGGCAGCCCGATGATAGGGTATCCCTCTCCCATCATCCGCAATCGAGGTTGGTGCACTGGCAACACGTTCTCAGACCGTCATCAGGGTTGGCACATCAATGATGGTGTCATGTATGACATTCAGGTGCGTCCAGCCCACTTCGATAGTCGTCTCATGGGCGAAGTGGATCGATTTTTGGACGCCTATCCTCCACCCAGGACGTGAGCCCTCGGGGAGAATGAGGACGATTGTCGAACAGCCTGCCGGCTATGCGTCTCCAACTGTGGGTATGGGTCGTTCTCGTGATGTTGCAGATCGGGCATGCCCCGGTTATGGCTCATCCCCCCGGTGCAACCGCTACGGCCAGCGCTACACCCAGTCCTACCGCCGGGAGCGACACCTACTGGGTGCACCTGCGCAGTCGCCGACTCTTCAGCCTGGGCCCACTGGCCCACCGTTCGGCCGCTGAACGCACCGACGAAGCCAATAGTCGACTGGAAGATCTCTTCGAAAAGGGGCTCGATCGGATTCAATTGGAGGTGACCGCCGAGGGCATCCGGCTGAACTCCGGCAACATAACCGTGGTCACGGTGACCGCGCTGGATAGTCAGCGCGAAGGACAGCCGCTAGAAGCCCTGGCGGAAGTCTGGCGCCGGGATCTGGAGAACAGTCTACGCGAAAAACCCCACTCTCCATGGCTCTATTGTGGAGCGATTCTGCTGGGGGCCATCGCGCTCCACCTGATCATTTTGGGAGTCATGCGTAGCTGGTTGAAGCGTTCGCCCTGGTTGAGTTGGTGCTTGCTCTGGTTGACCGCCAGCGTACTGCTGCTGGACGAATTTGAGCTGAGCCGGGGGCTCTCTAACTTTTTGTTGGACGCCTTACTGAGCCCCATGGCCTTTGGTCTGCTGGCCTGGTGGGTCAGTCGCATCTTTTTGTGGGTGGCCAGGAAGGCGCTCGGTAGTTACGTCAACGACCTGGAGCGGGCCTATCTACTGCGACCTGTCCAGGAGCCGCGCTGGCGCCAACGGATGCAGATGAAGCATCAAGTGGGCGAGGTTCTGTTGCGCGTGCTCAGCGGGGTGAGCGCCGTGTTACTCTGGGCCCGACTGCTGCAACTCAACCTGGCGACCGTATTGGCCGGGGCCGGTTTTTTTGGGCTGGGCCTGTCGTTGGCCGCCAAAGACTTGTTGGCCGACTGGTTTGCCGGCATCAACATTGTGATCGAGGACCAGTATGGGGTGGGCGACCAGATTACGGTGAATGGACTCTTTGGGCAAATCGAAGGTCATGTGGAAGCCTTTAGCCTGCGGGCCACGCAACTGCGAGGCCTGCAAGGAAACCTGGTCACCATTCCCAACGCTGGCATCCGGGCCGCTTCCAACTTGTCAGCCACGAGTGCCGTGGCTACTCTCATGGTGGCGCTGCCGATATCGCGCTGCCTGCAAGAAGCCATTCCCTTGGTGGAAGAACTGGCGGCCGGCCTGATCCGTGATTATCCTGATTGGTGCCACTCCGATCACCGGGTGGATGGCCATGGCGAGGTGAGTGCTGAAAAAGCTAACCAGTTGCTGATTCAAATCCCCACCCTGCCCGAGTACCGTCTGGCAATTCAGCGCGAATTGGCGGCCCGCGTCGATCAGTTGCTGCGTACCAGCCTCAAGGCCGAATCTGGATCATCAGCGACATAGACCCTACTGAGCAGGGGATTGAGTCCAACCGGGGTGGAAATTGACACTGTGTTCGGCTGGATAGATCGATGGCGCTCTGGTCGTCTTTACATCAGAGCCCGCGCTTTCTTGGCCCAGGCCAGGTATGAGCAGGCTTTGCAATTGGCCACCCGATTGCGCCGAATCGGCCATTTTGGGGCCTGGGAAATCGAAGCCCTGGTCCATCGAACCAACGACCGTCTGGACCAGGCGACGGAAACTCTACTCGAAGGGCTCAGGATCTTTCCAGCCAACCAGGTCTTGCAAAATCTGCTGGGTCTCACCTACTTTCACCTGGGGCGTTTTGAAGAGGCGGAGCAGACTTTGGAATGTGCTCGTCAAAACGGATCGGACCCGGACTGGGTAGGTTACCAAGTGGCCCTGATCAGGCAGCGCCAACAGCGCTATGAAGAGGCCCTGCACGCCTGTCCCTCCCGGCCGGTCAACCCGGAGGTTCGCACCGAGATTGTTGAAATGCGCCTGCGCCTGCTGCTACAACTTCAACGCTATGAGGAGTTGGTCCAAGAATTGGGCGCGACCAGCGAGGCCAACTCGCAATCGCATTGGCTGGGCGCCCAGGCCTACAAAATGCTGGGGCGTGATGCCCAGGCCCAAGAGCAGGTGTTGTTGGCCCTGAAGTCTGATTTTTCCGCTGGACCCGAAATCCAGGCCCTGTTGGAGGAAGTCAGCGACCCGGTCAGCCTGACCTGCCGACGCTACGCCATCCGGTATGAGGGCCGGTTCCGCAAACCGCCGCGAAGGATGCGGCGAATTCGTGGCGGCATTGCCATGGCCCAGGTGGTAGCTGATAACCAGGCTGAGGCTGTGGCCCTTTATAAGGGCGCGGAGATGACGGAAATTGTCAGGGACTTCAGCCTGCAGCGCTGTGAAGACCGTGGCCCTTTCCCAGCCGAACTCAAAGGTCTTTTCGGATCGCCGCGACATATCTTTTACTAAGGAGGGTAGAGCCCGCAGCCTTGCATCTGATCTGCGTCAGGTTGCTATAGGAAGTGCTGGCGCAGCCACTGGCGGGCTTTCAGATCGGCGACCATCAAGCGACCCAGGTCGTCGCAAATCGTAAGGGTGTGCCCCTGGACGCGCATACCCATACGGGTGGCCCCGGGCAGGTTGACCAGCAATTGCTGAGCTCGACTCTCCGTCGCAAAGACCAGCAAAGACAGTCCATCCAGCAAGTGGGAGACCACCAGGCAATAGCCGTCTTGATAACTTGCTTCAGGTCGAACCCCTTCGATGTTGAGTTCCGTTCCGCGATAGCGCAACCTTTCACTCATCAACTCAAAGGTGTCCAGGCCGGCGGGGGTGAGCAACTGCGGGGTGACAGTGAAGGTCGCGGGCGACTGGCTGACATTGTGCAGCGACGGATAGTCGCAGGTGACCAAGGCATCCTCCAACAAAACGGCCAACCGCCTGGGCCCCAGAGCCAGGCGGAGCACACTTGACGGCAAGCGGAGTTGGGTGACCGCACGCCACACCCGCAGATCGGTCAGGTCGATCTGATACAGTTGGTTCTCCAGCCAGACCAGCCAGTGATAGCCGTCGTGTTGAGAGGCAAAGCCATCCACATGAGAGGAGCACCAGGCCTCGATACGACCTCGATGATAGCTGGATATGCGGGGCCCGCTTAGGGCCAAAAAGCGTTCCCCTCCACAGGGGGCCACTAGAGAATGGGCGGGTGTGTCAAACCGCTGCGAGACAGCCCCACTGCTGGAAATGGCCAGCAAGCCCGCGTGTCCAAGTGCCACCAGCAGTCGCCCATCGCTCAGGGCGGCCGCGTCCCACAAAGGCGTGTGTCCCCTTTGCTCCACACGCTCGCGCCACAAGCCCAGGCGCTGGGGCGCGGAGGGCAGCGAGGAAGGGCGGTCGGCCTTCAGCCAGGGGTCGTTGGACAGAGTCACCAGGTAGTTCAAAGTCTGTTGATTACCCAGCGCAAAGGGGCTGTGGGCCTGGCGCATCAGTTGCCGGGCGGTGCGCAGAGCCCAGGCCTGCAAGTCGGCATCCTGGCAGTGCAACGGGTGCTTTATCAGTTGCTGCAGCACCGCCTGGCGGCGCTCGTGGGTGGCCAGGCTGGTATCTTCAAACCACTCCTCCAGTCGCCAGGTAAGCCCCAGTTGCTGGCGTAGTCCCTGGTCTTGCAGGCACAAACCCATGGCCTGGACGGCTGCCGCTCCGCCCTCCTTGAGAGCCTGCTCCAGCCAATCCGAATAATCGGGCAGTTGGGCGCGCACTTCCCAACCCACGCTGAGGGCTTCGGCTTCGCGTCCTACCGAAGCCAGGTCCTCTGCCCAGACGGCCCTGAACCGCAAGGCCAGTTGGGGGTCCTTGGCCCGCAGATGAACCATGGCCTCGGCCTGCACCGAATAGCGCCGAGCCAGGACCAGGGCCTGATGAACCTGGCCGGCCTGAAACCACAGGCGCACCTGTTGCGAGGCCGGCAGTCCCTTCAGTGTGGCCAGACGGGCGGCCGCTTCTAGCCGGCCATGGGTTTCTAGCAACTCAACAGCACCAGCCGCGTCGTCGAGCAGTTCACCCTGCAAGAAAGCGGCCTCCTCGATACGTCCGGCCTGCACCAACTTCTGAAGTGCGCCCTTGTAAAGGGCCCGCAGCAGGTCCATTCCCTGCAAACTGGTGCCGATGGCTGCTCCACCCGGATTGGGTGAGGTGAAGTCTAGCGAGCTGCGCGGTCGCAGCACTCCCAAGAATTTCTCCAGCTGAGCTTTCGGCAGCGAATTGTCTAAAGGGATAGCGTAGCGCAGAGCTTCCTGCCATTGCTGCCTCTCAAACAACTCCACCATTTTGGCCATGTAATGCTGATTTTCGGGACTGCCAAAAAGGGACTTGAGCAGATCGAAGAAACCCAGCAACAGGTTGCGGCTTCCGGCTGGCTGAGGGCGGCGGATACGCTCCAGCATCTGTTCCCTCTGTGGGGCTGGAGCGGGGATCGCCGGCAAGATGCTGCGCACTTCCTCGCTGCGGGGGGCTCTATAGATGGGTCGCCCCCGGGGGCTGGACAGGGGTTGACCCTCGGCATAGCTCCAACCTTTACAGTCCCAGAGCCTGGCCAGGTCGACAGCCAGAAGTTGATGCATCGTATGCACAAGGTGCTGGCCCTGCCAGAGCAGGGCAAGTTGACCAGGCTCCGGTTTGCCCCGTTCAAAGCCACTCCATCCCTGGCCTTGGACCACCACCGGAAGACCTGCAGCGCATTCGGCCCGAATTCGCCGGGTCACGGGAAAGACCAGCAATAGCCCGGGCGGAGCGCACAATAATCGGCAGCCCGGCAACCAGGCCGCCGCCAGGCGCGGCGACTGCAGCCAACCGGGGGGAAACCAGAGGCCGTAGGCCTCTACCTGTCCCTGCCAGGTCACGATGGGCTGGCCCAGAGATGGGTTTGGGCGACGAAGGAGTAATAGCGGATCTGGCCTCCCTGGGTGCGGTAGGCCAGCAAGCCATCGGGATGAACTACCGATTCGGCCAGCAGAAAGCCAATATCAAGAACCTCGCTCCAGTCGGCACCCTGAACCACGTAATGATGAGCATGCTGCACCAACAGGGCGGGTTGACGCAGACGCTGATGATGAACCAGGCCCACCACATTGCCGTCGCACTGCACCTGAGCCGACCCCTGCTTCCAGATCAGCAACCAGGACCCCTCATCCAGTTCCAGAGCCACCTCGTAGCCCAGGGGGGTTACGCCCGACCCAAATCCGGAGCATACCAGGGCGCGCCGAAACTCATGGGTAGGTAGCTCAAAAAGAGAGTCGCCCACGGCGTCAACCAGTTGAGGCTCATCGCGCTTGGCCAGACAGGCCCGGCTGCCCAGCAGGCTGCCTCCCCGGGTTGCAAACTGACGTTTCACTCCGTCAGCCACCCTGAGGCTCCAAAGTTGATCGCTCACCCCCAACTGCCAACCACCCGTGATGGGCCAACAGGCCCCTATCACTCCGGAAAACGGAGCGAGGTTGGAAAAGAAGACATGCCCATCATTTTGTGCCGTTGGAGGGTTCTGACGGTAGACCAACCAGCGATTGTCGTCTTCTTGAGCCACGTTGAGAGCATTGCCCTGCCAGGTGACGGCGATCACTCGGCCGCGGTGGCGCAACGGAAAGGTGCGGGTCTTTCCGACGGGCTCGTTGGGAGACGAGGGCAACGGAACCAGCACCACTTTCTCGTCATCAATCAGCAACAGCTTGCGACCGCATTGAGAAAAGCGCAACACTCCGTGGCCTTCACCCGGTGAGGATGTGGCCGGTTCCCTGGGCAGGCTGAAAGGATCGCGCAACAGGCGCACGGCCCGCTCGGGGGGAGGCATCTGCAAGTTGAGGCATCGTTGCCGATACTGCACTTCCACACTCTGCGAACTGGTCTGAAGCAAGCCCACGCGCTGATAGCTGGCGGGCACCTGAGTCAGCCAGGCAGGCGAGCCCAAACACCAGGATTGCATGCCCGACGGAGCCTCGGGTGGACGCCGGCCCGGATCCAACGAACGCGAGCGAAGGTAGGTCTTGACCTCGTCTGCGCCCAATCGATCATAACCTTTTTGGGGGGACTGAATCATGCCCCAGCACAGTTGTCCTCCACTACGCTGGCACAGATGTTGAAGCAAGAACAGCATGGCCAACTGCACCAGGCGACAGGCTCCCAACTGGTCGGGACCTACGTCCACCCAAACCCAAACCATGCGTGCCTGCTGCCGGGCCTCTTGAGCCATCTGCCAGTAGGCCAGTTCGCCTTGAGTGGCGCGACGCACAAACTCTTCGGGGGCAACTTCAGCCAGGGCCCACTCCGAGGTGACCAGACGTTCCCAACTGCCACGCCGAGTCAGGCCCTCCCAGCCAGCCGGTTCACCCAAATCAGGAGCGGCCGACGCCGCCGTAAACCCCCGTTCTAACTGCGTCAATAAACGTCCATAGTCGCGACGCACATCGGGAGCAAAAAAATCCAGCTGGTCCCACCAGCGGCGGGCAAGTTTCACGAGACGGTGGTGGCCGCGCTAAGCCCCAGCGCCCTTCCGGGCGGGATCAAGGCCCAAGGTGGGGGACCCAATTGACGGAGGCGGGCTACCAACCATTCGTAAGGCAGGTCAGGTTGCCACACCGTGGGTAGGTAGAGCATTTCCTGGCGGCCCAAATATACCAGTGAGTCCACCCAGGGTACGTTGCCACCCAACAAAACCATCAACGAACCACAGGCAACACCCCGCAAGCCCAAATCGGGGTGTATTTTCTTGCGCAACTGCAAGGCGGCCTGGCCTTCGGCCCAACAACCCTCGATGGGCATAGGCTCGTCCCGCAGTGACCAGGTCAGTTGCACGGCAGGGCGGCCGTCAGCCGCTGGCGCACCTGGGCCAGCTCGGCGGGCAATTGATCGGTCGCGAAGCCAGCATCAATGTCGCGCAGCACTCCTTCGATGCGCAAAACATCCAGGGGGCCTTGAAGCAGTTTGTCACCTACCTCGACCAGGCGGCGCGCGCGCACGCGGGGAGCCGCCGAGGTCTCTTCGGCCAGGCGGTACAGGTTGGGATTGTCGCTCTGAGCCAGCACCTCTTCCAGGCACTGACGAGCCATCTGCTGCTCGGCCGCGCTGGGCACGGCCAACACCAGAGGCCAAATATCGCCCGCGCTGGCCCGGCTGCGTCCGGCCAGGGCTGCGGCTGCGGCGATCAAGTTTTGAGCCCGCACCGAACGGCGGTCGGACAGACCCAGGCCCTCTTTGCGCAGGCGCCGTAGAGCGTTCGCCAACAAGGGCTGAACTTCGCTCAGATCAACCTGGCGGGCCTGCTCCGAGAGGTGGTCCAACTCTTGCAGGGAGCAGGTGTCGATGATGGGGATCTGACGTCCCCCAGCCAGCAAAACCTCAAGCATAGAATCGCTGACAGGTTCGACAAAGCAACGCACCAGAAAACGGTCGGCAAAGGCGGCCAGGCTCTCTTCCTCGGGCAGCGAGTTAGAGGCGCCAATGCAGACACGCAAAGGGCAGGCCAGCCGGGTATTGCCACGGCGAAAAGTGCGCTCGTTGAGCAAGGCCAGGAGCGTGTTCAAAATGGCCGTGGATCCGGCAAAGACTTCGTCCAGAAAAGCGACTTCGGCCTCGGGAAGCATTCCATCGGTAGCCGTCTCAAGCACACCCTCTTTCAGTTTGCGCAGATCGACGGGACCGAAAAGCTCGGCGGGCTCGGAAAACTTTCCCAGCAGATACTCGAAGTAGCGGCCTCCCAGTCCACGGGCTACACGGCGAGCCGCTTCGCTTTTGGCGGTTCCGGGCGGGCCTATCACCAAAACATGCTCTTTGGCGACCGCGGCCAGGATGATTGCTTCCACAAGAGTGCGCCGCTCGACCAAACCCTGACTACATTGTTCGACCAGGTCAATTATCATGGCTGGACTGTTCGCAGCCCACGAAAGGGGTCCTACAGGTCGTATTTGCCGATCTCAACGTTGGCGTTGGGGTAGCTGTAGCTGATTTCGCAATATTTATAGGAGCTGGAGTAACCGCCGCTCTTGTAAACTTCCACTTTGTGCAGGCCATAGTCGGTGGGAATCCAGTTGGGAGTGTAACCGGCCGGGATGGTTCCATACTGAGTGCCGTCCAGGTAGACCTGCAGTTCGGTATCGGTGTAGTTATATAGCTTTACGTAACCCTGACAGGAGTATGCACTGAGGGGCGCGGTGAGCAGGGTCACGATGGCCATCAGGAGAATGCTGGTAAAAAGTTTACGTACCACGATTGACTACCTCCGGTTAACTTGCTCACAGGGTAGCGGGGTGGCCTGAAAAATCTCTGCAACGCAAAATTATGCAAGACAAATCCTGTTAACATCCCGTCAAAGGGGAGTGAAGTCGAATGCCTCCATCGCCCATCCCTCCGCTGCTTCCCTGGCTCACGCTGGCCTGCTCGCTGGCACTGGCTGTGGCAGCCATCGCGCCGGTGGCTCCACCACAAATCTCAAGCGCGCTGTGGGCGGGGTTGTGTGCCACCTATCTGGTGGCTGAAATGATCGCCCCGGCGCTCAACGGGTTTGGAAGATTTCCTTTATCTGCCCCCGCCTTTCTGGTATTGGTCAGTTGCGCGGGAAGTGGCCGGGGCGGTTGGCTGGTGCTGGCCATGGCCGGCAGTGTCATAAGATGGGTGCGACTGCGCTTGCGCCAGGAGCCCTGGCTGACCGGCGCTGCCGATGCTCTACCCGAATTGTGGGCCGGCGCATTGGTAAGTATGGCGGCAAAGTCCCTCAATCTGGCCTGGCTCCCCTGGCTGGGAGCGCTGGGCTATCTGGTGGGCTGGCAATTGCCAGCCCCCCTCTTTTCTTCCCCTACGGCCCGCCAACGCGCTCTGGCAGCGGTAGGCTTTGTGGCCATCCTGGGGGCGGCTGTTGCCAGCGCACTGAGCAGCCAGCCGCTGGCCATGGGAGCCTTGCTGGTGGGGGCTTTGCTGCTGGGTATTCCGATCCATTCGCAAATGGACGCCCTGCAGTCCGCCGGCCTGCAAATGCAGCAATCCGAGCACGCCCAGACTCGAGCCCACGAACTGGCCATGCTGGAGCAGCGGGCAGAGCAGATTGACGCCCAGCAGTTGGATGCTCAACTGCAAATGCGCTGCCTGTCGGTGGTCGGTGAACTGTTTCAAGAAACTTCCCGGGTGCAAAACCCCGCCCATCTGCGTTCCTCCTTACTTAACTCGGTGCGCAACTTGATCCCCTGTGACTGGGTGGGGCTGTTCAAGGTTGATCAGCCGGTGTGCATCGCCACCACCAGCCTCGGCGACCAGAGCCTGCAACCCGCTCAGCCTACCGTGACCCAACTCGCCCCCGACCGGGCCCGACCCAGCGTGGCCCAGGTGGGCGCCATTCAGCAACTGGGCGCGCAATTTTCCGATCGAGGGCTGATCGTGGTCCGCCGCCAACAGCCCGCCTTTGAACCGGCCCATGTGGAGCTTCTGCAGCGACTGACCCTCCATCTGCCCGTCTGCCTGGCGGCCATCTCGTACCACGAAACTCAGGCCCGCGCGCTGGGGGGCGAGCAAAGCCGCCGCGGCGAGCTGAGTCGCCTGGCCAACCGCCTGACCGCCACTCTGGATCTGCTGGCCCGCCTGGTGGGTTGCCACGGTGTGGAAGAGTTGGTGATCACGGCTCAGAGCTGTCTACCTGAACTGATCCCTCAATATCAGGCCGAGGTAGTCTGGCGTGGAAAGACCTACAAACCGACGGGTGGTCTCAGCCTGGCCAAACCGGCCCAAGAGGAGCGCTGGACTTTGGGTCGTGAGGCCAGTGGCGACCTGCGCTTGTTTAGCTGCGTGGGCCAGCCGCTCAGTGACTTGGACCGAGAGCTGCTGAGGCTTTTTTCCAGCCAGTTCGCGTGCCTGCTCGAAACCGCCGAACTGCACGACGACTTGCGTCATACTCTGGAGCAACTCAAGCAATCCCAGACTCAATTGGTGCAGGCCTCCAAGCTGGCCGCCATCGGCCAGTTAGCCGCCGGAGTGGCCCACGAGCTCAACACCCCTTTGGGAACCCTCACTGTGGGCTGCGAACTCATCAAGGAGACGCTAAACGCCTCCTCGCCCTCGCGAGCCCTGAGCCGAATTGACAATATGTTGGCGGCGGCCACCCGAATGCAAGAAATCATCTCCAAGTTGCTGCTTTACAGTGCCGATACGGGCAGCTACATTCACCCGCTAGAGCTCAACAAGCTGATCCAGGATACCTTATGCGCCATCGAGCACCCGGCCACCCAGATCCACTTCAAGCCCGGCCCGCCCTGCACGGTTCGGGCCAATTCGCAGGAAATGCAGCAGATCATTCGCAATCTTGTACTCAACGCTATGGATTGTCAGAGTCCCGAGGTAGAGTTGTGGCTGGAAAGCCGGGACGGCCAGGCGGCCCTCCATGTCAAAGACCACGGAATTGGCATGGACGAGGCGACCAGCAGTCGCGTTTACGACCCATTCTTTTCCACCAAGAAGATCGGGGAAGGAGTTGGCCTGGGGCTATCCACCTCGGCAAAACTGGTGGAACGGCACGGCGGCACCCTGACCCACATTTCAGCGGTAGGTGAGGGAACTACCTTTACCGTGACCCTGCCCTTGATTTCATGAGAAAAGCTGGGGGCTTTTCAAGCCCCCTCTGTCAGGGCGGCTCGACCCAATACCAAGGATTGGAGAATCATCCAGAATGGTGAGGCTTGAATTCGCTGCGCCATAGGGCAATACCCACGGCTGAAGGCAGTGGGCCACCGCGATCGGGGCAACCATTCGACAAGGCCGTGCTCTCCGAGCCGACCCCGCCAAACAGAGGGTGCGGTGGATTGGGTGGGCCGATCGACGCCTTCTGGGACCAGACTCGCTCTTGTGGAACGTGCGGCAAAGACGATATTTTCAGCGCCGAAGAACAGCGCTTTTGGCATGAGACTTTGGGGTTCTTCGTCGAGTCTGTTCCTATCCAATGCCAGGAGTGCTTATCGACGCGCAGACAGGAGTCTTGCTCTATCTGCCGCGATCGGGAATACGGGGCCAGACTGGCCATCACAGGCACGGCGACAATATTTATGGCCCACCCGGGTCATTGCCTTGGATTTAAGACGATGGGATGGTTCCGCTCAGTTCTGTGTGACTTGACCTGCGTTCGATGTGGAACCGTGCAGGAGCAGCACGTGCAATTTAAGACAGAGGACGACGACTCCGCGATGCCCTTTTACCAGGAGGGTGACGTCGTTCCCGACCTGGTGGCTGGAGAGTATGAGCGTCAGCTCACCCCGCGGTGAAAAGACTTCCAGGCAGTCGTGGCCCAAGGTCAACGCCACCAACCAGCCCGCCCGGTCAGACACGAACCGGCCGCTCAGATAGACTTCGGCGCGTTCCCAGATTACTGTGTGCCCGTCGACCATTCGGAGTCGCTGACCTCCAGCTGTCGAAACCAGGCTTCTGCTCGGTAGCGGCCGTTCCCCGACGTCACGAGAAGATTCTCAAGGATGTACATCCGGAGACATTCGACGCCCGATCGCAGATTCTCCGGGAACGTACGTCATTCAACCGATCAGGTGGCGAAACAGTAAGTGGTCTTGCTGTTTGTCTGCTGGGCAACTCGCTCCAATGGTGCCAGGTGCGAAAGCCCTCGGGCGATCTGGTGAAATTCAGCCAGGGCGGCCTCGAACAAAGAGCCTGAGCCTGGTTACTGGAGGCGATCGACTTAATCGGTGCGAATGCAAGGTCCTATAGCCCACCTCCGATGGCTGCCCCTGCTTTGTCCTGATCACCAAAAGGACTTGCAAATACGCAGTCCGCTTACCCATCGGCCAGAGCTGCCTGGTAGTGTGCCAGGTCCTGATCCTGGAAGCAGCAGAATGTTACGTGTTGGGGGTTGGCGTTGGAGGCCATGAAGATCTGGACTTCTTCGACTGCAATTCGTGCGGCCAAGTCGCCGGGGAATTCGTAGACTCCGGCGGCAATGCAGGGAAAGGCGATGTGTGTAAGTTGGTGCTTTTGGGCGAGTTGAAGTGAGGCGCGGTAGCAGGAACGAAGCACGTCTTCTTCGCCGTAGTCTCCACCTTCCCAAATGGGACCGACGGTATGAATGATCTTCTGGACTTCAAGCCAGTGGGCATTGGTGATGACTGCCTGGCCAGGATGGCAAATGCCGATTTTCGTGCACTCTTGCAGCAGGCCGGGGCCGGCGGCGCGGTGGACGGCTTTGTCGACACCGCCGCCGCCCATCAGAGATTCATTGGCGGAGGTGACGATACCGTCCACCTTCAGTTGTGTGATGTCGCCCTGCACTACGTCGATCATGGGTATTGTTTCCCCGCCCGGCAGGGTGGCACCCTCTTGGGCGGCTTAGTTAAAGCCGGGAAATGGATTCTCGTTGGCCAGGCTCGGCGGCTGACCTCGGGGGCGACGCCGGGCTCTGACGCCTGAGCCACCCTCATCGTCAAAGTCGTCGGGCAGGTCGAACCACTGACGAGGGGAAATGCGGCCGGTCAAGTAATTGAGCAGCCTCCGGCTCCAGATCGTTTTGCAGTTCGGCCTGATTGCGAAGCTGCGCACAGAAATTCACCCGGGTGGTCGGACTGTCCAAACCCTGGCGGACGGCCCGAGGGCCTCCTCAATTCGCTCATTGATCCCCTCGCGGCGGGCGTCGCGAACCCCGGCCAGGGCAGGATAGACATCCTTGTCCGGTAAGCTGATCCGGCAGAGGACGCGCCCAATGACTTCCACTTCGTCCACACTCGGGGGTTCTTCGGTTGTAGCCGTGGCCCTGGTAAGAACTAGGAGGAGCAGCCGTTTGGCGCCAATGCGGTTGATTCTTAGAGGGAGTTAGACACCATGGGAGAGTCCCAGTGGTGATAGGCATCATGGGGCCATTCGCAGGTTACCCATTCCGGAGCGATTCCCTGGTTCATCATGAGTTGGTAGGCTTCGTAGCGGCACTTGGTGCAAGGCGAAGTTTCATAAACAATGAGCATGACATTCAGCAATTCAGGCCACGGATTGGTCTGTGCTATGGACCACGGTAGCGGCGTAGTAGGTGCTACACGGTTTCACCCCCAATTGGGCAAGGTCGCATTGGCCAGGTTGGGCGGCGGGCAACAAGGTTTGCCATTTCAATCGCCGCGGTTCCACGCCATAGCGAAAGGGCCCGCAAGCTGTCCACCGCAGTGGATTGACCATTCCCAGCAAATCTCTGGCCAGACTGGCCAACTCAGGCGAGGCCACCGCCAACTGCGTGCGCAGCAGGTCGTTTAACGCTTCCTGCCCGGTCAACCCGCCACCCGACGATAACGGTGGAACCACCGCGGCCGCGCACCAATGTCGCGGATACAGTCGAATCACCTCTCCCCAGCTATTCCAGAGATCTGGCCAATCGCCCGACGCAGAAGTCCCTCGGGTCCAGTTTGTTGCCGAAAGTAGTCCCGAGCCTCGGCGATGCGATTGTTCAGCAGGTGGTCCCACCCGGTCAGACCAGCTCGTTCCATGCATACACCTTATGCGGATGGCCTTTAG
>JADMJV010000053.1 GCA_018780265.1 bacterium
CAGGCCCAGATCGAGTCGTCGTTGCTTGAACATGAGGCCAGCCTATCCCAAGTCCGTCGGCCAAGGGTGAACTGGACATGAGCGAATGATGACTTCTATTATTCGCGCAAGTTACCACCGGGTTGGCAAGAACTTCCCTCCCCGCCGGAAAATTTCCAGTTCACTGGAAAAAATTGCCAGTGAACTGGAAATTGGCCCTACCGGCTCCTCTTTCCAGCTCTCGCGAAGCTCATGGCAGGTGGGGTCGCCGGTCGTGCATGCTAGGCGTGTTCTCGGTTACACTCTTGCCTGGATTGCCGCCCATGGCTCCAGGAAATCGACCTGAATTGGATGAAAACGCCACCATGTCTAACCTCAAGACCACGCTGGACAACATGACCCGGCCCCAACTGGTGGGGCTCATCCAATCCATGCTAAAGATTCAGCCGGAGTTGATGGCGTTGGTTCTGCCGGACAGGAAGAATCCCCAACAGGACGAGATCATTCGTCAGGCTCGGTGCGACTTGAGTAAGGGCTACAACCTGGACGAATGGAACGAGAAAGCCGGGCGTTTCCACCAGGCCGGTAAGGTCCAGTTGGCCGCGTTGCTCTACCAGATCATCCTGGAGGAGATCCTGCCCATCTTGATGGAGATCCCAAAAACTGGTGGGCCGAGCTGTGCCAGGCCAAGGGCAAGAAAGACTACGACTGGTCGCACCTGGCCGCCCGCTATTTCCCCCAGCGGGTGGACCAGAAGTGTCAGCAAGACCCCTCCCTGGCCGTGGCCCACGGCGTGTTCTGGAAATACCACCCGGACAAGGCCTACCAGTGGGAACTGCGCCTGCAATCGGCCGAGGAACTGGGAGCCGATTTCCGCCTGGACGAGCCGGGATCGGACGCCTACCGGGCCGACTTTGAGGCTCACCACCCCGACAAGGTGCGCGAGCTGCGCGAGGCCGAGCAGCGCCGGCGCGAGCGCAAGTCCGGGGCCGCGCCCGAGAGCGACCAGGGCGAGTTGGAGTTTGACGACGAGGAGGCCGACGAGTGACTGCGGGGCACTGGCCAGACCAATAGTTGCCACCGAAGTGGCAACTATTTCCAGTCAGCTGGAAATCGGGGGGCGCCCCACCGGCAAAACGGTCCAGGTCCTTCCCCAGCCCCCCGGGAAGCCTCTCCACCCGCCCATGGTGCCTGCCACATCTGCCCGCCCAACCGATTCCCTGCCCTCGCCCCCTGCCCAGGACAATCTCATCTTGACCCTGAGCGGCAGTCACGTTGAAGTATTCCAACAGCTCACCGGCCTGCGACTGGAGATCGAACGCTACGGTCAGACGGTCCGGCTCCAGCACGCCCGTTTGGGGGATGTGGTGCTGGGGGCTCAGGGGCTCACGCCTTACAGCGGCCCGCCCAAGCCCACACCGATCCCGGCGGCCCCAACCCCAGCTCCGGTTCCGGCCCGGCCGGTCCAGGTGGCCGAGCATTGGTCCAATCAAATCGATGACGACGGGGTTCGCACGGTGCTGCTGCATTTGGAGAAGTATGGCTCGGTGACCGAGGACGAGGTGGGCGACCTGACGGGCGGTCCCCGATCGGCTCGAGCCTTCGCCAACAAGCTCGACCAATACCGCAGTGGGCTGCCCTTTGGCGTGGACCTGGATACCCAGACGGGCCAGAAGACCTATCGCAAGAAATAAAATTTCCGTTTCGCTGGCAACAATTATTTCCAGCCAACTGGAAATTGTTGCCGTCGGGGTGGGTCGCGAGCAGCGACCCTCTGTGCCAAGATGGCCGTGGCCGAAAAAATTCGCGGACCAAGGTGGCCCCACCCAGTAAATCAGTCCTCGCCCTGGCGCAACGTTGCTGGAATGATGCATTCTAGGGCGAGCGGCAAGAGACGCCGCGCGGCTCCCCAAACCTCTGGAATGACCTGGGGTCCATAATTGTGGGCCACAAGGTTTCTCAGTCGGATCATTTCGCGCCACAGGCTAAACGGACTCCAATGGTCCCAACTGACAATTCTCCTGGCGGCGCAGACCCTCGTAACCCCAGTCGACCCCGCTGGACGGTTGTCCCACGTCACGGACGTCTGCAGGCAAAAAGGCCAAATGGGCGAATGGGCGAAATTGCTCCCATGCTGAAAGAGGGTCACTTTACGGTCGACAGCGACCGGCTCAACGACTTTTGTCGGCGCTGGAATGTGCGCCGACTGTCTGTGTTTGGTTCAGCCTTGAGGGATGATTTCGGACCTGGCAGTGATCTCGACTTTCTCGTGAGTTTCAACAACGACAATCGCTGGAATCTCTGGGAACTGGGGGACATGCAAGATGAAATGGAATCCTGGTTCGGCAGACGAGTGGACTTGGTCCAGCCGGAAAATCTCCAGAATCCCATCAAGCGAGAGCGCATATTGAAGACTCAACGGGTGTTGTTTGAATCCTGACAAGGACGATCTCGCTTACGCGTGGGATTGCTGGATGGCCATGCGTGACGCACTTGAGTTTCTTGAGGGCAAAGGCGAGAAAGATTTCCGCGCCGACAAGCAACTCCGATACGCCCTGGAAAGAGCGATCCTCATCATGGGTGAGGCCAGCAAACTGGTCTCCGAAGAATTTCAACAGGGCCACGGCGGAGTCCCCTGGCGAAGACTGATACGGTTGAGAAACTCGGTGGCCCACAACTACGGCCCTGAAACCATCTCCCTGGTCTGGGAAGGCTTGCGAATTCTCCCTCAGGCCGAATTGCAACTGAAGTCCATCCTACCCAACGAATACAGAAACCGCTAAAAACTGGCTCAGTTCAGCCCCACTGGGCCCAGCGACCTCAACCTGAATTGGCATGGGACGATTTTGCAGGCCAATGACCCCCCGGAAAGCGAATTGCCGGACCTATGCAATTACTGGCTGAGAATCTGGAACGACAGGTGGCCGCGCAGGTGCGCAAGGGGCTGGTGGTGTGGCTGGACAAAGACGGTCTCTACACCGAATTTGTCGATCAGCTGGCCGAGCGAAGGGCACAGGGACTATTTTCCGCACCCGTACTGGCCCATCGGGGCAGCTTTCTGGAATTGCTGATCCAATTAGAAAATTGCCAGGAAGGGTTAGATTCCGAACCGCTGCTGCTGCACGTGCCGGGCTACACCGACGCCACCATTCGCAGCACCCCCCTGCTCGAAGCCTACCGGGCCGGCACGCGATTTGAGCGGGCCTTGCCCACCCTGGTGCGGGAGGTGGCCACCGGCCATGTGCCGGCGGCGGAGGTGGAGCGCTTTTTGTCCCAAGAGCAGCCCGGCCTGAGCCGGGCCGAAGAGTGGCTGCAGCATTTTCTGGACCAGGAGCGCACCGGACTGGCCGCCACCTTGACCCACTGGAAGCCAGAGGCCGTACTCTGCGCCCTGCTCGCAGGCAGCTGGGCGCCCGAGGTTGGCGACGAAGAAGTTCCCGTTCTGCAAGACTACATCGAGCGCCACTGTGGCCTGAGTCCGGCCTATCTGCGAGCCCACCTGGGCGAAATTCCGGCCAGAAAGTGTCGGGCCCTGGTAGAAGCCTGGGTGGGTTGGCTGCTCTGTGTGGAGTATGTCAGCGACCTGTCGCGCAAGCCCACCGACCCCCTGCTCTCGCCCCTGACCCAGTTGTCGGCGCCGCTGCGCAAGACCTGTTTGGGCATCGTGGAAGCGGTCCGTCGCCAGCATCCCGGCCAATATCGTCAGTTGGCCAACCAGACCGAAATCCTCATCGAGGCCGACCTGCGATCGGGCCGCCCCGAAGAACTGGGACGCATCGACACCTTCAGTCGCGAGGACTCGCGACTGCTAGAAGCGGCCGTAGAGGCTCTTCATCAAGAGGATTGGAAGCAGGCACTGGAGTGGGCCGAAACCCGCCTCAAAACCCCCTCGGTATGGCTGGAAGCCGAGCCGTTGCGCTGCCAGGAGTGGCAATTGGTCAAAGCGTCCGCCCAATTAGGCCAGAGAATCCAGCATCGCTCGGCTCCCCTGCAAGGAGCCCAGTCGCTGGCGGAGGCCCTCGAGAGGTACACGGGCGGAGTCCACCAGGTGGACCAGGCACACCGCTGGTTTGAGCAAGACCGGGTGCGCCTGCTGGAGCCCCGCCTGATCCACTTTGAGGCCCTGGCCCAGGCCACCCGGCACCTGCGCAAGCTCTACCACCGCTGGGTTGACATCCTCAACCGCCAGTTTACCGACCTGTGCGTGCAGCACGGCTTTCTGCCGGAATCCTCCCTGCAACAACGCACCCTCTATGAACAGGTGGTCCATCCCCTCACCCAGCGCCATTCCACCGTGGCCTACTTTCTGGTCGACGGATTGCGCTACGAAATGGCGGCCGAACTGGCTCACCGGTTGGAGAAGGCGGGTCTGACCCTGCACCTTAAAGCCCGCCTGGCGGAACTGCCCTCCATCACCCGAGTGGGCATGAACGTGCTGGCGCCCGTCAGTCGCGAAGGACACCTGAAAGTGGATGGGTCGTTCGCGGGATTTCGCGCCGGCGAATACGTGGTCAAAACCCCCGAACAGCGACTTCGGGCCATGGGAGAGCGCAGTCTCGACAGCCTGCCCGGCGGGCGTCGATCCCCGCTGGGCCTGACCCTGAGCGACATCCACAACGAATCGCCGCAGACTCTCAAAAAGAAGATCGCCAGATCCCCCCTGGTGGTGGTGCACAGCCGCGAGATCGACAGCTCGGGCGAGTCGGACCTGGGCATCGCCACCTTTGAGACCTGGTTGGGCCAGCTCTACTCGGCCGTCCAGCTGCTTCACAACGCCGGGGTGGACCAGTTTGTCATCACCGCCGACCATGGATTTCTGCTCATCGACGAGAGTCGCGAGCCCCTCAACTTGCAGGGCGAAAGACGCTTTGTGCTCAGCGATGCCAAAATCACCCAAGACAGCACGGCCAGCGTGTCCACCCACAGCCTGGCCTACGAAGGTGGGCCAGGCTACATTCTCTTCCCCCGCGACGCCTCCACCTTTCGCAGTCAGGGGTCGGTGGCCCAAACCTTTGTGCACGGGGGCAACAGCCTCCAGGAGCGGGCCATTCCGGTGCTCAGCCTCAGCTATCGTACGCGCGAACTGGTGGGGCTGGGGCAGTATATCCTGGAGGCCGAGGCCCAGCCACCCTTGTTGGGACATTGTCGCCTGCGAGTGCGCCTGCGCGAGGGCGAGAGCATGATGCTGGGCTTCGAAAACAAGACCGTGGCCGTCGCCCTGCGTGTGGTGGATCCCCAAGGCCAGGGCACCCGCGTCAGTTGCAAGCAGGTTAACGGCGCCACCCTCCAACACCAACAGTTGTTGCTCACCGTGGGGGCCGACTGGGCCGAGGTCATCTTTACCCTGGAGGGAGGCAGCGCCTCTCGGGCTGCGCTGGAACTATATCACCCCGACGGTCAAGAAAACCTGGCCCCCAAGCGCCTGGCCGAGTACTTTGACGTCAATCTCACCAGCCCCGCCAGCAACCCACCGGCCTCATCGGAGGGGAGCTGGGAAGAGGCCATCGAGGACCAGGGGCATCGCAAGGTCTTTCTACACCTGGCCCAATATGACTCGATCGACGAAGAGGAGATCACCAAGCTGCTGGGCGACGCCCGAGCCACCCGCAAGTTTGCCCGCAAGTTTGAAACCTACCTTTGCCTGCTGCCCTTTCAAATCGGCATTGATTCGCAGGGTCCCCTGAAGCGCTATCTCAAGAAAGGTTAACCCCTCATGGCCAACGATGTAGAACACATTCTCGAGAGATTGCGGTCCGGGGTGGTCCCCCACCGCAGCCTGGAAACCTTTGCCGTGGGCATAGAGAAGAGTCGGGCCGAAATCAATCGCCAGCTCGACCTGGCCCAGAGCAAGGAGGGGGCCTTCAAGTTTTTGCGGGGCGGCTATGGTTGTGGCAAAACCTTCATGTCGCGCCTGGCCCTGCTCGATGCCCATTCGCGCAATTTCGCAGCCAGCTTTGTGGTGGTTTCAGAGAACGACCTGCAGTTTCATAAATTCGACGAAGTCTATCGCCGCATCATGCAAGAACTCTCCACCGCCTACTGTGACCGTCAGGCCCTGAGCGATATCCTGGATCGCTGGATCGGCCGCGTGGAAGAGGCGCTGGTCAACACCGGCCTGGATGAAGATGCGCCTGATTTTGACGAGCGCGTGGCCAAAAGGCTGGAAGAAGATCTGGTGGCCCGCACTGCCGGCAAGGTCCCCCAGGACATGGTGCGCGTCCTGAGCACGATTTTTCGACTCAAACAGGAACGCAAAAATCACGAGGCGGGGGGCTTGCTCTCCTGGCTATGCGGTAGCCGCAACGTAGATGCCTCCATCAAAAGGCTGGCCGGCCTCAGGGGCGACATCAGCAGCAGCAATGCGCTGGACTACCTGCACGGCATTCTGGAAATCATCAAAGCCGCCGACTATCAGGGCCTGGTAGTGGTGATCGACGAGGCCGAAACCATTCTGCGCTCTCGGCGCGACGTGCGCGGCAAGACGCTCAATGGCATTCGCCAGATTATCGACGCCAGCGACCGGTTTCGCGGCATGCTCTGGATTTTCACCGGCACCCCCGATTTCTTCGACACCACTCGAGGGGTGGCCGGGCTTGCGCCGCTGCACGACCGCATCGCCTTTCAAAAGAACAGCCAGTTCGTAAATGTGCGCCAGCCTCAGTTGGAGTTGCGCCCCTTTGACGCCGCCCGCCTCAAAGCGGTGGCCCTCAAACTACGCGAACTCTATCCCACCCAGGACCGGGGGCGACTGGAGCGCAAAGTGAGCGAGCAGGTCATTGAAAGTCTGGTTCACAAGGCCACCCGCAAATTTGGAGGGGATGTGGGCGTGGTGCCCCGCCAGTTTTTGCGCAGTTTTGTGACCATGCTCGACCTGGTGGACCAGGAAGAAGCCTATGATCCGGCCACCATGGAGGGCCTGGATCTCGGCCCCATAACGCCAGAAGAGGAGCGACTGGTAGAGGGCAAGCCGGAGTATGATCCCGAGCCCGAAGATCAGCAAGAATACGAACTGGTTCAGTTTTGAGCGCTTTCGCTCGCTATCCCCCCCGCCTCCAGGAGGCGATTGTGGCCAGGCTGGGCTGGAGCGAGTTGCGGCCCGTGCAAGAACTGGCCTCTCAAGCCATTCTGGACGGTCACAATGCGCTGGTGTTGGCCCCCACCGCCGGAGGCAAAACCGAGGCAGCCATGTTTCCGCTATTGGCCCAGCTCATCGAAAAGCCCACCATCGCAGTGGCGGCCCTCTACATTGCTCCCATCAAGGCCCTGCTCAACAACCAGGCCGAGCGACTGGGGACCTATACCGAAATGGTCGGTCTGGACCGTTTTCTCTGGCATGGGGACGTGACGCCCGGCGAAAAGCGCCGCTTTACCAAAAACCCGACGGCCCTCCTGATGACCACTCCCGAATCGCTGGAGGTCATGCTGCTGTCTGGCAAGGTGCCGACATCCAGGCTCTTCCGGGACCTGCGCATGGTGGTGATCGACGAAATTCACGCCCTGGCCGGCATCGACCGGGGCGCCCACCTGATGTCCGTGCTGCAGCGACTGGGGCGCTTCACCCCCCACGACATCCAGCGCATCGGGCTATCGGCTACGGTGGGCAATCCTGAGGCCATCCTGGAATGGATGCAAGGCCCCTCGCAGCGTCCCCGCGCGATCATCGACCCACCCAAAGTCCCCGGACCCCGAGAACTGCGCATTCAGATCACGCCCGATGGTCCCACCATGGGCCGGGCCGCCGAACGCGTGACGGAGGGCCAGAAGAGCCTGTTTTTCTGCCAGAGCCGGGCCTATAGCGAAGACGTGGCCCAGCAACTACGGGGCCGGGGGACCGACGTTTTTGTGCATCACAGCTCCGTTTCCCTGGCCGAACGGCAGGCCGCCGAGGAGCGCTTCCACCGAGGCAAAGACGCCGTCATTGTGTGCACCTCCACCCTGGAACTGGGCATCGATGTGGGCGACCTGGACCGCGTCATCCAGGCCAACGCTCCCTCTACCGTGTCTTCCTTCTTGCAGCGCATGGGCCGCACCGGCCGACGTCCGGGACAGCGAGCCAACACTTTGTTTCTGTGCGAAGACTCGGTGTCGGCGCTGCAGGCGGCGGCCCTGGTAGAACTGGCCCGGCGAGGCTGGGTAGAGAGCGTGCCCCTGCAGCGGCGTTGCTGGCCCGTGCTGGTGCACCAAATTCTGGCGCTCACCCTGCAGTATGGTGGGATCAGTTGCGAGCGCTGCTGGGACGACCTGGGACAGGTGACCGACTTTCGGGACATTTCTAAGACCGAGTTCGAGGAGCTGGTCGAGCACATGGTCGGCAGCCAATTTCTCTTTCGCAGCGGGGGGTTGCTCAGTCTGGGGGACGAGGCGGAGAGGGTCTTCGGTCGGCGCAACTTTATGGAGATTTACGCCGTCTTCACCACCCCCCAGCTCTACGCGGTGGTCACCGGCCAGGGCCGCCCTATCGGCTCATTGGACCAAAACTTCGTGGACAAACTGGTGGATGGCGTCAGTTGTTTCTTGCTGGGCGGCCGTCCCTGGGTGGTGGATACGGTTCGTCACAGCGAGCGCGACGTGGTGGTCCACGCCGCTCCGGTAGGCCGCAAACCCACCTGGGGCAATTACCTTCCCCAGTTTCTCAGCTTCCTGGTGTGTCGCGAAATGGCGGCCATCCTGGCCGATTCCCGGCCCCTCCCCTACCTGGACGAAGCGGCCACCCAGAGCATCAGCGAACAGCGCCGGGACCTGGGACCGGCCCTGGCCGGCCATCGCTGGAGCGTGCACACCAGTCCCAAGGGCGAGTCGCTGCTGACCTTTGCCGGCGGAGCCGTCAACCAGACCCTCAAGTACGGACTCCACATCCTCAAAGGCTGGTCGAGCAGCTCCGACAACTTTCGCCTGCGCCTGGACGGCACGGTGACCCACGGCGAACTTCGCGATGCCTTGCAGCAACTGGCTCAGGCCGAGTTTTGGGAAAACCCGGAAACCAGCGACCGGTTAATGGCCAGCATGCCCGAGTATCGCCTCAGCAAATTCCAGCAAGTGCTGCCTCGCCCCTTTGCCATGGAAATGGTGCAGAACTATCTGGTAGACATCGAAACCACGCGGCGGTTTCTGGCCCATGCCTGATCCCTTTGTCGAGCAACTCAAAGAGCTGTGCCGAGAACATCCGGTGCAGGCCAAATGGGTCTTGGTGCCCACCCATAGTCTGCGCTGGACGCTGGGAGAACGACTGCTGCAGGAGGGCTGCAACTGGGTCAATCTGCGCCTGGTCACGCCCCTGCAAATGGCTCTGGAGGCGGCCGCCCCGGACCTGCTCGATGGCGGCATCAATCCGTGCCCCGAAACCCTGGGCCCGAGCTTGCTGCAAAATTTGCTGCTGCAAAAAAACCTGCGACCGGGCTACTTTCTGCCCCTGATTTTGCAGCCCGGTATGGCCGACGCTTTGTGGCGCACCCTTCAAGAATTTCGCCTGGCCGGGCTGCGCGCCCGGGATCTCCAGCCCAACACCCTCAAGAATCGGGAAATCAGAGAACTCTTTCAGGCCTACGAAGACTATCTGGAGACGGAAAAACTGGCCGACCGGGCTGTGCTGCTGGAAACCAGGCCCAGCCTGGAGAGCATTTCCCCTCAAGATCTGGTGCTGGTATACCCGTATCACAGCTGGTCCCCCGAGGAACGCAACTGGCTGGCCCGCCTGCCCGGCCAACGCCGCGCAGGCCATTGCGCCCTGCAAGCCCCCAGCGCTTGCCCCGGCTGGCTACCCCGCCAGGTCGTGCCCGTGTCCCCGCCCCAACCGAGCTTTTTTTGGGCCACTCGACGCAGCGATGAGGTGGATGAAATCGCCTGGCGGCTGAGGCAGTCCGGCACCCCTCTGGACCAGGTGGAAATCGCCGCTTCCCAGGAAGACTATAGCTTGATTCGAGACCGAATGGCTGCGGTCGGCTTCCCCTGCACCTTCGACTCGGGGCTCCCCATGGTCCATTGCCGCCCCGGTCAGGCCCTGGATGGCCTGCTTACCTGGTTGGAGCAGGGGCTCTCCGCCTATCACCTGCACGAACTGCTGCGAGCCGACCTGCTGCGGGCCCAGCCCAACAGTTTTGTGGCCACCCGCCTGCTGGAGGCAGCCCAAATCAGCTGGGGGCGCGAAACCTATCACCCGCAATTGCAGGCCCTGGCCGAGATTTCTCAGCGGCGGGCGGCTCGTGATCCCGAAGCCGAGGGACTCGAGCAAGAGCTGGCTGATATCGAGTCTCTCAGGAGCTGGCTACGCAGCCTCTTTCAACGACTTCCTCCCCCCGACGCTGGCGACGAAATCCAGCCCCAGCAATGGCTGGTGGGACTGCAGGAAACCTTAAAGAGCGACTTTCGGGCCCGAGATGCCGCCGAGGAAGGAGCTCGCCAGGGCCTGGTAAGGGCGCTGGAAGAGCTCAAGATGCTGCCCGGCGAGCACTGGCCCGTGGCTCGTTTCCTGCCGCTGGTGCGACAACGATTACAAAGCCTGCGAGCCCTGGCCAGTCGCCCCCGAGCGGGTCATTTGCACGTGACCCGCCCCGAATCGATGGGCCTGTCGGGACGCCCGGTGGTCTTTTGGATCGGACTGGAAGAGGGGCGCCTGCTCAAGACACCCCCCGAAGACTGTGTGTTTTCCGACGAGGATCGGGCCCTGCTCCACCCCGACCTGAAGCACTCCAGTCAGCCCCCGGCAGAGAAGCTCTTCCACCTTCGCGAACGCCGGATGACACTTTCTGGCAGCCTCACGATGTCTTTTGCCCAACGCGACATGGCGGGAGATCAGGAACAGCTGCCTGCCTGGCTCTACCTGGAGGAAGTGCGCGGGCAGTACCCCGAGGTGGATAGCTACGAAAAGCTGGGCCTGTGGCTGGGCCCACCGGCCCAGCCGCCCTCCCCCCCCATAAACGCCCAGGACTATCCTCACCTGGCCCGGGGCGCCCAGGCCGAGTCCATGCGCGCCTCCTCGGACTTTACCGTCTACGACGGACTGGTGCCCTCGGCAGCCGGTCTGTGGGACCCCCGAACGGGCGGACAGCCCATCTCCGTGAGCCGGCTCAAGAACCTGGCCACCTGCCCCTTTCAGGTCTTTTTGGAGCTGGGTCTGCGCCTGCGCCGGTCTCCCCTGCAGTTGCCCGAGCCCGACAGCTGGCTGGACGCAGCCACCCGCGGGACGGTCCTGCACGAAGTCTACGCCGCCTACCACCGAGCCCTCAAGTCGAGAGGTTGGAGACCCGATGCAGCCCGCGACCGCAACCATTTGCAGGCCCTGCTCGATCAGCAATTGGAGAGGGTGCGAGCCATTCTTCCGCCGCCTTCGGCCGCCCTGGAGAAGGCCGAGCGTCACTCTTTGAAGCGGGACCTGCTCCACTTCCTGCACCTGGAAGTGCAGGCCACGGATCGCCGCCCCATGGGTTTTGAAGTGCCCTTTGGCCTGGGCGAAGACCCGCTCGAACCCATGGCTCATCCAGACCCGGTGGTGCTGGACATGGGGGACGGGACCTGGTTGCCAGTGCGGGGGCGCATCGACCGCATCGACCAGATGGGCGAAGACTATGCCGTCGTGGACTACAAGACGGGCAAACGCCTCTACACCGGTTCGCGCAACGCGGTCTTTGACCGCGGCAGGCATCTTCAGCATGCCCTCTACGCGCTGGTGGTTGAGCAGATGCTCAACGCGCCCGGTCGCGTGCGCCGCACCTCCTACTACTTTCCCACCACGCTGGCCGCCCGACCCTGGAACCACTATGACTACCCCGACCGGCGGAGATTCTTTGGGGTGGTGAGCGAGGTACTTGAGCCCCTGGCCACGGGAACTTTTGCACACACCCACGAGACGGCCAAAGACTGCGGTTTTTGCGACTACCGGGCGGCTTGTGAAGCGCACCGGGATGAAAACCAAAAAGCCAAGCTCGACAACCTGGCCAATACTACCCTGCAGAGTCGGCGTCGCCTGCTGGAGGAAGAGTGAGCGAGCTGCCAGACAGCCAGGCCCGGGCCCGACTGCTCGAGGATCTGCATGGAAATTTTTTGGTCGAGGCTTCGGCCGGTTCGGGCAAAACCTACAGTCTGGTGGGGCGCCTGGTGGCCGGCATTGTGCAGGGAGTGTATAGCCTTGAGCATCTGGCCGCGGTCACCTTTACCCGCAAGGCCGCTGCCGAACTCAGTGGTCGGCTGCGACTGGCTTTGGAGGCACACCCCTCGGAGGCAGCCCGGCGTGCTCTGGCCAATTTTGAGAAGATGTTTGTGGGCACTGTCCACAGCTTCTGCTCGCGGCTGTTACGGCAGTATCCGGTGCAGGCTGGCATCTCGCCGGGCTTTGTCGAACTGGAAGAGCCCGACGATCTGCTGCTGCAGCGCAAAATTCTGCGCTCGGCGCTGGAGCAACCCGAGGGTCGGCGCCTGCTGCGGCTGCTGAGCGAGTTTGACGCCACCACGGCCGATCTGCTCAAAGCCCTGCAAGTGATGAGCGATCACGGCGAACTGGACTACGCGGTCCAGCCCACAGAACGACCGGATCTGACGGCCGCATGGGAAGCCGTGGACCCATTTGCAGACTACTTGCAAGAGGTACTGCCCGAATGTGACGAACCCGAGCCTACCTGCAAGCTGCTGGTGCTGGTTCCCTCGCTCCTGCGACGCCGTCAGTCGGCCCATCGAGACGCTCCCCGAGACCTCTTAAAGTTGTTGGAAGAGTGGGAAACCGAGCCTAAGCCCATCAAACGCTACTGGGGTGCCAATCGAGCCGAACAAAATGCCAACCTGGACCCCGTTTTAGAGCGAGTGGAACAGTTTCGCCAGCAACAGGTAGCGGTGCAACTGCGACTGTGGCGCAGCTACCTCTATTGCCAGTGCATCCCCTTTTTGCTGGAAGTTCGCCGGGCCTGTCAGGCCGAGCGGCAGCTCTCGGGAGCCGTCAACTTTAATGACCTGTTACGACTCACATGCGATATGGTACGCCAAAATCCAGAGGTGCGTACCGTCCTGCAAAAGCGTCTGAAGCACATGTGCGTGGATGAATTTCAGGACACCGATCCACTCCAGGCCGAGCTGTTCTTTTTGCTGGCCAGCAGCGACGCAGAGGAAAGGGACTGGACTCACGTGCAACCCCGGCCGGCCAGCCTGTTTTTGGTGGGCGACCCCAAGCAATCGATCTACCGCTTTCGGAGAGCCGACATCGAGACCTACAACACCGTGCGCCGACGAATGCAGGAGAGTGGCGGCCAGGTGCTCTCGCTGCTCACCTCCTTTCGTTCCACACCGCCGATGTGCCAGTGGATCAACCAGGTTTTCACTTCCTTGCTGCCGACCGAATCCACCCCACAGCAGGCTCGATTCCAGGCGCTGGCCTCTCGCCCTCAGCTCGACTCGCCCACCCCCATCGGCAGACTGGTGCAGTCGGTTCGCAGCTATGGGGAGGTCTCGGCCCTGGAGGCCCAACAAATTGCTTCCCTGATTCAGAAACGCCTGGCCGAGGGTTATTCCGGTTCGGACTTTCTGATTTTGACCGCCCGTAAGGCCCAGCTGCTCCACTATCAGCAAGCCCTGCTAGAGGCGGGCATCGCCTGCCAGGTCAGCGCCGACCCGGCTCCCTTGAGTCCACCAGGGAGGGGGCTGCTGCGCTTGCTCCAGGTGCTGGCCAATTCCGAAGACAAAATCGCTCTGGTGGGCGTGCTCCGAGGCTCTCTCTTTGGTCACAGTGACGAGGAACTCTTCCAGCATTTTCAAGGCCAGCAGGCCCCACTGGTGGCCGAGACACTGGCGCTGCTGGACCAGTTACGGAGCGACATTCGCTCACTGCCCCTGGGAGCAGCGGCCAAGGTGGTGACTCAAAAGGTGGGCCTGGTGCCCACCCCCGAAATCGAAGGCATTGGGGATTACCTGGGGGAGCGAGGTCAGGCCGGACTGACGCTGGCCCAGGCCACCCGCGAGCTGTTTGAAGAAGGGGCCGTGCCCATTCCGCCCAGCCAAGGAGGCCAGAACGGGGTGCGGGTGATGAACCTGCACAAGGCCAAGGGACTGGAAGCCCGCGTGGTCTTTTTAGCTGCTCCCACCAGCGGTTTGCCACTGCGCGCCGAACACACGGTGATTCGCTCGCAGGGCCGCCAGGGCGGCGCTCTGTGCCTGTATCGCAACCGCAAGCCGCTGGCCCACCCGGAGAACTGGGAAGAGCTGGAGCAGGCCGAATTGACCTATCTGCAGGCCGAGCACATGCGCCTGCTCTACGTGGCCGCCACGCGCGCCAAAGAAGAGCTGATTGTGGGCCAATGGACAGGCAGCCACGGCTCGGTGTCGCAGCCCTGGTCGGCCCTGTCGCCCTTCTTGGAAGACCACCCCATACTGGAGCCCGAGTCGGCTCCCCTGGCTGCCCGGCCTTCCGTGGAGGTGCCGGTCCATTTCCCGTCCCCAGAAAGCTGCCTGGCCCCAAGCTGGAGGCACACCTCGGTGACGGCCAACAATCAGAGCCAGGGACTCCAGGCCCTATCGCCACCGGAAGGGTTTTCGGTGGGAGGGGCGGTCTGGGGCGACCTGATTCATCGGCTGCTGGAACAACTGGTAACCCGCCCCGAGCTGGAACGAGAGCAGTTGCGCCGACTGGCCCGCTGGTTCAGCTTTGAAGCGCCGGACCTGCATGACCACTTAGAGACTGCCCTGAACACCCTGGAGGCCATCCGCCAAAGCCCCTTTTGGCAGCGTGTGCTGGGCGCCCGCGAACGGCTGGTGGAGGTGCCTTTTGGACAGCGGGTGGAGCGCCAGCTGCTCTTTGGCACCATTGACCTGGCCCTGGAGCAAGAGCAGGGATGGGATATCATCGACTACAAGACCGACCGCAAGTCCTTGCAGGACTTGATTGCCAGTTATGCCGGCCAGGTCTCCCAATACGCCCAGAGCTGGACCGACATTACTCGCCAGGAGGTGGGCTTTGCCGGGCTCTACGGGGTGCGCGAACGGCAGTTGACCGACGACTTGCGGGGGAGCGATTCATAAAAACCAGCCAAAGGCATCGAGCTTTCCTCGTTAACCTTTCGCCATTTAGTTCTACCGTGGCAGTTACGCGGCCGGAACGACTCTTGAAAATCGTACGGGGTACTTGATGGCTCGTTGAGCGCCCAGCCCGCTGCCTGCCTGTCCTGCAACGTGATGGTAGACCTGTCGTGTAAAGCACCACCGTAGCACCTAAATAGCGGAACCACCGGCAAGCGGCGTGGAACCACGGGCCATTGCTACCCAACAACTTACCACACCACTCTGGATCGCCAGCGCGAGGTCAAGGCCATCGCCCTGCAGCAGGGCCTGACCTGTTTCCATCCCCTCAGCGTTCTGCGCTCGGTCTACCAGCGACGTGAGCAACTGGGGGATGAGCATCCGACCACGCTGATCGTGCTGGACGAACTCAACAAGGTTGCTCTCAGGGAGCTGCCCGATCAAGGATATGCTGCTGGTGGCCGAGCGCGGGCGCAGCCTGGGGATTGTGCTGATGGGCGCAGAGCAGACCGCTTCCCAGGTGGAGGAACGAGTGGTGGGCAACTCCGCCCTGCGCGTGGTGGGGCGACTGGAGGCGGCCGAAAGTGAGCACCCGGCGTATGGCTGGCTGACGGGCACGATGCGTCGCCGCTCGACGCTGCTGCAGCCGGGGACCATGATGGTGGCCCAGCCCGAGGTGCCGGTGCCGCTGGTGGTTCGCTTTCCCTTTCCGGCCTGGGCGACCCGGAGTAGCGAGGTGGAGGGTTAGGGACTTGAGCCTGGGAGCATTTCGTTTGGAGGTTGCTCGCAGCGAACCCGCTTGCCGTATTCTAAAATCTAGAATATAGTATGGCAGTGAAAGGCCAAGACGTCGTGGTGATGCTGAAGCTTCTGTCTCTGCCCGGTGGAGAATGGACATACCTAAAACTAGCCCGTGAACTAGGCATGAGTGCATCTGAGGTACATACGGCGGTCAAGAGCTGTGAGACAGCTGGTCTGTACAATAAACACACGCGCCAACCCAACCGGACCGCTCTGAAGGAATTTCTGGTTCACGGTCTCCGCTATGTGTTTCCCGCCAGGCCGGGGCCCATTGTCCAAGGACTGCCTACTAGCTACGCAGGCCCTCCCCTGGCGGGCAAGATTCATTTCGACAACTCTGAGACCCCCGTAATGCCATTGCTCCACGGCCCTGCTCGTGGACCAGAGATTTGCCCTCTTCATCACTCTGCGCCGAATGCTGCGAAGTTGGACCAGAAATTGTACGAGTATTTGTCACTGGCCGATGCTTTGCGAATGGGTCGAGCTCGCGAGCGGAAATTGGCTCGCGAAGCTCTAGAAGAGATCATGGCAGCAGAATGAGCGAGCACTCCAGCAAGGTGGATCTACTAAGGGTCGCGGAGCACTTGGGCGACCTTCGGGAGGAGGTTGTTTTTGTGGGCGGCTGTGCTGTAGTATTTTTGGTTCCCCCCGTGAACGTGCCCAGCATCAGACCAACTGAAGACGTCGACTGTATTATCAAGGTTGATTCGCGCGCACAGTATTATCGAGGAGTTGTTGATCGATTGCGGCCTCTGGGTTTCTCCGAGTGCACCGACCATGGCGCTCCAATATGCCGCTGGGTGGTCGAGGGTATTCGTGTCGACATAATGCCTACTGCTGCGGATATTCTCAGATTTACCAATCGCTGGTATGAATTCGCCTTGGCGGAACCAGTCATCGTGCAGGCTACCCCTGATTTGCGAATCCGGGTCATCGGCCTGGCGGCTTTTCTGGCCACGAAGTTCGAGGCGTTTGCCAGCCGTGGGCAAGGGGAGCACGCCGGCGACACAGACATGGAGGACATTCTTTCGGTTTTGGCATATCGTCAAGATGCATCACAAATGGTAAGCCAGGCTCCCCAGGCACTTCGCGAGTTTTTACAGCTGTGCGCAACCAAACTCCTTGAGTTATCAGGCCTGGCGGAACTCGTTAGCGCTGCTCTGCCAGGAGATAATGTAAGCCAGTCAGCAGTTCCGGCCGTCTTAGAAACTTTGCGGACACTAGCCGCCGGGCGTGGTCAATAAACCCACACAGTACTGACGTGCTCGTATTTCGGCCAAGCTGTATGCAAAATTCGGGTTGCCCTGCGGGCCGTTTCCGCAAGTGGCTGCTGCGCTCGATCTACCAGCGACGCGAGGAAATGGGCGCAGAGCAGATCGCTTCCCAGGTGGAGGAGCGGGTGGTGGGCAACGCCGCCTTGCGCGTGGTGGGGCGACTGGAGGCCGCCGAAAGTGAGCAACCGGGTACGGCTGGCTGACCGGCACGATGCGGCGTCGCTTGACGCTGCCGGGCCGGTCTTTCTTTCGGCTAATTGTGGGGGGCTTTGTCTGCCCTGATTGCCTTCTTGAGCACGCCATAATACTCGCCGGAGCACTCACCGTCCGGGTCAGGCACTAACTTCAAACCCGCACTGGCCAGCGCGTCGAGCATGTCTAGCGGAGACACGTCTGCCTCCTCCAAGAAGTGAAGAAGCAGTTCCGCGCGATCAAATTGCGAGCGCGGAATGTCGGGAGCGTCAGTCTCGTCCATCAAGGTCGGTTCGCGGCCAGCATTGATCATTACTCCCCACTTTTCCTAAGAAACTGGATGCACAAGTCACCCGACACGGTGACCTGGATCGAGACTTACCAGGCCCGCATCGCGGCCACTAACCCTCCGGCTGCATTGGTTGGTAGATTCGGCCGGGGAGAGCCTGGAAGTTTACTTGCGGCCTAACGAGTTGAGAGCGCCAGGCAGCACTTCTTGTATTTGCGCCCGCTCCCGCATGGACATGATTCGTTGCGACCCACTCTGGTAAACGGTATTCCGGCGACCTTGGCCACGACGGCGGGCGGTGGTGCTACGGATCGGGAACGCTTCCTCTGGGAAGGTTTTCGGGATGGGCGGAGGGCAACCGATTCGTTCACATAGGTTGCCACCGGCCCGGCCATAAACTCGCCGCGTCGACGCAGTTCGGCACGCAGGTCCGGATGCTGCTCGAAGAAGCCGTTGAATACCTCCTGCAAAACGTTATGCGGGAGTCCGGGTTCAGGCTGGAGGGTGACACGACCCGACCTGTAGTCGAGAGAAGCCGAGCCGAGAACCTCGGCTGCAGAGCCTGCACTGATGATGGCCAACTGCACTTCGGTGCATTTGCAGCCGGACGTACAGCAGTAATAGTCATCTAAAAAACACGTGCCGTGTGGGGTATGAATGGAGGGGGCCAGGGTCTCGGGAAAGATGTCAGCCCAGCCCATCATGCAGCCAGGCTCGAAGTCGCTCCAGTCC
>JADMJV010000063.1 GCA_018780265.1 bacterium
CTTTGTGCCCACCCCTGACGTCGGCCTTTCCTTACATCGCGGGGTAGGGGAGAGCGGCGAAGAAGTGTCCCAAAAAATCATCGAGGGACTGGCTCAGCATCTGGCTCCCGGCGGCACTCTGTCCATGGTGTTGGACTATCCCATCCTGCGCGACTCCACCTACCTCGAGCGCCTCAACCGGTGGCTGAGTGGCGGCCAGCTAAGCACCCCCGTCCCCGGTTGGGGCGTGGCCGTGGTACACTTTCTCACCGAAAGCTGCGAAGACTATATCCGTAACCACGTGGACGCCTCCGATTTCTACGGCAAGGCTCAGGAGTATCTGGTCAGCTACCAGCGCCTTGGCATCTTGGCCATGGGTTTCGCCAATGTCTTTGTGCGGCGGCTGCCCGACCCACATCCCGGCTACTCAGTAACGCGCGCAATGCCCCTGCCCATGGGCGACGTCTCCCACAGCATCGAGCAATGGCTCCACACTTTGGAAAAGATCTACCATCCCGACTGGTCCGGCCAGGAACCTGTAAAAATCAGCTCCCGAGTCAAGGAGCGCTGGTATAGCCACTCTCGCGATCGGGTTCGCTTCGAGTTCGCCGACCCGCCCTGGTCCGAACCCCTGACGGGAGACCGCTACACGGTCCAACTCTCCGAAAAGCTCGAGGTCTCCTCCAGCCTGTGCGCCGAACCCCACTTTCGCAGCCGCCTCCACTGGATGTTGGAAAACATGGTGGTCGACTGGGCTTAGTGTCCCCCGACGCAAATTAGCCGCCCCTGAGAGCTTTGACCTGGGCCTGTAAAATCAAGTTCTTCTGGCGCACGTCCTCGAGTTCGTTCTTCGAGATGCCTCCCATTTCAAAGAGCTCCTCATAGCTCTTCAAAGTGGCCGTCGACTTGTTCAATTCCTTCTCCAGGTCGGCCAACCGCCTGGCGTTCTTGGTCAGGGCGTTCTGCTTGTAAGCCTTCACGCTGCGGGTCAAGGTCTTATCGTTGGCGATGGTGGCCTGCACGAAGTTCTCCACCTCTTTCCAGCTGAGCCCTCGCTGTTCGGCCAGCTTCCTGGCCTGGCTCACTCGTCCCACGGCGCTCTCCACCTCTTTTTGCAACTGCTTCTGGCGCTGGGGCGAATTGCGACTCAACTTCTCCAGCCGGGCCAGTTCTTTCTGGGCGGACTCCAGCTCGTCGTGGTTCTCTTCGGCCGTCACTCGCGACACCAAGCCCTGCTCCACATATTCTCCCATCAGCTTTTGACTCTCGCGCAGGGCCGGCAGCTTGTGACGCAATCCTTGCAGCTGAATACGACGCTTTTCGCCCTCCAGCTTCTCATTGCGCAGATCTTCCTGGGCCAGTTCCAGCGTGTTTTGGGCCACCAACCAGTTGGCCATCACCGACTCTCGACTCTGCTCCGGCAAACCGGCCCACTGTGGCGTCGGCAGCACCCGGCCATTGCCGCCAAAGTCCACGTAATTGCCCGAGGCGTCTCGCATTTTTACATCGACGTGGTTGTAGGCGATAGTGCCTAGAATGTCGCCGGCCATCACCTGCTGCCCAATGGTCACGCGTGCGGCCACATGGCCATAGGTCACGCTGCTCCCATCAGGGTGGACCACGGTAATCCCGTGTTCCTCTCCCGACCAGAGGGTTATGGCCGTGACTGTGCCGGACCACCCGGCCGAAAAGGGACACCCGTACGGCATGGCCACATCGTAGCCCAGATGCAAACCGGCGTGGCCGCGATAACGCGAGGTGGACCGCCAGTCGTAAAAACCCGAGGTGACAACAGCGCCCGGAAAATTGCGCTGCTGCAGAGCCACATAGTCGGCCAGATCGCGAGCTCCCTGGTAGTTGCCGCCGGGCCTCAGCATGGTAGGCAGCTTATACCGCGATCCCAGCGTCTTGACCACCACCGGAGGGGTGGGCCTGGGCTTGGCCACCACCCCCGCACCCAGGCTCAAGCCCAAAGCAAATACCACCAGTTTTCTCATCAGTTCCGTAAACTCTGCAGAGGGGCCGGAATGTTCCCGCCGCGCCGAATAAATTTGGCAGAAGAGAACGAATGAACGGGAATAATGGGGGCGGCCCCCAGCAGTCCGCCAAAGCTCACGTAGTCTCCGGCCTTCTTGCCGGGCACGGGAATGATGCGCACGGCCGTGGTTTTACCGTTGATCATGCCGATGGCCATCTCGTCGGCGATAATGGCCGCCAACGTCTCGGCCGGGGTGTCTCCGGGCACGGCCACCATATCCAGCCCCACCGAACAGACACAGGTCATGGCTTCCAGTTTGTCGATAGTCAGCGCTCCCACCTTGGCCGCGTCGGCCATGGACGCATCTTCGCTCAGCGGAATAAACGCGCCCGATAGGCCGCCCACCTGACTGGAGGCCATCGCGCCGCCTTTTTTCACGGCATCGTTGAGCATGGCCAGGGCCGCTGTCGACCCGTGCACCCCGCAATACTCCAGGCCCATCACTTGCAATATCTCTCCCACCGAATCACCGCGAGCCGGCGTGGGGGCCAGGGACAGATCAACGATACCCATGGGGTAGCCCAGCCGGCGTGCCACCTCGCGGCCCGCCATCTCGCCCAGACGTGTGATCTTGAAGGCGGCCAGCTTGATAATGTCGGCCAGTTCGTTGAGGCTGGCCTGAGGGGCTTTTTCCAGGGCGGCTTTGACCACGCCCGGGCCACTCACTCCCACATGAATCACCACATCGGCCTCGCCGGGCCCGTGCATGGCTCCGGCCACAAACGGATTGTCCTCGGGCTGATTGCAAAAGACCACCAGCCGACAGCAGGGGAGCCCCTCCAGCTCTGGCTTCTGGTTGGCGATCTCCAAAATCAGCCGGCCCATATGGGCCACCGCATCCATGTTGATGCCGGCTCGCGTAGAGGCCAGCGAAATGGAAGAACACACCCGCTGGGTGCGATTGAGGGCCTCGGGCAGGCTGTTGAGCAGGGCCATATCGGCCCTGGTGACGCCGCGGTGGACGGGGGCCGAGAAACCGGCCACAAAATCCACGCCCAGTTCGGCGGCGGCCCGGTCCAGAGCCATGGCCAGCGGCACAAAGCTGGCCGGTCCGGCGGCTGCTCCCACCAGGCTGATGGGGGTCACCGAAATTCGCTTGTTAATAATAGGAATCCCCAAATCGCGGGCCACTTCCGACACGGTAGGCACCAATTTTTGGCCCACCGTCAGCAGTTTGCGAATCACACGCTGGCAAGTTTTTTCGACGCTTGAGCTGGCGCAATCCAGCAGATTGACACCCAGGGTGATCGTGCGGATGTCGAGGTGCTGCTCTTCGAACATCATCAGCGTGTCAAAGATTTCGTTGGTGGTCAGTTTGGCCGGGGACGCAGAATTCATAGTGGCCCCCGCTTCGGGGGGCAAGGTCTCCGACCTTCCCAACAGGAATGCCCCGCTATGGCTTACTGGCTCTTTAAAAGCGAACCCGACACTTTTTCCCTCGACGACCTGCAAAAACTCGGCCACAGCCCCTGGGACGGCGTGCGCAACTATCAGGCCCGCAACTACTTGCGTTCCATGAAACCCGGCGACCAGGGATTTTTCTACCACAGCCGCGTCGACCCGCCCGGCATCGCTGGCCTGTGCAAGGTGATCAGTCAACCCTATGCCGATCCCACCGCCCTTGATCCCAAATCGAAATATTTTGATGAAAAATCCACCCCTGACAACCAGCGCTGGTCGCTGGTCGAGGTCGCCTACGCCGAACACTTCGCCCATTTTGTCACCCTCGAACAACTGCGCACTCACCCCAATCTCGGCAAGATGCTGGTCACTCGCAAAGGCAATCGCCTCTCCATCACCCCCGTTGAGCCGGACGAATGGAACATCGTGCTCCAATTAGGCCGAGGTAAATAGCCGTCCCCATGGAGACCGTGCTGGTGGTCGACGACGAAGAGTCCCTGCGCGAGTCCCTGCGTTTTATGCTCGAGCAGCAGCACTATCGGGTCCTGCTGGCCAGCGATGGGCCCCAATGTCTGCAACTGGTGGCCCAGGATCCCCCTCACCTGATCTTGCTCGACGTGATGTTGCCCGGGCTGGACGGATTTGAGGTCTGTCGCCAGTTGCGCAGCAGAGGCTTTGAGGGGGCCGTCTTATTGCTCACGGCTCGAGGCGAGGAGATTGATCAGGTCGTTGGACTTGAATTGGGAGCCGATGACTACATCGTCAAACCCTTTCGCCATCGCGAGTTGTTGGCCCGCGTCAAGGCTCACCTGCGTCGCAATCAGCGCTCTGAAGTGACCCTAAGGGCTGGCACTCTCCAGCTCTTCCCCGATCGGCGCGAAGCTTTCGCCAACGGTGAGAAACTCGATCTTACCCCCAAGGAATATGCCTTGCTTCAGTTTTTCTTAGAAAATCGCCGCCGCGCCCAGAGCCGTGAGCGGATTCTTTCGGCGGTGTGGGGATACGATTTTGGCGGCGAAACGCGGGTGGTCAACGTCACTATTCAGCGCCTGCGTGAAAAGATCGAAGCCGATCCGGCCAGCCCCACCCAGTTGGTAACGGTGCGCGGCGTGGGCTACATGTGGAATGTTTAGCAGCCTTCGCTGGCCACTGGCCCTGTCGATTTTCCTGGCCGTTGTGCTCTCCCTGGCACTGGCCGAGGTTACTCTCTTCGGCGTCGTGCGCGACGCCTCGCTGCGCCACGCCCAAGAAGGCCTGCAGCAGGAGTGCAGCTTCATCGCCAACCTTATGCGGCGCCACATGGACCAGACGCTGCTCAGTCCCGCCGCCCGCAAAATGATCACCGACGAAATGGCCCGCCTCTCCCTGGACATGTCGGGGAGGCTCTGCATCGTCAACTGGAAGGGCGATGTCTTAGAGGATTCGGCTCACCGCAAGGGCGAGAACGTGCGCCACCGCGACGAAGTCGCCGAAGCCCTCCATGGCACCCCGGCCATGACCGTTCGCGGCGATTTGGAGCTGTCCAGCGATCCCACCATGTTTGTGGCCGTGCCTATGCGGGCCCAGGGCAAAGTGGTGGGCGCCATTTACGGCAGTCGCTCGCTGGCCCACGAGCAACTCACCCTGGTGGCCCTGCGCGAGCGCCTCTACGCCGTGGCCCTGGCCTCGCTGGTCAGCGGCTTACTCCTCAGCCTGCTGCTGGCTCGCTGGCTGACCGCCCCCCTGCGTCGACTCACAAAAACCGTGCAGCGCTTTGGATCGGGCCAACTGGAAGAGCGCATCCCGGTTCATTCCCAAGACGAGATCGGCATTCTGGGCCGCTCCTTCAACGACATGGCCGACAGCCTCAAGATCCAGCAACAGGCCCTGCTGCGCTTTGTTTCAGACGCCTCCCATGAACTGAAAACCCCGCTGGCCTCGCTGCGCAGCTTGCTGGAAGCACTCGAGGCGGGCGCCCCTCAAGAGCAGTTCATGGGCATGATTCACCGCGACCTGGACCGCATGGAGAAATTGGTAGGAGATCTGCTCGACCTCCACAGACTGGAAAATTCCGCCCTCCAGTTTCACCCCCAACTCGTTGACCTGGCTGAGTTCCTACCCCCTCTCGCCGAAGAGCATAAGGTCGAACTCGAAGTTTGCACGGGCGCCGTCTGGGCCGATCCCGACCGACTCCGCCAGGTGCTTACCAATCTGCTCGTCAACGCCCGTCGCGCCGCCCCCGAAGGCAAAGTTTGCCTGGGTGGGGCTGACGGCTCCGTCTGGGTCAGCGACGACGGTGTTGGCATCGAACCCCAACACCTGCCCCGCCTCTTCGACCGTTTTTACCGAGTAGACGCCGCCCGTTCTCGGCAACAGGGAGGAACCGGACTGGGCCTGGCCATCTGCAAAGGCCTGGTAGAAGGCATGGGGGGAGAGCTCTCCGCCCACAGCCCCGGTTTGGGAAGCGGGGCCCGCTTCAGCCTGCGCCTCAAAGCCTCAAAGGATTGAACGGCTCCATGGGCTGGCTGCGCGACAACGTGCACCGTCACGCCTCCGCCCTCACCCCCAACGAAGTCATCCGCGGAGCCTGCGGTCAGGACCTCAATCATCAACCCTTTCTAGACTACCTGTGGGACAAATTTGGCGGACTCTACGGACTATGACCGTCGTTACCGGTAAAGAGGCCTCCCGCAAGGGCAACAGCATGATTACCGACAACCGTCGGGCCTACTACGAATAGAACGTGGTGGGTCTGCTCACCGGAGATGTCTCCGTCAATCGCTCTGCCCCCGTAGTGGTCATGACCACCGAGGTCTACCGCAACATGCTCTACGGCACCAGTCTGGGCGAAGTCGAGCGGAATCTTTACGGAGTGCAGGCGGTGGTGCTCGACGAGTGCCATTACATGAATGACCCGGAGCGCGGCACCGTGTGGGAAGAATCCATCATCTATTCCCCCGAAGAAGTCCAGCTCATCGCCCTCTCGGCCACGGTGGCCAATGCCGACGACCTGCGCGCCTGGTTCGAGCACACCCACGGCGATACCGATCTGGTCATCAGCTACCATCGCCCCGTGCCCTTGCGCCATTAGGGTCTGCATGGGCCAGCGCCAGGAGGCCAGCCGTGGGGTGTACGGACAGGTGGATTACGCGCCCACCGTTCGGATGGGACCGCTCATTCGAGGCGAAAATCCGCGTATTTTTCTCTTTTGTGCAGCGCCGTAGCGGGGGCGTGGGGGTAGATTTTGGTTCCGCAGTTCGGTAACTGGACCTCTATAGTCGCGTTCAATCCTTGCTCATCGATAAATACTGCTGCCGTTGTCCTGAAAGAGAGAGGAGCATCTGCGAATTTCTGCTGGCTCACGGGGTATGCGGCGCTCCCGACCTGCATGCTCTCGCCTACGGAGAAGACCAGGTCGAGTCGACAGCACACCGTGAGCCAGCTCTTTGATGCACCAACCCCTGGAAGTAGTTCATGTAGTTCATGAGAACCTGCTTGCCACGCGCATCGGTCATTTGGGTAGGCCGATCATCCTCTTTCACCTCTTCGCCAGCGGAACACTGCGGTTTAGTCAGATCCAGCGGGCCATCGTGGGTGTTTCGGAGAAGATACAGATTCAGCAGATTCGGGAACTGGAGCGAGATGGCGTGGTGCACCGTCACGTATACGCTCAGGTTCCGCCCAAGGGGGAATACAGCCTTACGGAACTAGGACTGGCGCTGTGCCCGGCCTTGGATGAACTGCTACTGTGGGCGAAGTTGCGCACACAAAAATAGGGGGTTGCGTGTTCTGGACTTGGCTGTGCGGGAAGAAGCTCGATAAAGTGGCCGAAGCAGATTTGCCTTTGACCGAAGTGCCCTTTCGCTGGCAGTCCCAAGGTGGGTTTTCCCACCCGCAATGGTCTTCGATTCATCCTTGGGTGTTTTGCAGCTACCCTCCAGCCCAGCAACCGGGGGTGTATCGGGCGCTGACCACGGCCTGGTTGGAGCGAGTTTGCCACGAGGGGGGGGCCGGCTTTGGGCTGGCTGATTCGCGACATTTTCGCCTGCTTTCGCCATTCTCTCCCACCAAGTCGAAGATGTTTCTGCAATTTTTTGAAGAGGCTCGTCGGCGAATTGATGGCTTGTTGGGAGACCTGGCCTTTCGCGATGCGCTGGGGCCGCATGTGGTGATGATTTTCCGCAATTCTCAGCAGTACTGGAAATATGCTTCGCATTTCTTTGGCGACGGCGAAGTGGGTGGCCAGGGCGGTGTGTGCGTCCAGGAAGGGTATGTGCACGTGGTGAGCTACGACCAGATGGCCCAGTCGTTGCAGGGAATTTTGGCCCATGAATTTGTGCACAACCTGCTGGTGCACCGCAAAATGCCGTTGTGGCTGGAGGAGGGGCTGGCCGAACTGCTGCCCATGCAGATGCGCCTGTCGGCCGGTCACCTGGGGGATATCGCCAGTGAGGCAGGCGCCTTACGCCAATGTTGGCAGAAACACGGACTGACGGATTTTTGGTCGGGGGAGTCGTTCTTCGCGGCCGACGAGCGCCAGAAGGCCTCGTATCAATTGTCCGAAGTGCTGACTCGGCTGATTCTGGACGGACCCAATGCGTCGCGATTCGGGGAGTTTGTGGCTGCCGCCGAACGAACTGACGGAGGGGAGCGGGCGGCGCTTTCGGTGCTGGGCTACAGTCTGAATGATGCCGTAAGCAAATTCTTGGGACCAGGGCGGTGGCTGGGTGCAGATCGGGCCTGACGCCGGTGGTCCTTGCGCGATTTAGGATTCCGCTATGAATAACTTCCCGATTTCAGGTCAGATGGGAAGGGCTCTGTAGTTCCACCGAGACAAAAGTCATCGAACACGATTGGCGAGTTTTTGATGAATTCCTCAGCGCACTTTTTCCCTGTTGCATAGACCTTGGTCAAAACATCCACGGCGACCCTCAAACCAGTCTAGTCTGAGTGCTCGCCTTCTCCATGAACTGCTTGACGATCTCGATGGAGTGAAAAACTACCCCCTGGCAGGCGCGGGTAATATGTGGAAACAGCCGATGCTCAATGCCCTCTGTGCCACCGTGCCCCAGCTTCAACGCCTCAACGGCCGCATAACCACGTTGCTCTTTCTCGGACAGTCTTGAAAATGGCCTTTGCATCTTGAGTTCAACCTCTGGAGAATAGCCCATCATTCACCCGGACTTCTGAATTTTCCTCAAGGGTACCATTCAGCGCCGATTTGTACAAGCCTAAGTCGGGAAGTTATTGTTGACCAAATCCTCAGGGATGCAGATCGGCCTGGAAAATTTCTCCTTATAGCGGAATAATCTGCTTTATCATTGTGACATAGCACTCGACCACTTCTTGGTCGGAGTGGCGGAACTCCTCAGACAAAGAGAGGTCGGATTCAGCCTCCACCAAATATCCGGCCACCAAGCTCTGGCGTAACTTTTCTTTTCGAACCGTGTAGAAATGACTGGACATTATTGAGCCAAATCCCCTTTTCGGTCTGGATGCGATGGACGAACGCCAATAGGGCATGCTCCTCTGGGCGTTGACTTTGCGGGCGGCGCGCTAGCTGGCCTCAGCTATCAGTGCTTTGAGCCCGGCGACGAGGTCGCCTCCAGAGGTGAAGAGATCTTGCAGGCTGTGGTAAGACAGGTGACTAGTTGGCAGAACCGAAGATGCCACGATGACTTGGTGCTACAGCTACACCTCGGCCGACTTTTCGACCCAAGCAAGCATGATAATAAGGGAAAGTCAGTAGTGGCTGAAGAGCAATGGACGAACGCCATGCTCACCCCGGAACAGTGCGAAAATCTCGAGAAGTTTTTCGCGGACAAACCCCCGGGCCCTTGTAGCCACTGTGGGGCCAACAACTGGGGGATTGGCGCGGTGGTTACGCTGCCAGCAAACCTTCCATTCTCTGAGCCTTGGATCGATGTCTACGGGCCCTCTGCGCCAATGGTTATGGTCTACTGCGGCAACTGCGCCAATGCCAGGTTTTACAGTGCGAAACTAACCGGAGCTTTGCCCGTTGGCAAAGTAAAGGGGGGGGCTTTGCCGCCTCCGAGACCTATCAATATTCAGGTTTCCACCCCACAAGGCAAACAAACCGCTGTTGCTGACTTCACCATCGCCCGCGGAGAATCGGCCACCATTTCAAGTGATGTGGCCATCCCAATGACAATCCAAATTGCCAAGCTTTGTCCATTGCGGGCTCAGGGGGATTTGTGGAGCGTCACATGGCCAAATGAAAATAGTGTGAGTGTCGTCATTGACTGGGTTAAGGCGGATGCTTTCGGAGCAACTCAATCCTTTCAGACTGAGCTCACCAAAACTTACTTCGCTACCGGAGCGACGCAAAAGTTAAAGCTTTTTCTAGACATACACGCAACCCACTTCGGAACGATCAAAGAAGACAACAGCGGCAGCGAGGGTCGCGTGCGCGTGCACGTTGAACAGTATATCAAGGTTTTGGGGGACTAACTCTTGGATCAGGCTGCCTTCACGAGTGTTTTCAACATTCCGACGGACCCATCGTCAGTCTTCGGCAACATGGTGGTGGCCGTGGTTGCTTCGAGCGTGGGAGATGGCCAGGAGTCGCCGAACGCGGACCGTAGTATGGACGAATTGGTGACCAAAGCAGCTATGGCCTCTCGAATTGTGTCTCTAGAGCAGCAAGTCGACGAGTTGACAGGAATGGTAAGGAAACTAACCTCCCTGATTGAAGAAAAGTTGGACGGCGCTTACTTCGTCGCGGATCCTGACGGGCCGGTGATCATTCCCTCCAAGAAGCCTTACTCCAGTGAGGAATTCGACCAAATGATGAAAGAGTGGGAAGACGATCCACTTCATGAGTAGGTATGTGCTGGACAGCTGCGTCCTATTTAGAGCTCTGCGGCCGGAAGGACGGGCGACTCTACTTTGGATCAAAGACAACATCGGCCGTTCCCTTGTGCCTGCTTTCGTCGACCTCGAGTTCTATGCGGGTTGTAAGGAGGCGAAGAAGCAGACTCGTTATCATCGGCTTCGCGACCAACTAGCAACTATCCGCGTTGGCCACAGAGAGATTGAGAAAGCGCTGGCCCTGCTCCGTCGCTCCGAAACTCAAGGGCCCGGTGCCAGTGACGCCGTGGTCGGGGCAGCAGCGGTTTTGGCTTCCGCTTCCGTGGCAACTTTTAACTTGAAGCACTTCAGGGCCCTGGGGGTGCCCGCGTTTGCACCTCCTCAATAACCGAAGACGCGCCCTACTTGGATTTCCCAGGCGTATGCCCGGCCACGCTCCCTGAAGTTCCTGGGGCCAGATCGACAGGCCGCGGTCGGCCAGGTTGTCATCCAGCCAGACTTGCACGGCGTCGTCCTTGGCCACCAATTTGTCGCCGGCATAAAGCTGGGAGCCGTGGCCAAAGAAAACCTTGGTGAGGCGCCAGGGCTGGTTGAGGTGGCGAAAATGGACGGTCGACTATCGACCCCGCTCTCTAATGGTGATGGTGGTGGTGGCCCTCCTTGTCCCAATCTCTGGATTTTGGCGCCATATGGTCTACGGAGGCCGCGCCGGTCACGGGATGAATTCTAAGACAACAGTAGGCGCAAATTTCTTTGTAAGCCTTGTGCATGTCCGGCAAAGCTTGCGTCCAAAGCGTGGGAAATTTCTTGGCCGGGATGCGCTCGCGGCTGCTGGCCACGGCCCGCCTGGCTCGGCCCCTGGAACGAGGCGGATGTTGGTCCTGCAATACACTTCATAGGACGGCGAATCCCGTTTTAGGATTCGCTAAAAGAACCCTGGACTTGGCAACGAAGCGCACGACAGCCAAGAAGGAGAAACCCGAATGCATCTTATCATCATCCCGCGCTATGCCGCTTTGCTCGGCTTACTCTATGTAGCTTTGACCTTGCGCGTTATTCGCTACCGACGCAAGCACAACATTTCCCTGGGTAGCGGAAGCGATGAGAGACTCGAACGATTGCGGGCCAGCCACTCCAATTTCGCCGAGTTCGCCCCCCTGATCTTGTTGCTGCTGACCATGCTCGAACTCAAGGGCTGGAGCGCTCCCGTCCTTCACCTCCTGGGCAGTGCCCTGACCGTGGGACGACTGGCGCACAGCCAATCTCTGCCTCTCAATAATTTCCACCTGCGACTGCTGGGAATGATTCTCACCCTCAGTTGCCTGATCGCCTCTTCCTTACTGCTCACCCTCAACTGAGCGGAGGGAGCGGAGAGGTCAAAGGACTCGCTGCGTTCTTCGTCAAACCGATGGTGTATGAAGCACCCGAACTATCCTGGAGTCTTTAGCGACAACTCCCAATCGATCGGTCGCTCCCCCCTCATCCATTTGGCCCGACTGGGCAAAGACTGTGGCGCCACGGTATTGGCCAAGATCGAGGGGCGCAACCCCGCCTATTCGGTCAAGTGTCGCGTGGGCGCGGCTCTGGTTTGGGACGCCGAAGAGCGCGGCCTGCTGGGACCCGGCAAAGCGGTACTCGAGGCCACCAGCGGCAACACCGGCATCGCGCTGGCCTTTGCCTGCGCTTCCCGTGGGGTCGAGTGCGTGCTGACCATGCCCGAAACGATGAGCATGGAACGGCGCAAAGTATTGATGGCTCTGGGCGCCAGGCTGATTCTCACGCCCGGTGCTCAGGGGATGAAGGGGGCCATTCAAAAGTCCCTGGACCTGGCCGCGGAAGAGCCAAACCGCTACGTGTTGGTGCGCCAGTTTGACAATCCGGCCAATCCCAAGATTCATCAAACCACCACGGGGCCCGAAATCTGGGAGGACACCGGCGGCAGAGTCGACGTGCTCATCTCCGGAGTGGGCACGGGCGGCACTTTGACCGGGGTGAGCCGCTACTTTGAACAGGACCGAGGCCAACCGCTGCATTCCGTGGCCGTGGAGCCCATCCACAGTCCGGTGATCTCTCAGACCATGGCTGGCCAGGCATTGCAGCCGGGCCCTCACAAGATTCAAGGGATCGGCGCAGGCTTCGTGCCGGCCAATCTGGATCTGACCTTGGTAGACCAGGTCGAGCATGTAAGCAACGACGAGGCTATCGCCATGGCCCGACGGCTGTGCAAAGAAGAGGGAATCCTGGTGGGCATCTCCTGTGGTGCGGCCGCAGCCGTGGCCTTGCGTCTGGCTGGCCAGCCCCAGTGGGCCGGCAAGACCCTGGTGGTCATCCTGCCCGACGCGGCCGAACGCTACCTGAGCGGGGCCCTATTTGAGGGCATGTTCGATGAAGTCGAGGCCGCCGTGGCCCGGTGAGCGCTCGACTGCAAGGCCTGCGCGAGGCCCTGTTGGCCAGTTACCAACAGGAGTCGCGCGGCCACCGGATCGACCAGAGCCCCGTGCCCTCAGGGGGGGAGTGCCAGGCCGTGGTGGCCTTGTGTCAGGAAGTGCTCTTTCCCGGCTATTTTGGACATCGACAGCTCACCGAGGAGAATGTGGGCGGCCTGATTGGCAGTAGCCTGCAGCAGTTGCATCAAAAGCTGCTCGAACAACTGGCTCTGTGCCATTCCCGCCCGGAAGAGACCTGTTGGCTTTTTCTGGAGAGCCTGCCTGAAATTCGTCGCCAGCTGATTTTGGACTGTCAGGCCGCCAAAGACAGCGATCCGGCGGCCACCAGTCTCACCGAGATCGTGTTGGCTTACCCGGGGTTTCTGGCCATTACTGTCTACCGACTGGCCCACCGGCTGCATCAACTGGGCGTTCCGCTGCTTCCTCGCTTGCTCAGCGAGTGGGCTCATACTCAGAGCGGGGCTGACATCCATCCGGCCGCCCAGATTGGCGAGAGCTTCTTTCTCGACCACGCCACCGGCGTGGTGATTGGGGCCACCAGCGTGGTCGGCAATCGGGTCCGCCTCTATCAGGGGGTTATTTTGGGCGCGCTCTCGCTGCCCCGCGATGCCGAAGGCAAAGTGGTCGTGACCGGCAAGCGTCATCCTACCCTGGAGGACGACGTGATCGTCTACGCCAACGCCATCGTATTGGGAGGGGGCACGGTGGTGGGCCAGGGCAGCGTGGTGGGAGCGTCGGTTTTGCTAACCCGCAGCATTCCAGCGGGTCACCGCGTCATTCTGGACCCTCCCAAGTTGCGCATCCAGGGCCCGGATCGTCAGCACGGCCCGGGAGAAGTGTTGACTTGCGAGATTGATTTTGAAATTTAAATGTTACTCACTCAACTAGCCCGTTTGACCGGACTGCACTTGCGGCCGGTTTCATTGCACATCGAGACCGACGGAGAGTTAGGCCCGGCCATTCGCCTTTGTGACGTGCCCGAATTGCGCCTGAGATTGGGCCAGTTCTTGCTGGATCTGGTGGATCAACATCAACGCAGCTGGTTTGGCCAGAGCTGCGGACAATGCGGCAACAGTTGTCGGCGGCCGGAAATTCTGCTGCGCGAACAAGAGATTTTGCCCATCCAGATGCAGCTGGGGATCACCGAGAGTCAGTTTCGCCAGACCTACCTGGATCCGGCCGGCACCTGGAACGCCGGCGACGGCCTGATTCACCCTACCTCGGAGGGGGCATGCCCCTTTTTGCAGGGAACGGGACCCGATCCAAATACGACCGCCTGCTCGATCTATGAGATTCGCCCCCGCTCTTGCCGCGAGTTTCAATCCAACCAATCTTTTTGTCGCAAAGATCCGGCCCAACTCCTGGAAGACCTGACCGATTGTTGGGTTCGACCTGACTTTATCACCGTCTTTCGCAAGGGGGGCGGCCAACACCAGATGGCCACGCCGGCACAGCTGTGGCAGTCTTTGGGCGAGGCTCTCAGCAGTACTCCAAAACCCGCTGATCGCAGGGTTTCGGGGGTGGTCGATGCCCTCTGCGAGCTGCTCGACCAGGAAATGGTTAAAATCGATCTCGACTACGACTACTCCAAGGTACTGGGCCGAATTCACGCCATGCTGCGGCAGGTTGCCTCGATGATGCAGTCCGATGAGGATCTGGACCAGAAGATCGAGCTGGCCTGGAACCGATACCGGCATTTTCAGGCCTTGCTGAGTGGAGATGTGGGTCCGACAGCCCAGCCGGAAGCGCTGCCTGTGCGCCAACCACAGAGCTGGACCCGTCTGCGCCTGATCGAGGAAGAGCTGTGCATCGACGGGTCCCTCAGGTTGCCGGCCCTACCAGGCCAGGCTTTCCTGGAAACGCTCTTGGGTCTGGCCCATGAAGAGCTGCAGTTGGCCCTGCGTCAACCCGATCCGCCTTGCTATATGTGCGGGGAGTGCTGCCGCCACTTCGTGGTGGAGATTCACCCCAGCGACATCACTCGGCTCAGTCGTCACCTGGAGATATCAGCCCAAGAATTTGTCGAGCGGTATACCTCGCCGGCCCGCTTTGGTTGGAATTTACAGGATCGGGTACTCAATAAGGTGGCCGTGCCCACCTATTCCAAGAAGCTACTGGAGCTCAGCCTGGTGGGCGAACAGGGAGATCAGCAATGTGTCTTTTTGGAGCGCCGCCAGGACGGGCTGTTCTATTGTCAGGTGCACTCGCATAAGCCTCAAGTGTGCCGCGGCTTTGAGCCCACCCACAGTTTGTGCCGTCACACCAACCAGCGTGAGAACGCGGGGCGCCAGGCCGAACGCCTCCACTGGGTGGAGATCACCGCTGACGCGGTGCGGGTCGAGACTCACCAGGGCCCACTGCTATTAAACCGCTGTGATTACCCCGATTTGCAGGTGGCCGCATGCCAGTTGGAGGAGGCGGTGGCCTCCCGGCTTTCTGGCTAAGGGCCCGTCCCGGAATAAGTTGGTCACTCCGGTAGTCGAGGCGCCCCTCGAGGCGTGGCGCTGCTGGCGGGGATGGATCGACGGCCCGTGTGTGTATGTTATTTTGGGACGGGTCCTTAGTGTGCCCCGATTTTTGGGAACCAGTCGGTCCTATTCTTGGGAGCGATGGTAGGCGAGGGTCATGCCGACACCGGTTCCCAGCGCCGCCACCGCCAGGGGCAGGTGAGAAATCGCCAACAGGGGCAGGTGAGAGCCGTATAAGATCGTACCACAGGCCGCCACTCCGGCCGCCAACCCGCCCACAATGCTGATTCCACCGATCGCGGTCGGCAGAATCCGGCGATTCTCGCGTTCCCGTCGGGTCAGTTCGGGAGATTCGCTCTTCAACGCCCATCCAACCGCTCCGCTCAGCAGACTGCCCGCCAGCGCCACGCCCACGAATGTGGCCACGCCGGCCGTACCCGCTGCCAGAGCCTTGAGGCCGTAGGGCGCCAGTGGAGCGACCAAGTGTCCGGCGGTGTAACCCACTGCTGCCCCGAGCGGAGCCAGCACCAGGGAACGCTTTCCGACATCCGCCCAATCGACGGTGGGTTGCGGATTTGGAGCAGGATCGGGGTTCGGCTGACGCAGGCCCAAAGTTCGAACCATCTCTGGTGTCTTCTGGTTTGTGCGAATTAACATTGACTTGACTCCCTTTTCTGCCTTCTGAATCCAGAATAGTCCATGAGCCTTAACATTCTCTGAAAGCGCATACAGTCAGGATACTGGTCGCATGAACTGGACATCCTCAAGAGTCTCATTTCGGTGACAGAGCCCCTGCGCTGGCCACGTTGGTTTCCATCTTACGCTGACCTTTTTGTGGTTGCGTCGCACCGATTTGAACTTTCCTCTGGCCCGGCTTTCGTTGCCACTGGGTTGGGCCCTGACCTGGGTGATCTGCCACGGCGGGCGTGGGGTAGTCGTGCATGCACTTGCCGACTTTCGTCTGCGTTTGACGTAGACCACCCCGGCGCCAACTTGGCCTGAAAGCCGGGGATGTCTTGGAGTTGGAAGCCCGGTGCGAGGACGCTGGTTCTGCGGCTTTGTGCCAGCGAGTTCGCCGGTGGTAAGACCGAGTCAGGCCACCCAGATGGTTGGCTCGTTGGAGGGCACTCGGTTCTACTGGTGTTCCTGGACATCCTTATGGGCGAGTCCGTCAGGCCAGCAGATGTGCCGAACGCAAGAACGGCCAGGTCCTGAAGACGACGCTAGAGAAATTGACAGCGCTTGTTCCTCAGGATAGCATCACCTGGATCGGTCAGGAAATTCGGCGGCACTACTCATCGAGGGGGTCGAAATTTCAACGACGCTCTGACGGTGATTGTAGTTTTGGTGCTGTCGATACCCACCGTCATCAGCTTTGACAGTGACTTCTACAGCACGGTTTCAACGGCCTTGAGCGACCGTCAAGGTAACGGCCCTCCCCGGTCGAACGGGCCTCTATGCGAAAAGTTCCTCTAATCGCCAAGTTTACTCTAACCGGGCTGGCCTGGAGCGAGGACATGGCCACAGGAACTGACCCTGGCCCCGGCGCAAGCCAGTCAATTGACGCAGCTCTTGACCCTGTTGGACGCCGCGGCCGGTCACGCCAAAGTGCAAAGCAGCAGCGCCAATCAGTCCAAACCCACCCCGGGAGTGAGCGATGCGGTTTTTGACCGTTTCTGCGCTCTCGACTTTATTTAGCCCCGGGAGGCTTCAAAATGTTCCACAAGATTCTGGTGCCGCTGGATGGTTCCGAAGCGGCCGAGGCGGCCCTGGAAACGGCCACCTACCTGGCCTCTATGTCTAAAGGGGAGATCGAGCTGGTGCGGGTGCAGTTGCCGCCCAACCAGTTTGGGTTTACCTCCGAGGCCGATGTTCCCCAGGCCTATTTTGACGAAGAGAGGGACCTGTGTCAGGCTTATTTGGAGCCCATCGCTCAAAGACTCGGCCAGGCCGGATTGAGGGTCAAATGCACTGTGCTCAAAGGGCCCGATTTCGCCAAGAGCATCTTGGAAGCGGCCGTCGACAGCGGCAGCAACTTGATCGTGTTGACATCGCACGGGCGCACCGGACTGACCAAAGTGCTGCTGGGCAGCGTGGCCGAAAGCGTGTCGCGACGGGCGCCCTGCCCGGTGATGATCATCGGGCATCAGCACCGCCCTGTGGGTTAGCGCTGGGTCTCGGCGGATCGGTAGGCTCTTGCTTAGACCAAAACGGGTTGGATGTCGGTCTGCGCGAAGTCCTGGCCTTTAAAAAGCAATTTCTCACCACTGACCCTGGCCAGAGCGTATGAAAAGCAATCCGCGAAGTTAAGGCTGGCAGGGTGTCGCCCTTTCCCGTAGCGAAGGTATGCGTCTCGCACGTGAGGCAGGTCCAAAGATTGGAATGGGCGCTTCTCGATTTCAATGCGAGCCAGCAGAAGGTCGAGTTCGTCGATTCCGTCTGGGCCCAGGCGAGCCACCGCGACCATACTGGCTTCAAAAACGGAAACCGAGGATACCAATCTGATTGGATCCTCGTCGATGGCGACCGCGAACTCTTTCCAATCTGGCTCGTGGAACAGCAGGGCCAGCAGGGCTGAGGTATCGATGACCATTCAGGTCGGTAATCCATTTTCGTCGTAGCCGAGGATCTGTTCAGATGTTCGCGAGTCCAGCAGTTGTAGCCGGGACACGCGCTTACCGATACGCTCAATGTCCTCAACCAGGGTCGAGCGCGGGCGCAATCGGACCCTTGCCAGTCGTTCTTTCAACGACACAATCACAGCTTCCGTCAGCGTTTCCCCCGTGTAGCGCGTTAACTCTCGCGCGAGGCGGTCCGCTTCTTCATCCTTTATGCTCAGGGCCATGTCTAGAATATACCCTCGAGTCTAGAATCTCGTCAAGGCAGAACGGTCACGCCTACGTTTTCAGTCTAGTTCCGCCACCTCAAGCGCCCAATCGACTTTGGTCCTTCTCTCTCTGGCTTGG
>JADMJV010000016.1:0-76452 GCA_018780265.1 bacterium
GACTTGCCCATTTCTGGGCTCACCTCCGATCTATCAACCATGTCAGTCACACTCCAAGCCCCCGGCTCTGCCGGGGGCTTGGAGGCCTTGACGGCCGCTTCGTAGTTGAAGCCTGGAGGCGGGGGGGCCGGGCCGGAGTTGTTAACTGCTTGTGAACCCAAGCTTATTTCGGTTCAAACAGGGTCCAGGTCTCCCGCTCGATGTCACGCGCCATGTTCGGGTCAACTCCGGTGGCTCCCAGACTGGCCAGGCTGGGTCGCGCCGCCCCCCACTTGGAAGTCCGTCCAACCGTTTGCAGACGTTCCGTCCAGAGTATGTAGCATCGCTTTCCCCAGCTGGCCGGCCCCGAAGTGACCAGCAACGTTCCTCGGACCGCCGAAAAGGGCAGGTAATCGGTAGGTGCATAGCCGGTTTGTCGGTAATGCTCAAGATACAGCCTGGAGTAGAAGGCATTTAGATGCTTGGGGACCGGGATGTCGCGGGGCGGCGCCTTCCCGGTCAGGAAAGTGGCCAGGGCAATCGCCACCACCAGCCCGGCCAGCCAGAGCAGATTACTCTTCACAAGCGCTAATAGTCCTCGTCCACCTGAGCGAGGGTCCACAGATCCGCGTATTTTTCCCGTACATACGGGGGCAGTCGGTCCGCATACTCGATCGCGAGCTGGTTGGCCCGAATCAACTGGATCACGTCATCCAGATCGCGGGGTCGATGGGCCGCGGTCATGCCGCTGGCCAGCTTCATCTGAAGCAAGACGGGTAGAGTCAAGAAGAGAATTCCATCGGCATCCGGCTCGCCCGCTTCGACAGGGTCAGGGAAAACCACCGGTTTGGGCTTGCCGTCGCCGGGATATTCGCCGCTCAGCAGCACATCAATCTTTACGTTGAATTCGGTGTTCCGCATCCCTTTGGAACCCGGAAAGAGTTCCACGTAACCCAAACCGAGGCGGTTTTTCTTAAACTTCTCCAGACCCTCCGGGCGCAGCAACACGTCCACATCGGCGGTGGTTCGCTTATGGCCGTGAAAATTGGCGGCCAGGGCCCCAGCGACAGCGAAAGGGATGTCCAACTTGCTCAACTCGGCACTCAGGGCTCTGGCCGCTTGATGAACCGGAGACTTGTGCATAAAGAAGAGGTCCGCTTCCTGACAGACTTGAGCAAGGCTACGCATACGGGGGGAATTCGCTTGAAAGTCGGGTCATCCTATGTGCCGCGAGCCAATGTCAAAACCGCAGTCAATACGATCGGAATCGCCTGGCAGGCAGTCTCGCCGTCACCATGAGGGATCGTCGTCCCATCTTTTCCCTCCTCTCTGTAATACCATCCCCAATACCACGCGCACCGCCTGCCGCATCCAGGATACGGACAGTCCTGCCTGGCTACGCAGCCACACACTCCCAATATGCCTTGCACTCCGGTCCGACTTCCTCTACTCTCAAATGGTGTTGGAAGCCGGGTGATTGTTTGATAGCTAAACCTACCAGCACACCGGGGGGTATGCCAAGTGCCCCCTCGCTTTTTCCAAGGCTCATCGACCTTCAGAGTCGGGTAAGTTGGCTCCCCACCCGTTTATTGACACTCGTGTTCCAAGTGTCTTTGCCCACCGGGAAGGCCGATGAAAGCCTGACGATCCAACAGCATCTCCAGACTATGCCGCATAGGCGGCGCTCCAGGGCCGGGCGCCCTTGCTACTTGGAAAGCGTGAACAGCCCCGTCCCAGGACCCTGCTGGGCGAGGCTATGGTGGAGAAAACAGGACAACCTTCGTGGAATACATATTCTGGCAATCGAACGGGAGCGTCACATAATACCGTGGTCACATAGGGCTAAAATCGGTTGCCCTGGTGACAGGCCACGCAATTGTTGGTCAGGTTGTTCATAATTTTCATGGCATGCTGCGCCGTCATGCCCCCATCCAACTGGTTGGCAAATTCGTCAAATTGCTTATGAGTGCCCATTCCCAGCATCTTGAAGTCGGCCGGAAGTTTGGCCATCAACGCCGGACTGACGTCAACGGCCATGCCCATCCCCGCCGTGCGGGCGGCCAGGGCCGCCTTCTTGTTGTCGTTTTCCGCCAGCGCGCCCATCACCCCATTAAGAGCCGAAAGCATGGCCCGCATCTCGCCCAGTACCATGTCCTTCTCCTGGGGGGAAAGCAGGATCTGGCGCCTGTGGTCGGAGCCTGTGGTCGTATATCCCTTCACGAAAAACCACGCAAACACGCCCACCGTGACCACCCACAATCCCAGAGCAATAAAACCAAGTTGATTTTTCATGCCATCAGTGTAGGTTCGACCAGGCTCCGTGTAGTTGACTCAGGTCAACTTGGCCGTCCGGGTCTAACCACTGTGAGAGTGACGACGAGCAAAACGCTCAAATCTGTGTCCCTGGACGGGGGCCCCCAAGACAATCGATGCTGTGGTGCTAGCCGACTTTACCGTCAGGCCGAGGCCGGATTAGCAAAGGGAAATAGACCCACAGGAGGAGTGAGAAAGCCAGGCACCACAGGCCGCCAGCGCACCAGATGGCGTGGACGTAGTGGGACGGCCAAAGAAAGGGAACCAGGCTGCGCACCAAACCTGCCAGGCCAATGAGCCCAAAGGCCACTATGGTGGGCCGGGCCGGCTTCAGTTCTCGACCGGTATGACCCAGCGAAACTCGCGCCATCATACCCAGGCACATGGTGCCGATACATCCGGCGGTAAGAGCGTGAGTGGCCGCCGACGGGCTGCCGTACCCTACCCAGGCCAACCCCTTCAGGGACAATCCCAGAGGCAAGAAGAAGTAGCCCAAATAGAGAACCCAGAGCAGCGGAACCTTGGCCACGCGAACTTCCCACCAACCCAGCATTCGGGCCAGGTGCAGCAGTGCGCAAAGGCTCAACCAGAAAGCTTTTACCGCGACTGGAATGGTCGGAATGGCCTCTACAAGTGCACACATTGGCAAAGAAATTACGCAGACGATCTCCAACCAGCGGACGCGCCGGGGGCGCAGACCGGCCAGAGCCTTCTCGGCAAAGAAGGGAATCACCCGACCGCCAATCATCGAAATCAGCATCAGCAATCCATACAAAGCCACCGACAGGCCCGCCGGAGCAGTCCACCCGGGCCCCCCCAGATTGCCGACCCAAAACAACAAGTCAGCCATCCAGAGCATCCCCAGCACCGGCAAAAAGGCCAGGTTTTGGGGTTGGCCTGCACGCAACAAGGGACCGCCCAATGCCACTCCCAGAGCGGGAAGAAAGAGTAAATCCAGCACTGCCGGTGGCCCACCCCACCAACTGACCACTCGACCCGCCAACCAGACCAGGACCAACCCGGCCAGAGCCTTTCCTCGGGGGGTTGGAAGTCCCGTCCAGTTGGGCACGGCCGTGAGCAAAAAGCCAGCCACTATGGCCGCCCCAAATCCAAAAAACATCTCATGAGCATGCCAATGGAGGGGAGACAAGCCTGGCAAAATCACCCACGACCCTCCCAAAATGGTTAACCAGAGGGCGACCAGCAAGACTGCTGCCGCCATCCCCAGCGAAAAGAAGGGGCGAAATCCATAGCCCAGCCAGGCCGCTAACGATCCCTGGGGGCGAGCTTCAATCGGCACGACTGGCTGTACGGTCGCCACAGGAGGGTCCTGGCCGATAATACGGAGGGGAATCACAATACGCCCATTAAACGCGATTCAGCGCCCGAGCGGCTTGACCTAAGTCAAGTCGATCGCGATAATGAACTGTTGATCCAGATCATGGCCAAAGTCCGAGAGCTTCCCCTAGCATGCAGAAATGACCCCAGATATCCACCGCGTTACCCGACTGCATGTGGTCCCGTCCTCGCGCCCTGGAGAGGCCGAATCGGTGCTATCTACCATCCGAGAATGGCTGGCCCATTACAGGATAGAGCCACTCCAGCGCACCCATCAGCATGGGCATCACGAGTTGGTATGGGCCGATGAGGTCAACTTCGATCTGTGGCCCAACCTGGATTGCTCGGTTCCCTGTTCAAGCTTGATTGGAGAGTACGTCGTGCACAAAACGGCTCCCCTTTGCCAGGTCCCCGTCGAACTATCGGCGGGTCTGTGTGAACCGCTCGAGGACAATGTGGTCATTCACCTCCCCTGGCCCAACGGGCCGCCCTGTGGGACCGGAGTCCCCGAGCAAGGCTACCTCAAGAGCCCCCTCCTGGACCACTACCGGGACAGCAGTCTGGCCCGATTTCACCGGCACTACTACGCCGAGAAGCCTCACGGACCGGACCTCTGGGAGGGTACCTACGACCAGATTCAGCCAGCCTTGCTCCCTGCATGTGTAGCTGTTCTGCTCAAGAAAAACGCCCAGCAACTGTGCCAGTGGAACGCCCTTCAACATCTGACGCGCAGCCTGCTGGCCCTGGGTTGGCACCCTCGGCACATCGCTGGAATTATCTGGTCGCACTGGGCTCGTGACTTTCCCGCGCGATATGCAGATCCACTGCTGCAAGCCGACCACTTGGTGCGCAGCGGCACCGGGTTTCTCTTGCGAAGAATTGACAGACTGAGCAATTTTGACTGCGACTCCGTGCGGGCCGCCGGTATTTGCCCGCCCAACCCTTGCTGCCCGGTCGACCTGGCCACACTTCGGCAGCAACTCATTGACGACGCCTACTGACCCCGAGACAGACACCAAGGAGGAATAACCATGCTCAGGCTGTCCAACTATCAGCCCCATTTCGCATCCTTCGCAGAGGCCCAGCGACGCTTTCACGAGGGCGACCTGGACGAGCCTGACTTTCAACTTCACGCCCGTTCCTTTCGCACTTTTCTGCAGCAATTCCAACAGCGTCTCAACTGGGAACTCCCTCTACTGGAGGGATTCTCCGAGTCCAAAGCTCCTGTCCAGCTTCTGGTCGACCCGCTGCAAGGTTTGACGGAGATGGTCAAGGCCTACCCCGAACAGGAAATTGTGCGGATCAACCTGCACAATTGTGAAAGGCTGCTGCAGCGCGTGGATTGGTTCTTCCAGCAGTTGCCCGTGATGGTCGATGTGCCCATTGTCAACGAACTGCTAATTTTGGCCTCCGCGGAGGGCGACATCAATCCGACACCGGTGCAGCAGCGCCTGCCCTTGCTGATGGAATGGGTGGCTGACCTTGAAGAGGGTTGGAAGACATTCCTCCTGCTCAATCCACACCGCCGGTCGCTGGTTGACAAGGCACTCTTCACCGTGCAGGCACTGAAAGGGGCGGCCGGCGGCCTCTACCTGTATCTGGAGGGCCAGGATCCGCAAGGGTTGCGCAACGGACTGAAGTTGATGGTGAATGCCCTTGAAGCCCTGGCCCCGCTGCAAGAAACCCGCACCCTGGAGGAAATGCAACAGAGCACCTTTTCCCCTGACCTTTGCCTGGAGCGAGGTTTCCAACTGCTAAGGCGACTGGGTTCGCTACCGCCCAAATATCCGAGCGAACTTAGAAAGTGGACCGATGAAAAATCGGGCTTGATGTCACAGCTCAACTCCTACCTCTGGGTAAGCAACACGGACTGCCCCCAGGCCGCCCAACTCGCCCAAGAACTCCACGAACTGTTAGGAAACGTTAGCAATATTCTTGCGCTAGATCAATCTTCATGTCTGCAAAAACTGGAACAATGGAGGCGTGACTTCGAGGCGCTGGACCAAGAGTTTCGCAGCCAGCCCCTGGATGCCCCAAGAGGCTAACTTCCCAAGATCAATGAGAAAGTGGTGAGCGCATGAACCCGTCCTCGTTTTCCCCCCTTAACAACAGTTTTTCGATTGCCATAGCTGCAGGGGCTTATGCCAACTACAGCAGTCAAATGCCAAATCCGGGACCGGTTGCACAGCCTGGCATGCAGGTTCAGGCGCTTCTCATGGCCCTGCAAGAGATCATACAGGTCAGCCAGGGTCTGCAAATGGCTTGGGGGGCTGTCCTGGCTGGAAGCTTTCAGGGTCAGATGACGGGGCCTCAATTGCAGCCGAACTTCCCGCCCCAGTTTGGGGCCGCTGTCCCCTATGGAGGAGCAGCCCAGTTCGGAGGCGCAGGTCAATTTGCCGGTGCAGCTCAATTTGCCGGTGCAGGTCAGTATGCCGGCGCAGGTCAATTTGGCGGTGCAGGTCAGTATGGCGGAATGCAATTCGGCTATGGCTATCCCCAGTCTTACGGCGACGCGTCTCAGGCAGCAGGAGGCTACGCCAATCTCAACCTTGACTTCGGCTATCAGCAATTGCCCGGCCAGTCGCAGAAGATGTGGGACGTCTGGTTTGACTCCAAAGAGGGGCAGAAGACCGTGCAACGGTCTCCCATTGTACTGGATCTGAACAAGAACGGGAAGGCCGACATCACCGGAAAGAACATCACCGGCGACGGCAAAATTGACGGGCCCACCACCTTGTTCGACCTGGACCCTAACAGCGTTTCCTACGAATTTAAAAGCCAGCAGCGTCGCCCCGGTTCGGGGGCGCCGGCCGTGGACGGAGGGCACTGGGTGGACAGCAACGGGAATGCCGTCAAGAACGGCCCCCCCAAAGGCACCCAGGCAAAGTTCAACGGATTCAAATACCTCGACAAGAACGGAGCCGTGGTGGGAGAGATGAAGGACGGGCTGTACAACTACGGCAAACAAGAAAAGCGAGAAGCCACCGAATGGCTGGCCAAAGACGGCGGCGACGGATTCCTGGTAGCTGACCTCAATGGAGACGGACAGATCAACAGCGCCGTCGAACTGTTTGGAACCGCCGGCAGCGACGGAGCCAAATACCAGAACGGCTATGAAAAATTGGCGGCCCTTTACGACAAGAACCACGATGGCCGGGTCAACGGCGAGGAACTCAATGGATTGAAGGTCTGGGCCGACGCCAACGCGGACGGACAGGTGCAGCAAGGGGAACTCCAGTCCCTCCAACAGCACAACATCACCAATTTCAATGTGGGCGACTACAATGCGGCCTCCATGGAAAGCAGCTATACGGTAGGCGGTCAGATGGCGCCCTACCTCAATCTTAACGGCAATATGGGCCTGTTCGGATACGGCCAGCAAACCTACTTCAGTCCCAACCCCTACTTCCCAGGATACCCGCAGGCCCGACCAGGAGCCTACGGCCCATTCTACTGAGGCTAGCTGGGGTGTCCTGGCCAAAACCAGGTATTTGTCCCCCCTGGAGCCGGGACAGCCTGGCACGGGGGGGCGTCCTGGCCGTCTGCCACTAAAGTTGCTTCATCGTCAGATAGTGGCGCGTGTGCTGGCGCCGGTTCCCGCAACATTGTATGGACTGCGACTGTGGGACTGTGCCAGATACGCCCGCTGCTGTCTGGGTTTCTGGCGCGGTGATGAAAGAGATTGGTCACTCGTATGACCTCCGTAGCTTGCACCACAAAATCTCACCGTTTTCGGCGGCCACTCGCAGTCGCGGCAACTCCTCCAGAGTAACGGCCAGTCGCATCAGCTCGCGGGCCCTCCGGTCGGCCAGGCCCAGAACCCATCACCACGACCTCTATGCAGCAAAGTTCGATTCTAGCTGTGGCCTCGTGAGCATCGACCTGGACTTCCTCAACAATAGCGAAGCCTACCTTTGTCTTGGCACAAGCCATTCCCCGGTGACCGGAAATACGGAACTCCCGATAGAGCCTGCCATGAAGTTTTTCAATCAGCGCACCGACCCACTTCCGTTCGAAAGCGTTCTAGAATAGTGGGGACCAGGTTCAGCCTCAGAATGTCGCGGCTGAGATCATAGACCCGAGCCATCTCGGCCACAGCAGCAGAGTTGGTGTGTTTGCACACCTGGTGACTGGTTCTGTCATAGGTGACCCATTCGGCTCCATTGTCAATCACTACGACTTTGGAGTCGATAGCGTACCCCCCTTTGGAAACCAGGGCCTTCCTGTCAACATGGGTAAGCAGATTGAAGCCCAACATGGCGGAGGGAGTCTCCGTTGCGCCCAGCAGGTGCATAAGAGTGGGGGCCACGTCGCACTGAGAGGCGTGGTCTGGGACCGACCCTCGCAGTGCCTCGTCGGGAGTATGCACCAAAAAGAACACCCTATCCTCTTCGGCCTTCACCACGGCGTCGTATTCCCGATGCAGTCCCAACAAGGGCATCTCCTGGTCTGGAAGGCGAGCGTCGTGATCTCCCAGCAGCACCACCACGCTCGAATCCCACAGGCCCTTTTCTTTGAGTTGCGACACAATGCATCGCCACTCTTCGTCGCGCTCGCGGCAAAGCTGCAAATAGCGACCCAGCATCGTCTTTTGGATCTCTGGACCCAGCTTGAGTCGTTCCTGATAGGGTTGCAACTCTCGGTAGGGATGATGCCCCATCATGCACACCGTATAGGCAAAGAATGGCCTGGGAAAACGCCTCCAGTAACCTTGCAGGCGAGCCACCAGTCCCTTGTCGTTAATGCCCCACCCGATGGCCTCCCGCGGATTGGGCGGTATCTGTTCACGAAAGAGGCTCTGCAAAAATCCATATTTCCTGGCCATGTGTCTCACGTTCCAAAACGAGCCATAGTAGGGAACCGCCAGGCAGGTATGATAGCCATTTTCATTGAGAATGGCCGGGAGCCCCCGAAAATCGTTACTTGGATAAGCGTATGCCAACGGCCGCTGCCCGGGAGGTAGGAGGCTATTCAACACCACAAACAACCCGTCTGAGGACCGCCCCTGACCTGTTTGGTCCTGCAACCCACCCGCCCACGATTTGCGAGCCAGGGCGTTAAGGAAGGGCGTGACTTCCTGTCCATTCACTTTCAAGTTAAGAACGACGACCTCGAGTGATTCCAGCGAAAAAATGAGCAAATTCTTACCCCGATAACGCCCTCTCCAGGGAGTGGCGGCCTCGATGGAATGGCGGCTTCGCTGCATATATTCTTTGAGGGTCGCCTGATCATAGCTCGGGTCTAGCAGGTTCTCGTAGCGGGCAAAGAGCCATTGCAAAACATCATAGAAATGATAGTGAAACAGTCCCAACCGCTGAACGGCAGCCACATTACGAAATCGCAGCCGGAGAATGTGGCGGTCTTGCGCGTTGAGCAGGGCGGGGGCCGCTAGAGCCACCATCAGGGGCATCAGAACGGCCCAGATCAGCTGTCCCCGTGGTGGAGCCTGCGGAGGCCTTGTCCACAGCAAAGGCAGCGACACCAGTAAATCCAACCCGAAGGCCAGGTCCTCCAGTTTCAAGATCTCGACCGTGGATGCCGCCGTGGCCCCCGCCTGGGCCAATTGAGTGATCACATAAAAGCCCGGAAGGTCATCAAAGTAGCGCTCATACAATTGATCGCCGAAAAACACAAGGCCAAGGACCCCTTGAGCCAGCCACAAGGCGCGGGTCCAACGGTCGCGATGAAGCCACTGGCAGGCTGCCACAACACCCCAGAGAGTCAGAGCCTGCCAAACCCAATGCCAGGGAGGCAAATTTACCGGGCTGTCTAGATGGCTCTGGATGAGAGCGGTCTTCCAAAGGTTGCTGGAGCAGAAACACAATCCCAAAATCAAGGTCCACAAGCCCCAGCGGGGATAACGCGGCAACAAGATCATGGCTCCCAAAAAACTCAACATCATCCAGCCGGCCAGGAATGTCTGCATAACCCGACATACGTATCACTCTCGATGGCCCCAAACTACCCACTGGATCAAGTTGACGTAAATATCGCAATCTCTTGACCTGCGTCAGTGTCTGGCCTGCCTCAGTGGATCTATGCTGGGAGGTAGTTCGTACAGACGGGAGGCCAGGTGTCGGAAAGACTATGCAGCTTCGTTCTCAATGGAGAAACGACACAAGTGGCCGCGCCAGCTCACTGGACCCTGCTAGAGGTGCTGCGCTACCGCTTGCGCCTGACCGGAACCCGCCAGGGATGCGACAAGGGCGACTGCGGGGCCTGCACGGTTCAGTTGGACGGCAGGCCCGTTCAAAGTTGCCTGGTATTGGCGGTAGAAGCCGAAGGGAGAAGCGTCGAGACGGTAGAGGGGCAGCCGGTGGGACCCCTGCAGCGAGCCCTGGATCGCTGTGGCGCCTCGCAATGTGGCTTTTGCACCCCCGGCATTGTGATGACCGCCTCTGCCTATCTGCGAGAAGCCAAAACCGTCACCCGTCAGGGAATCGCTGAAGCGCTCAGTGGCAACCTCTGCCGTTGCACAGGCTACGCCAAAATCCTGGATGCCATTGAAGAGGCAAGCTGTAACCATAAGGACGCGGAACTGCCACCAGGTGGTTCGAGGCTGGGCCAACGTCACCGCCGCATCGACGGCATGGAGAGAATCACCGGCTCAACGATATACACTGACGACATTCAATTGCCCCGAATGCTACACGCTCGCATCCTGCGTTCACCTCATTCCCACGCCAATCTCAAAGCCGTCCGCTGCGAAAGTGCCCGCAACCTGCCAGGAGTATTGGCTGTCCTGACCGGGGATGACTTCCCCATCGACTATGGCATCCTTCCCTGGACCCGTGATGAGCCCGTGCTCTGCCGAGATCGCGTTCGCTACGTGGGCGACGCAGTTGCCGCAGTGGCGGCTATCGACGAAGAAACCGCCGACCTGGCGCTGGCCAAAATCGAGGTCGACTACGAACCGCTGGAGGCCCTGCTAGACCCCGAGCGAGCGCTGGCCAGCAACCTTGAAATTCACCAGGGGAGAAAAGGGAACATTTCCAAACAGGTGGATCTGACGTTCGGCGACGTGGAAGAAAGTTTCTCCGATGCCGAGGTAGTCCTGGCAGGCGACTACGACTTCCACGGGACCTCCCACGCAGCCCTGGAGCCTCATTGCGCCATCGCCACCCACGATGCCAGAGGGCTGCTCACGGTCTGGTCGGCCACTCAGGTTCCCCACTACCTGCACCGAGAACTGGCCCGCGTCCTTAACATACCCACTTCTCGTATTCGTGTGCTTGCCTCCCAAGTGGGAGGCGGCTTCGGTGGAAAGAGTGAGCCCTTTGACCTTGAGTTTGTAGTGGCCCGGTTGGCCATGGTGACAGGGCGACCGGTCAAGTGCCTTTACACACGAGAAGAGGTCTTTCTGGCTCACCGAGGACGCCACCCCGCCAAAATGCACATGAAGATGGCCCTGAGTCTGGACGGGCGTATTCGCGGGGTAGATTCCCGCGTAATCCTGGATGGGGGCGCCTACTCCTCATTTGGACTGGTCACCACCTACTACAGTGGGCAACTGCTGGGGTCTCCCTATCGAATGGATAGCTATCGATTCAATTCATGCCGGGTCTACACCAACAAGCCAGCCTGCGGCCCCAAACGCGGACACGGTTCCGTTCAGCCCCGTTTTGCTATGGAAGTGCAACTGGACAAGGCCGCCAGGCTTCTCAAGCTAGACCCTTTCGAATTGCGCCGCCGCAACTACCTGGGCGCCGAGACCACCATCAACGGATTTACTCTGCAGCCCAACGGGTTTCTGGAATGCCTGGAGCGCGTCGAAGCGGCCTCGGGCTGGAAGGCGCGGCAAGGTCGCCTGCCTCGAGGCCGAGGCCTGGGGGTGGCCGCCAGCACCTACATTTCGGGCACCAACTACTGTATCTACCCCAGTGAACTCCCCCAGTCTGGAGTTCAGATCTGTCTGGACCGTTCGGGACGAGTGAGGGTTTTTGCGGGGATCTCCGACATTGGCCAGGGGGCCAATACCGTAATGGCCGCAATCGTGGCGGAAGAACTGGGAGTCGAACTGCACGATGTCCGAGTAGTCAGTGCCGATACCGACCTTTGTCCCGTGGACCTGGGAGCCTATTCATCGAGGGTGACCTTGATGGCGGGTTGGGCCTGCCAGAGAGCTGCGCGAGATCTGGCCCAAAAAATTCGTGGGGACATCGCTCACCGTTGGGATTGCCCAGCCGGGCAGGTTCTATTGGTTGGCGGGCGAGCCCAAAAACTGGACGATCCCGAAACCTCCATGCCTTTGAAGGAGGCCTTTGAACTGGCCGAAAGTGCCTTGGGAACGCTGGGTAGCGTGGGATCTTATCAGAGTCCGCGGACGGGAATCCACGGAGACTATCGGGGAGCAACCATAGGCGCTTCCCCCGCATATTCGTACACGGCCCATGTGGCCGAAGTGGAAGTAGATACAGAAAGCGGGGAGGTCAGTCTGGTTCAAGTATGGGCCGCCCACGACTGCGGCAAAGCCCTTTCGCCTGTATTGGTCGAGGGACAGATCGAGGGCTCGGTCTGGATGGGCGCCGCCGAGGCCCTTTTCGAACACCACAGGGTCCTTTACCCTCGCCAACCTCAAGATCGCAGTGGTCCAGTCCGAGGGGGAATGCTGGAAGCCTGCTCCCTTCTTGACTATCGGATGCCCACCAGCCTCGACTCTCCGCCTATTCAGGCGTTGCTGGTGGAACATCCCGACCCCAACGGTCCCTACGGCGCCAAGGAGGCAGGCGAGGGGCCCCTGCACCCTATTCTCCCGGCCATCGCCAACGCGGTCTATGATGCGGTGGGGGTCCGCATCGATTCGCTTCCTATCACTCCCGACAAAATCCTGGCTGCGCTGAGGTCCGCCTGATGCTCCGGCTGGCCAAACTTGAAGTCCTGGAACCCAGAAGCTGGGAAGAAGCCGTTCACCTCCTCCAGCAATATCCGGAAGCCCGTGTGCTGGCTGGAGGCACCGACTTGCTGCCCGCCTTAAAGACCCTGCAAGTCCGATCCTCCACGCTCGTCTCCCTGCGGCACCTGCTAGATGGCCAGATCTGCCTCGTGGACAAAGAACTTCGCCTGGACGCTGGAGCGACCCTGACCAACATCGCCAGTCATCCTCTGGTGCTGGCTGGCGCCCCTGCCCTGGCTCAGGCAGCCTCCCTGGTGGCCAGCCCCCTGATCCGAAATCGGGCCACTCTCGGGGGCAACCTGTGTGTGGAGCCGCGCTGCCGCTATATTAACCAGAGCGAGCTCTTCCGACAGGCCCTGGGAGGTTGTCTAAAATCCCACGGGGACGATTGCCACGTCGTCCCCGCCGCAACCCGCTGCCTGGCCGCTCTGTCCTCGGACTCGGTCCCCGTGCTGATCGCCTATCAAGCAACGATCCACACCATAGGCCCCAGGGGACGGCGAATCATTCCCGCTCAAGAATTCCATCGCGCCGACGGAGTGCATCCGTTCCGCCTGGAGGCTGCCGAGTTGATCCAGCAAATCCGATTGCCTTCGCCGCCAGCCGGGTGCCGGGTAACCTACAGAAAGTGGAGGCCTCGCAAAAGCATCGATTTCCCCCTGGTGTCCGTTGCCGTGCGCCTGAATACCAACGCCGGCCACCTGGACTCGGGTCTGGTTGTGGTGGGGGTACTCGGTCCAAAGCCACGAGTCATTTCCCTGGACCGGCTGGCGGGAGCCCCCCTCAATTCTGATCTCCCATTCCTGGTTGCCGAACTGGCCGGCTCGCTGAAGCCCCTGCCCAACGTCCCCTATGAGCCGGGCTATCGCAAGACTCGACTGCTTCTGGAAATGCAGCGCGCCGTAAGAGACATGCTGTGAAAACAGAGAAACTTCTCTACGACTGGAACGCGCAAGCCCTGCCCGCCCGTCCATTTTCCGTGTTGGACGAAACTCTACGAGACGGAATCCAGTCCCCCTCGGTGAAGAACCCTGAACTGGATAAGAAGATCGAAATTCTCCATGCCATGGAAGCCTGTAGCATCGACTTCGCCAACCTGGGATTGCCCGGCGCTGGCGCAACTGCAGCCGCAGAAGTCACCCGACTGGTCGAAGAGATACGCGACCAGCACTTACGACTGCGACCCAACTGCGCCGCTCGAACCCACCCTGGTGACCTGCAAGCCGTGGCTGATATCGCCCAGAAAACCGGTTGCCTGCTAGAGGTATGCGCCTTTCTGGGCTGCTCAACCATGCGCAGGCTGCTAGAAAATTGGGACCTCAAAGAGTTGGAGGAAAAGGTCGCCCAATCGATATCCTTCTCCGTGGGGCAGGGTCTGGAGACCACTTTTGTCACCGAGGACACCAGTCGGACCGACCCCAAAACTTTAAAGCGCCTCTTTCGAGTAGCCCTCGACCAGGGGGCTACCCGCCTGATTTTGACGGACACCGTCGGCTACGCCACCCCATCAGGATTGGCCAGCCTGGTTCGCTATGTGCGCGGCCTGCTGAGGGACTGGAACTACACGGACATCTCTCTCGACTGGCACGGTCACAACGACCGCGGGCTGGCCCTGGCCCTTTGCTTAACCGCCCTGGACGAAGGCGTTGACCGTATTCACGGGACCTGCCTGGGGCTGGGGGAGAGGGTGGGAAACGCCCCCCTGGACCTTTTGTTGGTCAATCTGCGCCTGCTAAACCTGCGCCCTCCGGGCCTGGCTGCGGTGCGTCACTATGTGGAAAGGGTCAGCACTTACTACGAAGTTCCCATTCCCGTAAACTATCCAGCCTTCGGGCGCGATGCTTTTCGCACCGCCACTGGAGTGCACGCCGCCGCCATCGCCAAAGCCCGGCGCTTGGGCGATGAGCGCATGGCTGACCAGATCTACTCCTCGGTCCCTGCCTCAGAACTCGGCCTGCAGCAACAAATTGACATAGGCTACTACAGCGGACGAGCCAATGTAGTAGCGTGGCTGCAACAGCATAACCTGGAGCCGCAGGAGAGTGGGATCCGGGCCATCTTGGAACTCGCAAAAAACTGTCGCGCCACCCTGACCAAGGCCGAAATTCTGAATTGCTTGAATTATAGCTAGACCCACACCGGCTTTCGCTTGTCCAGAAAGGCCCGCAGACCCTCGAGAGCGTCCGGCTCCGACATCAGGTCCTCCAGATAGACCTGCTCCACTGCCTGCAAGCTTTGCTGCCAGCCTTCACCCAGGCGCAACGCCTTTTTAGTCAGGCGCAAGACGGGGCCGCTCTGACAGAGCAACTGGCCCAGAAAGGCGTTGGCCTGTTGGGAAAAACTCTCCCGCGGATAGACGGCGTTGGCCAACCCCAGCCTCAGACACTCCTCCGCCTTCACGGAACGACCGGTCAATATCAATTCCCAGGCGATGGCCGGTGGCAACATTCGAGGCAAAAGCAGACAGGCCAGAGGCGGGAAAACCCCAACCTTTATCTCCGGTTGGCCGAGACTGGCCTGCTCGTTCATCAGTCTCATGTCACAACACAGAGCCAGTTCCGCTCCCCCGCCCAAAGCAGCCCCTTCTATCAGCGCCACCGTGGGCGTGGGAAAGTTGGCCAGAGCCAGCAAGGCTCGGTGAAAGCAGCGCAGCATTTCGGGGGCCATCTCTGGCAGATGTTCGGCCACGTCGGCGCCCGCTGAAAAAGCCTTCTGATTGCTGTGCAGGGCAAGCAGCCTGAGATCGGACTCTCCAGCCAACCCTCCAAGGACTTCTTCCAATTCTCGCAAGGAGGCGATATCCAAAATATTTAGCGGGGGACGACAAAACTCGACACGGCAGAGGGCATCCTCCCTCACCACACTCCAACAATCCACTCTTCCTCCTATCCCATCCACTGGCCGGCATCCACTTGAACTACCGCACCCGTGATAGCCCGCGCCGCCGGGGTCAGCAAAAACAAAACCGTGGCGGCCACCTCTTCCATTTCCACCAGCCGCCCCAGCACGGTTTCCTGACGCGCCCGTTCTACCACTTCTGGGGGCAGTTCACGGGTGAGTTCCGTGCGCACCATACCAGGGGCGACCACGTTTACACTGACTCCGGCAGATCCCAACTCACGGGCGGCGGTTCGAGCCAGACCGATGCATCCGGCCTTCGAGGCGGCATAGTTGGCCTGTCCCAGCTTCCCGCGCAACGCGTTGATGGATGAAACCACCACCACCTGCCCCTCCTGCTGTCGCCGCAACACCGGTGCGGCCGCTCGCAGATAAGTCCAAACGCCTTTGAGATTGGTATCAATGACCCGGTCCCACTCCTCCTCGGTCATCCGCCACAGCATTCGATCCGCGGTAATTCCCGCGTTCAAGACCAGCAGATGCAGGGATCCAAACTCCTGCACCACTTCCTGGACCACCTCCTCGGCCCGACGTGGGCAGCGCACGTCCGCTACCCAGTGGCGAAACCGGTTGGACGCAGGGGCCTGAAGGTCTACACCTGCAACCCGGGCGCCACTCTCGTGCAATTGACGACAAACCTCCGCCCCTATACCGGAAGAACTGCCGGTGACCAAAGCTGTCTTGCCCGCCAGACTCACCTATTCTGCCAGAGAGGCGCCGCAACAACCGCAAAAGCGAAAGTCCTGCGGAATCCCCTCGGCCTTACACTGCCCACAAGTTTGGGTCCAGGGACCCCACAAAAACTCGGGAGCCCCCCCTTGAGCGGCCGTCTCCCTCATCTCTCGGTAACGGGTGGGTCTCTTCTGAACAAAGGCCTGCATCCCCTCATAGGGTTCTTGCGAGGTATAGTGCAGGGCCAGCCAGTCGCGACCGTGCCCGATGGTGGAATGCCAGGACAGGTCCTTCCAAAAATTGCATTGCTGCTTGGTATAGCGCAAACACTCTGGAAAACGTTCGACCAGCTTGCTGGCCATCTCGGCCACGCAGGAATCCAGTTCCGCCGCGGGCACCACCCGATTCACCAGGCCCCATTGCAAGGCCTGGTCGGCTTTAACGCGGTCACACAAAAACAACATTTCACGTGCCCGCCGGTCCCCGATGGTGATAGGCAACCACTGGGTGGCGCCTCCGCATGGAACACTTCCTACCTTGGGTCCCACCTGGAGTATCTCCACGTGTTCGGCGGCCACTGCCAGATCACAGGCCAGATTGAACTCGTTGCCCCCTCCCGCCACCACTCCGTTGAGTCGGGCGATAGCGGGCTTGCCCAGATTGCGCAGCAAATCCAGGCAACGCACAAACTCCCCCATCCACTTCCAATAGTCGTGGGGTCGACGCGTATATCGGTCATAGTATTCGGCCACATCCCCGCCCGTGCAAAAAGCCTTCGATCCGGCCCCCGTCAGCACCAGAACGGCCACGGAGTCATCCCAAGAGGCGTCCTCGAAAGCTGCACTTAGTTCACGCAGTGTCAGCGTGGAATAGGCATTATACACCTGTGGGCGATTGAAGGTGACGGTGGCGACCCAGTCCCTTTTCTCATACAGGATCTCTTGAAACTCGAAGTGACCAGGCTCTTTGCCCTGAAAATAGCTGTTTGATTTCATGCCAGCCTCCTACTCGTACCTTGAGGCATTATTGCCTACTCTGACATCCGAGGAATTGACCTGCGTCAAATCTTCAAGACGCGCCATAGCGCATACTGGTCGAAATAGTTTTGGGCAAGGGGACTTTTCATGGCAGTGCTTACAGATTCCATGCGTGCGGCAGTGTTCGGGGGGAGTTCCTCCGGCCTCCGAGTTGAGGATGTATCTCGACCGCATGCGGGCCGCGGGGAGGTTTTGGTGCGGGTGGCGGCCTGTGGCCTTTGCCATACCGATCTACACTACCTCGACCACGGGGTGCCAACCTTCAAAACGGCTCCCGTCATACTGGGGCACGAGTGCTCGGGCACGGTTGAAGAACTGGGTCCAGAAGTGGTGGGCGTGAATCCAGGACAACGAGTATTGTTGCCAGCCGTGTTCACCTGCGGCCAGTGTCACCAATGCCGTCGAGGTCGCGAGAACATCTGCGTGTCCATGAAGATGCTCGGCAATCACGTAAATGGCGCCTATGCGCAGTGGGTGGTGGCCCCGGCCCGCGAGTTAATGAACCTGACCGACGACCTGCCTCTGGAGGAAAGCTGTATCATCGCCGACGCCCTCACCACGCCCTATCACGCGGTCGTCCGGCGCGGCGATGTACGCCCCGGGGATCGGGTTTTGGTGCTGGGTTGCGGCGGAGTCGGCCTGGGGGTGGTTCAGATGGCCCGGGCGGCCGGAGCCTACGTTGCTGCCGTGGACATTCAGGACGAAAAATTGGCCCTGGCTGAAAAACTTGGGGCTGTGGTTTGTCTCAACTCTCTCAAGGAGGATAACCTCTCCAAGGCGGTAGCCCGCCAACTGGGCGGAATGCCGCAGGTGTGTTTTGAAGCCATCGGCAACCCCGCAACGCTGACTCAGGCGATGGGAGCGGTAGAGGCCGGCGGGCGAGTCGTGGTGGTGGGCTACTGTGAACATGACGTCCCCATCAAGGCTTCCCGCATAATGTTTCGAGAACTGGAAGTGGTTGGGTCGCTGGGCTGCAGGCCGGTGGACTACCCCCGAGTCATCGAGATGGTGCGCCGAGGAACGATTCAACTCGCGCCTCTGGTCAGTCATCGCTTTCCCTTGGAATCGATCCATGAGGGGTTAGAGATGCTTCGCCAGGGCAAGCTGATTCGGGGCATTGTTGTGCCGTGAGCCAATGGAAGAATCTCCCCTTGTCCGACCTGCTAATATGGGCTCGTGAGTTGGCGGAGGACCTAGAGTTTCCCACCGTGCATCAGTGGAAGGCGGGCGGAGGAAAAGTCCTGGGACACTTTCAGGTCTACTTCCCTGAAGAGATTGCCCATGCTGCCGGAATGCTGCCGGTGAAAGTGCGCGGGGCCCAGTTGGAGCCTCGTCAGGCTGGTTCTCGGTTCGGTTCCTACCTGTGTTCCATTCTCAAGACGTCGCTCGAAGTGGCCATGACCGGGCGGTTGCCCCTGGACATGTTCGTCACCCACCCCATCTGTGACTCGGCACGTAACCTGGCGGGAATTTTTGGGCGCAACCTGGCCTTTCCCTCCCAAATTCTTTATCTCCCTCAAAACGCCAATTCGGCCTTCGCCGCCGAATATCTCGCCGAAGAATATCACCGACTGAGTGAAGATGTCAGCCGGATTTCGGGTCAGCCGATCAGCGACCAGGCCCTGCGCGACTCGATCCGTCTCTACAACCAGAGTCGTCGCTTGTTGCGCAGCCTCTACCAACTGAAGCGAGAGGAACCATGGCGACTGGCTGTGGACGAAGCCTATGTACTGGTGGCCTTGAGCGGCCTGCTGCCCCGCCGGGAGTATATTGAGTTACTTGAATACGCCATGGATTTACTCGCGCAGCGGCAGGCCACCCGTCGTGACATGCTCCGGGTTGTCTGGGACGGGGGCTTTTGCGAGCAACCGCCCATCGATATGCTGAGAGTGGTGGCACGGAGCTGTTATGTAGTCGACGACGACCTGCTGATCGGGCAGCGCTATTTGTTGGAAGATGTGCCAGAGGATGGCGACCCCTGGATGGCACTGGCCGAAAGCTACCTTCATCGCTCCAACTGGTGCGCGGTTCAACACGACCTGCGCAAGCCGAAAGAAGCCATGCTACTGGACCGCATCCGCAAGTCGGGCGCCCAGGCGGCCATCATCACCGCTGCCAAGATGTGTGAGCCTGGCCTGGACGAACAGGTGGCTTATTCCAAGGCGCTAGACGAAGCCGGTATCGCTTACTTCATCAGTGAATTCGAAGAACAGATGAGCGGTTTCGAAGGTTTGCAGATCCAACTAGAAACTTTTGCAGAAAACCTGCTATTCGATTGAGCCTGGGAGGAATTCAATGACCTCAACCCTGGTAGGACGCGCCAACGAAGAAGCGGCCCGATTGTTTCGCGACTGGTTTTCCCACCTGAACGAAATGGCCGAAAAAGGACACAAGACGGCCTACGTATTCGTCATGGGCAGCATGTGCGAAGTGCTACGTAGCTTTGACATTGTGCCCGTCTTTCCAGAAATCAACTCCCTGCAGACGGCGGTCAAGAAAGTCTCCCACGATTTTCTGGCTCGGGCCGAAGACTATGGATTCTCCCCGGATGTCTGTGGCTATGTGAAAGCCGACGTAGCCGTGCAACTCAATCAGGGAATCCACCCGTTGGGGCGTATTCCCAGGCCCTCACTCGCCATCGCCACCAACGCCTGCAACACCTACATTAAGTGGGCAGAATTTTGGGAAAGGCTTCACCACACCAAAGTCTTCACGCTGGATATCCCTGGGTCACGATCCGGCTGGAGCCATGAGCGTCCGGGCGAGAAAGGATTTGACCGCGACCGGCGTTACGTGGAACACCAGATAGGCGAATTGATCTCCGCCTGCGAAGAGATCACCGGACGGCCTTTCGATATCGACCGACTACGTCAGACGCTAGACTACACCAATCAGATGAGCCAGGCCTGGCATGACATCCTGCTCATGAATCGCAAGCGGCCGGCCCCCTTTAACTCGCTCACGGAAGGAACCGTCTACCTGGGCGTATTGAACGCGCTGCGAGGCACACCGGAAGGAGCCCGCTACATGCAAGAACTGCGGGAAGAGATCGCCTATCGTGCTGACCACAATCTGGGCCCACCGCATCAGGAAAAATACCGACTGATGTTCCTGGGTGTGCCCTGCTACCCCATCTTTCGACGTTTTTACGAATTCTTCTCCCAATGGGGGGGCTGTTTTGTGACCTCTACCTACCTGTGGTTTGCCTCGGGAGGGCTGCAACAAGCTTATCAGTATGACTTGAACCGCCCCCTCGAAAGCCTGGCCGAGGGGACCCTGGTCAGCGTTCGCAGTGCGATGGACAGCATGTTCTTCCAGGACGACCAGATATTGAAACTGATCGACGAATTTGCCCTGGAAGGCATCGTCTTTCACCCCATCAAAAGCTGTCGAACCGTGTCCACCGGCCTGGCTGACGTTCGGCAGACGGTTTTGGAAAAGAGCCCGATTGCCTCCCTGTTCATAGAATCTGACATGATGGACCGGCGCGTGGTTTCCGAAGCCCAGCTAAAGAATCGTATCGACGCCTTCTTCGAAGGCATGGCGGCCCGGCGGGTTCGCGAAGGGAGGCAATAATGCCCTATGCTGCGGGCGTAGATGTTGGATCCACCCAGACCAAGGCTGTGATCGTCGATGGAGAGGGACGCATTGTCAGCCGGGCCCTGAAGGATACCGGCGCCAATGTGGTGACGGCAGCCGAAAAAGCCTACAATGCTGCTCTTCAGGCCAGCGGGATCCGTGAAGAAGAAGTGCTCTACGTGATCGGCACAGGCTACGGTCGCTACAAAGTCACCTTTGGCGACAGCCAGGTGACGGAAATCAGTTGCCACGCGCGCGGGGCCGTCAACATGTTTCCCAAAACCCGCACCGTCATCGACATGGGAGGCCAGGATACCAAGGCCATTCGCATTCACGAAAACGGGGAGGTCCAGGATTTCTGTATGAATGATAAGTGCGCGGCCGGCACGGGGCGATTTTTGCAAGCGGCCTCCTTCGCCTTGGAAATCCCCCTTGACGAACTGGGCGCGACCGCCATGCGAGCCACCCGGCCCGTTCAAATCACCACCACCTGCACGGTTTTCGCCGAAAGCGAAGTCCTCTCGTGGCTGGAGCGGGGCAAGAAAATCGAGGACATCTTGATGGGTGTGCATCGTTCTATCGGAACGCGCTCGGTCAGTCTGGCTCGCCGAGTCGGAATCATGTCAGAAGTGACCTTCACCGGGGGCGTGACCAGAAATCAGGCCATGGTCGACGTTCTCGCCGAGCTGTGTGGGTGTCCCATCAATGTCTCGGAAGACTCGCACTACATGGGTGCTTTGGGGGCAAGTCTCTTTGCGCTGGACCGACTGCAAGCCAATCAAGGTGCGTCATGAGATACGCGGCCGGAATTGACCAGGGTTCGACTTATACCAAAGTAGTCTTACTCGACCAGGACCTGCGACTGCGGGGAAAGGCGCTTCAGCGCACCGGATTTCGCCTGGCCGAAGCCGCCGAATCCGCCTTTGCTGAAGCGCTACAAGCAGCGGGCCTGCGCCGCGACCAGATTGGTTATGTGGTGTCGACTGGCTACGGTCGACACCAGGTCCCTTTTCGAGACACTCAGGTGACCGACCTGACTGCCCACGCCCGGGGAGCCAGTTTCTTCTTTCCTGGGACACGCACCGTCCTCGACGTGGGAGGTCAAACCATGAAGGTGTCGAGGCTCGACGAGACAGGAAAGGTGCTCTCTTTTCGCCTCAACGACAAGTGCGCGGCCGGAACTGGCACCTTTTTGGAAAAGACCGCCCGCTATATGGGCTACCCCGTCGAAGAGATCGGGGCCCTGGCGGACACTTCCAAAGAAGGCGCCACGATATCTGGCGTCTGCGCCGTCTTCGCCGAATCCGAAGTCATCAACCAACTGTCCAACGGCTGCGCCCCGGCCGACATCATGTACGGGGCTATCCGCTCGCTGGTAGAGCGCACCATGCAGCTACTCAAGCGCGTGCGAGGTGAGCCCGAGTATACGCTGGTGGGTGGAATCACGCGCTTTGAGAGCTTCTCCCGGGTGGTCCGCGAAACACTGGGCCCCCAGGTGCAGGTGCCGCCCGTAGACTTGGTTCAATACAATGGCGCTTTTGGAGCCGCGCGCCTGGGTTTGCGAAGACTGGAGAAACTCTCGCTGGCCACTTCATGAGCGACTGGGAGCGCCGCTTCATGGTCGGTCCTCCCCGCCTCCAAGAAGTAGTGGATCTGTATGAGTCGATGGGCTTGGAGGTAAAGCTGGAAGCCGTGCTGGCCACAGACCTTCCGGCTGGCTGCCATGACTGTCGGGCGGCCATGGCCCTGTTTCGGGTAGTCTATACCCGACCGGGGCCGGCCCAACAGGCCCACACCACCTGACACAAATCAAGGCGATACCTCTGCCACACAGGCTATGCTGACTGCCTAAGACCACGGGAGGACCTGTATGCCGTTGACTAGCCCGGACCAGACCGTTCGCAATCTGCCCAAGGCCGAGAATCGCTTTCACGACGACCCCACGCTGCTCAGACTGCTCACCGACCACCTCAGCCCTTCTGCCATGCAGTGGGCGCGGCCCGTGCTAGAGCGGATGGGTCGCGCCTCGGCCGAAGAACTTGACGAGTGGGCTACCCTGGCGGACAAGAACCCTCCGCGCCTGGAAACACGAGACCGTTTGGGTCAAAGGGTGGACCACCTCGACTTTCACCCCGCCTACCGCAAGCTACAGCAATTTGCTTACGGAGAAGGAATCGTGAGCCACTACTACGATCCTGACGTGCGCAAGCAGCTTGGGGCGGGACTGGAGATGGTCAAATTTGCTCAAGGCTATCTTTTTGCGCAAGCCGAGCAAGGTCTATACTGCCCGATCTGCATGACCGATGGAACCGCCTACCTGATCGAGAAATACGGAACGACCGACCAAAAAGAGCGATTCTTGCCCCATCTGGCCAGCGCCACCCTGGAGAACCTCTGGGAGGGTGGCATGTTCTTGACCGAAAAAGCCGGCGGATCCGACGTGGGAGCCATTGAGACGGTAGCCAGGCCCACCGACGGCGAACTTCACCGACTCTATGGCGAGAAATGGTTCTGTAGCAATGCCTCTGCCGAACTGGTCATGGTGCTGGCCCGAACCGAACGCGGTCCGACTGGCACTGCCGGCCTGGGCCTATTTGCTATGCGGCGCCATCAGAACAACGGCCAGCTCAACCACCTCCATCTGGAACGCCTGAAAAACAAGCTGGGAACCCGCTCTATGCCCACCGGGGAGATCCTCCTCAAGGGTTCGCTGGCCGAGCCTGTTGGTAGTCTGTCCAAAGGATTCGTCCAGATGACCGACATGCTCAACCTCTCCAGGCTTTACAACGCCACAGCCTCGCTGGCCATTATGCGTCGGGTCATCAGTGAGTGCCTGGGATACGCCCGCGCTCGCCACACTTTTGGTCGCTCTCTGTGGACCTATCCCATGGTTCGACAAACCCTGGTGGACCTGACGGTGGACCTGGAAGCCTCCTTACAATTGCTCTTCCATCTATATCGCTGCCGGGGCCTGAGCCATCTACAATCGGCCAGTGAAGAGGAGATGCAGCACCTGCGAATGTTCGTACCTCTGGCAAAGCTGAGCACCGGGCGTCTGGCTGTCAAGGCCGCCTCCGAGGGAGTGGAACTCCACGGCGGCAATGGTTACGTCGAAGACTGGCCCATGGCCAGACTGCTCCGAGACGCCCAGGTGTTGCCCATCTGGGAAGGGACCACTAACATTCTGGCTCTTGACACCTTGCGTTCCATCCGCAAAGAGGGTTGCGAGGTGGCCCTATTTGCCTTTCTGGACCGACATGACCAGGACCCGCGGCTAAAGCATGCCGCCAGGCACCTGCGCGACGACCTCCGCTACCTGCTCAAAGACCCGTCCCATCCGTTCACTCTGCGCTGGTGCTGGCAGGCAGTGCGCCTTTTTCAGGCCGGGCTACTCATCCAGGCCGCCCAGGACGAGCGCGGCCAATTGCTGGCCGAGCAATACCTGGCCCGTTACTTCGGCTCGGACCGAGACGATTTACGTCCTTCATATATCGAACACGCCCAGAAACACTTCGCCCTCCTGATCGGTCGTGACACAGCCTAATTTGACAGGGATCAATGCCAACCAGGCGAGTCCCGTGATACCAGTACAATAGGAGGGTCTGAAATGATAGCTACCAACGAAACCGTGCACCTATATAGGAACTGGCTGTTTGACCGAGGCAGCGGAGCGATTGTGGGCATTCAGGCCCTGGAACAGGGTGCGCTGCCTGCCGACCACTGGCGATTGATCAAGGACCTGCGTGGGCGCGTAGTGCGAATCGAAGAACATCGGGCCGACCTGGATACTCCGGCAGTAAAGCAACTCCACTATGAATCTGACCAGTCCAGGCAGGTTGTCGAAGCTCGTGACTACAATCCAGACGGCTCTCTCAGGCTGGTTCACCGTTACCTCTACGACCCGACAGGCCGTGTGATCGACCGCCTGGAATTTGACGGTCAAATGCAGTCTCGCGGCCATGTGGTGTCCGTATGGGACGAACAGGGAAGAGAAGTCGAGGAAGTCGTCTACGACAACTTCGGACGCCTTCAAGGCAGGCACCAGTATGGCTATGACGCCAGGGGATGCCTGGTGCTCGAGAAAATTTTCTCTCCCAACGGTATCCTGGACGGTATCCGCACACTGGCCTACGACGAATCGAAGAGGGTTATTGAAAAGTGCTGGCACGACCGTCAAGGCCAGTTGAAGTCGAAATACTGCCATGAGTACAGTCCTGACGACCAAATTTGTCGCACAAAACTCTTCAACAACGAGGGGGCACTTGTGTCTGAACTTATCGCACCGGACCAGCCAGAAACCGACAGAATGTGTCGTCCGGATGTCTAAGGTGTCATAGGCTGAAATCATAAAGTGAACCGGTGGGAAGGCCGGCGCGTTGAAGAGCACCCTCGTCGTCATCGGCAAACGGCCTGGGCTGCCTCTTCGGGCGGTTGCGATAAACCATTGGCAGGCTCCACAAGCCCGAGTAGAAAAAAAAGGGGCGTTCGGGGCTCAAAGAGAAAATGACCTGATTATGTGACCATGTATCAAGGAGACTCAGGGTGGAGAAGTTCATTTCCAAGTCCCAATTCAAAGCCCGCGCGCTGGAATACTTTCGGATGGTTCAGGCTGGCGATACCGTAGTGGTAACCGATCGCGGCAAGCCGGTAGCAAGGGTCTTGCCCTTTCTGGAGTCCGCGGCTCAGACCTTGGAGCAATTGCGAGGCTCGGTGCTCCGCTACAGCGACCCGATGGAGCCCGTTGGGCAAGAAGAGTGGGATTTGCTGCCCTGATTCTGTTGGATACCCACGCCTGGATCTGGTTTGTCAGCGACCCCTCGAAGTTGTCGCGACCGGCTAGAAAAGCCATCGAGGCCGCCATTGTTGGGGACGGGTTTGGCGTATCTGCTATCAGTGTTTGGGAAGTCGCCCTGCTGGTGCTCAAGAATCGATTGGACCTCAATATCCCCGTAAGAGAGTGGGTTCGACGCTGCCAGCTACTGCCGTATTTGCGTGTGTTTCCTTTAGATGGGCACACCCTGCTGTGCGCCGCCGAGTTGAAAGGAATGCACGCCGACCCCGCGGACCGGTTTATCGTGGCCACCGCTCAAGTCCGGCAATTGTCGATCGTCACCAAGGATACCAAAATTCGGGACTACGCTGGGGTCACAACCCTTTGGTGACCCACGACAGGCGCGCTGGCCTCGTGTTGCGCCAGGGAAGCCAGGGCCAGCCAGGCCTACTTTTGAAAACTGCCCTGGCCGATCAATTCTGCCGCCAGGCTCCATTGTCTCACCCTTTCACTCCCAAACCGGGCCAGATAAAGATGCAGGTTCTCCCGGTTTCTGAGCACCATCCAGAGAGGATCACCATAGGCCTCCCGGCACCTATGAATGCAAAGCTGCGTTGACTCTTCAACTTGCGCTGGCGTTGGTCCGGCCGAATTGCAATAGGTCAAGTTGACCGACAGATCGGTTCCCCCTTCCACCAGATCGGAGATTCCAAATTCCTCTGGATTTCTGGCCATAGGGGAATGACGCCCCAACGTATAGACGCTGCGCCCGTATGAATGCAGCACATCGGTATTTTGGCACAAAGCGTCGATCGTCTGAACTGCTTCCTCACGAGTCTCCCCAGGAAACCCGAAGAAGATGTATGCAAAGTTCCACAGACCGGCGGCGGCCGAGGCCCGCAGCACTTCCCACCGGCGCTGTGGGTGGACTCCTTTGGCCAGACGTTTCAAAATTCGCTCGCTGCCTGATTCAAAACCCCACAGCAGCATGGTAGCCCCTGCGCCTGGCAAGTCCGCAAGCACATCCAGAAAGCCAGCTTCACTGCGAGCATTGGCGAACCAGCGCAGATCCAGACCTGCCTCCCGAATGGCCCGTGCCATGGCACCCATCTCGGCAGGTGGCAGACATTCGTCGATGAATTCGAAATGACGAACCCCATAACTGTCGCGAAGGTGACGCAACTCCTGAATCAGCCTGGCGGGCGACTTCTTATCCAGAGTCACTCCCCAATAGGAGTCACAAAATGTACACTGCCCCCAGTAACAGCCCCGGCTGGCCTGGATGCAAACCACCGGCTCAGGTGAAAAATAGCGTTGCAAAGGGAGATCAGCCAGATCGATAGGGCCCACCTGCTCCAGCGGGGTCTCCCGGCGCGATCGAGGTGGGCCCATCGCTTCAGCCGTGACCACACCTGGCATATCCTCAATGGCACGCCCTTGCACGACGGCCAGGGCCAACCTCTCCAGGGTAACCTCGCCCTCCCCCACCACCAAACTGTCGCAGAAAAGGTGGAAAAACTCCTTACGGGCATAGATGCGGTCGGCCACCCGGCCGAAGAAGTTGCCCCCCAGAGTCAGATGCGTGTCGGGTGCCGCTGTTTTCAGGAGGCGGGCCAGAGTGAGACCGGCCAGTACCTGCGAAAAAGAACTGATAGAAAGAGCCAGCATACGTGGTTGGAGGCGCAAAATATCGGGAACTGCGCGACGCATGAAATTTAGAAATGGATTTCCCCAGAGGTCGACAGTTGCCATTTTCATTCCGTCCACGGTCAGCGGGTAGCGCGGATTGCTGAAATTGTTCAGAGCCAGGCGAGCCGGTTCATAGGGAGCGGCGACCAACTCCAGTGCCCCGTCTATCGTGGCCATGGCCGGCACCAGGCATTTGGGGTCATAAAAGCGACCCGGGTCACGAACCACGGCAACGGCATCGAGCACCGTCTTAGAGGCTGCGACCCAAGGGTCTGGCTGGCACTCCAGAAAGGACTCCAGTCGCAAGAGATGGGCAGCGTCCAGTTCAAGGGACGGGGTTGTGACCCCCAACAACATTCGCATCTGGCACTTCTGGCGCAAATGCTCCGCCCTGGTCCGGGCCAGTTGCCCGCAAAAGGCAAGGTGTTCTGGAGTCAGTACCTCTTCATAATAGGCCAGGTTCAAATCGACAAGGCGAGTACAAATGCCGCGCGAGCGCAGGTGACCCCCGAGGGAACAAAGGGCAAAAGGAGGATTTTGTGGCGTCCACTGAGGTGGAAAGAGCAGGGCTACATCGGGCTTAGCTGGCGACGCCATCAAGCTTGACAGTCGAGATGAAGGCGGCCAACTCCTCCAAAATCGGGAGCATCTCCTCGTTGCGCAGGCGCTCTATCTCTTCAATCATCTCGGCCTGGCGGCCTAGCCGATCAGCAACCGCATCTTCGGTGGCGCGCTTTCCCCACATTTTCAATTGCAGCAATTCTTCGCGAAGCCCCTGCTGTTGGTCAATCAGGGCCAGGAAACGCTCCAGCCTTTCTTCCACCTCGCCTCGCGTCATTTGTCAGGTAGCCATCTGGTAGGCCTGGAAAAACAGCATCATCCAGGCCATATTCATTTGTGAATCGTACAGCAACGGGGGGGGCCCGGTCATTGCACCCAAAGCCGGAGGCATGGCCCCCTCCTGCTTAAATTTATCCAGGTACTCGTTCCACTCTGTTCGCTGTTTGGCTCCCGCCTTCATGCGGTCGGTAATGCGCGTCAGGTCCTCATCCTTCAGGTCATATTTTTCCTTCAGAGAAGTTACCGCATCCCCAAATTTGTAGTCGGCCGTCTCCAATTGCCCATTGCCATTACCGTCTACAAAGTAGTCTCCGTTGCCAAACTTGACTCCTTTGGCGGAGATCTCCTTACCGTCTTTGTCCTTCGTCTTAATGTCACCAACCTCGGCCTCGATACCGAATTCGCTCTTCAGGTCTTTGGCCAAATCTTCGTAGCTCTTTGATTTACCTTCCTTGAGCAATGCCTGAATGGCCAGCATCGTCTCCGGTGAGTTGGCCAGATTGCTTTTCATGCCCTGGCCACTTTGAGCCACGCCGTGGGGGTCTTCTTCGATTCGAGCAGCCATACTCAAACTGGCCGACCCGGATTGATGGGCGCCCATCTGGTTCATGGCCATCATTGCGAAAACTGCGCCGAAGCCAACCGAGCCCATTCCGAAACCGTTGCTGCTGGCCGCCAGGGCCATATTCGCACCCGGCGCCATAGCCATAGGGCCCGGACCCATGGGCGCGAAAGCAGGGCTGGTCCAGGCTGCCGCAGCAAAGCCCATCGCCCCTGACTGCAAAGAGTTAAAGCGATCCACGCCCGAATTCCACGAATCGGCGGCCATCCCACCGCCTCCCAGCATACTGAGAAAAAAGGCTTCCAAATGCCTGGCCGCCACCAAACCCTGCATGGCGTGCCCCGACAACTGGTTGTTCGGGGCGAAATTATTCAGAGCCGATGGGGGCGCGTAGGACATTTCCATGTTCGCCAACTGCATGTAACTCGCGGCTGAAAAACCGATATTCATGGACGGACCTCCTGGCTTATTCGCTCCAGCTTAAGTCAATCATTCGTCCTTTGCCTTGATCTGTATCAAGGTTCTCTATTTGCCACCGCATGTACAGCCGCCCTGGCGCCCCAACTGAAAGACGTAGTCGGCAATCTGCCTGCGCTCCGACTCCGTCAGGCTCTGGCCAAAACCGGGCATGGCGGTCCCCTCCAGGCCGTGCGTAATCGTGCGAAAGACCGGGCCCGGACCGCAACCAAATTTGTAGGGGCGGCGAGTCAGGTCCCGGGGAGCCGGGTCCAGCGCGGCCCCGGCGGGTCCATCGCCCTTGCCCTCGGGGCCGTGGCAACTCTGACAGTTCTGTACAAACAGGTCACGCCCAGCCGACGTCTCCTGCGCGCCAGCCGAAACCGCACAGAAGCCCAAAAAAAGGGAGCAGATCAATTTGATTCGCATATCAACCTCCGCGCTCAAACTATCTCAAGGCCTATCCCTCCCGGAATGACCTGGATCAACTTCAAAAAAAGCTCGACTCGCTCATGCACAGACAAGGACCCCCATCGCCTGGTTTCCTGTTGCATTTGGCGCTGGTAGTCCGTGTAGCAAGAGCAATGAAGGCTTTTCAAAACGTCCAGGTCACGACTGAACAGGAACTTCTCGATCGCCAAAATGGTGGACTCCTTGCAGTCTGGACAGGCACGGGCACAACAGGAACCCGGATTGATCCAATCCTTCAACTCCGTGGTGTTGACCATAGGGACGCTGCCCAGAGTATCAGCATTCCTCGTCAAGATCTCCACCACCGACCAAATCCAACCCGGTTGGTAGTGACCCCTGGCGTGCATTTCTGAGAGAAGCGTACCCGGAGCCACCCGAGTGGGACACAGGGTACTGTGAGTCACCCCAAGCCGGGAAAGATAGCCCAGCGAGGCAACCGCGTCCTCGATGGCCTCCGCTTCCGTGAGAAAGGGAGGCTTAACCATCAGAAAGGCTACCGCCAGGTATTCATTGGCGTGCAATATGGCCACCGCCCTCTCAAAGGCCAGGCGGCTACAAGTGGTGTTAATGGCGACTTCGCGCACAAAATCGTCGGCCGACTGCAGACCCATAAAAACAGCCAGCTTCTTGAAACCCAGACCCCTCCTGGCGGCCGCAATCTTACTCTCGGAAAGAAACTGAGGCAAGGATTCTACGGCCAAAATGGCCGCCTGACTGCCGCCGATCCGTTCAAAAATGTGGGCCCTGACCTGGGGGCCTAACTCCCGGTCACTGAAAAAATTGCCGTTACAGAAAAGGGTGATCAGCTCGTAATTGTCGATGCAGTCCCCTTCAAAAGCCCCCTCAAATTGTCGAATCAGGTCCTCAGACCGAACGCCGCGGCGTGACTCGCCAGGAAACGGGCACATGGTGCAAGTTGCAATGCTGCAGCCGCCGGTCAACAAAATGATGCGCTTCCTCTTGCGCAACCGGCCGTCGAAAAGAATCTGATCGGATTTTACGCCCATGGCCCGGTCCACCGGCAAATCCTGGAAATCATTCCGCCTGATCCCCCGGCTGTAAGCCGACAGCCTGGACCGCAATTGCATTCTCTGACTCAACAAGGCTCTGCTTTTGTAGCACGCAGCCCGACAGCCAGCCTTGACCCACATCAAGGACCACTCACCAAAGTGTGGATACACTGACCCCGTGAAAGAACCGAGTGAAATCTGAGTGACCCAAGACTTCCGCACAATTATTGAGCCGTTTCGTATCAAGGCCGTGGAATCCATCCCCATGCTGGATGGTCCCACTCGCTATGAGGCGCTGCAAAGGGCGGGCCACAACCTGTTTTGCCTGAGAGCCGAGGAGGTCACCATTGACCTGCTGACTGATTCCGGCACGGGAGCAATGAGTTCCCGCCAATGGGCAGCCCTCATGCTGGGAGATGAAAGTTACGCCGGCAGTCGCTCTTTCTTTCGGTTCGAGACCGCCGTTCGACAACTGACGGGCTACGCCCACATCTTTCCTGTCCACCAGGGGAGAGCCGCCGAACGTATCCTGGCCCGAACCATCCTCAAGCCTGGTCAAATTGTGGCCAACAATACCCACTTCGATACCACCCGAGCCAATATTGAGCAAGCCGGAGCCATTGCCCTCGACTTACCAACGAGCAGGGCTTCGCAAACCAGGGACGCGACTCGCTTTAAGGGCGATATGGATGTGCCCGCCCTGGAAGAACTGCTTGCCCAAAAGAAAACCGAGGTGGCTCTGGTCATGCTTACGCTCACCAACAATGCGGTTGGCGGTCAGCCGGTGAGCATGGACAACCTGGAAAAGGTGAGTCAGGTTTGTCGACGGGCCTCTGTGCCCTTCTTCCTGGACGCCGCCCGATTCGCCGAAAATGCATGGTTTATTCGCACTCACGAGCCTGGCTACCAGGATTGGACCCTGCCGGCCATTGCCCACAAAATGTTTCGTCTGGCCGATGGCTGCACGATCTCGGCCAAAAAGGATGGCATCGTCCATATCGGCGGTGTACTGGCTACTCAGCGTCAGGATTGGGCCGATCTCTTCCGCTGCGAGATGATTCTGGGTGAAGGTTTTCCAACCTACGGAGGCCTGGCCGGCCGCGACCTGGAGACCATGGCGGTAGGCCTGGAAGAGTCGCTCGATGCCGACTATCTGCGCTACCGAGTGCGCAGCATAGCCTACTTTGCCGAGGGACTGGAAAAAGTTGGTATGCCCGTGGTACAGCCCCCCGGGGGTCACGCCGTCTTTGTCGATGCTGGCGCCTTCCTCCCGCACATTCCGGCCCGGCAGTTCCCTGGCCAGGCCCTGGCGGCAGCCTTCTACCTGGAAGGAGGAGTGCGCGGAGTCGAAGTGGGCTCTCTGATGTTTCCCGACTCCCGATTGCAGCTACTGCGGCTGGCGCTTCCCCGCCGAGTCTACACGCAAGCGCACATTGACTACGTAATCGAGGTGGCAGAGCGAATCGTCGCCAAAGCCTCCCTGCTGAAAGGCTACCAAATCGTGCACGAGCCTCCGTTCCTGCGACACTTCTCGGCCACGATGCAGCCCTTTGAATCGTGATCTAGATCAATTGCTTCAGAGCCCAAAGGTGGTTCAATGGACGCCTATGCTCGATGTCCATGAAATCACCTGTCCCCGGAGAGTGCCAACCTGTCTGGTATCTTCCAACGTGCTCGACATGATCGGCCACACCCCGCTAATCCCTCTTCGCCGAGCCAGTGCTTCGACCGGCTGCCGTATCCTGGCCAAAGCCGAATTTCTCAACCCGAGTGGCAGTATCAAGGACCGTCTGGCCCAGTTTTTGCTGGAAGAAGCCGAGCGCCGCGGCGAACTAAAGCCCGGGTCTACGGTGCTGGAAGTGACCAGCGGTAACACCGGCATCGCACTGGCCATGGTTGGCGCTATGAAGGGATACCGTGTGGTGATCATGATGCCCCGCTCGGTCAGCCATGAGAGGCGCAACATGATTCGAGGATTTGGGGCCGAACTCAGACTGCTGGACGGGTTGCTGCACATGCAGTCGGCCGTCCGCCAGGCTATAGAGATCGCTCACCGAGACCCACACATCTTTTTGCCAAGCCAGTTCTCCAACCCGGACAATCCACTTTGTCACGAACAGCGCACGGGTCCAGAAATTCTCTTTCAAGCGGGCGGAAAACTGGACGCATTCGTGATGGGAGTCGGTACTGGTGGAACCTTGATGGGGGTTGCTCGGGCCCTCCGTAATGCCAACAGCCCGGCCAGGATCATCGCGGTCGAACCGGCCGAGTCGGCGGTCATGTCAGGCAACCAGCCCGGCTGCCACGGCATCCAGGGATTGGCGGACGGGTTCATTCCCGAAATCGTCGAGGTCGCAAGGATTGACCAAATTGTGCGTATCAGCACCGCTGAAGCCCACCACATGGCCCGCCAACTGGCCCGCGAAGAGGGCCTGCTGGTGGGCATCTCGGCGGGCGCCAACGTCCTGGCAGCGGAACGTGTGGCGCTTGAGTTAGGTTCGGGGCACACCGTGGTGACCATTCTGCCCGACCGCGGGGAGCGCTACCTGAGCCTCGATGATGACGCAGACCAGGCACGCTGCCAGGAGGGCTAAACCGAGCCCGGACTACTTGATATATTTGTAGACGTCTTTTCCTTCGGCGACCATCTTGCCTGAAGCGTCATAGGCACGCAGATACGGGATCGATTGGATCGCATATTGCTTCGAAACGGGAGACTCCCACTTGGCGATGTCGATCTTGAGTACTGCATATTGGGTGTTCTGGGCGAGGGCGTCCAACCTGGGCGCCAAATTTCTACAAGCCGGTCACCAGTCGGCGGTAAACTCAACGATGTTAATGCGACCCGGCACCAGGTTGGCGACTACGTCTACAGACGACCCGGACTTGTTGATAAACTTGTTGATCGGGCCCTGAGCCGGAGGCGCCTTAGCCACCGGCGTTGCTGAGGTGGATGCCGACGAGGCCGCGGTCATCAGATTGACATCGATTGTGCCCATCCCTTTGTTGGTAACTACCTTCGCTCCCATTAACTGGGCGGCGGTTTCCATGGGCACCAACCCGGACTGGCTCTCCACCTCTTGACCGGCAATCACGACTTTGCCGGATGCAGCGGTGACCTCGGCGGGTGCCTCGCCGGGCATGCGCACGATAGTTCCCCCTTCCGGGGTCTGCTCCACGGTAGCCCCCATGGCCTCGGCAAAGGTCTTAAGATCGACCCACAGCTTGCCTTCGCTGCGCTTGACAGGTCCCTTAAAGGGACGGTTTCTGACGTAGAGTTGGTCGGCCGCCACCGAGGTGCACAAAGCACCCAGCAGTGAGAGGCCGACAACCCCCATAGACCACTTTAGTTTGTTCATTGGACTCCATTGCCTACATTCTTTCCACCGGGTGGAATGATATGATTGTATCCTGAGCTGTTTCAAAAAATCAACTTTGGTCCGTACTCACCCGATCCGCTTTGAGGGCCAGGCCAAAGCGCCGGTGGCCAGAACGCCCACTTCAAACAACAAGCCCAGCATCATCCCCCAAATAGCGCAAACCGTTCCCGAATAGCCAGCTTCCGTCAGGCTGAAAGTCACCACCAGGGTGGTCAGCAAACTGGCTACCGTCGCCTGCTGAATTCGCCAATTTTTGCCAGCCACGATGCAAAAACCCTGACAGGCGTTTTGGGCTGCCACCAGCAGTGGCAGCCAACAACCGATTCTCAAGACGGGCAATGCCGTTACATACAAGTCTTGCTGGTTGCCCAGCAACCCCAGCAAGGCACTCTCCCCCGCACCGCTAAACGCCAGCACAATCATCAGCCCGCTGGCGGCCAATCCGGCACAGGCCGCAAAACGCAGCAAGGTTTGGAAACACACCTGACGCGCTTGAGCGATGATCATCTGCTGTACCATCCGGGTGCAGTTGGCAACCAGTAGAAGAAAATTCCAGGCCGCCGGCCAGGAGGCCAGCGCCAGCGGCCCATCCACGGCCCGGGCCAGCACAGCCACCAGCATGGCTCGGCCGCCCCAGACAATGACCATGGTCGAGGCCAGCGGTAGGTAATAGCGCCACATCTGAGGCAGTGACTGAGGGAGCTTGGTGTCGTTTTGGCTGGCGAAAGAGGCCACGGCCCCCGACCGATAAGCAAAATACTGGGCGCACAAAGCTTCGGCCAGAAGCCCCCCCATCAGGGCTATAGCTGCAACCTCAGGGCCCTGACCCCGTTGCCAGAATCCGATCCACAGGAGTGTGGCAAAGGTCGTCAGCCGCGCGATCGAGGCCCAACCCAGCCAGCGTCCCTGTTTGTCGCGAATCATAACGCCTTGAAAAAAGCGCCTCCAGGCGATGAATGCTGGCCATAGCACCATCCAAAGCATGGCCCGACGAGCGGCTTGAGCGACCTGGGGCGTAGTCCCGAAAAGGTCCAGAAAAACCCACTCATAGAAACCAGGCAGGCTCAACAGCAAAAAAAGACCGCTGCACACCAAAGCCAGCCAAAGGACAAAGCGGGCCAGACAACGCCTGGAACTACGGTCCCCCGATAGGGCCGTGGAAGCGTGCAAGACCATAATGATCGGACTTTCCAAGAAGTTGGCCAGCGCCTTGACGATACCCATGGCCGCCAGACTTTCTTTGGGATTGCTCAGCCTTGAAACGGCGGAGATTTGCAGCGGATCTCCTAAGGCCATGATCACGTCCGACATAGCCAGAGGTGCCAATTGGGCTAGCAGTCGGGGGACAGTCTGGGCCTGGGCGGTCTCGGAGGGGCAATTCATGGCCGCAATCGACTTGTTTGTCTACGGGGCATTTCCTTTCCTCACAAGCCACTGGATAAGGGGGCTCGTCGCTTCTAACAGAGGTTTTCCGGCGGGGTCCGCCAATCCCCACCCCTGGTGGCATCTATTCTGGTCATCGAAGATGACGACAATTTCAGTTCCACGCTGGTGGAATTGCTGAGTGAGTTTTACTCGCCGGTCGAGTCAGCAGCCTCGGCCGCCGAAGCCATCGAAAAGGCCAGAAAATGCCCTTTTCACCTGGTCTTAACCGATGTGCGTGTGGCTGGGGCGGTTGACGGCGTCAGCGCTCTGGAATCGATTCAGGCGCTCCAGCCCAAGATTCGCAGTATTATCATGACCGGCTATTCCGATCTGGATGTGCCCCTTCGGGCGGCCCGACTGCAGGCCGACGACTACCTGCAGAAGCCCTTTCGTCTGAACGTTTTACTGGAATCGATCCGCTCCATTTTGGAGCGGGAAACACCCATTCCGCACCTTTTTCAACGCCTGCTCAGCGCCCAGAAAGAGGCGGCTCAAAAGGCCATCCGACTGCTCTACGACGCTCGCCTGCAGCAGTTGAATCAAACCAGGGACCAATGCCTGCAGCGTTTCTTTCTACTGGTCCGAGCTCAACGCGTGACCCAAGACAAGGCTTATCTGGGCTTTTGTCACTGGGAACAGTTAGAATTGAAATTTCTCCAAGAAAACTCTCCTCAAGGCTGGAGCAGACTGAGCGAAGGCTATGCCCAACTGGCCGAGCACTGGCTTGAACCAGCTCCGGTGAAGTCCAAAACCCTGAGCAAAACCGCGTTTGGCCAGCTCTATCAAAAAATCCAGGCTGGCCTGTTGGACACACTGCACCTGTGCCAGGCCATTCAATTGCTGCACTTTCCGGATTCGCGTCGCGAAAACGTGAAGGCTTACTGCACCTACCACTGGCTCTGGTCCCACCCCGCCCGCAGTGAAGACTGTTTTCTTGGGCTGCGCATAGAAGGCTACACCTTAAAGAGTTCCCGCCATGGACCCAATTCTCAGGTACGCCTTTATGAGGCCACTCACTCCACCCAACCTGCGCACGGGGACATGGTTCTGTGCCTGCCCATCGCGCCCGATTCGCAGCCGCTGGTCAGGTTGGAGTTGGACAGCCAGCGGGCCACCTTGCTCCATACAGGAATGGGTCACTACTTTCTGCTCTACCGGGGACACTCTCTGTCGCTCAAATACCAACTTCCACCCAACGGACTGTCTCCCCAACAGGCCTGGGAGCTACTCCGACCGGTATTTGTACAGGTGATGGACGAGCACCGCAAAGGACGAGCCTCGGGCTGCTTTTCGCTCAAAGACATCGATTTGCTGCCCGGGCAGGTGTGTCAACTCTCTACCTTCAGCGATGGGGCCTACCGTGCCCAGCATCTGCAGATGGCCCAACATGGGGCCATTATGCTTGAACTACACGCGGCTCCAGAGGTATCGCGCCAGGCCCAACCCTCCCCCGCCTCCGATCAGGCCGTGCTGGGTCGTATTCTCTTTGAGGTAATCTTTGGGGGAAGCTACCCCGACCCCAATACCAGGCTGCACATCCATTTTTTGGGAACGCCCGAGGCCAACCGGCACTTTCGGCCCTTTGTAGAGAGGCTGGGACCTTTATCTCAAGTGTTCTACCGATTGTGCCAGTGCCGGCCCGAGCAGCGCTATGCCTCTCTGGCAGAGGCGGTGCAGGCCATTGACCAAATTCTGGTGGCGTAGCTGCGGCAAAACCGACGAAACGGGAGGCGCCCTGGTTTCACGTGAAAATCGAGCAGCGGTGACCGACAGGCGAAAAAAGTCAGGGGATTGGGTGCCCGGCCGATTCGACGGGAGGAACCGGATTCCAGGCTGAGAAGTCCACTGGCCCTTAGTAAAACAAACAGCATTGGAGCAAACCATGCGCCCCGAGCCCCTGGGCAGCCTTCGCCGCAGCCACACTTGTAACCAACTCCGCGACCAGCACGTCGGTCAAAAAGTGACCTTGATGGGTTGGGTGCATCGCCGCCGCGATCTGGGCGGACTGATTTTTCTGGATTTGCGCGACCGCTATGGGATTACCCAATGTGTGCTCAATCCTGAGGTCAAAGAAGCCTTTGCCAAGGCCGAGAAAGTGCGTAGCGAATTTGTGCTGGCCGTGGTGGGCACCGTGGGTCGACGGCCCGACAACACCCAGAACAAGAATCTGGACACCGGTGCAGTCGAACTGGTGGTGGAGCAAATGCTCATTCTCAACACCTCCAAGACGCTGCCCATGCCCGTGGCCGAGGACCAGCAGGTGGACGAATCGCTGCGGCTGCAGTATCGCTACCTGGACTTGCGCCGTCCCGCCATGAGCAAAGCGGTGCTGCTGAGGCATAACCTGGCCAAAGCCGTGCGCGACTACATGGACGGGCAGTCGTTCATGGAGATCGAAACGCCCATGCTAATGAGTTCTACGCCTGAAGGGGCACGCGACTACCTGGTGCCAAGCCGGGTCAACAAAGGCAAATTTTACGCCCTGCCCCAGTCTCCCCAGATCTTCAAGCAGTTGCTCATGGTCAGCGGCCAGGACCGCTACTTCCAGATCGCCCGTTGCTTCCGCGATGAAGATCTGCGCGCGGACCGCCAGCCCGAGTTCACTCAGATCGACATCGAGATGTCCTTTGTGGGCCAGGAAGACATCTTTGCCATGGTCGAAGGCCTGGTGGGCCACATGTGGCGCACCGTCATGAACGTGGAATTGCCTGCCCAGTTTCGCCGCATGCCCTACAGCGAGGCGGCCGAGCGCTATGGCAGCGACAAGCCCGACCTGCGCTTTGGCCTGGACTTTTTCGAACTTCAAGTGGGCGACATTGAGTTTGGCGCCTTCCAAAACACTACCGTCAAGGCTTTCCGAGTGCCGGGCAAGGGTGGGCTTTCGCGCAAAGAGACCGACGCCTGGGTGGAAATGGCCAAGAGTTCGGGCCTGGGCGGCTTGATGTTCGCCTCGCTCAGCGAGGGCGCAGTGAAGTCGTCGATCCTGAAGTTCGTTGGCGAAGAGCGCTTCAAGGCCATCTTTGAACAACTGGGCGTGCAAGAAGGCGACCTGGTGGTGATCGGCGCTCACGCCGTGCGCAAGACGCTGAACTCGGCCCTGGGCAAAATCCGCCTGGAAATGGGCAAGAAGTTCGAACTCATCGACAAGGGCAAGTTCGAATTTGCCTGGGTGGTCGACTTCCCACTCTTCGCCTGGAACGAAGAAACCCAGAAGCTGGAGCCGGAGCATCATCCTTTCACTTCGTGCCATCCCGATGACCTGGATCTGCTGGAAAAAGACCCTGCCAAAGCACGCGCAGCGGCCTACGATCTGGTCTTGAACGGCAATGAACTGGCCTCGGGTTCCATCCGAATTCACCAACGCGACATGCAGATCTTGGTCCTCTCCAAGACCGACCTGACGATTGAGGAGATTCAGGCCAAATTCGGCTTCCTGCTGGATGCTTTCGAATTTGGCGCCCCGCCCCACGGCGGCATCGCTTTGGGCCTGGACCGACTGGTGGCCATTTGCGCCGGCTTTGAGTCGATTCGCGAGGTGATCGCCTTCCCCAAAAATCAGCAGGCCATGTGCCTGATGACCGGGGCCCCCGTCGACGCCACCAAAGAACAGTTGGACACTCTGGCCCTGGAGATTCAGAAGAGCAAAGTGGGAGCCTAGCGCTTGCCCGACAACTGCATCCTTTCCCCTCAGCAATTTGCGCAATTTTGCGGCCAAAGCGGGGCCTCCGAAGGGCTGCATCTGCTGGTGGAACGTGCTCGCAGTCGCGCTCTCTGCCCCATTTCGCAGTATCGAGTGGGAGCTGTGGCGTTGGGTCTGAGTGGGGCTGTCTACGTGGGCTTCAATATGGAATTGCAAGGGTTGGGCCTGCAGCACACCGTCCATGCCGAACAGGCAGCGGTGGCCCTGGCCCACTGGCGTCGGGAATCAGCCCTCACTCAGGTAGCCGTGAGCGCGCCGCCCTGCGGCCACTGCCGTCAGTTTTTGCGCGAACTACAAACCCTTCATCCGCTCCACATCCTGTTGCCCGATCACGTGCGTATTCCACTCCAGGATTTGCTCCCCCACAGCTTCGGACCCGAAGACCTGGGGCAGCATGGCGGCATGCTGGAGGCCACCGCCGAACTCCCTGAGATGGTTGGGCAGGGCGCCCGACTGGCCCGGGCAGCCGCCCTGTGCAGTTGGGCTCCCTATACCAAGACCCTCAGCGGCGTGGCCCTGCGTTGCCAGGATCAGTGGTTTCCGGGCAGCTACCTGGAAAATGCCGCATTCAATCCCTCCCTCAACCCCATGCAATACGCGCTGGTGTTGGCGCGCAGCCACGGCTTTCAACTGGACCAGGTGGAAGAGATCCATTTTTGGGAGAACTCCTCCGGGGTCAGCCTCTACCCTTCCAGTCTAGCTGTGGCCGAAGTGCTGCCCGGGCGCCCGGGACTGATCCGGGCCGCCCACTAGGGCCTGGCGGATGACGGCGCAAAACATGGCGCTGCTGGCCCTGGCCGGTCTGCTGTCGGGCGGCATAAACGCAGTGGCCGGCGGTGGTTCTTTGATCTTGTTCCCGGCACTGCTGGCCAGCGGCTTCAGTCCCCTACAGGCCAACGTGACCAACTCGATGGCCAACTGGCCCGGCTACCTGGGCGGGGTGATGGGCTTTCGGGCCGACCTCAAGGGCCAACAATCGCGAATCGTGGCATTGACCGGAGTCACCCTGGTCGGCTCCTCGCTGGGATGTGCACTCCTTTTGCGCCTGCCCGCGGCCGCTTTTGACGTCATCGTCCCGTTATTGGTCCTCTTTGCCAGTCTGCTGCTGGCCGCCCAACCGGCTATTCAGCGACGGGTGGTAAAAATTGGTGGAAAGCAAGGCTGGTCTGGCTATCTCGGCATCCTCTGCGCGGCCGTATACGGGGGATACTTCGGGGGTGCGCTGGGGGTGATTTTGTTGGCCACCCTGGCCTTTACGGTGGCCGACAGCCTTCGGCGCATCAATGCTCTCAAATCGGTCCTGTCGCTCATCAACGGGACGGTATGTGGACTGGTTTTCGCGGCCTTCGGGCCAGTCGACTGGACGGCCGCCGCAGTGGCCGCCCCCACCACCCTGCTGGGAGGTTACCTGGGCGCACGCCTGGCCAGCCGTATCAACGACAAACTGCTGAGGCGAGGCATTGTGGCTTTTGGCATCGGGGTATCCGCCTACCTGGCCCTGCGCTAAATCAAAAAGGGTCCCGGCCAACCCGGCCGGGACCCCCTGGCATGAAATAGACTTAGCGTGCGACCAATTGGCGCAGGCTGCCCCAATGAGCGGTGGGGTGGTTCTTGGCGCCCTTCTTGGCCAGGTCCATACAATGGTTGCCCATGTGCTCTACGGCCCACCCGAAGTGAGCGTCCTTCAAAGACTTGTAGTCCATGTCGCAAACATAGTTGGTAATGTCGATGGCGTAAACCACGTCGTCCTTGACGGCATATTCCAGAGCGTTCATGTCGTAGCCGATGACTTCGTTGAAGCGAATGCTGTACTCGGCTGCTTTACGGGCGTGCTCGGGGTTGAGAACGGACAGGTCCTGAACATACTCGCCCATGCCCATGGGGCGGGGGATATAGCGGATGGGACGGGTGTGCTTCCAGCCGATGGTCAGGCAGCGAATGTAGTCATCCCACTCGATGAACTCTTGCAGCATCATGGTCAGTTGTCCTGACTCATTCCACTTTTCGATGGCGTCTTCCATGGTCTCGATCTTGAAGACGCTCTTCCAGCCGCCGCCAAAAGCCGGCTTCATGATGCAAGGCAGGCCGACTTCATCCAGGCGTGCCTTCCAGTCGATGGGCCACATGTTGCGCAGCGATTTCTCGTTGATATCGTCGATGTACTCGCGATTGGGCAAAACCACGGTCTTGGGCACGGGAATGCCCATGGACTGAGCCAGGCTGTAGCCAAAGAACTTGTCGTCGGCATTCATCCAAAACGGGTTGTTGACGATGTAGGTACCCTTCATCGAAGCCTGCTTCAAGTAAACCTGATAATAGGGGACTTCGTGGGAAATGCGGTCCATGATGACATGAAAAGGGTTGACCTCGCCCATGCTGGTGCCGCCCAGTTGGACCCACTCACACTTGAAGCCCTTTTTCGAGTTGATGAAAGCCATCACCGCTTCGGGGTACGACTCCTCGCGCCCACGCATGATGCCGATACGATACATTTGAACGTTCCTCCCAAAATTGTATAGCCCCGCTCTTTCCCCATCTGAGGGGGTACAAAACGCCCGCTTTATACGTTTGAGAGGGGTGCCAGCACGCCACAATAAGGCTATGTCTACCGAGTTACGCACCCGCAATGTCAGTAAGTTCTTTCGCCATAACGGAGAGTTTGATTGGAACCATATCTCCCCAGCCGACTACAAACCCGGCGACGATAGCTGGAAAGGAGTCAGCCGCCGCGTTTTTATAGGAGAGACTGGCGAATCCACTCGTTTTCATTTGCGCTATTTTGAAGTCGAAAAAGGCGGCTACACCACGCTCGAGCAGCACCAACACGAGCATGTGGTCACCGTGCTGCGGGGCCGTGGCCTGGCCGTCGTGGGCTGCAAGGAATTTGAGTTGGGCTTTGGCGATGTGCTCTACGTCAGCCCCAACGACCCCCACCAGTTTCGCAACGACAACCACGACGAGCCCTTCGGCTTTTTGTGTGTCGTCAACGCCGAAAGGGACCGCCCCAGACAAGCCGATATGGCCTTCTGTCCCATCTGCGAATAATTTCGCTTCTATCAACAAGGGCGCCTGCGGCCAGACCGAAGCCCCTGGGGTGATAGGAACACTCAACGAAAGCCCTCTCCACGCCGCCCTCAAGCACCACTATGCGCGCCCCGGCGACCGCTTTGAGGTGCCGATGGAGGGCTTTGTCATCGACCTGGTGAGGGGCCAGGAACTGGTGGAGGTGCAGACGGGTTCGTTTTTTCCGCTGCGGCCCAAACTGGAGCGTCTGCTCGATTTCCACCCAATGCGCATCGTGCACCCCATCCCGGCCGAACGCCGCATCGTGCGACTGGACGCTCAAGGCAAGGTGTTTTCCAGCCGAAAGTCTCCCCTCAAGGGCCAGTTCCTGGACGTGTTTGAGCACCTGGTCTCCTTTCCCACCCTGCTGACTCATCCCAACTTCAAGCTCGATGTCTTACTCTGCCGTGAAGAGCAACATCGCGGTCCCAGGCGCCCAAAAACCCGCCACCTGATAGAAATCGTGGGCCGCCTGGAATTGACTTGCGCCAGCGATGTGGCCGCATTGGTACCCACCGCCAATCCTTTTACCACCGCAGGCCTGGCCAACGCTCTGCGCTGCACACGCGCCCTGGCACAGCGCTTTGTCTACTGCCTAAAGGCCCTGGAAGTGGTCCAGGTTACGCGCAAAGAAGGACGAACCCCCGTCTATGCCCTGACGGCTAAGGAACGGAAGGGGTAACTGTGATGCCAAAGTGGAACGTGAAGGGGCTATCAACCATCGATGCGGTGCCAAGTGCCACCTTGGTGCGAGCCCTGGCAATGGAGACCGCGCGTGTGTCCAGGGTCACCGAGCCAGGCGCCGCTGAAGAAACGCGAAACGTCAGCAGCGAACGCCCCACGATGCGCACCTGGCGCATACCGGCCTCCGCGTTCATTGCGGAACAACTGTAGCCGACTGGCTGAGTCAGGTAGGGAAGGATGTCGCCAGACGACATCAAGGTCTCCACAGTTGCCTCATTGACAAAATCCGTCGCTACTCCAAAATCAATCTCTTTCCGAATCAGCACCTTGTGCGGGCAACGGTCATCGTAGCCGTCTGGGTCGGCGCCACCCGCACAGTTCCAGCCAAACAGCCCCAAGTGATTGCCGGGCACCACGATATAATAGAGCACGTTGCGCTGCCAGAAGGGGCTTCCGTCACTCATGAAATGGGGGTTTCCGTCACTGCCGATGTTGCTGAGAAACCAGATCGCCTCGCCATCGGGAGAGCCCAGACTATTTGCCGAATCGCGCGAACCGATCTGGACTCCGCTCGTCTGAATCAGTTCTTGACGCACGTGCTGACATACCTTGCGCAGCTCATCGGCTGCGTCGGACGTGCCCGTCACATTGCGAAAGGCATTCTGGGCCTGGCTCAGGGCCTCGCCCAACACCACCATCAAAATACTCATGAGGGCGCAGGCCAAAATGACTTCGACCAGGCTGAAGCCGGTTCTAGAAGGTTTTCTCATGGACCAACCTGACCGCCCGAGTCGAAAGCTTCCCGTAGCCTGCTCGGGTCGAGGTGGGAGTGGGGTTCCACCAGTAAAGTTCGACTTCGACCATCTTGATGCGGTTGAAACCCAAATTGGTGCTGTTGATGGGATTGCCTGTGACAGCGTCACGGGCCGTAGTGGCGTCGACCCGGTAAAAAAACTCGGTGCGATTGGCCATCACGCTGCCCTCCTGGTAGGCCGGTCCCGGGACCGCGTAGTCGTTGTCCCAGAGGCGAGCGTGCTCTCCAGCAGGCACATCTTTCTGGGCCCGGTCCACCAGCAAAGTGATAACCTGATCGGCCGTAAATTGAGCGGCGGCCAGATCCACGCTCTTGCGAGAGCCGCGATTGAGAGCGATCACCAGGGCCAGAATGGAGAGAATCACCAGAACCATCGTTCCGATGGCCAGCAGGACCTCGGCTAGGGAGAAAGCGTTTCTGGATTTGAACACCATGCCCTCTCCTTCCATATCATCATCACCGTGACCATTGCGCAGTTGCACCAGAGGGCCACCAGGCCCTGATACACCAGAGCGCTGCTGAGGAGCGTACCGAGACTCATTCCCAGCGCTTCCCAGCGCAACATGTTAACAAATTGTGTTTCAATTGTAACAAACCAATGTCCCCCTAGAACCCCCCCCAAAAATGAACTTACTATCAACATGCTCCATAGTAAATTGCTACTACCCGACTGAATTGCGCAAAATCCGACCAGCCAGGCGGCGCCCCACCTCAGCCGAGACAGGCCGAATTCACCGGACTGAACGCCCAGTGCCGAGCCGCTCAACCAGGCCAGCAAAACCCACAAGCCGGCGCGGGGAGTGGCCGACCACAGAAAGCTGAGACTGTAGATCAGGCTCAACTGCAGGCAACCGCACCAGAGCCCCATCAACACGGCACCCTTTCTCATGGGGTCACCCACAGGCTTCGATTGAGGGCGGCGCAGAACTGAAAATTGTTGAAGCTAGCCGGTTGATAAGGCGCAGCCAGCACCTTCAAATCTTCTTCCGTGAGGAGGCGAAATCGACTCTGACCCTGAGAACGCAGATGACGCCTCCACTCCGTCGGCGTACCTAAAGGGGAGTCGGACGCCAGAATCACCGTATTCTCGCAAGAGACGCTGCTGATGGCCAGAAGGTGAGGAAAAACCTGCAAAAGGGCCTGCACTACGGGACCTTCAAAGCCATCCAAACCGGTCTCTTGCAAAGGTCCGCCGAGAAACAAACTCAATTGGCCGCCCGGCACCAACTGGCCACGAATTCGCTCGAAAAACTCCCGAGTAAAGAGTGAGGCCACGTTCAAAGAGTAAGGAGTGGGCAAGTTGATCACCACCAGTCCGGTGGGTCCCTGGCGCTCGAGTTCCTGTCGGGCATCCCCCACCACCACCTTGAGTCCATCCAATGGGTGAATGGGCCGCCATTGGTCGGCAAAGTTTGCCCGGCCCAGTTCGACCACCCGCGCATCCAATTCTATGACAGTCGTGGGCAACCCCGCTTGCAGAGTGTAAGCGGGGGCCACAAAGGAGCCGGCTCCCAAGATGAGGCATCCAGACCTTTGAACTCCCGAGGGCAGACGTTGAGCCGGCCATTGGGCCAGATATCGGTTGAGTTGATTGACCGACTGGGGGCCATAGTGGCACAGTCCGTTGAGAAAGAGGTAGGACTGACCGTGCTGTTCCACGATCTCAACATACTGATAGGGACTGACTGCCTGAGCTTTCAAAAGGGCCGGCGAGTAGGCCCGTTGACCCGCCAGCCAGCGGGCCTGAGAAAAAGTAAGGCTCTCCAGCACGGCCACCAGCAATAAGGACAGACAGGTCGGCAAACCCACCCAGCCCTGGGCCGCCAGCAACACACACCAGGGGTAGACCAGAGTGGATCCGTCGGGGCCCAAGGCCAGGGCCAGGGCCAGGGCGCCGATGGCCCCCAGCATCTCCAGGGCGTAAAAACGCGACAGACGCATTCGGGCAGGACGATGGTTCCAGTAGGCCACCGTCAATTGGGCCAGACCTGCGCTGCACACCACCGCCACAGACATGCCCGAGAGCAGGCGCAAAACCAAATTGTGCTGCAGGGGTCCCAAGCTACTCAATCCCCGCAGAGCCACCGCCAACAAGGGCGCCAGTGAGGCGACCGGCACCAGGGCCCGACTCCACTTCAAAGCCCCCAACCAGTAGCCCAGGGCCTGCCCGAGCAAGGCTCCCACCGCCAGGGTTTGCCAGGGCAATTCGCTGGAATGAAAAACCGGACCGAGGTGCCATACCAAAAGCAACTGAAGCAACATGAGGCTGAGTCCAATTTGGACCAGCCCCATGCTAACTCGGAACGAGGGAGATTTTACGGCAACAGATTCCAACTGATTCGATCGATATAAGCCGCTGAATTGCCGGTGTTATTCTTGTTCATCAGGTAGGAGGGGTCATACATAAACTCTACCCGATCGGCGGTCACGTCAATGATTCCACTTCCGGCAATGGCGCCGGGTTTGGAATTGACCGCGCTCTCGGGGTCACCTCCATAAGCCGACAGAACCCCGCGAACATAGAGTCCGCCGTTGTTGATGTTGGTGGTAAAGTTGCCCATGGCAAAGACGGCGCCCGCAAACTGGACGTCGCCCACCCCGACAACGGCCGGGTCAGCAGACTTGACCCCTTTCCCCTTCCAGCCCTTGGCCTTTCCATTCCCCATCCCGGGTTTCCAGGTGTTGGCCGGAGCCACCGCCAGGGCCACCGAGGGAGGCACGGATTCGACCGAGATATCGTTTTTGGCATACAGGACCACTGAGTCGGTCTGGTCAGCCTCAAAGAGGCTGGTTCCCTGAATTTTGAGGTTGCCCTCGGTGGTGATCGAGCCAATGCCTTCGATCTTGCCCTGCACCAACAGCGAGCCGGTAGTGGACAGGATGCAGGTTTTGGCCGGGTCGGCGTCCAGAATGACCGCCGGCCGAATGGGCAGGGTGGCCTGGTAGACCGGGTCGATAGCAAAAGACAGACCTTTAACTCCACCCACCGGCTCCACAAAAACTCTATCGGAAATGGTAGTCGTCATGGTGGTTTGGTCCAAAGAGACCGCCGAACCCGACAACAGCATGTCGCTGGCGGCCGAAACGACCGTGGGCGAGGTGCTGGGAAGAAACGGCCCGGTGCCCGAATACTCCTCCGGGTAGTAGAGGAGCTCGCGAGCTCCGGAAAGTGCATTCAGTTGCCAGTAGTAGGTGCCCGCCTTCATGCGGGTGTCGCTGGAGGAAGCCTTGGCCACCTCGCTCCACTTCATCTTGAGCCAGCGACTATTTTGCGCAGCCGCGGACTGCACTGAACTGGCCACGGTCACTGTGGGGTCGATAGTCCCGCCCCGGTAGACGCGACTTTGGGCATTGGTCCCATTGAGGTTTTTGTCAGTCGACTTAACATTGGCCAGCGAACGCATATTGGCGGCGGCAGCTCCCGGTGCGCTGGTGAGCACGGCCGCGTCGACGATGGAATGGGCCGTGAAATCACCGCCGGCATAGACCGCCGAATCGACGCGGGACTGGTTGAGAAAGCCCATGCGAACCTGGGCGACTTGCGAAATCACGCCCCGACTTTTGGACATAGCATCCAGATTGTCGATGGTGGCATTGCGCAGCCCGGGACCAGACAGGCCTTCAACATACACCGCCGACTCAAATTTGGGGATCGACTCGGTGGTAGCCACCGAGTTCACAACCAGGGTCCCGGAAACATTGCTGGCCGAGTAAATATCCTGAGCCGCCCAACCTGCAATGTTATTAAAGCTCACCTGGGGAATGTTCACGAAATGCGTCGCGGCCGGATTGGCCAGATTGTCTTGAGGCGCAGGCGCGTTGCCGTTTTGATAGTTGAAGCGGATGCGGAAGGCCCGCTTGGACCCATCCGGCTGGACCATCAACCCCAGCACGTTACCATTGTCTTCGTAGATCTGCAAGGCGGGGGTATTGACCACAAAGCCGGCCAGGTCGGGTGGAGTACCCTTATGGTCTCCCCGCCAGGACGGTCGGTCCTGCATTCGAGACTGCGCGTAGTCCGCCCCCGATGCGGCGGCGGCCACCGCCAATACACTTTCCCCCTCATGATCCGCCGCGGCTAACTGTGACGGCAGGAGGGTAAAAGCCGCTCCCACCAACATCGTAATAATGATCAGGGTGACAAAGGAAATCATCAAGATGACCCCTCGTTTGGCCCTTCTGCGAATGAAAACCATAAAGAAGCAGTCCTCCGATCAGACCTAGCATACCATGAAACATGGCACTGCGCACGTTTTTGCCCTCACCCGAGCGCAGCCGGTCCGGTGTGCAAAGAAGAAATCGTTTGGTATACTCTGGCTAGAGAAGCTACTGCTCGTGGGGAGGTCTCCAGCATATGTCCAGGCATCGTCGCCGCCAGGGTGTCTTTATCATCAGTGTGCTCTTTATTGCGGTGCTGGTCACCATGTTTGTGGGGGCGGCTTTTCAGCTTGCACCAGGAGCCCTACGAAGAAACGTCAACGAGTCCGAACTGGCCCTGGCTCACCGGGCCGCCCGAAGTGGCATCGCCTACGCGCTGGCCCGAATCAAGGCCGACCCTCAATGGAGGGGCAACGACAACGGCACGGTGGTCAATGAGCCCGATCTGATCGTGGTCGAAAAAGATGGCAACGTCATTGGACTCTTGAAGCAAGGCGGGCTGGCCGCTCAGTTCCGGATTCGCTTCAACTACCAGGACGGTCCAGGAGGCGGAGACGGTTTGGCCGACCCCACCGGGCTGGAAATCCAGGTTCCACTGGTAAGCTTCAACAATCTTCTGGGCAATTCAGCGAAACCGGTCCCCAAGGCAGACGGCTCCGGCTTCTCTGTCCCCGCCACGCCAGTTACGCATACTACGCTGCAGCCACACACGGTTTACCTGGTGTGCGAAGGGCGCTGTGGCGACTGGTTGCGTAATGCCAGCGATACCAACCCAAATCCCGCCGAGCCCACCTTCGGGAGCGTTACGCGAGCCCGTATTGAGACGGCCTATAAGGTAACCAATTTAGGCCAACCAGTGACTGCCGCCGTGGCCGCCAGTGCCAGTTCTTTCATCACCCAAATTGGGCCCGATGTCATCGGCGAGAACAACTCACTGATTCTCGATTCGAGCGTATCTTCCGTGATGGGTCGATTGCGCAGCAGAGATGACATGACAGTTCAGGGTGGAGACACGGACAACCTGACGGCACCTCAGTCCGGTGAGCGCCGAGTGCGGGCCACCAAGACTTTTTCTGGCGCTGCCTCTACCACCGTCACCGCTCAGACCGAATTAGAGTCGGATGGGCTCTACTCGATCCAGTGGAGCGACGTGCATCAAGCCGCTCCCGGGCCCTCCAACCAGATTCAAGCCGGAGTGTATACCGTCTGGCAGGACGGAACTCTCCATTACTACGATATGGATTTGGCCAGCTACCGCACTCACATCACCGCCAATCCAAACGATGCGGGGGTCGTACCGGCTCCTCTTCCCTCTACCGTGAGCTACTCGGTGACTGGACCCAGTACGCCAGGAATGCAGGCCGAGTTCACCATCAGCGGGGACACCGCCGTGAACACCTCGGTCGGGGCCCACAAAGATCTGGTGATCATCCCCAAGAAGGGGGCCGAGGCGGGCGAAGGGGCTCCCGGTGGCGGAACCGTGGCCGAGAGTTCTGTCTTTTCCGGAATGACCACCAGCCAGGGAGGTGGCCAGCCGGTCAATTGGGACGGCAGTAAATTTGAATACAACAGCGGCATGTCGACCTTTTTGGATCTGGTGGCGCAGCAATACAACCCTGTCTATCCCAGCGACTGGAATCTGGGCTCCAGCACAACCATGGCCAACCTTGGCAGCAGTACCCTGACCATTGAGCGCCCCAGCAGCAATCAGAGCAATACCGCAAGCAAGATCGATACTCTCCTGATGGGTCATGTCATGAACTACATCAATGCCAACCCGACTGATCCGGCAGTTCTCGCCGCCCTGGCCGAGTTGTCGGTGACGATCGGGGGCGGAGGCGAATTGAGCGAGGTGCCTCTGCCGGACACCACGGTGCCCCAAAACTTGCTGATGAAATTTGACCCGGCCGGTTCTAGCTCCGCCGCCCTGAGCGGAGCAGGCAACGTGACTCTGGGGGCCAGGGTGGAAGGAGAAGGCGGTTCGATCACCGCCCAAGGAGACATCAACATGGTGGGCCTGGGGGTAGCCCTGGCGGCCTCCACCAACCCCAAAGAGGGGGTAAGTCTCTACAGCCAGGGGGACATCCTGATATCGACGTACGACAAGCTGGCGGATGCTTACCACGATGTGGCTCTCAAAGGAGTCGCTTATTGCTGGGGAGATTTCAAAGCACTTCTGGGCAAAGGCAGTCTTGGCGATGGCACCAAATGGGGGCGCCTAAACTTGACGGGAGCCCTGGTGGCCTACGGCAAAGACCCCTCCGACACCGTCAATCCGGCCACCCTGGGTCATGTGGATATCAAGGCTCGTTCGGCCGAATTGAAGTTTGACTCTTCCTATCTTCTGAGCATTATGAGCGCAATGCCGGGAGGGGTTGAGTTGGGGCGTGTATGGTGGATGCAACAATAAGCCGAAGGCAACGTCAGGGCTTCACGGTAGCCGAAATTCTGCTGGCCCTGGCTCTGATCAGTGTAGTTGTGCTTACCCTGATAGGACTGAGTCTGTACAGCCTCAATGCCAATCGAAAGAGCCGCGATGTCTCTGCCGGGCAACTGGTGGCCGAGCAGGTCTTAGAGCGCCTGGTCTACGAGGCGGATACCAGTCCGGCCTCGCCGATCTGGGCGCAGAACAGCCAGTCGGTAGCCTATGCGGAGCAGCAGGTCACGGTGGAACCCAGTGTGTTCAACGTTACCACTTACGTCTCCAATGTGAACGACCAGGCAGGCACAATTTTCGTGGCAGGTCGTCGCCTGAAGCGACTGGAAGCCCTGGTGGTCTGGCAAGATGCGCAGGCCGGTAAGTCGGGATATGGACGCTTGAGCGTCCGGGCCACGCGGTTGGTCAATGAGCCGTAGAGCCGCCTTTTCCCTTCTGGAAGTTATCGTGGTCACGGCCTTGGGTGCTTTCCTGGCCATTATCACGGGCGTCAGTTTGCGCAATGCCAGTAAAATCTTCACCAGCGTTTCAGGACGGGACTCGGCCCAGCGAAATGTGCTCAAGGCCAGAAGGCATTTAGAAAACGACCTGATTCTTGCCAGTTTGGGCACCGGTCGTTTTGCCATCGAGCAGGCACCGGCCAGTCTAGGTGGGGGTGGGGGTGCCGATGGAGATGCCGTCAACTTCCTTTCAGCCGTCAATGCCACCACCCAGGAAGTAGCTATTCTGGACGATGGCTCCGGGTCGCCCTACTACTTCATGAACGTCTACTACTACATCACGGTCCCGCTCAATCATGACGCCCTCTTTGGCATTACCTGCACGGGGGGGAGCGAGGCAGGTGGATACGACTTCAACTGCCCTCACAAAGTGTTGTTACGGGGAACCTCTGATCAAAACCCGGCTTACGATGTCACCAACTCTTCCAGCCAGGATATCTTGATCAACCCCCTATCGGCCCTGTTGACCCGCCCTACCGGTTTTCCCAAAGCGGCCAATCTCTTCACCGTGGCGGCAAACTTGTTGTCATTTCGGGTGACTCGTCAAAACCAAGAATTGATCGTAGACCTAAAAGCGGTAGCCATTCAGGATGCCCGCACCCGGGCCTCGATCGGAACGACCTCCTTTCGCACCAGTGGCTATACCATCACCCAGCGATTCTCGATTTTCCCCAAGAATTAGAACGCCCAACCCAGGTAGACTCTGCCAGGATTAAGCTTTCTCGGGGCTGGGTAAGTCCGAGGCAGTTTCCTACGAGGAGTTGTCTAGCATGAGTCAGCCCGTGACCGTTCCCATATATCATCCTGAGTTGGTGCCCGGTGCCCGCAACGCTATCGAGGTGTGCCTCAAGGTGCTGCCCGAGCAGGCGGTCTACATCCTCACCGACCGCAAGACGCAGAGCGTGGGCTGGGCTCTCTACGAAGCCGCCTGCAAGGTGTCCCCTCAGGTCATCATCAAAGTGCTGGAAGACCATGTCGAGCGCCCCTCCAAGTTGCTTCCCGGCGAAATCATGGACCCGCTGGAGAGCTGTGATGTCTGCATCTACTGCGTCTTCCCCCAGCAGGGCGAACTGGTTTCGCGCCAGCAGTTTGTGCGTCGCATCGAAGCGCGTGGCATCCGCTACGCCCATATGGTGGGCATCACGGAAGAAATCATGTGTCAGGGCATGCGGGCCGACTTCAATAAAGTTGACGAAGTCAGCAAGCGTTTGTTGGAGAAGGCCAAGGTGGCCAAGGAGATCGTCGTCAAAAGCCGCCACGGCACCGACCTGGTAGCCACCTTCAACCCCGATTTCACCTGGCGTAAGACCTCGGGCATCATCGAGGAAGTCTGGTCCAATCTGCCCGGCGGCGAGATTTTTACGGCACCCTGGTCGGTTGACGGCATCTTCGTGATCGACGGCACGGTAGGCGACTATTTCAGTCACAAGTACGGCACGCTGGACAAGACACCCATGACCCTTTTCATCGAAGGCGGCTACCTCAAGAAAGCCCTGTGTGACAACAAAGAGCTCGAAAAAGAGTTCTGGGAATACTGCCACACGGCCGAAGGCAGCAATAGAGTGGGCGAATTCGCCATCGGGACCAACCTGGCCGTGTTCGAATTTACCGGCAATCTGCTCCAAGACGAAAAGATGCCCGGCGTCCACATCGCCTTCGGCGATCCTTACGGCAGTCAGACCGGTGCTGACTGGACCTGCTGCACCCACGTGGACGTGATCACCGGCAGTTGCGACGTCTGGATCGACGGGCTGCAGGTGATGGAGCACGGCATCTTCCTGGCCGACCGCCTGGGCTTTGACTACGCCTACCTGGCCGAGGACCCCTCGGTGGCGCCGGTTCTGCGCAGCCTCACCTAAAATCGTGGACGTGCAGGTCGTTCGCAGCGCGAAACGACGAAAAACCATCAGTGCCTCCCTGGAGCAGGGGGTGCTGGTGGTGCGACTGCCGGCCCGACTTACCAAGGCCCAGGAACAATACTGGGTGGACCGGATGCGTTCGCGCTTTGAGAAGCGGGGCCAGGTCGAAGCTCCCGAAACGCCCCTGCAGCGCCGCGCCGAGGCCATCAATCGACGCTATTTTGAAGGCAAGTTGCGCTTCAAGGTTGACTGGGTCAACAATCAAAACAGCCGCTGGGGAAGTTGCAGTCCCGACAGTGGGCGCATTCGTCTCAGCCACGAACTGCTCAAGTTGCCCGGCTATGTGGTGGACTACGTGATTGTTCACGAACTGGCTCACTTGATCGAGGCCAACCACAGTCCGCGCTTTTGGGCCCTGGTCAAGGTCTATCCCCAGGCCGAACGGGCTATCGGATTTCTAGAAGGCTATCAATGGGCTCGCCAGGGGCGAACCCTGGACCTGATCGACTAGCCGGACAGTTCGGCGATCTGATCCAGGTCGATGGTATTGCGGTTGCGATACACCGAGAGCACCAGAGCAACCCCTACGGTCACCTCGGCTGCCGCCACGGTGATCACAAAGATGCAAAAAACCAGTCCAGTGGTATCCATCAAGTAATGCGAAAAAGACATGAGGTTGAGATTGACGGAGTTGAACATCAACTCTACGGCCATCAGCACCCCAATGGCGTTCTTGCGAGTCAGCACCCCATAGAGGCCCAGACAGAAGAGCAAAGCCGACAAAATCAGGTAGTGTGTCAGTCCGATCATTCTCGACCCCCTTCCTCTTTGCGGGAGATGACCAGCGCCCCGGCCATGGCTGCAAAAAGCAGCAGAGCCACCGCTTCGAAAGGCAATAGATAGCGCGTCATGTAGGCTCTGGCCAGACTCTCCACACCAAAGGTCACGGGGTTGGTACCGGCCGGATACCAACCGGTGCCCACGATGACGGCCACCAGCACAGCGGCCAAAGTCAGCGAGACCAGCATCCCCGCCAGATGCTGAGTTCGCTCCCCTTTCTGCTTCATCAGGTCGTGGGTCAGCATGAATCCAAAAAGCAACAGCACGGCGATGGCTCCGGCGTAAATCAGGACCTGCATGGCCCCCAGGAAAGGAGCCTGGAGATTGATGTAAAGACCGGCTACGCCAACAAAACAGATAATCAGCGACAGCCCGGCGTGAAACAAATTCTCATTGCGCACCACCGACCAGGCAGAAGCCAGCACCACTCCGGCCAGCACATAAAAGGCGATGGCTTCGCTCATTTGGGCACATCCAAAAAGGACTCGGGGCGGGGGATCCGCACCAACTGGAACAGCAGTGTCACCAGGCCCAGACCGGCCACGCTGACCAGGGCCACCTGCCAGCCATGGAGAGCGTGCTGATCTTTGAGCACGGCCACCGCGGCGCACAACACCAGATTGAGCAACGACAAAGGAAAGAGATACTTCCAGCCGAGATTCATGAGGTGGTCAGGACGCACCCGCGGGAAGGTCCAGCGAATCCACATCATAATGAACACAAGCACCGACGTTTTGGCGAAAAACACCAGCGCTCCCAGCACCATATAGAGGGCCGTGGGGGTATCGGGGACGGGCAGAAACGGCACCAACCAACCGCCCAGAAAGACTGTGGCGGCTACCGAGCAGACCAAAAACATGTTGGCGAATTCGGCCAAAAAGAACATGGCGAACATCATGCCCGAGTACTCCGACACGTAGCCGGCCACCAATTCTGATTCGGCCTCGGGAATGTCAAAGGGCGGGCGATTGACTTCGGCAATCGAAGCTACGTAGTAAATCACAAAGCCCAGTGCGCTGGGCAACAAAAACCAGCAACCATAGTCAGCCTGGGCGGCTACCATCCCCTGCATCGAGAGAGTCCCCGACAGCAAGATGGGGCCCAGCAGGGCAAAAATCAAGGGAATTTCGTAGCTGAGCATCTGCGCCGCCGAACGCAAACCGCCCAAAAGGCTGTATTTGCTGTTCGAAGACCAACCGGCCATCACAATCGAAAGCACAGTCAGAGACGAAATGGCCACCACGTGAACGATGCCAATATTGAGGTCGCTGACCGAGAAAGCGGGCGCAAAAGGGATCACGATGTAGGCCGTGACGCACACCGTCACAATCAAAATGGGGGCGGCCACAAAGGGGATGACGTCCGTTTTGCTGGGGATGATCAACTCTTTGACCAGCAACTTGATGGCGTCGGCCGCGGTCTGCAGAAGACCACCCGTCCACATCGAAAACTCGGCCCATTTGCGCGGACCCGTCATCATGGGGCCCACTCGATTCTGGATACGCGCGGCCACTTTGCGCTCGGCCCAGATCAGTATGAGCGATGAACCGGCGATAAAGCCCAAAATCAAAAGCAGCATGAGCGGCATGACCGCAAGTTCCGGGAGTTCCCGGCCCAGAAGGCGATGGAAGAGGTCGCGAAAATGCTGCCCCGCCGAGTAGTGGACCCAATCAGGCATGGCCGTGGGTTAACCCAGGCCTCGGTGGGTTCCTGCCATCACCGGTCTGTTTCAGGCAAAACGATGTCAAAACTGGCACAGATGGCCATGATGTCGGGGATCAGCACGCCCTCCAACAGTTTCTTGAACAGTTGAATATGAGTGAAGCTGGGGGTGCGGAACTTGCAGCGCCAGGGCATGTCCCGCCCCGAACTGGCCAGATAGCAACCGATATCGCCGCGCGGCGACTCGATGTGCACATAGGTCTCCCCCTCGGGCACCTTAAACCGATAGTTGAGGGGCAGATGGCAGGGTCCGGTGGGAATCTTCTCATAGCACTGGCGCAAGATCTTGGCGCTCTCGCGTAGTTCCCGCATCCGTACACGGTAGCGGGCAAACACGTCGGACTCGGTCTCGACGGGAATGTCAAATTCCAGGTCGGGATAGACGGCGAAAGGATCGTCGCGGCGCACGTCTTCCTTCAGTCCGGCCGCCCTCAGGTTGGGGCCACTGACACCATAATTGCGGCACATGGCGAAGGGCACGTGGCCCACTCCGACGGTGCGATTGTAAAAGATGGGATTTTCGTCGAGCAGTTGTTCGTATTCGGGAATGATCGGCTCCCAGTAATCCAAAAACTCAATCATGCGGTCCAAAAACGACTGATGGATATCCTTGGACACGCCGCCGATGCGAATATAGTTGTAGAGCAATCGGGCTCCGCAGGCCGATTCAAAAAGGTCGAGCACCTTCTCGCGATCGCGAAACGAATACAAGAAGGGTGTGGTGGCGCCGATTTCGAGACAAAAAGTGCCATACCAGAGCAAATGCGACGCGATCCGGTTCAATTCGGTCATGATTACGCGAATGTACTCGGCTCGCGGCGGAGGCGTCAGGTCGGCCAGCGATTCTACGGCCAGCACGTAGACGTAGTTGGAGGTCATGGACGTGCAATAATCCAGCCGGTCGGTAACCGGAATCACCTGGGTAAAGGTGCGGTTTTCAGCCATCTTCTCGATCGATCGATGGAGGTAGCCAACAATGGGGTCGCAATCCACCACCCGTTCCCCATCCATCTTGAGCAACAGGCGCAATACGCCGTGCGTCGAGGGGTGCTGGGGACCCATGTTGAGCTCAAATTCTTCGGTGCGCAGCGTGCCGTTTGTACTAGTCAGGACGCACCACCATGTTGGGGTGAGCGTAGTCTTTACGCAAGGGGTGACCCTCCCAATCTTCGGGCATCATCAAACGCCGCAAGTCCTTATGACCGGGGAAAAAGACCCCGTAAAGATCGTAAATTTCGCGTTCATTCCAGTTGGCGTTCTCCCACAGATGACTGATGGTAGGCACACAGGCGTTGTCGCGGTCCAAGATCACCTTAAATTGAGCCCGATGTTTCTTATGCGGGGAGTAAAGCGAATAGACCAGATCCATGCGCGTGGGCGGTCGGTCCACACAGGTGGAGAAATCGAAATAGGCCATGTCCGTCTCGGGGTCGTCGCGCAGAAACTCAAAGCATTGAGGAATCAGCGTCAGCGGCACCAACACACACTGTTCATTGAGAGGATCGATCTCAAAATCGTGATCGGGGAACCTGGCCGCCAGATGTTCGGCGATCTGAACCGCCTTCATCAGGCCATAACTCGCAGTTGGTCGGGCATCAAAATCTGATTGGGCCGAATCAGGCCGGTATCAGGCCGAACCAGCAGTGGTAACTGGGTGGCCGGATCGAGGTGACGCAGGCCGGGACGGTCGCGCTTGCGGCCCACTTTTTCCCCTCGGACCAACTCTTGCAGGGCGATGCAGCCATTGAGCAACGCCTCCGGGCGCGGCGGGCAGCCAGCCACATGAATGTCCACCGGGATAATCTTGTCGACGCCTTTTAGCACCGAATAGGAATCATGGTAGAAGGGGCCACCATGCATGGTGCAGCCGCCCATGGCGATGACATACTTGGGGTCCGGCATCTGCTCGTAGAGCAGCTTGACGCGGGGAGCCATTTTTAGCGTCAGCGTGCCGGCCACAATCATCAGGTCGGTCTGACGAGGGGTGGCCCGGAAAATCATGCCCAGACGGTCAAAGTCATAGCGAGAAGCGCCGGTGGCCATTAACTCGATGGCACAACAGGCCAGCCCAAAGAGCATATACCACATCGAACTGGCTTTGGCGTTGTTAAGCACCCAGTCCAGACCGGTCATCAAGATACCCCCACTGGGGATGCGTTCGATATAGGCAGGGATTTTTTTGATCAAGTCCATTCCAGGGCTCCTTTTCTCCAGGCGTAGACCAGGGCCAGTAACAAAATCGCGATAAAGACGACCATCTCGATCACCAGCAGTCCGCCCATCTCTTTGAGCAGGGTGCGAAACTGAGCCGCCCAGGGAATCATATAGGCGGCCTCAACATCGAAAATCACGAAGAGCATGGCGTACAGGTAGTAGCGCACGTTGTATTGCAACCAGGCTTCGCCGCTGGGCGGCTCACCGCACTCATAGGCCAGGCCTTTACTGATGCCGGGACGATGGCTCTGAACCAGCCGGGTGACAAAACTGGCCAGCGTGAAATTGAAGCACACAAAGCCCGCTCCGCCCAGCAAAAAAAGCGCGATATAGCCGTAGTTGCCTTCCATTATTGCTCCCGCTTCATCACGTAATCCAAAAGTTCTTCAAGAGTGGTGCGCGTGGGACCTGGGGGGGTCAACAACAACGCCTCTCTGGCCCGGCCGATATACCTTTGGGCCAGTTCCAGCGAGTGTTCGCGACTACCGTTCTGATCCATCCATTGCACAAGCGCCTGCATGGCTCCCGTTTCCAGAGGCTCCTGCGTAAGCAACTGGCGCACCAAATTGCGCTGAGGCTTCTGTGACTGCTGGTAGGCGTGCAAAAACGGCAAGGTGTATTTTCGCTCACGCAGATCATTGCCGGTGGGCTTGCCCAATTTGTCCGGGTTGCCCCAGATATCCAGCACATCATCACTGATCTGAAAAGCCATTCCCAGGTTCAGACCAAAGCGGGCACAGGCATCAATCTGCTCAGTACCCGCATGATTGAGCAAAGCGCCCAGGCGGCAGCCGGCTTCCATCAAGGCGGCCGTTTTGCCCTCGATCATGCGCAGGTAGTGGTCGACCTGGGTCTCCACATTGCCTTGATAGCGCAACTCCATGATCTGCCCCGCAGTCATGTCGGCCACAGCCTGCGAGACCACCTGCACCAATACCACCCGGTCCAACTCGGCCACGGCCAACAGCGCCTGACAGAGCAGCAAATCCCCCAGCAACACCGCGATACGATTGCCGCTGATGGCTTTCATGGTGGGTTGCCCACGACGCAGATCGGTATCATCGATCACGTCATCGTGAATCAAGGAGGCGCCATGGACCATTTCTACGGCGGCCGCAATCGAGATAGCGCTCTCCGGCTGGGCGCCGTAGAGCCGAGAAGAGAGCAGCACCAGGGCCGGCCGGAGCCGTTTGCCGCCGCTGCGAAACATCATTTCAGCGGGTCCCTTAAGGACGCCCCCACGTTGTTCGAGAAGTTGGACCAACTGCTGTTCCACCCGAAGCAGGTCGGGTTCGACCAGCTTCAGTGAGGAGATGACCATGGGGACACCTTTCCTCTCCCCCCCCGTCGGTTAGCCCCCGCCATCACGAGACCTTGCCCAGCACACGGCTGGCCGCCTGCAAGAAAGCGTCAATATCTTGGCTGCGATGGGCAGCGCCTAAAAAAGCGGCTTCAAACTGTGAAGGTGGCAAGTAAAATCCGGCTTCCAGCATCCCCCGGAAGAAGCTGGCAAAGCGTTGCGTGTCGCACGTTTTGGCGGTCACATAGTCAACCACAGGCCGGTCAGTGAAGAACAGAGTCCACATCGAACCTACGCGCTGCACCCGCCCCACCACTCCGGTATCCTGCAAAATTTTCTCGAGACCGGTCTGCAACTGGGCGCCAATGCTCTCCAGGTGCTGATACAGGTCAGGCTGGGCGTCGATCTGCTCCAAGGTGGTCAGTCCAGCGGTCACCGCCACTGGATTGCCGGAAAGAGTACCGGCCTGATAGACCGGTCCCAACGGAGCCACTTTCTCCATCAAAGCCCGCCTGCCACCGTAGCAAGCCAGCGGCATGCCGCCGCCCACAATTTTGCCCAGCACGGTCATATCAGGAACGACCCCATAAAGACCCTGAGCTCCTGAGCGCGACAGGCGAAAACCGGTCATGACCTCGTCAAAAACCAGCACCATCGAGTGCTCGTTACACAAATCCCTGAGCCCCTGCAGAAACCCGGGCAAGGGCGGAATAAGGCCCATGTTGCCGGCCACTGGCTCGACCACGATGACACCGATCTCCTGGCCCTTTTCGGCCAGCAGAGCACGCACCGCGGCCAGGTCGTTAAAGGGCACGGTGTAGGTGTGTTGGGTCACGCTGGGGGGCACCCCGGCGCTGTCCGGCAAGGCCAGGGTCATAGCACCGGAGCCAGCCTTGGCCAGTAAGCAGTCGCTGTGGCCGTGGTAGCACCCTTCAAATTTGATCACTCCAGGCTTTTCCGAGTAGCCGCGAGCCACCCGCACCGCGCTCATGCAAGCTTCGGTACCGGAACTGACCAATCGCAGCAGATCGATAGAGGGGTAGAACCTTTTGATAGCCCTGGCCAGTTCAACCTCGCGCGGCGAAGTGGCGCCAAAGCTCAGTCCAAACTGGGCAACTTGCTGCACGGCGGAAATTACCGCCGGGTGGGCGTGGCCCAAAATCATGGGACCCCACGAGCCCACAAAATCGGTGTAGGTGTTGCCGTCGACATCGGTCATGTGACAGCCGGAAGCGGATTGAATCACCACGGGGTGACCGCCTACGGCTCGAAAGGCCCGCACAGGGCTGTTTACCCCACCAGGTAGATGTTGCTCCGCCTCTAGCGAGAGGCGCTCAGATTGGCTATGGATTGCAGGCACGACTTCCCTCATCTGATCTTTGTGAAATTTTTCTCAAAGTCCTGAACATGTCCTTTAACCATGGATGGGAAAGTTCATCCTTCTGTTCGGAAGGGACGCGCCGGAGTGGCGCACGAAAGGCGTTGGATGAAAGTCAGACACTTCTTTAGCTATTGCCTTCTGGCTGCCTCTCCGTTGGTCTGGAGCCACCCCACGCCCGCCACCATGCCCTCCGCCCCCGACACCTCGATACCCGCCCAGGCGACCCCAGCCCCCCCCAAGTCGCAGACCGTCAGCCATAACCCCGTGACCATCTTTGAGGCCACAAAGATCATCACCCTCGATCCCATGCAGCCAGAGGCCACGGCCGTGGCTGTCCAGGACGGACACATCCTGGCCGTAGTCAACCTGGAGGAAGTCCAGAGCTGGGTGCACGACTCACCCGTCGAGGTGGATCGACGCTTCGCCCAGCAAATTATCTTGCCCGGTTTTATCGAAGCCCACATGCACCCCCATATCACGGGGATTCTTTGGCAGGGCCTCTACGTGGGCCGATTCGACCGCTACACGCCCGACGGTAAGTTTCAAAAAGGTCTGACCAGCAAACAGCAGGCCCTCGACAAGATTGCGGCCGCCGCCAAGGAACTGGGAGATAACGACAAGTGGCTGATAGCCTGGGGTTATCAACCGGAGTTTTACAACAATCAGCCGCTCACCTCCGCAGACCTCGATCCCATCACTGGCAAGCATCCCATTCTGATCGAAAACGCCAGCATGCACATCTATTACGTGAACAGCCTGGCCCTTAAACTGGGTGGCATTACGCCCGCCGACAAGATTCCCGGCGTGATCGTGAAAGACGGCAAGTTGACCGGAGAATTCGAAGAAGCCGATGCGGTCAAGCGTCTGCTGCCTCACCTGCCGCCCGTCAACGACAAATTACTGCTCACGGCTACATGGAACTCGGCCAAGTTGGCCCATCAGGTGGGTGTTACCACTATCGGCGATGCCTCCTTTGGCATGATTCCTGGTTCTTATAAAGCCTATGCCGACGCCGCCGCCGATCCCAACTTCCCGGTTCGACTGACCCTTTATCCCCTGGTCGAAGCGGTGCGCTCTCCCTTGATCGAAAAAAAGGGCGGCCTGGCCTACATAAAACAGTTGATGAAAGCCAACACAGACCGACTCTCGATTGGCTCGATCAAATTTGTGACCGACGGTTCCATTCAAGGAATGACAGCCAATCTGCTCTGGCCCTATTATCATGAAACGGGCAAAAACGGCGTGGCCAACATGAGCTATGCCGACCTGGAAGAGTGGGTGACTAAGGTCCATCAAGCCGGACTGCAGTGCATGATTCATACCAACGGCGATCAGGCCACCGAGTGGGCCATCCAGGCCATCCAGCACGCACAGGATGTACAGCCGCGCCTGGATCACCGCCACCATCTGGACCACAATCAGATGGTCAGCGACAATCAGTTGCAACGCATGGCCACCTTGGGCATTGCCACCAATCTGTTTATCAACCATATCCATTTCTGGGGCGACCTGCACCGCAAAATCATTGGACCCCAACGATCGGCCCGCATGAATCCGCTGAAAAGCGCATTGCGTCACGGAGTCCACTTCTCCACCCACTCCGACTCTTCGGTAACCCGTCTCGACCCGCTCTTTTCTATCTGGGTGGCGGCCACCCGCAAAACCATGTCGGGTCAGGTGCTGGGACCTCAAGAGCGGATCAGCGTGCAAGAAGGCCTGAAAATGGTGACCCTGGAGGCCGCCTATCTGATGCATCAAGACAACGTAAAGGGGAGTGTCACCCAGGGAAAACTGGCAGATCTGGTAGTACTGGCCGAAAACCCGCTGGAGGTGGCCGTGGACCACGTCAAGGACATCAAAGTGGTGGCCACGGTTATGGACGGCAAGGTCTTCCCCGTCAACTACAAATAACAAAGTTCATCTTTTGGACTTACCCAGTTCACCCCTTGCCGACGGAGATCGCCTAGCCTGGGGCCATGAACTCGGAAAACTGGCCCTATATCGCCCTGGTCGTCGTTCTCCTGGCCGTGCTGGGCCCCGCCTGGGCGGCCGCACTCTTCTGCTGTCTGTGGGGCTGGCCCAAGGCCCTAAGGCTGCTGGGACTGCTGGCCTGGTGCCTGTTCCAACAACAACCGCCCCCGCCCGATCCGCTGGCCCCCATCCAGGGACTGCGAGCCCGAGTGGTAGCCGTGGTCTGCCAACCGGCCGTAGCCACTCCTCGTGGTTGCAGATTTGCCGTGGAAGTGCACCACTGGACCGACCGTATCGACGCCTTTCCCGGGCGCTGGCTGGTGGACTGGAAAGGGGGCCAAGCCGACCAGGTGGCGCTAGGCGACCAGTGGTGGCTGCAGGGCACCCTGGTGAGCTTCGATCCACCCGCTTTCCCAGGGGACTGGGACGGCGCCCAATACTGGGCCCGGCGCGGCCTCACCCAACGTCTGCGAGTCAGCCAGGGCCGCTATCTGCGGCCGGCCCCTGGCAACCACGTCCACTACTGGCGCTACAAACTCACCCAGCGCCTGGCCGACCGTCTGCGCGGCCCCCGCTCGGCCCTATTGGGAGCGGTGGTTTTTGGCGACGGCAGCCGCCTTCCACCCCAACTCAGCCAGGATTTTCGCCTGGCCGGGGCCAGCCATTTGTTGGTGGCCTCGGGCACCAATGTGGCCCTGCTGGTGGCCTGGCTATTCTGGCTCGGGGGTCGCGCCGGCTGGGGACCGGTGCGCTGTGCCGGCCTGGGACTGTGGTTGGTGCCTATCTACGTGGCCCTTACCGGTGCCGCTCCAGCCATGGTGAGAGCCGGGGCCATGGGCTGGCTGGCCTTGCTGGCCCGCTGGACAGGTCGCAGCGTCACACTGGGGCGCAGCCTGGCCCTGGGCAGCCTGGGCGTACTGCTGTGGGACCCCAATTTCCTGTATGACGTCGGCTTTCAGTTGAGCTTTGCAGCGGTGGCCAGCCTGGCCTGGCTGGTAGAACCCGTAAAGCGCTGGCTGCCCGCCCGCCTGCCCTTGATCACCCCGTTTAGCGCTTCATTGGCCTGCACGCTGGGGCTGATGCCAGTTTCCTTGTATACTTTCCACACCTTTCAGCCCCTGGCTCCGCTGGCCAACCTGTGGCTGGCTCCACTGGTCGAAGGCCTGCTGCCGGCGGGCCTGGCCCTATCGGCCCTGGACCTGCTCCATCCCCGTCTGGGACAAGTGCTGGGGAGGGGGCTGGAACCCTGGCTGTGGTTGGTCGAGCGATCTGTCTCGATCTGGGCCCACCTTTCGCCTCAACTGGAGGTTCCCGATCCCGGACCGCTGGGGGCGCTGGCCTGGTTGAGCCTGCTGGGACTGGTCTGGCTGGGTCCCAGACTGGCCACCATCGGCCTGGCCAGCGGCCTGTGCTGGCTCTGCCTGCTGCCCAGCGGCGCCAGCCCTCAGTTGCGTCTACGTTGGCTGTGGTTGGGCGGTCAACCCGCCTGCTGGCTGACTCAAGCCAACCATCAGGCCATGCTCTTGACCTGCCCCGAACAGGTCAGCTGGGCCCAACGCCTGCGCCTGACTCAAGGGCTGGCCCCCTTTGAACGACTGCTCAGCCTGAGCGACCCACCGGGGCGCTGGACCTTTGGGGATGGTTGGCTGGAGTGCAGCGCAGAGCGCCTGTTTTACCAACAGGGCGACCTGCGCCTGGGACTGGTAACGCGGGCCGGCGATTGGGACGGATTGAGCTGGGCTCTGGACAGCACGGGCCAGTGGATCTGGGGAGGGGGTCAGCCGATCCGGCTCGAGAAAGGCCAGCCCTGGCAACTGTGGCGCGTTCACCGCCAACTCTGGATCCAGCCCTGGAAGCGTGATACCCTGCAGCTATGAGTGTGCGCGCCCTGCCTAAAGACAACCGCTTCGTGACCTGGACTGACTGGCAAGGCTACAGCAAATTCCTGGAAGCGATTGGGGACCGGCCTATCCGGCTAACCTACGACCAGGGAGCTCTCGAAATCATGTCGCCTACTCAAGAACACGAACGAATCAAAACCATTCTGGGACACCTGTTGGTGACTCTGGTCGATGAACTTGGACTGGAGCTGGAAGCGGGCGGTTCCATGACCTTTCGTCGTGAAGATCTGGACCGCGGCCTGGAGCCCGATGAATGCTACTGGATCGCCAACGCCCATCTGGTCGTGGAGGGTGAATACGAAGCCGCCTCCGGCCCTCCACCCGACCTGGTGGTGGAGGTAGATATCACTCGTCGCTCTATTGACCGCATGAAGATGTACGCCGTGATGGGTGTGCCCGAAGTGTGGCGATATGATCGAAAAAAGGGCTTGCTGATCTACCAGCTAAGCCCCTCAGGGAGATATCTAGGGCGCCCCTTTAGCCCGACTTTTCCCAAAATTCCCCTGAGCGAATTTCACCGTCTCTTAAAGCTGCGCAAAGAAATGACCCTGAGTGCCATCCTGCGAGCCTTCCGAGGCTGGCTGCGAACCTTTCTGGAGACCCAACCATGAACGTCTATGCCCTGCAATACTCCATCGCCTGGGAAGAGAAGGCCCAAAACCAGGCCCTGCTGCGTAAGCAACTGGAGCTGGTTCGGCCTCAACCTGGGTCGCTGGTGGTACTACCCGAACTATCCTGCATCGGCTTCACTATGCGCCGCCCGGGCCTCGCCGAAAACGAGGGCGAGGAAACTCAGCGTTTTTACGCCGAGATGGCCCGCCAGCACCAGGTATACTTGATCGGAGGAGCCAGTTGGTGGGGCGACCAGGGTCTGGGCCGCAACATGGCCCTGGTCCTCAATCCGCAAGGAGAGTTGCTGGGCTGCTATGCCAAACAGCACCCCTTCTCGTATGGGGGCGAAACCCAGCACTATCAGGCCGGGGCCGACTTCTTCCGCTTTGACTGGTGCGGCTGCCGGGTGGCCCCCCTGATCTGTTACGATCTGCGCTTTCCCGAGACGTTTCGCCACCTGGCCGTGCAGGGGGTGCAGTTTTTTGTGGTCATCGCCAACTGGCCCAGCGCCCGCGTGCATCATTGGGAGGCCCTGCTGCTGGCTCGAGCTATCGAAAACCAGGCCTACGTGTTGGGCGTCAACCGCGTGGGCGACGATCCCAAAGTCAACTACCCCGGGTCTTCCCGCCTGATCGACCCCCAAGGCAAAGTGGTGGCCAGCCTGGACAACCAACCCGGTATCCTGCAGGCCTCTCTGGACATGAGCGAACTGCTGGCCTACCGGGCCCGCTTTCCGGCCCTGGCCGACCTGCATCCCGGCCAACTGGGCCTGTCAGGGCTTGCGAGCGCGCACAAAGCCTGAGTAAAACTTGCCGCCCACCTGATCGAGCACAGCCTGGTCCAGGACCAATCCCGAAGCCTCCATCAGGCCGCGGGCGTCTTCGGCCTGGTAGACCCGAGTTGGCTCGATACTCACCTCGACAAATCCGGCCTGTTCCAGCTTCTTCTGGTAGTCGTCCTCATGCAGCGCGCCGGCCACGCAGCCAATCCACAACTCCACGTGGCGGCGAATCTCGGCCGGCACCGAGCCGCGACAGACCACATCGGAAACGGCCAGCATCCCGCCCGGCTTGAGCACCCGGTAGGCCTCGGCCAACACCCGGTCTTTGTCGGCGCTCAAGTTGATCACGCAATTACTGATGATCACGTCCACCGAGTTGTCGGGCAAGGGGATGTTCTCGATCTCCCCGCGCAAAAACTCCACATTGGTCATGCCCGACTTTTGTTGGTTAGCCCGAGCCAACTCCAGCATGTCCTCGGTCATGTCCAGGCCGTAAGCCTTGCCGGTTGGACCCACCCGGCGGGCCGACAATAGAACGTCGATGCCGCCCCCCGAACCCAGGTCGAGCACGATTTGGCCGGGCTGCAATTGAGCCAGCGCGGTGGGGTTGCCGCAACCTAGCGAGGCCAGCACGGCTTGCTCGGGTAATCCAGAGAGTTCCTGGCCATCGTACAGATTGGCGCAAATAGCATCCGCCCCCAAAGTGTGCGCGGCATTGGAGCCGCAGCAACCCGAATTGGAACCACAGCTAACCTGGCGGGCCAACTCGCCATACTTGTCTTTGACCACTGTTTGAGTTCTGGCAATCTCGTCTTGCATCAGCTTCCTTCTTTCTAACAACAGTTTGGCGTGATGGTAGACTGCTCCACCACCTGATTGCGAGTGCAACACTCGGCCATCAGAAAATTCAACAGACTCTGCAAGGTGGCGGCATTGGCCCGATAGCGCCAGGCAGTCCCCTCGCGCACGGCGGTAACCAGGTCTTCCTGCTTCAGGCGATCGAGGTGGTGAGATAAGGTCGAGTTGGCCATCCCCATTTCACTTTGGATCTCGCCCACGATCAGGCCGGCAGGAAAACACGACAACAACAACCTTACAATTCGAAGACGCGGCTCGGACCCCATGGCAGCAAAACAGTCGGCGTAACGCTGAACCTGGGAATCTTCGTGCATATTTCGATATTACTAGATTTATCGAAATAGTCAAGAAGCGGAACCTGCGTTACCCTGACGAATCCACAATCGATGCATAGGATGACAACCTGGCTGCTAGGACTCAGCTTGCTGGCCAGCCCCGGTTGGGCCAAGCGCCCACCTCCGCCTGCCTTTCAACTGGGATTTCAGCAATTCCATCAGCACCATTGGGTAGAGGCCCTGCGCTTGGCAGACCAGGCTCTGACGGAAGACCCAAAATGCTTTGACGCCTTCTGGCTAAAGGCTTTCTGTCAGCTGCAACTCGGCCAACACTCACAAGTTCGCCAGACCGCTATCAATTGTCGCAAGGTGGCTGGAGACGAGGGAGAGCGCAATTACGCCGACTATCTGTTAGCCGAAGGCTGGACCACCCAAAACCCGGCCAAGGCCCAGGCACTTTTGGACGAATCAGTCCACCGCTCTACCCGACCCTGGCGTGCTGAAGCTCAGGCCAATGCGGCCTGGTACTATGTAAAGCACGCCCAGGGGGCCAAGGCTTTGGAACTGATCGATCTGGCGATTCCTCGGATGTCACTCGACAGAGTAAGCGGAGCCTATGACACTCGAGGTGCCGCACTGGTGATGCTGGGTCGCTACAAAGAAGCATGGATAGAGCTCGAGAAAGCAGCCAAACTGTATAACTCGCCGAATTTAATGTTTCACCGTGCACAATGCCTGGAAGGACTGAATCGACCCCGGGAAGCACTCAAACTCTACACGCAGAGCCTCCAGCAAGGAGGGTGGCACGAGTTTGAAGCGCTGGCCCGTAAGCGCATTCGCGCCCTGGAAAAATCATGACGACCCCGCCAATGCCCAAAAAAGGTCAATACACACAGGGGATTGCGGTCCTCTTTGCCGAGCCAGTCGGCCTGGCAGAGCTTGAACCTCTGCTCAAGGACGTTCGCATTTCGCAGCGGATCCCCCAGGGAACTCACTGGGCGCTGGGCGGTCCCACCTTACTGCTAGACTACCTGCCGGCCGTCAACGGCCGCGTCTCGTTGGACGTTGTCACTCGCCCCTGGCCCGATGCCATGGATGAGGACGAAACGGTTTTCGCGGCCTGGACCATGGGCTGCTTTGGCCCCTTCGCCTATCCCGAGATTCTCAGTCGAGCGCTGCAACACAGCTACGCGTTTGCCGAGGCCGCCACCGTGGTGGCGCGTCATCAATGCTTTGTGCGCATTCGCAGCAGCTACCTTTTCGGCGCCCAACCCGACTCGCCGGCTCTGCCTCAGGCCTATGACGCGGTCGCAGAATTGCATTTCGTCACTTCGATCGCACTGCAACTGCTGCAACACCCGGCCGCTCTGTGCTATTTCAATCCCAATGGGGAAGTGTTGGCTCCGCTCAACTCCATGCAGCAAATCCTGGCCCACTATGCGGGCCGCAAGTTGCCCCCCCTGGATCTGTGGTGCAATGTGCGGATGTTTTCTATGGAGGAGGGCCTCGTTCTGATGGATACCGTGGGCATGCAACAACTCGACAAAGATGACCTGGAGGTCGTCTTTGATTCGAGCCAGTTTGAACCCGAGGAGATGGCTCGATTTCTGCGCAACGCCTCACTGTTTGTGAGCAGCCGAGGCCCCGTCATCCGAGCTGGCCATAGCCTGGACGGCCCCGCCGGAAGGCTTTTCCGAGCCCAACCGCCCGACCAGAGCCCGGTAGCCCCGCCGCGCACCACCATGAGATTCTTGGCCCAGGGCTGAACAAGGACATCGGCTTTTGATTGCCAGAGGGGCCGCAAGACTGGGCCCGAACCTATCCCCAATGGCCCGCTCCAAGACAACTGCCAAGGCGCCCCTCTCGGTGGCCGAGGTCTTTTCCACCCCCATTGACCCGGCCCGCCACAACAAGCGCGAACTGCTGATCCTGGTTGCCGTTCGCGTCTTTCACCAGCAGGGCGTGCACGGCACCGGCATCGCCGAGGTCATGAAGTTGGCCGGAGTGGGCAAAGGGCAATTTTATCACTATTTTGAGAGCAAAGAGCAGTTCATTTGCGAGGTGGTCCGCTTTATCACCGACGACTTCCTCACGCGCATCGCCCCCTTTACCTATCGACTGGAGAGTATGGATCGGTTTGACGCCTGGTTTCAACCCTACCTGGACTTTGCCGAACTGCCCCGCCACCTGGGCTGCCCGGTGGGCGGCATCGCCAGCGAGATGAGTCCCGCCCATCCCGCCGTGCGGGCCTGCGTGGCTCTGTGTTTGCAACGATGGGTGCTGGCCCTGGCCGAGGGTCTCTCGGTGCTGCAGCAAAAAACTGGCGCCGGCGGCAACTTTCAGCCGCTGCAGCTGGCCGAAGAGATGGCCGCCAGCATTCAAGGCGCCCTGCTTATGTGTCGGGCCATGCAAAGCACCCGCTACATCTACAGCCTGCGCGAGCGTCAGCGCAACCGACTGCTGGCCTTATTGCCCGGCTAGCTGGTCTAGGGCGGCCCGTTGCTCGGCCGACAGCAGATCCAGTCCGATCTGGTAGGAGGCGTTGGTCCAGCCAAAGCCTTCCCGAGTGATGTATTCGAAATCCGCCCCCACGTTGCCATACTCGGCAAACACCTCGTGGCTGGCCTCGACCACATCATACTTCTCGGGAATCAGGCCGTTAAAATCCACCGCATTGCGCGTCATCATGCGCAGCCAGCGCTCGGCCCAGGCGTCCGCGCCCAGGTTATAGCGAGTCAATCCCTCCCAGGCCATCATCTGGTGAGGAGCCCAGCCGTAGGGGTAGTCCCACTGGCGAGGGGGCCGGGTGGGTCCCAGCCGACCGCGCGAGGCCTGGCTGCTGGCCGCCAGACCGCCCTTCTCCAGAGTGGATCCAGCCACCACCCGCTCGGCCTGTTGGGGGGTGGCCAGGCCCGCCCACAGCGGCCACAGGCCGGTGGCGCTTTGATAGTGGGTGCGGTCCCGTTGCAAAAAATCGTAGTCAAAAAACTGGCCGGCCTGCTCGTCCCAACACAAGTCGAAAATCTGTTGGCGACGCCGGGCGGCCCGCCCTCGCCACACTTCCACTTTGGGAAATCCCGCCTGCTCTCCGTAGCGCTCAAGCAACTCGGCCAGGTCGACCTCGTAAGCATAAAGCAACGAATTCAGGTCCACGGTGCACAGGTTGGCGGCCCGTCCCTCCAGTCGATAGCTGGTGTCGTGGCCCGATTCGCGCACGGTGCGGTCGTGCACAAAGTAAGCATCTAACTCGGGACAGTCCAGTTGGCGCAGCAGGTAGGCCCGTTCAAACTCTGGCAAAGGCAGTCCGACGCGCTCGGCATGGGGGCGGAGAACGGAGTCATAGTGGCCCGGCTCGGTCTCGGGCGGCATGCCGATGCCCTGGCCCAGATAGCGACTGAGTCCCGTAGGGGTCAGCCGAGGTCCACCCACCCACACGTGTTCATACTCGTGCATAGCCGTGCGCAGCACCTGCTGCACCCAATCCAACGGCATGGGGCCGTGATCGAGAATCGCCTTCAAGAAACGCGTCAAGAAAGGCGGCTGGGAGCGGGTCAAATAGTAGCTGCGATTGGCGTTTAGCACCTGGCCATAATGGCGGATCTGGTAGAGCTGGTGAGTGAGCATATCGCGGGCCAGATCGAACAGTCCGTCGTGAAGCAGACCCAGCCCGATAAAGTAGCTGTCCCAGCCATACATCTCGTTAAAGCGGCCCCCGGGAACCACGTAGGGCAGCGGCTCCTCGGCCACGGCCAGGCCCAGCAAACCGGGCTTCTGATTGATGCTCAACACAAATTCCGGCGTGATCTGCCTCGGCAGCCTGACAACCTCAGCCCCACACTCGGCATAGTAAGCGTGGCTGCGGGGGTCATCGGCGGGAAGATAGAGGCGTGGCGGGCCGGCCAATTTGGGGTCGTGAAGGACCGTTTCCAGGCTGTTCAGGTCCAATCGACGGGTCAATCCTTGCCAGCAACGCTCTCGGATGGCTCGCGAAATGCGCCGGGTGGGCGGCTCCTCTAGCAATTGGGGGTCCAGCTCCAACCAGGTCTGGCCGGCCTCTTGCGCCAGCGCCAATTCTTGCAGCAGGTTGGCCAGGGCATAGGTGCCCTGCACCGTGTAGCCTTCCAGCGCATAGCTGCGGGGACCACCATCACGCACCGTTATGCGACGGTCTCCGTCGGTATCTTCCTGGGCCAGCAATGCCTGAAAATGGGGGTCTACCGGGACGCGGATCATGCTTTCTCCTGCCCATGAAAGAGAATCAACAGGACAAACAGGGCCGCGATTGGCAGCAGGGGAAAGTGAAAGGCAGCGTGAGTGGTGTAGTGCTGGGAGATGGCCCCCAGAATCTGTGAGCCGATGGTCCCGCCCAGAGCCGAGGACACGATAATCAGACCGGTCATGGAGCTGTGCAGTGATTTGTCCAGTTGGCTCAGCATCATCGAATTCAAGGTGGGGTAGATGGGGCCGATAAAAAAGCCCACGCAGGCCAGCACATAGGCCAGCCCCTGGGGAGGGGCGGCCCCGCGGCTGAGCAAAAGCACCGTGACCAGCAGCCCAAAGGCGCAGCTCAGGTAGGCGAGTTGAAGGACGAAGGCCGACATTCGCCGCACAAAAAACCCAAAGACGAAGCGGCTCAGAGCCACCGAGCCAAAGTAGAGGCTGAGCAAAGTGGCCGCCTTCTCAGGGGGCAGGCGAAATACGTCGATATTGAAGGTGGGCAGCCAGGTGCCGATGCTCTGCTCGATCATGACATAGACCGCGGCACAGAGCAGAAAGATGCACACAATGGGGCGGGCCAGCAGTCCCTTGACGTCGGCCAGCCCCCCACTTTTCTTACCCTCCGATCCGTCGCCCGAGTCTTCACGTAACGGCGTAAAAACCCACAGCCCCAAGGCCAGCGCGGCCAGACCGGCCACGAACCAGTAAGTGTTGATCCAGTTGCCTCGGGCGATCATCCAGGAAAAGACCAGCGGTGCCAGCAGCGCTCCCACCTGATAGATGCCCTCCAGGCGATTCATCAGGGCGGCGTGGTGTGCTTTGTCGCGGGCAAAGATGCCCACCGTGGCATAGACCGAGACTTTGACCAGGGCAAAGCTGGCTCCGCACACGATAAAAAGCAGGGGAACGGTCCAAAACTGTTGCACGGCGGCCAGCAACAGGCAGATCAGGCCTACCGCGGCCAACCCGCCCATCATCACTCGTCGATAGCCTAACCGGGGTACTTGGGAAGCTAGCAACAACGAGGTGAAGGCGATGGTCAGGTCTTTGCAGCCTTCCAGCGTACCCCCCACGGTTTTGGGAATGCCCCAGTCCGAAATCGAACGTTCGACCACGATACCCACGCTATTGAGGACGGTGGCAAAGACGATCAGATTGAGGGCCAGGCCCAGTTGAACGCGGAAGCTCACCGATCAGGGTTCTCGCAGGCCCCAGCGTTTCCCTAGAGGCTGACCGAAGTGCGACGCGAAGATAAAGCCATGCTCGATGCGCGCGGCGAACCCGACTATCCAACCTCGGACGGAGAACCTATGGGCGAGACCGATTTACACCGCGATATGATGGTCAATCTCATCGAGGCCTTGCGCAACTACTACCGGAACGACTCGCAGGTCTATGTCAGCGGCAACATTCTCCTGTACTACGAGCAGGGAGACCCCACCTGTCATCTTTCTCCTGATGTTTTGGTCACCTTGGGAATTCCCCAAACACGGCTGCAAACTTACAAAATGTGGGAGATCGGGAAAGCTCCCGATCTGATCATCGAAGTGACTTCGCGATCGACTCGTCTTCGCGATGTGGGAGTAAAAAAAGGGCTCTATGAGGCCCTGGGGGTTAGAGAGTACATCCTGTTTGACCCTCGTGAGGAGTATCTGTTGCCTCGCTTCCAGGTCCATCGACGCGAAGGCAGCCATTTTTTGCCCGTATTGGCCCCCGAAGCCCAGGGATACCTGAGTCGGTCCCTCGGTCTGCTCTTTCGTGTGATCGATGGGGAACTGCGCATCATCGATCCGGCCAGCGGCCAGACCCTACCAACACCGGCCGAGCAAGCCCAGAGAGCCGAGCAAGAAGCGCAACGCGCAGAGCAAGCGACACAAAGAGCCGAGCAAGAGGCCCGGCGTGCCGACGAGCAGAGTTTGCTGGCAGAACGCTACGCAGCCCGACTGCGCCAAGCAGGCATTGACCCGGGGGCCATTTAGCCCTAAGAGGCTTCCTCCCAGATGGCTTCCTGGCCCAGCAGGCGGCGCACCCCGATCTTCAGTTCCTGGGTGTCGCGCACGTTGAAGGTCTCATTAAGGTGCATCACCGTCTCGCCCTGAGGGCTGGCCAGGTGCAGGTAGACTTCCTGGTCACCGCGGTGACGCAGCAAGATGTCGCGCAGTTGGGGCATGAAATCGCTCTGGAACATCTGCACTCGGATATGCACACCGGGCAGTCTTTGCTGAGGTTTGCCGTGCTTGGCGGCGGCCAGGGCCTGCAGGCACACGATCTCCTCGGCCGTCACCTTGACCTGCTCTTGAGGCGCTTCGCTATCGTCGTCGGCATCGCGGCGGGCCTGGCGCACTTCGGTGCGTCCCCGCACCAGCAGCAGCGCCCCGTCCTGCAGCAAAGCGGCGCATTTGTCATAGGTGGCCGGACGAATGGTCACCTCGGTGGTGCCCGTCTCATCTTCAAACTGAAGAAAAACCATAGGCGTCTTGAAGCGTGTAATAATTTTGCGCGATGACGACACCAGACCGGCGATGGACAGCGATACTCCGCTCTCCATTCCGTTCAGTTGAGCGATGCGGTGGGTGGCGTGCTGCTTCATGGTGTCGCGCACCTCCGAGAGGGGCGAGTCGGAGAGATACACGCCCAGCATCTCGCGCTCCATCTCCAGCAACTGGCGCTTGGGGAACTCGGCGATGCGGCGAGGGCACAGGTCGGCAAAAGTGGCCTGCGTGGAACCCACATCGTCAAACAGGCCAAACTGGCCACTCTGAGCTTCTTTGGCGGCGCGCTGGCCGGCATCGGCGCAGGCATCCAGAGCCGACAGCAAGGTGGCCCGATTCTCGCCAAAACTATCCATGCCGCCGGCTTTGATGAGGCCTTCCAGGGCGCGTTTGTTGGTGACCTTGCCGTCGCAGCGGTGACAGAGGTCGGCCAGGTCCCGGAAAGGTCCGTCCTTGCGGCGCTGGGCGATGATCTCTTCCACGGCATTGACGCCCACGTTGCGCACCGCCCCCATGCCCCAGCGAATGCCTTTGGGTGAAACCGAGAAGCCCACCAGTGATTCGTTGACGTCCGGCGGCAAGACGGCAATGCCCGACTGATTGCACTCCTTGATAAAGAAGGAGACTTTTTCAATGCTGGAGAGCACGCTGGTCATGAGCGCGGCCATATACTCGGTGCGGTAGTTGGCCTTGAGGTAGGCGGTCTGATAGGAAACCACGGCATAAGCGGCCGAGTGTGACTTGTTGAAGCCGTAAGCGGCGAATTTTTCCATGGTCTCAAAGATGTCCTGAGCGTTCTTCTTGTCAACGCCCCGTTCCACGGCGCCCTCGGTGAAGATCTTGCGATGCTTTTCCATCACGTCCATCTTCTTTTTGCCCATGGCTTTGCGCAGTCCATCGGCCATTGCCAGGGTGTAGCCGGCCAGCACGTTGGCGGTGAGCATCACCTGCTCCTGGTAGAGGAAGAACCCGTAGGTGTCTTTGAGGATGGGCTCGAGCTTGGCGTGAGGGTAGGTGACCTCGCCACCGCGCCCGTGTCGGCGCCGGATAAAGTCATCGACCACGCCGCCCTGCAACGGTCCCGGTCGGTAGAGGGCCAGAAAGGCCACGATGTCGGAAAACTTATCCGGTCTGAGCTGCTTGAGGTAGCGCTTCATGCCGTCGGACTCGAGCTGGAAGACTCCGTTGGTATCGGCCTCGGCCAGCAATGCGAAGGTCTTCTCGTCGGTGAAGGGCTCAAGATGCTCGATGTCCACCTCGACCCCGTGGGCCTCTTTGATAATCTTGAGGCAATCCTTGATGACGGTCAGATTGCGCAGGCCCAGGAAATCCATCTTGACCATGCCGATTTTGGAAGAGTCGTTCATGTCAAACTGAACCACGATTTCATCGCCGTTCATCTTCTGCAGAGGGGCGATGGCCGCCAGGGGCTCCGAGCACACGATCACGCCGGCGGCGTGGATGCCCGCGTTGCGCGCCATGCCTTCGACGCGCAGGGCCATCTCGACCACGTTCTTGACCTCGGGGTCCTCGTCCATCATCTTCTTGAATTCGGGCGACTCCAGGGCGTCTTTCAGATTGACCCCGGGCCCTTCGGGCACGGCTTTGGCCACTTTGTCCACTTTGGGCAGGGGGACATCGAGCACCCGGGCCACGTCGCGAATGGCGGCACGCGCCTTCATGCGGCCGAAAGTGATAATCTGGGCCACTTTGTCGCGCCCAAACTTGTTGCGCACGTACTGAATCACTTCACCGCGCCGCTCCACGCAGAAGTCAGTGTCGATGTCGGGCAGCTCGGTGCGTTCGGGATTGAGGAAGCGTTCGAAAAGGAGGTCGTGGTCGAGCGGGTTGATGTTGGTGATACCCAACAAGAAGGCCACCAGCGAACCGGCGGCCGAACCGCGTCCGGGGCCCACGGGAATGTCGCTACGGCGGGCAAAGGCGATAAAGTCCCAGACCAGCAAAAAGTAGTCCGCGAAGCCTTTGGGAACGATGACGTCCAGCTCCACCTGCATGCGGTCCATGATTTCTGGACTGGGGTTATCGCTGTTAAATCGCCAGATCAGCCCCTCGCGACAGAGTTGCTTGAGGTACTGTTCCGAGGTCATCCCATCGGGGCAGGGGAAAACCGGCAGATAGACGCTGTCATAGTCGAGCTTCAGGTCGCAGCGTTCGGCCACGGCCAGAGTGTTGCTCAGCGCGTCGGGCAGTTCTCCAAAGCGCAAAGCCATTTCGTCGTAGCTTTTGACATAGAATTCGGGGGCAAAAAACTTCATGCGGTTGGTGTCGGACAGCGATTTACCGGTTTGCACGCAGACCAGCACATCCTGAATGGTGGCGTCGTCTTTGGTCAGGTAGTGGGCGTCGTTGGTGGCCACCAACTTGAGGTTCATGTCGCGGGCCATGCGGATCAGCTCGCGGTTGGTAACGCGCTGCTCCTCGATGCCGTGGTCCATCAATTCGACGAACAGGTCCTCGCCAAAAATGTCACGCAACTCGCCCAAACGGGTGCGAGCCCCGACCGGATTGCCCTCTAGCAGAGCGGCATTGACCTCGCCGCGCAGGCAACCCGACAGGGCCACCAGCCCCTGGCTGTGCTTGGCCAGCATGGCCCGGTCCACGCGCGGCTTATAGTAATAGCCATCCAGATGGCCGCCGCTGACCAGTTGACAGAGGTTGCTGTAGCCCACCCGGTCTTTGGCCAGCAGCGTGAAGTGATAGGGCCGATTGTCTTTGCCGGCCTCTTTGTCCAGCATACCGCGCTGAGCCACGTAAACTTCGCAGCCGATGAGGGGCTTCACGCCGTGCTTGACACAGGCGTCGTAAAACTGCACGGCCCCATACATCACCCCGTGATCCGTCATGGCCATGGCCGGCATGCCCAGAGCGGCAGCCTGTTTGACCATGTCGTTGATGCGGTTACAGCCGTCTAGCAGGCTGTATTCGGTGTGGCAGTGCAGGTGTACAAATTGGGACATCTCTTGCTGTTACTTGCTGTGAGCCCAGTCTCCCTGTCGAACTTGCATGCGATTCAAGCGCTTTTTTCGAGCAGCGTGAGACGCTGATCGACCACTTCGAAGAAACGACTCCAGCGGTGCTCTTGCAGGCGCATGCGGCCTTCGATCTGGGTGAAGCGCTCATTGCAGTCCGCCGCAAACTGATTGAACTGCACTGTGAACTGCTGGAAGCGCAGCGACAGATCTTTCAAGGCCATAGCGTTAAACTCAAAATCGGCCGAGACCTGACGGCTCAATTCGCGCATCTCTTGTTGCAGCTTGTGAACGTTGGGCATGGGCAATTCCTCTCAAGCGCTTTTTTCGAGCAGCGTGAGACGCTGATCGACCACTTCGAAGAAACGA
>JADMJV010000016.1:76552-117794 GCA_018780265.1 bacterium
AGCGGTGCTCTTGCAGGCGCATGCGGCCTTCGATCTGGGTGAAGCGCTCATTGCATTCGGCCGCAAACTGCTGGAAGCGCAGCGACAGGTCTTTCAAGGCCAGGGCGTTAAACTCAAAATCGGCCGAGACCTGGCGCCCCAATTCGCGCATCTCTTGTTGAAGTTTATGAACGTTGGACATGGGTCAGCCCTCCTTACCTATTGAGAATAACACAAGCGGCCCCGAAAGCAGGTTTCTATTCCATGTCCGGGGTTAAAATTTTCAACAGGGGAGAGCGGACGAGCAGCGCTGTTTGCGCACCCAGAGTAAACCCAGGCCCACCGCCAACAACACGCGCGAGAGCGGTTCAAACAGCCATTGCCCGCCCAAGGCGCCCAGCGCGGCCAACAAATACAAAAGGGGGCCGCGGTAGGGTCCAAAGACCGCACCCAGAGCAGCGCCCGAGGCGGTCAGGTAAATCAACAGCAAACTGGCAAAGGGATTGTAGTCAGGATTGAGGGCCGGATGGTAGGTCACCCAGGCAAAGACTGCCAGGTCGCGCACCACAGCCGCGGCCGCGGCCCCCCCGATTCGCAGAAAACTGCCCTGCAAAAAACGCGCTCCCAGGGCGGCCATCAGGCAAGGGATGGAGAGAAAGAGAAATACCTGCCACGTCTGCGTAAGAACGATGGGGCAGCCCAGTCGAATCAGTGTATCCATGGCCGGGCCATTCGGCTTCAGAGACCGCTGATTCCTGTTACTCGGCGGCTGCGCCCACAAAGATCGAGCTGACTTTGCCCTGCTTGATGGAGAAGATCACCCCATCATAAACAGTACCCACCACAATCTGTTCGGCAGAGGTCATCTCTTTGTCCAACAAAGGCTGATAGGCGGTCCGCACCTGCTCGGCCGTGGTGCCGATGCCGATCCCTTGGGGGGTCTTCCAGTTGCACGGCGCCAAAGCGGTAAAGCGGGCCACCAACCAGGGACTCTTGGGTCCGTCTTGAGCCAGCGTCATCTTCAAACCCTGCTTGTTGTAAGAGCGCACTTTGACCGTCATTCCGGTAGCCATCTCCATGTGGGGCTTGGTTTCCGATGTCCACTTACCTAGCAAAGGCCCAAGTTTAGACTCCGCCAGACCCAGCCGAATCGGCCCTACCTGCTGCGCTTGAGTTAGTGTGGGTGTGGCCGCAGCAGCGGGCAAAGCCAGGAGTACCAGGAGGGGCAATAGTCTTTTCATAGAGCCGCCCTTCGCAGGCCGGTCAGAGAAAACCTAGAGAGCAGCCATCAATTTGCGGGCAGTGTCGGCAAAAACCGAAGCTTTATCGGTCCCGTTCACGATGCGGCGGGCTCCTTCAAAATCTTGCTTGCCACCACCGATGTAGTCGCCCAGCTTTTTGCCGGTGAACGAGCCTTCTTTCATACCCTCTACCAGGATGCGGGCGGCGTTCTCGGGCTTCTCGGCCAGTTCTGGGTTGCCCACCAGATCGATGCCCAGCTTCTTGGACCAGTTGGTGTAGTTGTTGCGACCGGTGATCTGCACATAGCCGCGGCCTTTGTAACGGACTCCATCGCCGGACTGATTGTTGCCCAGGTCTTTGCGGCCTTCGTAGGCACTGCCCGAAGCAAACTCTTCCATATGGGCGCCCGCCCCTGACTCGTGAACGGTGGTGGCCAGGATGTACGCGATTTGAGCCTTATCCGTCACGCCTTGCTTCTGGCATTCGGCCAGAATGATGGGAAAATTCTCTTTGGCCGCCTTGTGGTAGCTGGAAGACAGGGCCTGCACCAGTTTCTCCACGTTGGCGGTGACCGGAGCGTTGCTGGCCATGGTCTGATTGGCCCCGACCGCGCCACCGGTAGCGCCACTGCCCGCGGCTCCACCACCACTACTGGCGGCCTGCTGCAGGCTCTGGGGCATTCCCATAGCCTGACCCATACCGCCTCCGGCCCCCAGCATCAGCGCCATCATGTCCAGCATCACTTCCATCATCTGCATCTGCTGCATCATCATCATGCGGGGGTCAAGACCACCCGTGCCACCCAGACCGGGTAGTTGGGCACCGGGAGAAAAACCCGTATTGTTGAGCCCCATGCATCGCTGCGCCACATTCGAATCTAACGTGGGCATAGCGGGAAATTGCTGGCCGCCCATGGGGTCATTAGAGATCTGCATGGTTGTGATAGTGGCTTGGAACATCGGTCACCTCCGGGTCTTTCGTGTTCTCAGCATAGGCTTACCGACTAAAACACTAGTCAAGCAACTGGCGAGAATAAAGACAGGCTGTAACCAAGTTGTGAACTTATTAAGAGAACTGGTGAAACTCGGCGGCCGAATCGGGCTGCCCGGGGGCCAGCACCTTGGGCATTACGTAAGTGGGTTGGGCGCCGGAGGAAAAAAGTCGGGTGGAACTGGCGTCAAAGAGCGGAGCTGGAGATTCGCCAGCGCCATGGCTGATGACCTCAGCCGGTTGACCATCGCCTTTGGCGAGATAGATGTCGTGCTGGCTCACTTTGCCAGCCTCGTAGAAGAAGCCGACCTCTTTGCCGGGGAAAGCGCTGCCGGCCACTTCAAAGGATTTGGGATCAATGCTGATCTGGGCCGCATCCAGGCCCACCTGAGCCGGCACAACCTCGGCGTCGGCCCGGTTCTCTACGCGAAAACCTTTGTCTACCAGCGGACGGGTCACGGTGGTCTGCATTCCCTGCCAACGGTCGGCAAAGGTTTGCACTTCGCGGTTCTGAGGCACTCCGTCGCGACTACCAAAAATATAGAAGCTCTTTTTGTCGGTCCACACACCCAGGGTCTGACCCAACTGATCGGCCGGAGTGTTCTTCACAATCTCCTGAAACTGAGCCACGGAGCGCACGGGCTGCCATTCGCTCTCGGCATTGGGGCGATGAGCCAGGGCCACGTTGGCATTGGCGGGGATGAAACTATCCGAGAGACAGGGCTTCAATACCGGTTCCCCGTTGGCCGAGGGGGCCACCACCAGAGAGGTCATCGTGCGACTGGCCTGTTGACCCACAAAATTGTTCTGTGAGAACGAGTACAGATTGCGAATATCCACGGCTGAGAATCCTCCTGGTGTGCTGTGCTTGTAACCTAAAGCATAGCCAGGAAATAATGCTGAAAACCCTTGTCAACGACATTGCCCTGCGATACAAAGGGATGAGGTTTATGACTTGTTCATCGCCGACTGCTGGTTCGTGACGGCTGCCGCAAGGAGAGAACTATCGCGGCCTTGTACCCCTGGGGCCGACCGATGTTCACCTGGCGAGCCCAGGGCCACAGCCTGGAAGCCGTCACCGAGTTGTTCAGGCAGGCGGCCGTCGAGGTCATCCCTTTCCCCGAAGGTCTCTCCATTCTGGCCCGCAGACTCGCCAACCCGATCGCCGACATGGAGGACCATTGGGGCATCATCTTCTCGCTACCAAGGGGCATTACGCCGTTTCACGGCCGTAGCCAAGGGTACCCGAATGGATATCTCTTCCGTATTACAAGCTTTTGACCGACTGATGGAAGAGATCGGTGGCCCCGAGCGGGCCTTTCAATTCGCTTACCGCCCGGACAACCATCAAGATTTTGGAGCCTTCCTGGCCGCCAACGCAGAGCTTTTTCCGGCTTTCGCCAACACGGCCTGGCTCAGCCGAATCCCTGGTTTGCCCGCAAGAATTGATCTGTATCATGGCCTCGACCTTCATCAGCGGTTAGCCTGGCCAGACAACCGGCGAAGGAGAACCTCGTGAAGCTCTACACTCACTCACCCTCACCCAACTGCATCAAGGTGATGGCGGTCGCACATCACCTGAGTATTGCCCTGGAAGAGGTCGAGATGGAGCCCCACTCAGGCTCCTGCAAAACCCCAGAGTATCTGGCCAAAAACCCCAACGGGCTGCTGCCCACCCTCGAAGACGGAGGCTACTGTCTATGGGAATCCAACGCCATCATCGTCTACCTGGCCCGGAAATTTGAAGCCACAGCACTATTTCCAACCGACCTGGTAGGTCAGGCCGAGTTGTGGCGCTGGATGTCTTGGGGAATGTGCCACTGGACGCCGGCCATCCGACCCTTGCTCTATGAGCGAATGGTCCAGCCGCTGATCCATCGTCAGCCGACCAACCAGGCGGCAGTGGAAAAAGCTGAGGCGGCCTTTCATCCACTGGCCAGGTTACTCGATAGTCATCTCAGTCAGAGGGAGTTTCTGCTAGGAACCAACCTCACCCTGGCCGACTTTTCGCTGGGGGCTTATCTCGTGTATAACCAGATGGCCCAAATCCCGCTCACCGACTATCCGGCAATTCAGGCCTGGTACGCGCGCCTGGCCAGTCTGCCCGGTTGGCAAAAAGCCTTGCCCCAAATGCACCCCCCCCACAAACGGTAGGGCGAGTCCAACCTGGCTCGAAGTTCTGCCCCGTTGACTTCCAGGGATAAACAAGACGTCGTCCAATTCGCCCCCTATGTCATTCTGTATCGACCCTAGACAAGCCAGGCGGATTCTACTGGGCTGGCTCTTGGTCGCCATCAGCGCGCTCAGGTTGGGATGGTGTGAGCCCGACAAAAGCGAGGCAATGGCTCGCCTGCACAAGGCTACAAGCATTGTCTATGGGGCCGCCTTCCTGTATGGCAACTGTGCAGCCTGTGACCATCTGCTAGGGTTCATGCAATCCACTCTGCCGTCTCAGTCCAATCCCTCCCGGGCCCAGACCCTGGAGGTGAGTAAACTGGTTACTTCCGTGGCTCAAGGCAAAAACTCGCAGTCCATTTCACCGGCCCAAGACCTGTTAACTCGTCCTCAACTCCAACAGTCCCCGTCGGACAAGATTCTCGTACTCTACGTGCTGATCGAAGCAGGCCGACGGGCGGGATTTCCCCGTCTGGTCGATGAGCTTCTGCCCGAGGCTATCGAACTGGCCGACCGTTCCGGCCTGCATGAGGACCGGTTTGTGTTTCACAGTCTGGCGGTAGAGCGCCAGCTGGACAAAAATCCCGACCTGCCGCTGCAAACCCTGGTCAAAGAACACGACGCCTGCTGGCGAATGCTCGATGGATTTACACCCACCCCGACCACCAGCGGTGGAGGCGTGGCTTCGCGGGCGGCCCGCTATTGGATCAACGAGTGGTTCAAAAGAATGCGTTCCGAGCCCGGTCGTAAGCAAGTCACTCCGCTGCTGGAAAAGGACGTCGCACGCCTGCTCCAATTGGCGGGTGCCGGCTTGGCGACGTGTCCCGCGTGGGAGCGCGCCTGCATCAAGAATGGGTGCGCCTCATCCTGGCCGAGTGTCAGTCCAAACCAGACCCCGGCCAACTGCAGGAAATCCAGCGCCGCCTGCAGTTGGCGCGCCAGGCTCAGCAGTTAGCCTCGCGCGGACGGGGCTTCCTGGGCCTCGAAGACGTACGCTGGGACACGCTGGCTATGCTTTTCCGGTTGCGCCAGGAGGGCTGGCAACTTCAGGCTCGCCAATTGGTGGACGAAAGCCTGCAGTCATCACGCTCGGTGGGTTTTCGAATCGACCCGATTGCTGATGGTCGACTTCTACGCAGCCTTGAAAAAGAACCAGAGCCTGGCCCGCGCCTTACAACAGGCCGAAATCAAGCTCCTCAAAGAGCCCCGCTTCTGCCATCCCTTCTACTGGGCTCCCTTCGAGCTGATCGGTGATTGGCGCTAAAGTTGCATTCAAAGGAGTAGGCCGGCACAGAAGACGAAACGGCCGCAATGAAGACACTTTTCGCCTCTCTCGTTCTCTCGGCCGCTCTGGCCACTCCCACGTTGGCCCAGCCCGGCCAAGACCTGACCCGACTGCTGACCACCTTCGAGAGTTATGCAGAAAAGTCTCGCCAACAATGGGAAACCCCCGGGATGGCCGTGGCCCTGATCATTAACGACCGTGTCGTCTACAGCAAAGGGTTCGGAGTGCGCCAGGCCGGTGGCACCGAGCCGGTGACTCCCGAGACGCTCTTCCAGATCGGTTCCATCTCCAAGTCTTTCACGTCGGCCATGGTGGCTCAACTGGTGGACGAGCACAAACTGTCATGGACCGATCACGTCAGCGACTCGTTTCCTGACTTTCGCATGTTTGATCCCTGGGTCACACGCGAGTTTACGGTGGAGGACACCATGTCCCAGCGCAGCGGCATGCCTGCCTACGCAGGAGACCTGCTGGCCTTCATGGGTAGAGACCGCGATCAGATCCTGGCCGCTATGCGCCATATTCAGCCCGTCACCAGCTTTCGCAGCCAGTTCGCCTACGTCAACAACCTCTGGCTGGCCGCTGCCAAGGTCATCGAGAAGCAGACCGGGCAGAGTTGGGAAGACAATGTCCGGCGGCGCCTCTTTGTGCCAATTGGCATGACCAGCTCCAACACCGGACTGGAGGGCCTCTATTCGACTCCAAACCACGCCTCGCCGCACATTCAGGGGCGCTCCGGGGTCATGCCGCTGGGCCGCGATTGGCCCTTTGCCAGATGGGTCTATACCTACGGCCCGGCCGGAGGGATCAACTCCAACGTGCTGGATATGGCTCGCTATGCCCGTGTCCAAATGCACGGAACCCTGGAGGGAAAAACGCTGCTGAGCCCGGCCAGCCTGGATCGTCTACACGCTCCCCATGTATATGCCGGGGGGAGCCCCAAGAGTCCAGCCACCTCCATTCCAGAGGTAGGCAGCCTGAGCTACTGTATGGGTTGGCTTCGTCAGCAAGTGAGGCCCGTTCCCATTGTCTGGCACAATGGCGGTACCACCGGCTGCAAGGCCGTGGTAGGACTGGTGCCCGATTCGGACATCGCCATCGTGGTGCTCACCAATCTGGGCGGCACGGACCTCCCCGAAGCTCTGATGTACAAGTTCTACGACCTCTATCTGGGTCGACCGGACCAGGACTACTCCTCCCAATTTCTGCACACCCAAAAAGCCCGCAAGGAGCCCAGCCCGGTGCGTCCCAACCCGGCCCTTCCCCCGCTTGCCCTGGCTCGCTATGTCGGGACCTACGTCAACCCTGCCTACGGAACAGCCCAGGTGGAAGTAGCCGGGAACGGACTCAAACTGACGCTGGGTGGCACCCTCAGCGCCCAATGCTCGCCGTGGAATCGGGACACCTTCAGCTTCGAAGACTTCATCAGCCCCACCGAACCGCCTCAACTTGTCACCTTTCGCCTGGACGCCAGCGGCGCGGTGAATGCACTGGAGTTGCCCTTCGCGGCCGACTCCCAGGCCGGGCTATTCTTGCGCACGGCATCTACTCCTTAGGGCCCCGATGCCTTACATTGGGACGATTAGGGTGCCGGCAAGTTAGCAAGACCCTCTCCACCTTTTCGACCTTCCCCCCTCTCCCTTAAGAAGGCCTGCCAGTGGCACACGAGTAATTCCTTAGCGTCGATAACTCTTTCAGGATCAATGGATGGCGAGGGCCCATCGAATATGACTTCAGACTCCATTTCGACCAGCTTATTTCAGGACGGGCCCTTAGGCTGCAGCCCGAGACCGCCAACCTGCTGAGAGTCACCTGCAAAGTTGACGGGTATCCATACCTATGGGGTTATGGGAGCGTGAAAACAACAGTGGAAATTCCTGATGACCTTTTTCGGAAAGCCAAGTCTCTCGCTGCCCTGCAAGGAATCCATCTCAAGGACTTCGTGGTGCGGGGGCTAGAACTTGCGCTTGAGTCTCCCGCCATGCTCGCCAGTTCCGGCAGACCTTTCCTATCATTTCCGGGTCCAGCGAGCAACAGGTCACCAGCCAGGGCGTGAGCCGAGCCCTTGAGTTGACCGATAGGGAAATGGCCAAGTCTGTTGCCGTATCTGTGCGCCGTTAATTTCCTGATGGCTCTATCTTGCGGGCGTCACCAGGGCCATTCGGTGGCCAAGAGTTGGCTGGAAGCGATCAACGAACCCCGTTCTATCCTCGTTTGCAGTACCACTCAGATGAGCGTCCTTCGTCTCCTCACCACGGCGGCAGTGATGGGAAAGGATGTGTGCATCCGAGACAAGGCCCGGGCTGCTTGGGACGCCTTGCTCGAGGATTTCAGGCTCGATTTCGGCCCCGAACCCGAAGGCCTGGAGCTCTCCTTGCGCGCCTTGGATGCCGACAAAAAGCGTCGCCAAAGCTTTGGCGGGATGATTATCTGGCCGCTTTCGCGATGAGAGGAAGTCTCGCTTTGGTGACCTCCGACAGGGGTCTCTGCAAGCACAAGTTGCTAACTGTGGAACTGCTCAAAGGCTGAACCAAGAATCTAACCATTGCCATTCTGGCAAGGCCCCGTTTGCGCTGCCAACTCCAAAAGACGAAGCACCTCATGGTCGGATACCTGAGTGAAATCCTCGTACCAGGCCCCAACCGCATGAAGTCTGGGCGTAGACATCAGACAAACAATGTCGTCCACCAAAGATCTTAGTTCCACCAGCGATTGTGTCGCTGCCACCGGCACCGCCAGCACGACCTTGCCAGGGTGGGTGGCCTGCAGTGCCTGCAGCGATGCTCGAACCGTGGCACCGGTGGCAATCCCATCATCCACCATAAGGACCGTTCGACCGGTCAGCTGCGGCGCGGGCCGGTCGCCTCGAAACAGCTGTACCCTCTCCGCCACCTCGGCCGCTTTCAGAGGAACGATCCCCTCAACTTCGTCTTCCTCAACACCCACCTGCCGCATCGTGTCCCGGTTCAGGTAAACAATCCCACCCTCGGCCACGGCCCCAAGTCCCAACTCGGGAAAACGCGGAACGCCCACCTTGCGAACCACCCATACGTCCAACGGAGCCTGAAGAGCCCTGGCCACCTCATAGGCGACACTGACCCCGCCACGTGGTAGGCCCAACACCAGAGGTTTCTCCGCCTGATAGCAGGTCAGTCGCTCAGCCAGTTGTTTTCCCGCATCCTTTCGATCCAGAAACCGCACAACATCACCTCCCCAGCTCGATCAACCAATACTCTATCAGCCCGACGGGGCCTGACAATGATCAGCGTCAGTCCGCCAAACCCCATCAGAATCGCCTGGGGAAAAAAATTTGTGCAAACTGCACAGCCTTCACACCAACACCCAGTTGGTCGGCACAATTTTCTTGAGGGTCCGCCGTTCATCTCCCTCAAGAGAGATGTAAATAGACTGTGGGCGTGCGCCTGAACTCGCCTGCGTTGGGGAAATGAGCGCGTATCCATATTTCAGGCTTACAAAGCGACTTCGAGCGAATCTTCGCACCGTATCGCGGACCAATTCTGCAGACGTCTCCAAAGCCTGTGCAATCACCAGGCCCGTTCCGCCCTGAGCCGCCAAAACCTGTGACGCGGGCGACTGGATATCGTCCAGGCAGCTCTCTTTATGGGTGAAATCGAGGCAGAAACGCGCTTCTAAAAGCTAGAAAAACGCGTCATTCTACTTGAAGAGCGATTGGATGGGGCTGCCTGAAAGTCGGAGGACCTCCAGGATCGACAGGCTCCCGCGGCCAACCCTTGGCGATGGAAATTCGCCCGGCCAAAAACCTGGACGCAGCCGCACTCGCGGCTATTCATCGCCAATCGGTGGAGGCCCAAGATAGCACCATGGCCGGGCCCTGCTCAAGCGAGGAGATGGCCCAACGCCTCGCCGATGCGGCAGAGCGAGAGATCTGGTTGGTACTGGAGGAGGAGACCACGGTCATAGGCTGGGGGGTGGTCAAAGCCTACTCCCCCCGACCCGGCTACCACTTTGCCTGCGAAACCTCCATCTTCCTCGACCGCAGTCGACGGGGGAAAGGCTATGGCCGACCCCTTCAGGCAGCTTTGCTCGATCACTGCCAGCGCCTGGGCTATCACCACACCGTGGCCAGGATCTGGGCCAGCAACCTGGGGTCGACCCGGTTTCACCAAAGTTTTGGCTACGAGCTGGTGGGGGTTCAGAAAGAGATCGGCTTTGTAGGCGGGCAGTGGCGCGACGTTGCCATCTTGCAGAAGGTTTTTCACTGATGCGTTGCATTCACTTAGCGCCCAAGCGCGAACAACGTTCCTTAGAACGGGCCGGGGTGCGCGGAGCGGCAATACGGTTGCATGACGAAAACGGGGAGCCCGTCCAAATTGCCCACGGCGTGTTTTGCATGCCCATCCTCAAGGACTTTTCCACTACCTTCCAGTGGCTTAGAGAACTGCGTCGCTGGCACGGACGGCCCATGGTTGCCGCTACCCTGAGCATTCCTGACTCAGAAACCGTTTGGGTGGGTCGCTACGGAAATAACCACCAACAGATGTTGGCCAGCCAGGCTGCCGGGTGGATTGAAAGCCATCCATCCGGCAGCGAAATGGTTATCCCTCGCTCGTTGGGGCCCCACGCACTGATTCACATTCGAGAAATGCCGCAACTGGTGGGCTGGACCGAAATCCCAGAAGCAGAGCGAAAGACCTCGTGCTGCTGCGTGGCTTGTCTGCCGCCGGGTCTGCCCGATCTACTCCCTCGATTACGCGGGATCTACGCAGCCGCCATTCACGAGTTGCGCCGAGCTTCTGGAAGCCAGGAGGCAGCCCAGGCCCTGGCAAAAATGAGCTTACCCTTGGAACGGGCTCGCCGGCGCCTCTCTCCGCGCAAAATCCTCTCGCAAGCCCGCTCCCCTCACCCGCTGGTACGCCAGAACCTGGCCGACCTGTTGGCGCATTTTCGCTGGGCCGACGTGCACTCAACTTGCTTGACCTTGCTGGAAGATGAGCACGAGCCAGTGCGGGAAAGTGCCGCCTACAGCCTGTGGTTGCTTCTGGGCAGCCGGCGCACGGCCCAGACACTTCTCAACCATTCAGCCGCCTATCAAATGCTCGATCCGTTGCAGTGGGAGACCAACCCGGAGGCCTTGAGAGAGGCCCTGCAATGCCTTACCGGTAGTCCCTTCGACGCGGTGAAACAGCGCGCACTCGAAATTCTGGCAGCCTTGCAAGAAAGCACTTAAAAGAGAAAGTCGGTCGACAAGAAGGACGAGCGCCGTTCGCGCAAGATGTCCGTGAGGATCTGCTTGTTGGCGGTCACATCGCGGGCGGCCACCAGAGTGCGGATCGAGAACACACGCAGCGCATCAGACACCGACAAAGTGCCCTCGGCCGAGTCTTTGCGGCCGGTAAACGGAAAGGTGTCAGGCCCCCGCTGACACTGGCTGTTTACATTGAGGCGGCACACCTGATTGACCAGTCGGTCGATGAGGCCGGCCAAAACCTGAGGATCGCGGCCAAACAGGCTGGCCTGTTGCCCAAAAGCCGACTCTTCCAAATATCGAATCGGCTCGGCAACGTCGTCAAAAGGCACAATTGGAACCACCGGACCAAACTGCTCTTCCTGATAAAGTCGAGTGGAAGGGGCCACCGGGTAGACGACGGCGGGCCGGAAAAACGTTCCCTCAATCTCACCGCCACCCGGGTTGGCGATGCTGGCTCCAGCCGCTATGGCCTCGTCCACATAGGCCCGCAAATCCTGGGGCTTACCCGTCTCGGGCAAGGGAGTGATGGAGACACCCTCGTCCCAGGGCATCCCGGCCTTGAGACCGTTTACGGCCTCGGCCATCCGCTCCACAAATTCAGCGGCTATCGAGCGATGCACAAAGAGAATCTTCAGAGCCGTGCAGCGCTGGCCATTGAACGAGAGCGAGCCCAGCACGCATTCGCGGACCGTCAGGTCCAGGTCGGCGTCGGCCAGAATGATGGCCGGGTTCTTGGCGCCCAATCCCAAACACGAACGCAATCGGTGGGGAGCGGGATGAAGCTTCTTGAGGCGGTCGGCCGCCCCGCTCGACCCGATGAAGGCCAGACAGCTAATGCGTCCCGATTCCATCATGGGTCCGACCACTTTGGAACCGCTGCCGTAGACGGTGTTGACGACCCCGGCCGGGAAACAGTCGCGGAAGGCCTCCAACAACGGGCGATGGAGCAACGACCCGGGGCGAGAAGGCTTAAAGACCACGGGATTGCCCATAATCAAGGCGGGGATCAGCGTGGTATAAGTCTCATTGAGGGGGTAGTTGAACGGCCCCATACATAGCGTTACGCCCAACGGGGCCCGTCGAACCTGAGCCAGAATCCCCTCCTGGTGCAAAAACCTGGACGAGGTGCGATCCAACTCCTTGACCGCATCAATGGTGCATCGGATGTACTCCAGTGTTCGGTCAAACTCTTTCAGCGAGTCCGGCCAGGTCTTGCCGATCTCCCACATCAAAAGGCGGGCCACTTCCTGGCGGCGCGCCGCCATGGCCTGGGCCAGGTCCTCCACGCAGCGGATACGATCGGCCACCCGCATGGTCGGCCAGGCCCCGGCCCCAAAATTCCAGGCTCGATCGGCCGCTTCCACGGCAGCCAGGGAGTGTTCGGGTGCCATCGAGGGAAAGCTACCCAGCACAAAGGGGTCCTCCGGCAGACAAACGGGGGACAGCACCTCTTGAACGTCCCCTTTCCAGGGCAGAATTTGGCCGTCCAGCAGATAGTCGCGCTGGTGCAGGGGGTCCATGCGGAAATCCGAGGGAACCTCGGAGGAGGTAGGAAAGCGAAACTTCGGCATGGCGGCCGCTTCGAACCCGACCTCTCGACCGCCTGCCGAAGACAAAGGGCGCGTGTTTGGTGGCCGGGCCGCCCGGGTATGCTCCAGGCCGAGAGAGCCCCACTATCGGGGCCCCATGTTGCAAAGGAGAATTTCTGTGGGAACTAGAGTCGCCATCAACGGATTCGGCCGCATCGGCCGGCAAAGCCTCAAGGCTATGATCGAGAACCATCCCGACCTGGAGATTGTTGGCATCAACGACCTGACCAGCGCCGATACTAACGCTCACCTTTTCAAATACGACAGCAACTACGGCGTCTTCCAGGGCGACGTCAAAGCCGAAGACGGCCACCTGCTGATCAACGGTCGCAAAATCAAGATTTACACCGAGAAAGACCCGGCCAACCTTCCCTGGGGCGAGCAAAAGGTCGACGTGGTCGTAGAGTCCACCGGCATCTTCACCCAGCGTGAAAAAGCCGGCCTCCACCTTCAGGCTGGTGCCAAGAAAGTGCTGATCTCCGCTCCCGCCAAGGGCGAAGACATCACCATCGTGCTCGGTGTCAATCACGAGAACTACGATGCCGACAAGCACCACATCATCTCCAACGCCAGTTGCACCACCAACTGTCTGGCCCCGGCCGCCAAGATCATCCACGACAAGTGGAAGATTCAGCAAGGGATGATGACCACCATCCATTCCTACACCAACGACCAGCGCATTCTGGACCTGCCGCACAGCGACATGCGTCGGGCCCGCGCCGCCGCCATCAACATCATCCCCACCTCGACCGGCGCCGCCAAGGCAATTGCCCTGGTGATTCCCGATCTGAAGGGCAAATTCGACGGCTTCTCGCTGCGCGTACCCACCCCCACCGTCTCGATTGTAGATTTTGTCTGCACCCTTGAGAAGGCGGCCAGTAAGGATGAGATCAACGAAGCCTTCCGTCAGGCTGCCAAAGGCGGCATGAAAGGCATCCTGCAGGCCTGCGACGAGCCCCTCGTCAGCATGGACTTCAAAGGCAACCCGCACAGCTCTTGCGTCGACCTCGACTGCACCATGGCCATGGGCAACATGGTCAAAGTGGTCACCTGGTATGACAACGAGTGGGCCTATTCGTGCCGAGTAGGCGACTTGATCACCTACATGTTCACCAAGAAACTGGCTTTCGTTTAAACTCCCGCGCCCCATCGCTCCGCCAAGGGGCGATGGGGCTGTCTCCCCAAAGAAAGGGCAACCATGGCTGACTTCTCTACACTCAATGACCTTCAGGTGGCCGGCAAACGAGTACTCGTGCGCGTCGACTTCAACTGCCCCATTCAGGATGGCAAAGTCAGCGACGACACTCGCATTCGGGCGGCCATGCCCACTCTGCAAAAACTGCTGGACAACGGCGCCGCGCTGGTGCTGATGTCCCACCTGGGCCGTCCCAAGGGCAAGCGCAATCTAGAATTCAGCCTGGCTCCTGTAGCCGACCGCCTGCGCGAGGTGTTGGCCAAACCGGTCACGCTGGCGCCCGACTGCATCGGTGCCGAAACCGAGGCCCTCAGCGCCGCCCTTCAACCGGGCCAGGTGCTGCTGCTGGAAAACCTCCGTTTCCATCCCGAAGAGGAAGCCAACGAGGCCGGCTTCGCCGCCCATTTGGCCAAACATGGCCAAATTTATGTCAACGACGCTTTCGGCACGGCCCACCGCGCCCACGCCTCCACGCACGGAGTAGCCAAACTGCTGCCAGCCGCAGCCGGCCTATTGATGGAAGCCGAACTGACCCACCTGGGCGAACTGCTCAGCGCCCCTCAAAACCCTTTTGTAGCTATCCTGGGCGGCTCCAAAGTCTCGGACAAGATCGCCGTGCTCGAATCGTTGGTCAGCAAAGCCAACGTGATCCTGATCGGTGGAGGCATGGCCTTCACCTTTCTCAAGTCGCACGGAGCCGAAATCGGCAAGTCCTTGTGCGAGGCCGACCTCGATCTGCCACGCCGCATTGAAGAGAAGGCCAGAGCGGCCGGGGTCAAGCTGATGTTGCCCATCGACGTAACCGTATCTACGGCCATCAAGGATGGTAGTCCCGCCGAAACGGTGGATGCCAACGCCATTCCCGCCGACAAAATGGGGCTGGATATCGGCCCCAAGACGGCAGGCCTCTATGCGGCCGAAATCGCCAAGGCCAAAACCGTCTTCTGGAACGGCCCCATGGGCGTGTTCGAAGTGCCTCCCTTTGATCGAGGCACTCGCCAGGTGGCCGAAGCCGTGGCCAACAGCTCGGCCCGCTCCTGCATTGGCGGCGGCGACTCAGCCGCAGCCGTAACCCAGATGGGCCTGGCCGACAAAATTACCCACGTCTCCACGGGAGGCGGGGCCTCGATGGAGTTCCTCGAGGGACAAGAACTGCCCGGTGTTGCGGTCCTGCGCCGCAGCGCCCAACCAGCTTAAGGAGTCATCATGCGTACACCCATTCTGGCCGCCAACTGGAAAATGAATCTCAGCCGGCGCGAAGCCAAAAATCTGGTCGAAGATCTGCTCAAAGCCGCCTACCCCGTGAGCGGGCGTGAAGTGGTGCTGTGTCCCAGTTTCCACCTGCTTACCGAGGTCGGAGCCGCCTTACAGGGCAGGGCCAACTACTTCCTGGCCGCCCAGAATGTCTACTGGAAAGAGTCTGGCGCCTACACCGGCGAGCTCTCGCCCGCCATGTTGCGCGACTGCGGTTGCACTCATGTAATTATCGGCCACTCCGAGCGCCGGGCCTATTTCCATGAAACCGACAAAGATTGTCATTCCAAAGTGGAAGCCGCCATGCAAAACAATCTGGTTCCCATTCTTTGCGTGGGCGAAAGCCTGGAACAGCGCGAAGCCGATAAGACTCGCGAGGTTGTGTTGGCCCAGCTTCAGGGGGCCCTCAAGGGTCAGAGCCTGAGCAGCGGAGACAGGCTGGTCATCGCTTACGAACCGATTTGGGCCATTGGCACCGGAAAAACCGACACACCCGAAGGGGCCGAGCAGACCATCTCGGTCTTGCGCCAAGAAGTGGCCACCATGTTTGGGGAACGGATTGCGCAACAGGTCCGTTTGCTCTATGGTGGCAGCGTCAAAGCAGACAACATCGACTCGTTGATGGCCTGTACCAACATTGACGGTGCTCTGGTGGGAGGAGCCAGCCTCAAAGCTGACGGCTTCGCTCGTATCGTGAACTATCAAGCCCAGGCCAGCCTGGCCAACTAAAGGAGACATCAACTATGTGGTTTGCCCAAACCCCCACCCCCGTCGGCCTGCCGCCCGGAATCACCATCGAGCAGTTGACCCAGACCCCATCGTTCACCGTACCTCAAATGATTCTGCTGGGAGTCTACTTTTTGATCTGCCTGTCCCTGATCATCTGTGTCACTCTGCAGACCAGCAAATCCGAGGGCCTGATGCAGCAATCGATGGCCGCTCCCCAGCAACCGTCGGGCAAGGGCAAGATGACGGGAGATGAGCGCCTGGCCAACCTGACCACCAACCTGGCCTACACCTTCCTGGGCCTCTCGATCATTATCGCCTACGTCATCAAAATATGAGCAACTACTCCTTAGAAACGCTGGCCATTCACGCCGGCCAGGACCCCGAGGCCATGACCGGTGCTGTCACCGTGCCGATCTTTCAAACCTCCACCTACGCCCAGGAAGGTCTGGGTAAACCCCGCCAAGGCTACGAGTATAGCCGCACCGACAATCCTACCCGCAAGGCCTATGAGCAGTGCTTCGCCGCCCTCGAAGGCGCCCGTTTCGGCATCGCGTTTGCCTCCGGCATGGCCGCCACCAACAACTGCATGTATCTGCTCAACAGTGGCGACGAAGTGCTCGTGTCCGACGACGTGTATGGGGGCACTTTCCGCTTTTTCACCAAAGTGATGAGCAAATTCGGGGTGCGCGCCCACTTCGTCAACACCAGCGATCTGGCCGCAGTGGAGAAGCACCTCAACCCCAACATCAAACTGGTCTGGATCGAAAGCCCTACCAACCCCTTGCTCAAACTCACCGATATCGCCGCCGTCTGCCGCCTGGCCAAATCGCACGGGGCCCTGGTGGTGGTAGACAACACCTTTATGTCGCCAGCCTTCCAGCGCCCGCTCGAGTTGGGGGCCGACATCGTAATGCATTCGGCCACCAAGTATCTAGGCGGTCACTCCGATCTGGTGGGTGGCGTACTGGCCACCAACTCCGAAGAGATCAACCAGCAGATGCGCTTTCACCAAAATGCCGTCGGAGCCATCCCCGGACCCTTCGACTGCTGGTTGGCCCTGCGCGGTCTCAAAACGCTGGCCGTGCGCATGCAGGCCCACGCCCGCAATGCCCAGGCCATCGCCCAATTTTTGGAAGCGCACCCGGCCGTGCGTAAAGTCATCTATCCGGGACTGGCCAGCCACCCTCAGCACGCCCTGGCCCAAAAACAGATGCACGGTTTTGGAGGGATGATCTCCTTTGAAATCAAGGGCGGTCTGGAGGAAGCCAAAACTCTGGTCGAATCCACCCACCTCTTCCTGCTGGCCGAAAGCCTGGGCGGGGTGGAGTCCCTCATCGAATTGCCCGCCATCATGACTCACGCCAGCATTCCCGCCCAGCGTCGTCACGAAATGGGCATCGCTGATGGCCTCATTCGCATCTCCGTCGGCATTGAAAACATGGACGACCTGAAGGCCGACCTGGGCCAGGCCCTGGCCAAAGCCGTCAGTGGCTCGCTGGTCTAAGCACCCCCAAGCGTGACCAACACCCTGGCCATTATGTTCGGTGCCGCCCTGGGCGCCACCGGACGCTACTGGCTGACCGCCTGGGCCACTGCTCGCTGGGGCACCGGTTTCCCCTACGGAACCGGCATCATCAACGTTTCCGGAAGTTTCCTGATCGGAGTGGTCATGGTAGTGGCCCTGGCCCGCTTTGGCCACTCCGACGTTTTCCGTCTGTTCCTGGTGACAGGCATGCTGGGGGGCTTTACCACTTTCTCCAGCTTCAGTTACGAAAATCTGACCCTCATCGAATCAGGCCGCTGGCCGGCCGCCCTCGTCTACGCAATCGGCAGTGTGGTCGCAGGCCTGCTGGCCGTATTCTGTGGAGCCACCCTGGCTCGGGCCCTGCTTACAGCGTCTGCCCCTTAGGCCCCTCCGGATGGGGCACCACCAGTACCGCGCAGTGGGCATGGCGAGCCACCTTGGCGGTCACACTGCCCAACCAGGGGTGGCTAAAACCTGTGCGACCGTGAGTGGACATCGCGATCAGGTCACAACCGTTTTGTTGGGCCCAATTCACGATGGTGTCGGCCGGATCGCCCTCTAAAACTTGCACCTCCAGAGCGATGCCTTCCAATCGAACCTGCCCCAGCCTTTGGCGCAGGTCGTGCTGATGAGCCCGCGCCTCTTCGGCTCCAAAACCGGTGAATCGCTGCAAAATCGAGGCACTACTGACCTGAAGCAAGGTCACCCGCCCACCCGAAACCAGATAGGCGGCGACCTTGGGGACTACCGCCAAAGAGGCCTGCGATCCGTCCACTGCCACCAGAATGTGCTGGAACCTGGCCGCCGGGGAGGCCGGCGGCCTCAGCAACAACACTTCACAATGAGCCAGCCGCAGCAACCTCTCGGCCACGCTGCCCAGCAGCCAACGGCCGACTCCAGTATGGCCGTGCGAGGCCATCACCATCAGGGAGCAGCGCTCCCGTTGAGCGACCGCAGCCAACTGCTCGGCGGCTGGCCCAACCGGAGTCGTAAAGGAAACCCGAATTCCCTCCATACGGTCTGCCACCGACTTCAAGTAGAGGGCCGAAGCCTGCACCGCTTGTTCCTTCATCTGCAGCAAAAGACTGGGAGAAAGATCGGGGGCAGCCGTGGACATATCGTCTACCACACGCACCAACTCCAACTCGCTTTGCCAGTCCCGAGCCAGGGTGTGGGCGCAAGGCAGGACCGATTCGGCCAAAGGTGTTCCGTCCAGGGGGACCAAGATCTTCATGCTCGTCTGTTCTCCCCCGCCAGGCAAGGGGCCCTCTAGTCAGGCAAGTAGCGCTGGCGACGTTGGGTGTAGCGCTCCAGGCTGGGCCAATGCAGCCGGGATCCAACCCCAAACTCGGTAGGAACCGACACCTTTCCATCCGCCCCCAACTCGACCTCCGGCTCGATAATGTCGCGTTCAAAATATCGACGACTGGCCGAAATATCCCCTGCCAGAGTGAAGTTGGGCAGCGAAGCCAGCGACAGGTTTTGCAACCGGCCCACCCCCGTCTCCAGCATACCGCCCACCCAGCAGGCAATCCCACGCTGCTGGCAATGGTCGTGAATGGCGCGTGCCGCCCAAAATCCACCCACCCGCCCCGGTTTGATATTGATCACCCGGGCCGACCCCAGATTCAGAGCCCGTCGACACTGATCCAGGCTGTCGATCGATTCATCCAGACAGATCGGCGTACGAAGACACTGCTGCAACTGCGCATGATCTACGATGTCATCGTAAGCCAGCGGTTGCTCGATCATTAATAGTTGCAACTCGTCCAGTGCTTGAAAAGTGGGCAGATGCTCCAATCCGTAGGCCGAATTGGCATCGACCTGCAAGGTCAATTCCGGATAACGTCGGCGAACTTCCGCCACAACTTCCACGTCCCAGCCCGGTTTGATTTTTAGCTTGACGCGCCGGTAGCCTTCCTGCAAAGCATCCTCGATCCGTGGCAAAAGATGACCGAGATCGCTCTCCACGCCCAGGCTGATGCCTACATCCACCCGATCCCGGACGCCACGCCACAACCTGGAAAGTGGTTGCGCACGCAACTGACTCCACAGGTCCCACAAAGCCGCTTCCATGCCAGCCTTAGCCATATAGTTGCGACGGTAGCGAACCATGCCCTCGGCCCACAAATCGGGGCTTTCCCAATCTCGGCTCAAGGTGGCCGGAATCAAGACATCCTCGAGGATGTGCCAACAGGTTACCAGAGTCTCCTCGTTATAGAGCGGCTCGGACATGGCCACCACCTCGCCCCAGCCTTGCAGTCCCTCTCCGTCGACCCTCACCAGCAGGCACTCCTTGTGGGTCTCGCGAGCAAAGCTGGTCTCGAAGGGGGTGCGCAACTCCATGCACAGCAGCCTCAGTTCCACCGCATCGATCTTCATATCGGCCTCACCGAACTCAATTGATAACAAGCCTGCTGCTGGCGAATGTCAAAAGCCGTCACCGCCAATCCCCTTCCGAAAGCCTCCTGAAACTGTTCTCCCGTGCGCCGGCGCCAGTGCCCCCGAGTCTCTCGGGCAAGCGGCCAGGGAAAGCTGACCTCCTGCACCACCGGTCCCCGCTCCACGCCGTGCAGCCACCAGTCCACCTCGAACCGGTCGGTGCTCACTCCCCGGTTCAGTTCGTCGTCCAGATCGCCATAGTAATTCACCAGATACCGCTGACAGACAGCCCCCAGTCGCCCAATATTGAGTTGAGCATTGGCCCCCTGCAAGGGGTCAAAGGTCCATACAATGCGGGTATAGCCGTGTTCTAGGGCCCACTGGGCCTGAGCCAGCTTAAGCTGCCTGCCAACACCTTGTCCCTGCCATTCTGGGGCCACTGCGGCCAGATGAGAGTACAAATAGGCCTGTCCAATCGGGCCTGGAAAAGCGTAGGCACAGCCGACCAGTTGATCGTCCTGCCAGGCCCCCAAGAGGCAGGCTCCGTGGTGCGTGTGTGCTTGTAGCAGATGAGCCGGTACAACATCCAGGGCGGAACAGCCCCAAACCCTTTGTTGCAGGGCCTCAAACCCCGCCAAATCTCGAGGTTCAGCGACGACGAGAGACAAACTAGCGGTCGGCGATCATCTTGGCCAGCACCAGACCGGCCGCCCCGGTCACCACACCCACACCCAGGCCCAGCAAAGCTCCCTGAGCCATGCTGTTGGGAAAGCTCTTGGAGTGGTGATGCACTTCCCGAATCAAGGTGCGGCCTGTCTCTTCGGTGCGATAGTCAGTCACTGTCCGGGTGCAGCTGGCGTCATAGCCATAGTGGTAGCCAAATTCGCCCTTCATGGCGTCATAGCCATAATGGTATTGATGGCAGCCGCTTTCTGTATGCGAACCTATGGCTACCTGGCGGGTCTCTGCGTAAGGGATTTTCTCGACCGTAACTACATCGCCCAGGTGGCGCTGGTGGCCCAGGTAAGCACCGGCGGCGGTGGTCAGTCCCACCCACCCGGCGGCCGCACCCAGCTTTACGGAATCACTGATCCCTTCACTGTCGCCGCGCCCGAAATCAGGGTCGGGCTTGCCAGGCTTTTGGCCCTGCGTGAAGGAGGGATTGAGAAAATTCATGATCTTCATAGTCTCAAGCATAGCAGGCCCACCATGCCGGAGTAGTCTGCCCATGTTGATCAAATGTTACCTGTTGGTCAGGGTCCCCACATGCGCTGCCACAACTGGGCATACTCAGGGTCCTGATTGCGGCGCTCGGCCGGCAAGCGGCGTAAACTAACAGCCATGCCCAGTTCCTCGGCACTGATGGCCCCGCTGCGCAGGCGTTCCAAAAAGAGCTTAAACAGCTTTCGGTCCAGCTTCTCCGGCGAGCGCGGGCTGGCCAGCACCAGTTCCTGGTTGGCCCCTCGCTGGCCCAGTTGGCGGCGCCATAGCGAATAGCGCTGCACGGCCGCACGCGCCGAGTCGGGTGTGATGGCGTTGGGCAGGCGCATGGCCGAGAGGTAGCCCGACTCTAAATCCTCCAGGCTATCCCAGGCTTGCAAAGCGGTCTCGGCATATAACAGGTTGGAACGGACGGCCACGAAGAAGTCCTTGAGACAGCTCTCGCGAGTTTCATGCAATTCGGCCAGCAACTGCTGGCTATCCCCCTGCCCCAGCAAACGGCTCAAGGCCTTACGATACCACTGATTTTGTTGAGCCGACTTCTTGACTCGCTCTAAGGCGGCCACGATGTCCCTCACGTCAAAGGGCTTGTAAAGGTAGTCGTCAACCCTGATCTGCAAAGCCCTCAGAGGAGCCAGCTCGTCGGCATACCCGGTCATCACGATACAGGCCAGACCAGGACGTCGCTTCTTCAGTTCTTCCAGCACACCCAGTCCATCCACCGGGCCAGCCATGCGCACGTCGGAGATGACCACATCAAAGGATATTTCGTGAGCCAGGTGGAGGGCCTCCTCGGGCCCCGCCGCGCCCTCCACCTGATAGGCCAGAGAATCTAGAACATCGACCAGCAGTTCACGGAGATTCTCATCATCCTCCAACACCAGGATCGATTTCATCTACGTCCCCCTCGACTCTCTCTGGCAATTGGCCACACTCTAGCTCCTCGTCCTCACCCTCACCATCATCCTCTTCAGGGATGATCCGAGTGACCGCTCCCACCAGGTCGCCCTCGCCCAGACGTATCACGCGGACACCCTGGGTAAGTCGGCCGATCAAGGACACATCGGCCACCCGCAGCTTGATCAGCGTCCCCTGCAGAGTGGAGACCATGAACTCGTGGTTCTCATTGACGATCATGGCTCCCACGATGGTCCCCGTCTTTTCGGTCAGCTGCAGGGTCTTCAGTCCCTTGCCGCCGCGATTTTGGTCGGAGTATTCGGAGATCTTGGTTCGCTTACCATAGCCGTTCTGACTGACAATGAGCAGTTCGTTGTCTACGCAATCATTGTCGGCAGACACCGTCTCCATCGCCACAATTACGTCGCCCTCGCGCAGGTCCATGCCTTTCACGCCTTGAGCGGCTCGGCTCAACTCGCGGGCATCTTCCTCCTTGAAGCGGATCGACATGCCGTCGCGAGTCACCAAAATCAGGTGTTGATCTCCGGGGGTCAGCTTGACGCTGACAAGTTCGTCTCCTTCCCTCAGGCGAAGGGCGATCAGACCCGACGAGTTGATGCGGGCATAGGCCTGCAGGTTGGTGCGCTTGATAATGCCCTCGCGGGTGCATGTCACAATGGCGCCCGGATCCTCGAAGCTGCGCACGGGAATGATCGATGCCACCCGTTCGCCCTCGACGATGGGCAACAAATTGACCAACGGGGTGCCCTTGGCCGTACGCGAGTATTCTTGAATCTCGTGTACCTTCATGCGGAAGACACGAGCACGATTGGTAAAGAACAGGATATGGTGATGAGTCGAGCTGACAAAGAGGTGCTCAAGCGAGTCCTCTTCCTTCAGTCCCGTGCCCGACACGCCACGCCCGCCCCGTTTCTGGGTGCGATAGGTGTCGTATGGCACGCGCTTGATATAGCCACCCTGAGAAATGGTGACCACCATCTTTTCTTCCGCGATCAGGTCCTCAATGTTGAGTTCACCCAACCAGGCCACGATCTCGGTGCGACGCTCATCGCCAAAAAGTTCGCGCACCTGAATCATCTCGTCGCGCACTACTGTGTCCAGCTTGACCGGGTCTTCGAGAAGACCCCGCAAGTAAGCGATTTCAGCCATCAATTCCTGGTGCTCGTTCTGTAGTTTGTCGCGCTCAAGACCGGTCAGGCGCTGCAGACGCATATCCAAAATCGCCTGGGCCTGTACTTCGGAAAAGCCAAACCGATTCTGCAGACCCGATCGCGCTTCGGCCGGATCGGCCGAGCCCCGAATCAGGGCGATAATCTCCTCGATATGGTCAAGCGCCTTGAGCAGGCCCTCCACAATATGGGCCCGCTTGAGGGCCTTATCGAGCAAGAATTGGGAGCGGCGGCGCACCACCACGCGACGATGATTGACGAACTCGAGGAGCAAGTCGCGCAGATTGAGAACTTTAGGAACTCCGTTGACCAGCGCCAACATGTTGACGCCAAAGCTGGTCTGCAGCTCAGAATACTTGTAGAGTTGGTTCATCACCACCTCGGGATGAGAGCCCTGGCTTAACTCAAAGACGATACGCATGCCTTTGCGGTCCGACTCGTCGCGCATGTCGGAGATACCCTCGATGCGCTTCTCCTTGATGGCTTCGGCAATGTTGATCTGCAAGCGAGACTTGTTGACCTGAAAGGGGATCTCGGTGACCACCAGCGCTTTGCGATCGCGCTTCATATCTTCCACTTCGATCTTGGCCCGCATAATCACCGAGCCACGACCGGTGCGATAGGCCTCACGAATGCCGTTGCGGCCCAAAATCTGGGCTCCCGTGGGGAAGTCAGGCCCGGGAATGACCTCGATCAGGCGGTCAATTTCTATGTCGGGCTCGTCCATCACCAGCAGGCAACCGGCGATCAACTCATTGAGATTGTGAGGCGGAATCTTGGTGGCCATACCCACGGCAATGCCGTCAGAGCCGTTGAGCAACAGGTTGGGGATGCGCGTAGGCAACACCACCGGTTCCTGCAAAGAGGCGTCAAAGTTGGGCCGCCAGTCGACGGTGTCTTTGTCCAGATCCTCCAGCATCATCATGGCGATCTTGGAGAGACGAGCCTCGGTGTAACGCATGGCAGCCGCATTGTCGCCGTCCACCGAACCGAAGTTTCCGTGCCCCTGCACCAGCATATAGCGCAAATTGAAGGGTTGAGCCATGCGCACCAGCGAGTCGTAAATGGCCGAGTCACCGTGCGGATGGTAGCGTGCCATCACATTGCCCACCGTGCTGGCCGACTTTTTGAAGGGCCGATCGGGGGTGATGTTCTCTTCGCGCATCGTATACAAAATCCGGCGATGGACCGGCTTCAGGCCGTCGCGGGCATCAGGCAGGGCGCGCGATACAATCACGCTCATGGCGTAGTCCATATAGGCGTCGCGCATTTCGTCGACGACGGCAACGGGGATCAGTTCTCGATCTTGAATAGGCATGAGCTGGCTCCTAGATATCCAGGTTCTTTACATCGCGGGCGTAGTTGATGATGAATTCTCGACGGGGCGGCACTTCGTCGCCCATCAGCACGGTAAAAATGCTGTCGGCCTCTACCGCGTCATTGAGAGTGACGATTCTCATCACCCGTTCGGCCGGGTCCATGGTAGTGATCCACAGTTGCTCGGCATCCATTTCGCCCAGACCTTTGTAGCGCTGAATGCCCACATTCTCGCCCATTTCGGCCAGGCGCTCGTCGCGCTCCACATCCGAATAGGCGTAGACCACCTTTTTCCCGCGGGTCAGCTTGAAGAGCGGCGGTTGGGCGATATAGATGCGTCCCTGTTCGACCAACTGGGGCATCTGGCGGTAGAAAAAGGTGAGCAGCAGCGTGCGAATGTGGGCGCCGTCAACGTCGGCGTCGGTCATAATGACAACTCGACCGTAGCGCAGCTTCTCCATATTAAAATCTTCGCCGATACCGGCTCCCAGCGCGGCGATCAGGGCCCGGATTTCGGAGTGACCGAACATCTTGTCCAGACGCGCTTTTTCGACATTGAGAATCTTACCCTTAAGTGGCAGAATGGCCTGAAAGTGTCGATCTCGGCCCTGTTTGGCCGAGCCGCCGGCGCTGTCACCCTCAACGATGAACAATTCCGATTCGGCCGGGTCGCGATTGGAACAGTCGGCCAGTTTGCCGGGCAACGAGGCCGAATCCAGAGCCCCCTTGCGACGCACCGTCTCACGAGCCTTGCGAGCCGCCTCGCGGGCCCGGCTGGCGCTGATCGACTTTTCCACGATACCCTTGGCCACGCCCGGGTTCTCTTCCAGAAACTGCTTGAAGAACTCGTCAAAGACCGACTCTACAATCTGGCGGGCCTCGGTGGTGGTCAGCTTGCCCTTGGTCTGAGTGTCAAACTGGGGCTCGGGCAATTTTACCGAAATGATGGCCGTCAGACCCTCACGCACATCGTCACCGGTAAAGTTAATCTCGTTATCCTTGAGCAACTTCTTTTCGCGCGCGTAGAGATTCATGACCCGTGTCAAGGCCGATTTGAAGCCGGTTACATGGGTGCCACCATTGGCCGTGTTGATATTGTTGGCAAAACTGTAAAGCTGCTCCTGAAAAGAGTCGTTGTGCTGAACGGCTATCTCCACCGAGATCGTGCCCCGCTCCGGCGTATCTACGAGACGAGACACATAGAACGGGTCCTGGTAAAGGGGAGACTTGTTTTGATTGAGATACTGGACAAACTGACGAATGCCGCCCTCGTAGAAAAACCGGGTATGGCGTCCGCCCTCCTGTGACAACTCAACGCTCAGTCCGCGATTCAAGAAGGCCAACTCGCGCAGGCGCTGCAAAAGAATGTCGTAGTTAAAAACGGTCGTCTCAAAGATGGTGGGGTCGGGATAGAATCGGACCTGAGTTCCGCTTTGTTCCTGCCCCTCGTCCGGTTCAGTCACCAGCGGTCCCTGAGGAATGCCTTTGGCAAAGGTCATCTGATGGTGGCCACCCTCGCGCCAAACGTCGACAATCAGCCTGTCGGCCAGCGCGTTAACCACCGACACGCCCACCCCGTGCAGTCCGCCTGAAACCTTGTAGCCTTTGCCTTCAAACTTGCCGCCTGCATGCAACTGAGTCATCACCACTTCTAGCGTGCTGACTCCTTCGGTGGGATGGATGGCCACCGGAATTCCACGACCATCGTCACGCACCGATACCGACCCATCCAGATGCATGGTCACCCAGATTTGAGTGCAGGCGCCGGCCATGGCCTCGTCAATCGAGTTATCCACCACCTCAAAGACGCAGTGATGCAGTCCGTTGACGTCGGGAGCATTGATATACATGCCGGGGCGCTTGCGCACACCTTCCAGACCCTTGAGGACCTGGATATCACCGGCCTCGTAGTGCTCCACGGACATGGAAATCTCACCTTCACGGGAGAGAACACGGTCCTCTTCGGCCATTTCGGTAATGACTTCCTCGGGATTAATCTCTGTAACGGGATCCATGGCTCCTCCAAGGTGGCTTTAGATACGGCATTGTGGGCAGTGAAGAATGTGCGAGACGAAATCGCTGGTTGGCCTCAAAATAAGCGGGCCTAAAACTCCCAGTCAGCCACTCTACGAACTGTGTGTGGTCTTGCATCCTCGTGCGGCCAGCTCATCGCCGCCCCCCTGACCCCACACAAAACAGGCTTGACAGATAGATTCATATCTGAAAAATCTTCTCACCCCGCCGAGTTTTTCCTGCCCGTCAGGCCCCCAATGACCTGTATAAATCCACCATTTTTCGGCCCATTTCGCGAGCCGAAAAGGAGTCTGCCCAAACTCGAGCCCGCTGACTCAGGCGGGCGTGTTCCTCATGACTAAAAACCAGGCGCTTCATGGCTGACACACACCCCGTGAGATCGCCCGGATCCAGCAAACAGCCGCTGCCGTTGTTCTCCACGGCCTCATTCACTCCACTGGCCTTCACGGCCACCACGGGCACACCGGCCGCTGCCGCCTCCAGCAACACCAAGCCCTGAGTCTCGGTCTGACTGGCAAACAGAAACAGACGAGCCACCGACAAGTAGTTCTTGAGCCGGTCACGCGTCCGATAGCCGATAAATCGAACGCTCTCGCCCAGTCGGAGTTGCTCGCTCAAATTCTTCAAGCCTGCCAGTTCAGGCCCACCGCCGATCAGCACAAAGACCGCTTCCCCGCCCTGCTCCCGATACTCCGCAAAAGCCCGCAGCAAGAAATCGATCGACTTCTCCTTGCCCATTCGCCCCACGTACAGAAAAATCGAGGTGCCGGCCGGCACTCCCAATTCGTCCCAGACCACCTGGGGCTCACCGCCTTGCAAATCCTGACAGCGAATCCCGGTGGGAATGACCCGACAGGGGCGCTTCACCCGACTCCCCACCAGTGAATCGGCCACCTGCTGAGAAGGCATCACGATCGCCGCCGACCTCTGAAAATAGAAATCGCACAACTGGCGGCCCACCCAACGGCCCACCTTGATGGGCACAATTTTCAAATAGTGGGCGTATTCTTCCCACAAGGTGTGATGCGTAAAGACCATCGGCGTTCGCTGCAGGCGCGATTTACTCCAACCCAGCCAGCCCATATTGAACGGCGTGTGGACGTGCACTGCGTCGTAGCGCTGCCCAAACAACGCCTTCACCTGCGAGGGCGGCCAGGGCACACCCATCCGGTCCTCCGGCTGCAATGGCATATACATCGAAGCCATCCGATGCACGCCGGGCTCGGGTGCCACCTTGGGATAGTTGGGCACAAAAACATGCACTTCGTGACCGGCTTCTTCCAGCGCTTGCTTAAGTACCTGAATCGAAGTGGTGACCCCGTTGATTCGGGGCGTGTAGCAGTCACTGAAGTGGGCAATACGCACGCGCCCCTGTTCTATGGAGGAACCCTGATGCCTTGCTGACAAAGCTTGGAACATGAAGGTCATTCAAATTCGCCTCGAAGACTTTCGCAACTATACCTTCCAAGAGATCCCTCTGGGCCCCGGCCTGCATGTCTTTGAAGGGCGCAACGCCCAGGGCAAAACCGCCCTTCTTGAGGCCATCTACCTGGCGGCCACAGCCCGCTCCTTTCGCACCAACAAAGAGAGCGACCTGATTCGCTGGGGCCAGCCTCAGGGCGGCCTGCACCTGGAAATGGAACGCGACTCCGGCAAAAACCGCCAACTGACCATGCGCTGGCAAAGCCAGCCACCCCAGCGAAGCATTTGTCTGCAGGAGCAACCCATTCGCAAGCTATCTCAGTTTCTCAGCGAATTGCCGCTGGCTCTGTTCACTCCCGACGACCTCGAATTGGTCCAGGGTGGTCCCGAGCAACGGCGCGGCTACCTGGACTTGCTACTGTGCAAACTTTACCCCGCTTACCTGGAAAACCTGGGGCGCTATCAAAAGGTGCTGCGCCAGAAGGCGGCCCTGCTCAAGCAGCAGCGAGCCCCTTCCAGCCCCGAAATGGACAGCTGGGACACCCTGTTGATTCAGTTTGGTCAACCCATCATCGAGGCCCGCCTACAACTGTGCCAACAGGTCCAACCGATGCTGGGCAGACTCTACGCCTGCCTATCCGGCGAGGCCGACCCCCTGCTGCTCAGCTATCAACCTTCGTGTCTGGGCCAGCAACTGCCGGCCGCCCTGCAGCGCGCTCGCCCGGACGAAATCCGTCGACACGCCTGCCTGGTAGGACCCCACCGCGATGAAGTGCAATTCTCCTTAGGAGAAGCCGTGGTGCGCCGTTTTGGCTCACAAGGGCAGCGGCGCACATTGGCGCTGGCCTTGCGCCTGGCCCAGGCAGAAATTCTACTGGAGATTGGACGGGAGCGACCGGTTGTGTTACTCGACGACTGTTTTTCCGAACTGGACCCCGGCCGTCAGGCACGCTTGTTGGACTGGCTGGAGCAGGCGTCTCAGGTGCTGATCACCACCGCCACCCCGCTCCAACTCCGCCAGAGCCATCGCCACTACCTGGTCGATCAAGGACGGGTCTCGTGCTAAGGCAGGTCTGGAGCCACCTCTCCATGGCCGTCGAAGATCTGGGAGCAGCGCCCAAACTGGCCCGCTACCAACTGCAGGCTTGCTGGCCCGAACTGGTCGGTCCCACCCTGGCCCAACACTGCACTCCTCAACGACTACAGGGTCGCACTCTCTGGGTACTAACTAGAGCCCCCATCTGGAGCCAGGAACTGATGCTGCAACAGCAGTCCATCCTCGAGAAAATCTCCCACCGATTTCCCAAAATCAGCCTCGAACACCTGCGCTGCAAGGTGGGCACACTGCGCAGCCAGGTGCAACCCCCTCCCCCGCCTCCTGCCGAAGACTTAAGCGCCATTGTCTTGCCCCAGTCGGTGGAATATCGGCTCAACAAACTGGCCGACGAAGTCCACGACCCACAATTGCGGCAAAGCCTGCTGCGAGCGCTGCGTCAAAAAGAGAAACGCGACCAGTGGCTGCGCCAGCAGGGGGCCATAGCCTGCCAAAACTGCGGAGCCCTGCAAGCTCGACGCACCTGCACAGGCTGTCGTCAGGAACAGCGCCGCCAGCGCCGCCAACAACTATTTCAACTATTGGGCCGCCAGCCGTGGATTACCTATCAAGAGGCGGCCGAGCAGATCACCCCCCTGCGTCAAGGCGAATTCCACACCACCCGACGACAGCTCCTGTCCATTCTGCTACTCAACTTCTATCAAGAAAGAGCCCTGCTCCAAACCGGCCAGGAGCTACCACCCGGCCTGCGTCACCTGCTGCTGCAGATCTGCATGATCTCAACATCCACGCCGTGGGACCAACTACAAGACAAGCACGTTCGCTACAGCCTTGGCAAGACTTGGGGACAGGCCTACCTGGACGACAAAGCTCCGCCGCCTTATATCACCAAAAAGCCCTGGGAAAAGAACACCAAGGAACTCGACCCTCCTAAGATTCCTTAGGGCCCGTAAATGAATAAAGTTAACACTTCGGTGGCCGAGGCGCCCCGCTCGCAAGGAGCGGCGACGCGGTGTATCGGGCTATACATCAAGGAGTCGCGACACGGCGAGCGGGAATGGATCGGCTGCCCAAGTGTAACGATTATTTGTTTACGGGTCCTTGGGGGCCCACCATTTTTTCTTGGGCTCCTCGGGCTCGTTGCGGGAAACGCTGGGAAACGAAACCGGCTTGGCTTGAGGAGTCGCCTGAGCCGGCGCCGGTCGCCAGGGCTTGACCTCCTGCCTGGCCTCTTGGGCAGTGGCCTGGGCGGGCTTCCAGGCGCGAACCTCCGGCTGAGTCGCCGGTTCGGGGACCGCCTGCACCTTGGGATGGACAGGCGGGGGCTGAACTGGCGCCGCTGCCTGGGCACCTGCTCCCCACCAGGACTGAGCCGTAGCCGCCGGCTGAGCCCAGCGCTCCATCTCCGCCTGCAACTGCTCCGGCGTACTGACTGCCTGGAGCACAGTAACCTTCTCGTCGGGAATCAATTCGCGGTCCACGGCCAGGCGGCGCAGTTGGACGGCCGTCAAACCGAGCATGCTGGCCATGCGAGCCTCGCACAGGTCGCCCACGCCCAGCATCCGTAAAAAACGTCCCGAGGAGGCCTGCCAGCCGAAAAAAATGGACAGCGCAAAGGAAAACGCTCCGAAAGCCAGAGCTACAAACACCAAAAAGACGCCGATCAAGCCCGAAGTCATCAGATAACTGGTAGGCAAACTGGAGAAAGTGATCCACAAAAACAAGGTACCCACAACAGACACCAGAGTGGTCAGCAGCCCCAGAGCCAGCCCCTGCATAGAATGAAAGAGCAAAAACGGGTCTTCTCGCTTGGAACTGGCCAATACAAAAAAAGGCACCACACCCCAGAAGGGATAGCACAAACCGGCCAACATCTTATCTTCGGAGGAAAGCGGAGGTAGGATGTCGTCGTACTGATTGGCCATCCTTAATAATTCACCGCCCGCAGCCTACTTCCCTAGCGGTGCGACTGCATAAAGGGAGCGGGGTCGATCTGAGCGCCGTTCTGGTGAACTTCGTAGTGGCAGTGAGGTCCGGTGGACATACCGGTGCTGCCCACACTGGCCACAATCTGCCCCTTGCGCACATAGTCGCCGGACTTGACCGAGACCGCCGAACAGTGACCATAAAGCGTGGACAATCCCGCTCCATGGTCAATGGTAACAGCCAGTCCATAGCCACCCAGATAATCGGCCCCAGTGACCCGTCCCGCCGCCGTAGCCCGAATCGGCGTACCCGTGCCGGCGCTGATATCACAACCGGAGTGAAAGCGCGCATAGCCAAGAATGGGGTGAATTCGATACCCGAAAGGCGAAGAAAAGTAACCGTCGCAGGGCCACAAAGTGGGATGGGTATTCCACAAGGCCAACTCGGCCTGGCGAACCTTTTCCTTGCGATAAGAAACGGCCGCCGTGCGCAACTTCTTCATCTCGCCGTCTTCCCCATGAAGGGCTCGCTGCAACTCCAGGTAGCGACGCTTGAGGACCAGTGGATGAGTGCGTGAACGAGATACACTCAAAGAGCGTCGTTGCTTACTACGGGCTGTGGGGTTTTTGCCCACCACTTTCCAAATCTGGTCCATCTGCTTGTCGCGGGCTCGCAACTCATCCCACAGCTCATCAGATCGCAATTGGGCCAACGCCAGGGCCTGCTTTTTCTCACGCTCTTTCCGTTGCAAGAAGGTGAGAGCCTGACGCTTGTCCTCCTCCAGGCTGGCTATGCGCTGCCGCAAACGCTCTTCGCGAGCAGCCTGATTGGCCAGCACCGCCTGCAGGCCGGCGGCCAGCAGCAAGAAGCAGCCCACGATGAGCCAGGGGGAGAGGCGATAGACCACTCCCTGTCGTCCCAACATGAACTTCACCACCAGGCCGTCGCGCCAGGCAGTGTGGGCATTGTGTGCTTGTCTCAAAAGTTTCGCCATAGAATTTTTTTCATTATTGAAGGAAAATCACTAAACTCCTGCGCAGGAGCCTGGGGATATTCTAGGCTCTGCCGGACGAGGCGTCTTTACCCCTATGTTGCCGGATTTCAATCCCCTTCAGGTTGAGAACTTTTCTTCAATTTCCTTTTGAAACCAAGTCAAGGTTGCCAGCCGCCCCTACCTGGTATACACTTTTGATATACCACACCAGGGAGATCTTCTCATGGATACCGCCAAAGTTTTTTGGAGTGGCCGTTCCCAGGCCGTGCGCCTGCCCAAAGACTACCGATTTGACTGTGCCGAGGTGCGCATCCGCCGCCACGGCAACGCCATCATCCTCGAACCGATCGACGACAACTGGAACTGGCTCGACGCCGCAGTCCATGAACTGGGTCCAGACTACCTACCCGACGGGCGCGAACAGCCCGAACCCCAACTTCGTCCAGACCTGGATCAACTGTTCCCGTAGATGAAGTATCTGCTCGACTCCAACGCTGTCATTTCCCTCCTCAAGGACAGTCGCACCAGCCTGGCCCAACGTGTGCGCCTATGCCGCCCCCAAGAGGTGGCCATTTCTTCCATCGTGACCCACGAACTATATTATGGAGCCTACAAAAGCCAGCGCCAGCAGCACAACCTGCCGGTGATCGACAAACTGCACTTTGAAGTTCTCCCCTTTGACCAAGAAGATGCCCGTCAGGCCGGCCTGGTGCGCGCCCAACTAAACCTGCAGGGAACCCCCATCGGACCTTACGACGCCTTAATTGCCGGACAGGCCCTGGCCCGCAACCTGACCTTAGTCACCCACAATACGGGAGAATTCAGCCGGGTGCAAGGATTGCGCTGGGAAGACTGGGAGCAGCCCTAAGACTCACCCAGAGTCAGTTGATGCAACTCTTCGGCCAGTTCCGGCAACTCCGGTAACTGGCGCCCGTTCAACCACATGGCGTGGCCGATCATGAATGTGGAACTCAAAAGCATGGTGCCAAACACTTTAAACTTCACCCAGGTATCCAGGCTCACACTGTAGCCGACCACCAGATTCAGTAAGGCCGCGAAGACAAAGTAACCGGCCAAAGCCAGTGTGGCGTTGCGCCATTGAACTTCCGAGAGGCGCATCGAACTTTGAAAAATCCGCTGATACATGGGAATCTGGCCGGCCCGGCAGGTGAAGGCAAAAAAGATGGCCGTGGCCGCATAGGCTACGGTGGGCTTCCAAATCAGGAATTTTGGGTCCTTGAGATAGATGGTGAGTCCTCCCAACACCACAATCAAAGCCAGAGTAAACAGTGGCAGCGGCTCCACCTTGCCTTCTTTGCGAAAGCGGTAGGCGGTCCCCAAGACCCCCATAACAATGGCCGCCGCGGTCGCGGCATAGATTCCCTTGAACTTGTAAAAGAGAAAGAACAGGATTAAAGGCAAAACGTCAGTCCACATACTTCTTGCGAAGTTCGGCCCGCACTCGGTGCAGGCCTTCGTGGACTGACGTTTTTACTCTCTAGACCGGAACCTCGTCGGCGTTACCGTAGGACACACCTTCGCTCAGGAACCCCCACTTCACACCAGACCTCCCATTTACGGCTGCTCGCTTCCGCTTCTGACCGGGTTCACAGGCGTCTCGTTGAGTGGGACCCGAGGTTCAACGGCTGGACCCTCCGGTCAGACCCGACGAGGCCCGGGTCTAGAGAACAAAAAAAGTGGCGGAGAGGGAGGGATTCGAACCCTCGATGCAGTTTTGCCACATACACGATTTCCAATCGTGCTCCTTCAACCAGACTCGGACACCTCTCCGTATTAACTTTTCTCACCGACGTTACTTGTGGCGGAGAGGGAGGGATTCGAACCCCCGAGGAGTTTCCCCCTGCTCGATTTCGAATCGAGTGCATTCAACCGGGCTCTGCCACCTCTCCATATAGTCGACGTTGTTGAAAAAAGCTTTCTAAGAGTCTGGCGCACTCCGTTTGCAACACTCCTTGCTCAACCCTGCAGCGCAGGGACGAACCCGGAAAATCGTGCAGGCCGAGCAGAGTTCCGGCGGCTCCCAGTTTCAGATTTCGACATCCAAAGACCAGGCGGGGGATCCTGGCTAACAAGATCGCTCCCATGCACATCGGACACGGTTCCAGGGTGACGTAGATTGTGCAGTCGGACAGATTCCATCGTTGCAGTCGAGCGGCTGCGGCACGCAGCGCCAGCATCTCGGCGTGGGCGGTGGGGTCAGAGGACTGCTCGCGCTCGTTTCCGGCGCGGGCGATCTCCTGGTCATCGAGGACCACGATCGCCCCGACGGGAACTTCGTCAGGCCTGGCTCGCGCTGCTTCGAGCGCAAGACTCATCCATTTTTCATCGTTTGGGACTGATACCTCGCTTCAATAAACTGCTTCCCGAAGGAGACATTTAGTACCAAGCTGGCGCGCCGGAGAGGATTCGAACCTCCAACCTTCGGCTCCGGAGGCCGACGCTCTATCCATTGAGCTACCAGCGCTCGACGCTTGGGCCCGAGCATTCTAGCACAGGGCCTAGGGGTTGGCAACAGCACTCAAAATCTGTTGAATGGCTCCCTTTTCCAGGGCTTTCTCGAAGGCCTCCAGGCAAACCGGGTCGAGTTGGCTGCCGGCCACTTCCTTCAACCTGACCACTGCGTTCTCCAGCGGCATCCCCTTCCGATACGGGCGGTCTGAAGTCATGGCGTCAAAGGTATCGGCTACGGCCAAGATGCGGCTGACCAGCGGAATCTCCTCGCCCACCATCCGGTAATGGCCGCTACCATCAAAGTTCTCGTGATGGTAGGCAGCATCGCGAAAGGGCAGTTCGCGGCTGAGACTCACCAATTTGCGGCCCAGGTCGACGGCTCGATCGGTGTGCGTGCGCATAATCTGGCGTTCGCTTTCGGTCAGCCTGCCTGGCTTGCGCAAAATGGCGTCGGGAATGTCCACTTTGCCGATATCGTGAATCAAACCGGCCCGCCTCACCTGCTCCACATCCTCGGCCGACATCTCCATGCACTCGGCCATGGCTGCCGCGTAGTCGGCCACCCGGGCCGAGTGCCCCTGTGTATACTGGTCGCGCTCTTCCAGATAACGGGCCACGGCCTGAATGGTACTGACCGATTCCAGCCGCAATTTGTGCTGGGCCTCCAGGGCATTGTGCATCAAACTCACCGGCACCAATAGCAACAAAGCGGCCCACGGTGAACTTTGCAGAAAGATAGCCAGCAAGGCCCCCAGCGGCACCAGCATCAATACGTGCAGGCGAATGTGCCGAAAATTTTGGCGAAAGACTTGCACCATCCAACTTAACGGCAACTGCCGGCGCAGGGTAATGGCCAGCGAATTTTGACCGAAGGCCAGCAAAAACCAGACGGCCGTCGCGGCGGCCACAGCCAGTCCGTTGTGAAACCCACCCATCAAGGGCTCATCCCCACACAGAGCCGTATAGGTCAGACCAGCAGCAGCCGTAACATTGATCGACATGGGAATGTCGCTAAAGTGATAGATGACGTGAGCCCAATGGACACGCTCTGGATGCTCTCGCATGGCTCGACCCACCCGTACCATTTCGAACAACAGGCGAGCCACGCCGGCCACTACCGCCGCCGCACTCCAACCCTGCAAGAAAATCAAAGCGTAAAGCGGTACGTCATCCAGAGTATAAACCGAGTGATAGTCGTCCTGACTGAGGCGCACGTAGCGAAAGAGAGTCAGAAAGGTGACTACCGCTAACACTCCCAAAGCCCATAAGCTTTGGCTAGACCAGGTCTGGTGAAGCAGTTGACCGAGGGCCACCCCCCACAAGCTGCCGCCCACCCCGAAGACCATGGCATACCACAGCCATTCGCGGGGGGATGGGGCCATTGCAATAAGCTCTTAGGCGGCGCGGCTGCGCAGCGCCACCGGGCCGAGCACAGCCTGCAGAGCTGCCACCACCCGCGGGTCAAACTGGGTTCCGGCTCGTTGACGCAATTCACTCAGTGCTTGCTGCCAGCTTAAAGCAGAGCGATAAGAGCGTCGCGAAATCATGGCATCGAAGGCCTTGGCCACGCTCAATACGCGAGAGCCTAAAGGAATCTGCTCGCCCAGCAATCCGTGCGGATAGCCGCTGCCGTCATACCACTCCTGGTGATAGCGGATGATCTCCGCTTCACGACGGCTCAGACTGAGATGAGAGGCCACTTCGGCACCAACTTCAGGATAGCGACGAACGCGCTCCCACTCGCTGGCCTGCAGCGAACCCGATTTGCAAAGAATGTGATCGCCCAGGCTGATTTTGCCCAGCTCGTGAAGGCGGGCTGCCGAAGCAGTGGTGCGCACATCCACCTCCGACATACGCAGGTAGCGTCCCATATCGGTGGCCAGTCGGCCCACCCGGGAAGAGTGACCCACCGTGTGAGGCTCACGGCGCTCCACGGCTTCGGCCAGACTGCTCACCACCTGCTGCGCCTCTTGCAGGGTAGCGGTGTAGTTACGAATGCTCGAGTAGGTAACCCAGAGCGGGCCCAGCAGCAATAAGACTGCGCCCGGACGCTCTTGCAGACAGGCCGTCAGCAGCACACCCAGCGGCAACAGAGCCTGGGTGACCAGACGCAGGCGCGGCCAGTTGATGCGAGTGGACCAGTCGCCCAGACATTGCTGCTCCAGCCACTGATGGACCGCTACCACATAAGCTTGCACGGCAAAAACTCCAACAGCCAGGAGTAGCATCAAAAAGAGGTCCAGAGGAGCCTGGTCGGCCAAAATCGGTCCCAGTCCACGAAATTTGCTCCACATCCAGGCGGCGCAGCCGTAACTGAGCCAGCTCTGCGAGAGACTGTAAAAAATGAACTCGGGGCGGGCCGAAGCTCCGTGGCGCGATTCGCGTTGAAAACGGGAGAGGCCGGCCAAAATGGTGGCAAACAGGGTGGCCACCGGACCGTATCGCAGCATGACCGCAAAAATCATCGATTCGGAAAGGGTGAACGGGCCGTAGCGGGGCAAAACCAGCAGCCAGCGCTCCGACAGAACTGCCAGAGCCAGACACAACAGCAGTCCCATATCCAGAGGAGGAGCTTGCGAAGTCAGCAGGGTGGCCAGGGCGAATGCTGTGGCACCCGCCGTGACGGCGAAGCGGAACTGACTGAGGATGGCGGCGAAGTTCATAGACTGAATACTCCTTCTCTCAGCCTATTATGCCGGGGCCATATTACCGATCAAGACAAAAAACGCGCTATCGGCGGGCTCTGACCACCACTTAACAACCCATTAACATGGGGTTTCAGCGGCCCCATCAGTCAGGTATAAGGAGGCATCCTGTTTATGTCTATTGGGGACCTTCATGAAGTATGCCAACAACGTTCTAGATCTGGTGGGCAACACACCTATGATCAAGCTCAATCGCGTCGCAGCCGGCGTCAAGCCGCTGGTACTGGCCAAATTAGAGCAACTAAATCCGGGGGGTAGCGTCAAAGATCGCATCGCCATTACCATGATCGAGGCCGCCGAACGCGATGGCCGGCTCAAGAAAGGTGGCACTATCGTCGAGCCCACCTCGGGAAACACCGGTGTGGGCCTGGCTCAGGCCGCCTGCCTCAAGGGCTACAAGTGCGTTTTTGTCATGCCCGACAAAATGAGCCAGGAAAAAATTCGCTTGCTCAAGGCCTACGGCGCCGAGGTGGTCATCACGCCCACCCACGTGGCCAAGGAATCGCCCGAATCCTACTATTCGGTGGCTGAACGTCTGGCCCGTGAACTCCCCAACGGATTCCAGCCCAATCAGTATGCCAACCCCATGAACCCCGAAGCCCATTACTTGACCACGGGACCGGAAATCTGGGAGCAGACCGACGGCAAAATCGACGTCTTCGCCTGCGGCATGGGCACCGGTGGCACCATCAGCGGGGTGGCCCGTTACCTGAAAGAGAAAAACCCCAACGTCAAAATTGTCGGTATCGACATCGAAGGATCGCTCTACACCGGCACCGAGGCCAAGCCTTACAAAATTGAAGGCATCGGCGAAGATTTCATCCCCGCCACCATCGATCTCGATATCATCGACCATATGGTCTGCGTCAACGACCGCGAATCGTTCAATATGGCCCGTCGCCTGTGCCGCGAAGAAGGGCTACTGCTTGGGGGTTCGGCCGGGTCGGCCGTCTATGGCGCCCTCAAATATGCTCGCGGCATGCACGAAGGCCAGACCATGGTCATCCTCATTCCCGACGGAGGTATGAAGTACCTGTCTCGTTTCTATTCCGACGACTACATGAAAGAAAACGGTTTTTGGGATGAAACTGAGTGCCTGGCCGTCGACGAACTGCTGGCTCACAAGCCCTCGGCCAACAGCAACCCGGTCTACACCGTGGGGGTAGAAGAAGAGGTCACGGCCGCCATCGAAATGATGAAACTGCACAACATCTCCCAGTTGCCCGTCGTCGAGAACCACAAAGTTGTTGGCACCCTCCAGGAATCGTCGATCATGAACCGCATTTTTGCCGACCCGGGCAGCCTCCATCACAAGGTACGCGACGTGATGAGTGACGCCCTGCCCATGATCACCCGCGACACCAACCTCAACTCCGTCTATCAGATGCTCTCCGAAGGCCGCTCGGCCGTACTGGTGGTCGATGGCGATGCGCGACCGTGTGGCATCGTCACCAAGATCGACCTGATCGAGCACATCACTCGCACCCGCGACCCCTTGCGGGGGGGCATCAATAACTGACCGGGGGTGTTTCAGGAACTCATTCTGGGTATGTCCGGTTGTCAGGCTGGGCCATCCTTGCCTGGCCGCACTATCTTGAAAATGGAGACACTATGCTACGTCACCTGGTCCTCTTCGTGGCCCTGACGACGGCTTGCGCGTTTGCCAAGCCCGTCAAAGTCACCGTCAACATCCCCGGAATGACCTGAGCTTCTTGCCCATCGCGAGTTCGCGATATGCTCACCACCGTTGGTGGTGTATCCGGTGTAAGCACCGATCAACCCAAGCTACAAGCCACTTTCACCTACGATGATGAGAAAGTGAAGATCGACGAAATTCTGGAAAAGATGAAAACGCAGAACAACGGTCGCTATCAAGCGAGCGTGGTCGAAAAAACACCCAAGTAGCCGATAAGGAATCAGGCCTCTCTTGAGAGGGTAGCAAAATACGCATGGTGTTTCTCCTTTAGGAAAATGTGCGCAAGGCGATGGGCGGGGCCGGAGGCCTGCGCCTGGCTGCGGCGCTACAAAGGAGGAGAAAAACACGCGGATTTGCGCCTCGAAAGAGCGGTCCAATCCGGGCTGGCCTGGCTACCGGCTACGGGCCTGGTTGTTAGCTTTGTTTGACCCGGGCCACGCCTGCAAAAGCTCGCCCGGGCCATTGCTTGGCTTGCGCGTACGCGCCTCCGGTGATTCTTCGACTCCTCTCCCGTGTTACACCCGATTCTAAGGGCCCGTCGCGGAATAAGTTGGGCATTCCGGCCTCGGAGGCGCCCCTCCAGCAAGGAGCGCCGAGGGCGAATATCGGGCCATATTTAACCGAGGCGCGACGCGGCTGGTGGGGATGGATCCGTGGCCCGAGTGTCTATGTTATTTCGGGACGGGCCCTAAGGAAAGAAAAATCAGTGCCCGAATGCGAAACGGGCATGTGGCCTGGCCTCGAATGGCCGCCGGCCTCTGCGCAAGCAACGGTCTGCCCAGGCCGGCCGCCGGCCGTACCCCGTGGCGGAATGCCGGCTCGGCCCCAGTTTTGCCGCAAAGGTGAAGTGAACGTGGCCCAAGCCAAACAAACATTGAGTGCCACCCCATAGCTTTTTAGGGGCTGGGTGCTGGCTGGCAAGATGGATGATTCCACCGCCCGGCGGCCAGGGTCGCCGAATTGAGCCCCATACCGTAAACTCCCGACAGGACGCTTCGGCGTGTATCCACGCAGTTTCAACGCTTCCATGTAGAAGGCACCATGTTCTGGCTTGTCTTCGACGAGAGTAATATCCTGAATGCGCAAAATGGCATCACTTAGGCAGTGAATTACCAACGAAATCCGAGCTGAGGTCTACTACATAGCCGGTGAGTGGATCAATATTCTCTCTGCAAAGGGTCACAATGACTTCTTTGCCTACAAGCCTACGCAGCGACTGCTGTAGTCTGCTGTGTTTTTTTTAAGCCATGCCTTTGTACCTTATGCTGATTTCCGGTTGCTTTTAATAGGGGCGTCGTGCATCACCTTCTTTTTACGCCCCTGATCTCTTCCCGGCGCTTTTCACGAAGGTTTTGATTCCAAGCTCCGTCCACACAGAAGTCATTGGCCAGGCGCAGGCGCGGCCTGGACTGGAACTGTGTGACGCTTGCCTGGACATCGAGGGCGTGGTCTCGGTGTGAGCAAAACAGAGTGCCTGAGGCTGCGTCCAACTTTCCGCACCGGCACCTGGTGCGCCTCAAAGAGGGCACCAGGTCGACGCCGGATTTCAGGTCGTCGATTTCTTCGCGGTTGGATTAGGCGCACAAACATCTTGCAGGCCGTATTTCTGTCCGGAGGCTGACCTGACCCCGCCCAATAAGTTTTAACGCTATCAATATGCTATAATTAAGCTCTGTCGTCTACCCCTACAACTTGTCTTTACCGCCCGAATATGAAACAATGGAAGGCGATGAAAGCCTTCGCTGAAAGCCAAGTTGGAAATACAATCGCACTCTTACGCAGAGACAAAGGGCTTACCCAGGCTGAACTTGCCGAGAAGCTCGAAGTAACTCAATCTGTCGTAGCTCGCTGGGAAAAAAACCAAGTCCAACCGCGCACCAAAGCCCTTGAGAAAATTGCGCAAGCCCTTGAGATTCCGCTGACGTCTCTTCTGTCTGGAGGCTATAGCAAAGTTGCAATTCGACTCAGCGAAGTGGATGATCCAGAACTTGCTGACCTGCTGGGTCAAGTAGACAAACTCAACGAACGGGAGCGGGACGCCCTCAAGGTCTTTATGCGGGCCATCCTTCAACAAATCCAAATCGGAAGCTTGGTGAAACGCTAATGTCAGAAGCCTTGGTAAAACTGCAAATAGACACCCTCGAAGAAGGCGGCTATGTGGCCACCAGCGAGCAAGTGCCCGGGCTGGTAGCCCAGGGGCGGACTCTGGCGGAGACTATCGAGATAGCTCAGGATGTGGCCCGCAAAATATTGGAATCTTGCATTGAGCACGGGGACCCTATTCCAGAAGTCTTTCAGGGGTTGATGTCCTCACCTACCGAACTCACGGTCCCCATCGGCGTTCCATAGGTGGGGCGCCTAACTGGACTCACTTATGCGGATGTCACCAGAAAGCTCCGTAAGATCGGCTTTGCGTATGACCGCCAAGCCAAGGGAAGTCATGAAATTTGGCGCCAAGCCGCCACTGGCAGGAAGACTACGGTGGGCAACCACGGGGGCCACATTCCAGAGGGCACTATACGCGCTATCGTGCGCCAAACAGGACTCACGGTAGATGAATTCTTGGCCCTGTAGTTCTTAAGAGCCATCCTCCAGAGTGCCCGGCCTGCCACCAACCCCGTAGGCGATAGCCGAGAGCCGGCTCGGCCCCGCTTTATCCGGATAAAGCGGCTGAAACGCCCTGCGAAACGACGTGGGAAGTGCCAGAGCAAAGACGATCCCAGGCGCGGCCTGACGGCC
>JADMJV010000016.1:117804-133857 GCA_018780265.1 bacterium
TGGTTGTTTCATCAGATGCAGCCGAGCAAGTTCGCGGCCTGACGGCCGCGGAAAATCCCCAGATTGAAGGCCCGGCGGCCCGCCCCGGCGGGCGGGGGGCATAGTAGCAGAAGCACGGCACCTGGATCAGGAATGCTCCTCAAAATCCAGCTCCAACTGGAGAGGTGCGTGTCTCGAAGACAGGTTAGACACGCCCAGACCGATCAGGCGTACCGCCGGCAACTCACCCTGATTCTCCAGCAACTGCCGCGCTCGCCCATAGAGCAGCGGCCCTTCCCAAAGCGGTCCGCGCAAACTGGAACTGCGCGTGATGGTAGCGAAGTCCGCAAAGCGCAACTTGAGAATCACGGTTCGCCCCTGCAACGCCAACTGTTGCAGTCGTTGACTGACCTGCTCCGATTGAGCGGCCAGAGCTTCCAACAAGCGGGCGCGCGACTCCACGTTCTCGTCAAAAGTGATCTCGCTGGAAACCGATTTGGTTCCTCGACTGCTTTCCACCTCACGGTCATCCTGACCACGGGCCAGTTTTTGCCAATAGGGCGCCCAGTGCCCAAACTGCTGAGAGAGCGCGCCAGGGTCAAAGGCGGCCAGTTGTCCGATGGTGGTCACACCCAAAGACAAGAATCGGCGTTCATTGACAGGACCCACTCCCCACAGTTCGCCAATGGAAAGTGAGGCCAAAAAGCCCTCCACCTGCTCCGGCGTAACAATGGTCAGGCCGTTGGGCTTGTGAAACCCCGAGGCGATCTTGGCCACCAGTTTGTTCGGTGCCACTCCCGCCGAGGCGGTACAGCCCGTCTTTTGCTGGATCTGACGGCGAATGTCCCGGGCCAACACCCCCGCCTTCACCGAGTGCTCCTCACAGTGCTGGCTCACATCCAGAAAGCTCTCATCCAGCGCAATAGGCTCGATTTTCTCAGTGTACTGGCGAAAAATCGACTGAATATCGTCTGACACCTGCTGATACACCGAAAATCGAGGCGGAGCCACAATCGCCTCTGGACACAAGGAACGAGCCTTGTGCATGGGCATGGCCGAACGGGCCCCAAACTGTCGAGCCTCATAACTGGCAGCGCAAACCACCCCCCGGCGACCGTCTCCCCCCACCAGCACCGGTCGTCCCCGCCATTGTGGATGATCGCGCTGTTCCACCGAAGCATAGAAGGCGTCCATGTCTACGTGTAAGATTTTCCGCATTCTCTGCAGAATTGGCTTCCCAGTCCAGCGCTCCTGGCATAGGAGCCGCCCGGTTGGCGGGGAATCCAATACCTCATGAAGCCCTCCTCCAGGCGCGGCAATCTTCTGGTTTCAGCCCTATTCATGGCGGCCTTCCTCTTCTTTCTGTCGGTGGCCCTGACGGTCACCAACCGCGAGGACATCCGTTCCACACTGCTGGCCGATCACAAAATGCGAGCCGAGTTTGCCGCCGATGGTGTGCTCGACTATAACCTGCAGGTGATGCGCACCCAGCCCAATTGGGAAGAGGTTTTGCGCGAGCAAACTTTGGCCAGCGGGGCGGTGGTCAAGTCGACCTGGCGCACCACCCGCCCCGGTGTAGTGGAAGTCACAGTCAGCGCCAACTCCAATTTGATCAAGGCCGAACGTCACTGGTTATTGGAAGAATTCCGCCTGGCCGATAGCGTGGCCGTGGGCGATAAGAAGCCGCACCTGTTTGCTGTGCACAAAGCGGGAGATAGCGTGACCCACGCCGTGCTCGGACCCAATTTCCGCTGGCAGCCTCTGGGCCCTGTGCCGCCCCAGACTCTGACCGGGACCTACGTGGCCAAAGGGGGTCCGCTCTACCTGGAAACCCAAGATCAGGGGGCCACTCCTCCCACGCTCCAGGATTGGCAGCCTATCATCGATACTCTGGGAGTGGTTACCGTTGCTGGCTTTGGCCCCACCAGCCAGCAATTACCCAAGGGCCACGGCGCCTCCATGGGAAAATTTGAAAGCGAAAAGTTCTCCTTAGACCTCCTCCCTGATCCCGGCGATACCCTGGGACGCGTCAAGCAGGCTACCATCAACGGCCAACCCGACGGTCAACCTACCTTTACCACCGTCACTCTGGGTGGCAAGTTGGTGGAACTGGATACCTCCGAGTACCAGGGCCCATGCGTCGAGTGGTACATCCTCAGCGGCACGGTGGCGGACGCCAAAGACAATCTCTACTATTGCCACGGCCGGCACATCTATATGCGAGGGGTGCGCTTTCGCAACAAGGCTGGATCCGATCCGCCGGGCAGCGTGGACCCGGGCGGATACTACGACGAGCCATGCATGCTGAGTTATGATCCCGCTACCAAAGCCTGGGCCAAGGTCGTTGACCTGCTCAAAGTCACCGACGACCTCAGCGAACCGGTGGTGGTCGACGGTCCCCGGCCCAATCAGGCCACCATGTGGGTGACCCAAAATGGCCAGATTTACACCGCTCAAAGCGGTGCCAATACCTTGCTTCGCGTGGTGGGAGACCGCTTTCAAGTGGCCGGAAACCTCGAACCGCACATGCTGGTATATGGGGACCAGTTACTCTCGGTCGCCCCGCGCGGCAGCGACGAGTTGATGTGCCTCTCTAGCTTTGACCCGGCCCAATATCTGCCCAAGCTTCTGCCGGGTCGCAATGTTGGCGCTCGTTCGGCCATTCCGGGAGCCAACCTGACCATGCCCGAGGAGCCCACACAAGAGCTTCATTGGGCCATCGCCGCCAACCCCACAGCCACAGCCCGCCAAGAACTTTACGCACTGGTGACCTGCGAGGCCCGACTGCCAGACAATCCTGATGGACCTCCACGATCGACCGCCCAGGCCCTGGCTCACTTCGACGGAAAGAACTGGCAACTGCTGCCCACTGGCCTGGCTGGAGTGCTGGCGGGCAGCAGCTATTTTATAGAAAGCCAGCGCGACTATGCCGGAAAAACGTCGGTCGTGGACGATATTGTGGCCCTGGCCCTGGCCGGCTATTCGACCAGCCAACCCCTATTGCGACGCTACAGTCCCCTGGTTCATTTCTGACCCGGGCTGACGCCAGTACTGATGATCGCCCCCTGCCATCCGTTGAGCAGAAAGGCCCGAGTAACTTTCCGCCAGCGCTTGTCCTCATACATCGAGGCGATGTCCACCGTCTTGGTGTCCACCTTTTGCTGCTGCGAAGTCCGCACAGGCACTTTGACCTGCATGATTACCGAAGGGCCATACTTCTCGAAACTCACCAGCATTCCGTCGCTGAGCTGCAGCAAGGTCGAAACCTGGCCTTGTTCCTGAACAACCAGCCGATTGTAGAAACACATCAATGCGTCGACCTTACCGCCAATCAACTTCTGGCTGCGAACCGGGTCGGGCACCACCGCCAAAATCTCATCCTGAGAGGTCCAGTTGGGCAGCAGTGCGTCGGCCAGCAAGGCCGCTTCACTTCGGCTGCGCACATAGCGCAAGGCCGGCTTGTTGCCCAGCACAATCTCTAAAATCTCCGCATGGGTGATGCGCCCCACGATCCGGTCAACCAGTTGTTGCACTTCGCGCAACTGCTGAGACAAGGCATCGTACCGCTTGGACACTTTGGTGCCATAGACGTAAAATCCCAGCACAGCGCTCATCACCGCCGACCAGATGGCCATCACCACCATAAGTTCCACCAGCGTGGTTGCGCGCCTACTCACCAGCCCGCGTCCTTGTCGCGCACAAAGGTATCGACCACATAGTTCTGCCGGCCGTGCTTGTTTTCCCAAAATATGCTGTATTCCACTCGATAGGTTCCCGGCGGGCTGGGCTGCAAAGTCACTGTCACATTGCCGTCGTAGGCCTGATTGGGGTCTTGCGCATACACGTTCTCGGCCTCGGTTGTGCCCGGCGTGAGAGGCTGAATCGGAAATACCCCCAACTGGGGAGGGCGAGACCCGTAGCGCACCAAGTAGGCGGCCCTTTCCAGGTGCCGGCGCATGGCCTGGCGCTGCTCCAGAGTGGACGCGCTGTGAATGATGCGCAAGTGCAATGCAAAATAGCCGAACATGGCGATACTCACAAAGAGAATGGCCACCATCACCTCCGCCAACGTGAAGCCGCGTCGCATGAAGCTAGAAAGCCATCAGTCCCGAGCCAGTTCTAACGCTGCCTGACAATGCATCTGCTGCCTCTCCTTCAGTAGTCTTCGCAAACTCGCCACGAGCCTGGTCTTCCGTCACCCCATGCAAGTCTAACGCGTGTTCACCTGTTTCTGTCAAGAGTCGCCGGACATCACTTCTGGTGACGACGGATAGGAGATGAGCCGCTTTGCTGGCCCTACGGGGGCCCCTCCAGAGACTGCAAGATGGCGGGGGTATAGAGGGAATTTACTTTGGACAACCGCTCGCCCAGCCTGGCAAAGGACTTGCGACTGCGCAACTGCGCCGCCTGATATTCGAAGAACTGCTGCATAGGGAAGAGTTCCCACAAGTTGTCGCAACGCTCAAACTTGCCCACCACCCGATCCACCGCAAAATCGGAGAGGAGAGGAGCCACCGCTAAGGCCAGAATGGCCTGGCGGCGAGCCTCTACCTGGCGATCAGTGTTCATGGCCGTGACCAAAAACAGCTCCACCTGAGGTCGACTGTTGCGACTCAACTCGGGACTTCCAAACAGCACGCCCAGCAGCGCTATCGCCTCTCGGTGGGGCAACGTGGCGTAGTTTTTCATTAAGTAAGCGCTGACCCGGTCTACCGATCGGGGGTCCAGTTCCAGCGCACCGAAGAGCTGTCGGCGCGAGTCTTCGTCCCAACGGGCCGAGGCCGGCTCGTCGATCCCCTTGCTATACAGCACCGTCTGCCGATCGGCGCCCAGCACCCGGATCAAGCCTGCCTGAATTCCCACCCCCAGTCGGGGCAGATCCTGTTGGGGATTAAAAGACTCAGCCCAGCCACAGGCCAGCAACAACCACCAACAGAGCCAGCCCTTCATGAGCTAGGGCGGCGTGGGACTGGTGGCATTGACCGGCGTGGTCGCGTTAACCGCGGGCAGCGCCAAAGGGGTGATGTCGGTCACGGGCGTGGCCACCACAATGGGCGTGGAGGTCACCGCCGGAGTGGCCGAAGAGCCAGGTTTGGGCGTGGCCGTGGAGACTGGATTGGGGTCCAGCACCTTCATGGCAGAAGTATACTCGGCAAAGATCTCCATCTGCTCCTGGCTCCCCTGAGGCTTGCTCTTGGCAATCTCTAAAGCCAACTGAAGGTCGCGCCGGGCCTGTTCGGGCTGCTTGCGATCGAGCTGAACCTTAGCGCGCAAAAGGTAACCTTTGGCAAAGCCGGGATTCACTTTCAGCGCACCATCCAGTTCCTGGAGGGCGCCGTCGTAGGATTTCTCTTTGTAGTGAACCAGCGCCAACCCCACTCGAGACTCCACCAGACCCTGGTCTTGCTGAGACTGCTTGGCGTCTTTGTCGGGGGCCTTAGGGTCGACCGGGCGACTGGTCAACTCGACGGATTTAGCAAAGGCTTCGCGGGCCTTCGTAAGATCATTGTTCAGCAAGAAGATCCCGCCCAGATACTGATACATCTGGAAATTGTCAGGCTCCTTCTGGAGCACCGCCTCAAACTGCTGGCGCGCTTCGGCCCGATCTTTCTTGGCCTGCTCGTCACTACCGTCAGCCGACTGCTGCATGAGATAGACGCCCAAAAGGCTCATGGCATTGGTATCGTTGGGATCCTTCTTCAAGTCCTCACGAAAACGGGCGATCTCCAACTTTAGGGGATTTCCCACACCGGTGGTGTTGCCGGCCCGCTGAGCCTCCTCTTCGGGGGACGGTTGATTGGCCATGCCAGCAAAGCACGTAATGCCCGAAGTACCCAGAAAGGCAAACAGCAGGATCGAAGTGCCAATCCGCGTGATCAATTGCCGGCGCTTGTATTCCGGTGTGTCGCGCAGATCCTCTTCTTCGTCCTCGAACATCTTCATCGGATCCACGGGCGCTCGTTTGGGCTGGGCCGGGCCGCGCTTGCGGGGGCCTCGGGGTCCTTTGGCCATGATGGGTCTCCTCACCGTCCAAGAAAAAATTTCACCGGATACATTGCCTCGCGGCCGCTCATCCCCTGCCTTTTGGCAGGGTCCAATCTTGCCAATCCTGGCGATGCGTGTAAATGGCTTTGCTGGCCGACAATCCCATGCGCAAAGTAAAGCACAGACCCACCGGCACCCCCACTAGCGAACCCAGCCACGAAAGTCCCATGCCTGCCTCCAGCGCGCCTATTACCTTGGGGCTGGTCGGGTTGCCCGGCCGCTTCTTCTGAGTCATGCGGGCAAGGCCGCCCAGTGTCTGCAAGCCCCCACTGATGATTCCCAAACTGCGTCCAAAGTCCAAGGGGCGGTCGGCCAGCAGCGAGGCCGTAAAGGTGCCTACATATCCGCCTCGAGCGATCTCCGAAGCTCCCTTGAAAACCTCGGCGGCATTGCGGTGCTTCACCCCGTCGATCATTTCCAGCGTGCCTGCCGTAGCCATGGACACCGTGCTGACGGCCCCTGCGGCAATAGCAGCGCCTTCCAGTAATGGCGCACACGTGCCCAAACGCAGAGTGTCCAACACCCAGGGGCGGGACTCCAAAAACTGCGGCGCCATAGCTACGGCCTGGCTGCCCCGACCCACCCAACGAGCGATCTGTTCGCCCAACTCGGGGTCGGGAGGCTCGGGCTGCTGGCGTGCCGGGACGGGCTTCCCCGCCAGCTGGCGAGGCTTTTCCCAGGAGGGGGGCATCAATTGAATTTGCATGCCGTCCTATCACAACCGAAACCGACAGAAATTTGGTTAGTGGTTTGCAACAACTTCGTCAGGCGCTACTCTCAAAGGTGAATCCCTGCATGGCCTCGGGCGAAATCTCGTCGTCGCCCAGACCCTCGCGCAAGCGGCGCACAGCCCGACTATGCATCTGCGACACGCGCTGCTTGGACACACCCAGTATCTTGGAAATGGCGTCAAAAGTGACGCCCTCAAAGTAGTGGGCGGTGATAATCAGCTGCTCGCGCTCGTCGAGTTGCAGGATGGCCTCCCGCAGGGCATCGCGCTCCTCGGCGTACTCATACTCCACATCCGGCACATCTTCATCATCGTCCACCATGTCGCCCAGGCTGGCTTCACCGTCTTCGCTCCCAAGCGGTTGCTCCAGCGACAGAAGGTAGGTAGTGCCGAGATTGGCAATCAGGTCGTAAACCTCTTCGGTGGAGATCTGCAACTCTTCGGCCAACTGCTCTTCGCTGGGTTTCTCCCCGGTCTCGGCCTGATGTCGATCCATGGCCTGCTGCAAGGAGCGATTCTTGGCACGCACCCGCTCGGGGACCCAGTCCATTCGCCTCATACCGTTGAGGATGGCCCCGCGCACTACAGTGGTAGCGTAGGTCTGAAACTTGAAGCCGCGATCAATATCGAAAGTCTCAATGGCCCGCAGCAACCCGATGCTGCCGTCGGCGGCCATGTCGTCGACGTCCACGCCCTGGCCGATTTTGCGCGAAAGGCTCACCGCAATCGAGCGCACCAGCGAAAGGTAATGCTCCGCCAGACTCTCCTGGACAGAGGGATCCTTGGAGGCCTTGTATTTTCGCCACAAGCTTTCAAGCTCATCAGCGTCGGGTTGATCAGCGCGCCGACTCAGTCTGTGCCTCCTTCCGCCTCAAGTATGAGCCCCGCCCTCTGAAAACGACAAAAAAGGAGAGGCCTAAAAGACCTCTCCTTTTTTGTCGTAGGCGTTGCCTTCCCTCTTCAAGAAGAAGGCGCCAGTCTACAGAGTTTTCTTCATTTGCTGGAAGAGCAGATTGGCCAAGCCCACGCCGCCCTCTTGGGACCATGTTTTGGCACGTTCCTGGTCGAGCATTCCGGTGAACATCTCTTCGCCCTGGCTGTTGCCGAGCATACTTTCACCGCCGCCCATTTTGGAGGCCTTGCGCATCTGCGTGAACATCTGAGCCAGATACATCTGCTCAAACTGCTGACAGGCATCTTTAAGCTTAGCCTCTTCTTTGGCGCGACCAGGCGTATTCTCGCTGGCCTGACGGAGGGGTTCCGGATTGAAGCCTTCGATCTGCATAACTTACCTTCCTTAACCGCGTTGCAGCTGGTTGGTGGCGCGCATCATTTCGTCAGCCGCCTGCACGCCCTTTTGATTCATTTCAAAGGAGCGCTGAGCGGTGACGATGTTGATCATCTCTTCGACGATATTGATGTTGGACTTCTCGAGATAGCCCTGAGCCAGCACGCCACAGCCGTTCTTGCCAGGGGTCTCTTCGGTCTTGTTGCCGCAAGCTTCCGTCTGCGTATACAGATTGCCGCCCACGGCCTTGAGAGCCGACGGGTTGAGGAACTTGGTGACGGTGATCTGACCCACTTGCTCGGGCTTTCCGTCGCCATTGAGGCGGGTGCCCATAATTTTGCCGTCGCCTTCGATGGTGATGTTACTCATGTCCGCAGGAATCTTCACACCCAGGTCAGCGCCGTTGTGCAGAGCCAGGCGGCCCTCTTTGTTCATGCTGAAGGAGCCATCACGAGTGTAGGCCACTTCGCCATCGGGCATCTTCACTTTGAAGAACCCTTCGCCGTCGATGGCCACATTGTAGGGATCCTTGGTCTCCTGTAACTGACCCTGAGAGAACTGCTTTTGGGTGGACATCGTGCGCACACCCATACCGATCTGGGTTTTGCCGCCAGTCGCTTCGGTGCCGGGGCTTTCCATCGTGGCGTACAGCAGATCTTCGAAGGAAACGCGCGACTTTTTGAAGCCGGTCGACTGGTAGTTGGCCAGATTGTTGGAGATGTTGTCGATGTTGGTCTGCTGCGCCATCATACCCGAGGCTGCAGTGTAAAGGGCTCTCATCATAACGTTTTGTTCTCCTTCGTTCCTTGGGTGAATTCTTAGCGGACGCGACCGAGTTCGTTGACGGCCTTTTGAAGACGCTGATCGTGAGACTGAAGCGCCTTCTGGTTGGCCTCGAAATTACGCATCGTTTGCATCAAGTCGACCATCTCGGTGAGGGCGTTGAAGTTGGCTTGCTCCACGTAACCCTGCTTGACTTTGAAGTCGTTGGTGGCAACCACCGAGTTGGTGTCCGAGGCAAAGCTGGAGGAACCCTGGCGCTTCATCGCCTTGGGGTCCTCGAAGCGGCTCACCAGCAACCGGTCGGTTTCTTTACCGTCGACGCTGACCACGCCGTTGTCACCCACCTTGAAATCGGAACCGTTTACCTTGATGGGCCCGCGCTGACCGAGCACGAAAGAACCGTCAGCCGTCACCAGATGCCCGCTGGTGGACAGATGGAACGTGCCACCGCGGGTGAACTCAATCCCTTTGGGGGTTTGAATCGTGAAGAAGCTCTTGCCGTTGTCATCCAGAGCCAGGTCGAAGGGGCTACCGCTCTCCTTGAGTCCGCCCTGGCCCATATGGGTCTGAGAATACTGATTGAAGCGAGCATTGTTCTCGTAGCCGCCGGTGGAACCAACCTCGGTCGCCCCACTGGACTCCCGAGCCATGACCTCCGAGAAAGACTCGACCACCAGGCTCTCTTTGCGATAACCGGCCGTGCCTACGTTGGCCAGGTTGTTCGTAACCATATCCTGCTTCATGGACATCTGTTTCATGCCTTCAGTGGCCATTCTCATACCATCGAGCATCCGCCTAGTACCTCCATCCGCTTCTTCCGCTATTCGACCCGCTTCCATGGTTCTCCGCGGGTACCATTTAACCTCTACTCATTGACTCCGGGCCCTGCCCAGGCTTCGTTTACCTCTTCGGCAAATTGCACCATCAGGGACATCAGTTCATAGACCTCGGGGGGAACCCGGCTCGAAGCTTGCCCCGACCGAAACAGGTCGTTGACCTGGTCCGCATCCTGCCGTACTTCTACGCCTTGAGCTTGGGCCCGGGCGATCATCGCTTCGGCCTCAGCTCCCTCGGCTATACCTAAAATTTCTACTTCTCCGTCGGGCCCATAGCGGACCGAGACGGACCGCTTGCCGCCCGGACCTGGCCCGGAATCGAGCACCTCCTCAAGCCTGGACATCGTAGCTGACCATTTCATCCAGTTTTTCACCCTTGCTGATCCAGGGATTGCCCGGCACGGTACGCCGCGGGGTAACCTGAACTCCAGAACAGCGCCAGGCGGCTTGATTGATCCGGTCCTCGAGCACGCCCGCGTAACGGCCTACAAACTCCACCGCGTTGGCATCTTCCACTTCTATCACCACGCTGACATCAATCCCACCCACTTCTACAATGAAGAACAGGTTACCCAGGTGCTCAGTGCTGACCAAAAACTCGGCCCGAAACTCGTCACCCAGGCTATCGTCCTCCCCGCCCTTGCGGCGGTAGTAGAGCCACACCTCAGCGTCTTCGCGTAGCCGAATCGGGACCTGAAAATACAGACACCCGATTTCGCCCAGCACCGACTGATTGAGTAACCTCTGTGCCTGCACAGTTTCTTCGGCTTCTTCCAGGAGTCGTCCCAGTTCGCGGGTCTCGTCTTCGCCCAGGGTATCCCCGGCTTTGCGTCGCAGCGCGCGATACTGAGCCAGCAACTCCCACTCATCTTCACTCGAACCCGGAAAAGGCCCCGTTCCAAACTCGATGCCGGCCTGCTTGGCCGCATTGAAGAATTTCTTGGGGGGCACTCGCTTGTCTTTTACTTTGCCCAGCGCGCCCGACTTGCCGTCGATCGCTTCCAGCACCATTTCGCGCACGTCATCAAATTGTTTGGCGTCACCGCCGCCCTTTTCGATCAGACGCTTGAGTTCGTCATTCATGCAGGCCATCTGCTGCCCCAACTGGGGGTTTTGAGCCAGGAAGTTAGCCAGGCAGGAAACATTTTGCGGCGTCACCGGCAGGTTGTTCTGTTGCAAGAACACCACCGAGGACACCCGCTCCGACATCGGGGGCTGAGTCCGCGAGCCTTCCGGCATCTGAGTCAACTTCTGCATCGCCTGCAGGTTGTCTTTGGTCAGCGGGACTTTGTTTTCGACCATCGCTTTGGCCGTCTCCATCGCGTTTTCGCTGACCGCTATCTTCATATTTGAAAGACTGGTAGAGACGTCACCGGCGCTATGCCGGACCGGACTACCACCTGGCATCATCTGCATCTGCAGATTGCCGCCCTTATCGCCCTGCACTCGTAGCTGCAACGACTGCCCCACCTGTAGTGGAGAGCCGCTCCGGGCTCGCACCAGGTGCTCGCCCATCCGCATCAGGTAGCCTTGACCGTCTTTGCCGGCCACCTGAGCGAACAACATGGAGCCGCTCTGAGGCCTGAAGCCCTGCGGAAGTTTCATCTGCAGGGCCCCGGGAGCCAACGGTTGCTGTGGTTGGGATGGACCCGTCGCCGTGGCGCCTGTCGGACCCGAAGGGGGAGTCGTCACACCCAGTTTGGGAGGACTTGACCCTGAAGGACCGCCTACGTTCATTCCTTGCCTCGCTTGTTGAGCCTCAGACCCGCCATCACTGAGTTTCCTCTGCTCAGGCTGTGGCGTCAGTATAGGCCGGTTTTGTTAATAATTTGTATACAAGTCGTTGCTCACATGTTAATGCGAACAACAGGATCTCCTGGCAAGGAAATTTACCCCGGCTGTAGGGAAAGACCCGCCCATGAAACCACCCACCGGCAAACTGATGGCCACTGCCCTGCGCCGCTGCCGCGACGCCGAGATCGCTTGGGAACAACGCAGCGAGATCGACCTGGCCGATCCGCGCAACCGCCGCGAATTTCGCGGCTGGGGCATCCGTGTCAACTATGAAGGCCGGCTGGGCTGGGCCTGGGGCGAACCCAGCGAACTTCCCGAAATGCTGCTCGACCGGTCCCTGCAGGCGGCTCGCAGTTCGCCACTGGAGGGGATCCTCTTCGCGCACGGCCTGCCCATGGGCAGCGCCGCCTCGGCCGTCGAACCGATTTCGCTGGAGCCTCATCTCGACAAGCTGCATCGCTACGTTTCCAAGCTACAGTTTCTCTTGCCCAGCCTGCTTAAAGACCACCCTACCCGCATTCGCGCCAGCCTGCGCTGGCAGATGCTCACCCTGGCCACGCGCGCTGGCGAACAAGTGGGTCAACGAGTCGTCTATCAGGTAGTGGTCGACAGCACTCATCCGCCGTTGATCCAGGCCCAACTGCTGGCCGCCCGTCTGCGCAACAACCCCTCCGAGCTGCTGATGGAACTGGTCTGGCAATCGTCCCACTCCGACGGGGTCCAGCAACTGTCGGCCGGGGATACGGCCGCCGTGCTGACGCCGGCCGCCAGCGCCTCGCTGGTGACCGACCTGGTGGCTCGTCATTTCGATGCTCGCCGCTTTCACACCCAGCCCGAACTGGCCGCCCCCTGGGGCGAAGCCTGGCTGTCGCCCCAAATCATCTTGCAAGACGACGCCACCCTGCAAAGCGGCCCCGGCCACGTGCCCTTCGACGGCGAGGGTCAGCTGAAGCGGCCGGTTTCCCTGGTTCAGGAGGGGGTGGTCCACTCCCACCTGGTGGACCGATACTACGCCCGCCAAATGGGCGTGGACGCACCTGGTCTGGCTGTGCGTGATTGGGGCCTACCGCCCACACCCGGCTGGTCCAACCTGTCCTTGCTGGGCGGGCGCAGTTCGCTAGGCGATCTGGCCAAAGACATGGGGGAGGGCGTTTTGATTGACCGCCTGGTGCCTTGCGACGCGCCCTGTGAAAGCGATGAGTTTTGCCGGCTGGCCGAGGTGGCCTGGCTGATCAAGGGGGGCCGCCCTCAAATCCGACTGGCCCCCATGTTGGTGCGGGGCCGCTTTAGCCAACTGTTAGGCCGCGATCTGGTGGGCGTAGCCACCGATCGCGCCTGGTACGGACGCTGCCTGGCCCCCACTCTCAGCATCCAGCGTTTGAGCCTGGAGCCTTGTGGAGAATTTCAAGCCCTACCCGAACCGCCCGGAACCTGGTGGTAGAAAGAGCAACCTGATATGCACGTCCTGTCCGAACACAACGTCACCTGGTCCGAGCAGCCCTGGGGCCGCCAGTCCGAAGTGGCCCCCGGAGCCACCTGGCACGAAATTTCGCCGCAAAAGTCTTTCGGCCCCGACAAACTGGCCGGCGGCCAGGAACTGATCATCGTCACTCTGGCCGGAGGCGCCCAGGTCCGCGTGGCCGAGCGCGTGCTGCGCCCCCTGGCCGGCCAGGTTTTGCAACGCGACGCCGGGGAAGAACTGGAAGTCGTCAACGATACCACCCATGTCCTGCGGCTGCTACGAGTCCCCTTGTTAGCCAACGCCTGATGGATATTCAAGGATGCACCGTCATGGTCTTAGGCGGAGGCGGCATGGTGGGCCGCGCCGTCTGTCGCGAACTGCTCAAGAACAAACCCGGCCGCATTGTGGTCTGTTCCTTGCACGAGGAAGAGTCCCGGCTGGCCATTCAAACTTTGCAAGAAGAACTGGAACGCACTTCCAAAATCACCCACCACCAGGATTCGGTCGAACTGGTAGCTGAGTGGGGCAACCTGTTTGCCCGCGACGCCTTCAAGCACCTCACCGGGGCCCAGGCCATGCAGACGCCCGAAGGGCGTGAAGCCATTATCGAGGACACCCTCACCCCCATGTCAGCCACGGTGGCCCGCCGTTTTTATCTCTACCAAATTGTCTTGCAGTATAAGCCCCACGTCATTATCGACGCCATGAACACGGCCACTGGCATCGCCTACTCCGACATTTTCAGCCAGGCCCGCCGCGTCTGGCGCGAAGTGCGCGAAAATGGGTCCCAAAACGAGTCGATCGAAAAACTGCTGTGCAGTCTCTACATTCCCCAACTCATCCGCCATGTGGATGTGCTCTACCGGGGTATGGTCGCGGTCGACACCAAGGCCTACGTCAAATTGGGCACCTCAGGCACCGGTGGCATGGGTTGGAACATCCCCTATACTCACGGCGAAGAGCGCCCCTCCTCGGTGCTCCTCTCCAAGTCAGCCGTGGCTGGCGCCCATACCTTGCTGCTCTTCTTGTTGGCCCGCACGCCGGGCATCGCTTCGCTGGAGGACGAAGACGGAGTGGTCTCCAAGGCCCCCCCGGCCACTATGGAGATCAAGCCCACCGCCATGATCGGCTGGCGCGGCATCGGCTTTGGCGAAATCCACAAGCGCGGCCGCCCCGTGGACCTTGAGGAAGTGTCGCTGGCCCAGGCCGTCACCGCCGATGTGGGCAGCACCCTCAAGTTGACCGACCCGGCCTACGGCAAAAGCAGCGGCCGTCGACTTGAAACCGTCTTTGTGGACACCGGCGAAAACGGTCTCTTCTCCACCGAGGAGTTTGTGGCCATCACCTCGCCCGGCCAAATGGAGTTTGTCACTCCCGAGGAGATCGCGCGCAACGTGGTCGACGAAGTTCGCGGAGTCAATACCGGCAAAGACGTGATCAACGCACTCAACGTCACCTGCATGGGTCCCACCTATCGGGCCGGCTTCCAGCGCCAGCGCGCCATTCAAAAGCTGCGCGAACTGGAGAAGCAACACGGAGTGGATTCGGTCGCCTTTGAAAATTTGGGGCCGCCACGCCTGTCCAAGTTGCTCTACGAATCTTACTACTTGAAGAGGCTCTTCGATGACCTCCAACACGTGCTCGACTACACTCCCGAGCAGTTGGTGGCCAAAATCTTCGCGCTCTACGAGGATCAGCCCGACCTGCTGGCCGCCCCCGTCTCCATCGGGATTCCCGTGCTCTTCGAAAAGGACGGCAAGCCCCAGTTGGTGCGCGGCGCCCAGATCAAGACGCCGCCTCCCAGTGGGGACAATGAAGTCCACCTGGACAGTCATTTTCTCGAGGAGTGGGCCCGGGCCGGCTGGATCGACCTGCGCCCGGCCAACATGAAACTGTGGCAGCAGCGCATCCGCTCGCTCATCGCCGACAGCCTCTCCATCCCGGCCCATGACACCTCCTCGCGCTACGTGCGCGATCGCGAGTTCTGGCGCGGCACCGAGGACGGTAGTTGGAGCATCCAGCCCGGCGAAATCGCCGCCTGGATCTTCATCAACGAGGACAAAGGTGAACGCGGCCGCGAGTGAGTGGCGCCGACTGGACACGCAGGCGGAAATCGAGCATCTGCTCGAGTACTACTCAGACTTCCACGACAGCACGCTGCGCGAATGCAAGTTTCAGAGTGGCTACGGCCTTGCTTCGGGCAGGGCCAGCCACCTGCGTTGCTTCTTTCAAGACGGTCGCCCGGGCCCTATCGAGGTGGTTTTTGTCGAGGTCAAGTCCTTTCACCTTGAGCCCCCATCCTTCGACCCCATCGACCAGGCCCGCCTCGAGTTGAAGGATGACCTCCTCTGCTGGACCAGTGACATGGGCCACGTCCTCAGCCGAACCGCCCTCTGGCGCCCCCGCCCCGGTTGGCAGGGAATTCGCGAACGCTATACCGCCGTGGAACCCAACGACCTGGACTACTACGCTTTCGAAGAACTCAGCTAGCTGGATACCCGGTCCGGAAAGGCTTCGATGGCGGTCTGGACCTCATGCAACAGGAGAGGCACACGCTGGACTTCGTCTCTAGCAGCACCACCAGGGGCGGTCCAGTGGGGTTTCGATTTCTTGTCGAAGTCGCCACAATTCGCGAAAATACTAAGGTAGCCATGGAGCTGGGGACAGCTCCAGGTATTTGGCCGAGAGCAGACTTTTGCCTGTGCCGCGCGGGCCGAACAGAAAGGCTGACTGGGCGAATTTGAGTTGGGCTGCAATAGGGCCCGTCCCGGAATAAGCTGGTCAAACCATGACTTGAAGCCCTATTTGACCTGTCCAAAATTCGCCATCCGTAGTTCTCATACCAATGGAGTCGACCCCAAGTTACCCGTAGGCCACTCCGAGCCTTCAAAAGGGAGAGAAGGGGAGGTCGGAAAGGTGGAGAGGGCAAATAGCGAGCTTGCTGGCCGCCAGTCGGCGCAAATTCTAGCTTTTGGGCCCAGAACGGTCCGGTCGTCAGGTCCAATGCCTCTCCATCTCTCCATTTGTCCTCACCCGACCGAGACTTCCAACTGCCATTCCGTTGCAGAGATTCACGACAATGATCGAACCGTTCCGTTTGGCCAGGGTTTGATCGATGATGTGTCTGAGTTATTTC
>JADMJV010000144.1 GCA_018780265.1 bacterium
AGCCAAGACGCTTCTGGGGGACTAGGGGCCCACGGTTCAAATCCGTGCACTCCGAAAACTTAAAAAGCCCGTAACCACGGGCTTTTTTCATTGTCGGGGTTCCGCCGATTGGGGCAAAAATGGGGTCGTGATCAACTTTCTGATCAACTCCCGTGATTGCCAGCTTTTTTCCAATGTTTATATCGTTTTGCGCACGTTGATCAGCGGAGAGCCTTACAAGGGTTGGGTTTTGATACAAACTGTGTGCGTGACCGACCCCGACCAGCAGCCAACCCGGTGGTGCTTTTTTCCCGCGGTTTTGATCGATTGTCGTGGCTCGACCCGCGCTTCCGGGTCAGAGTATCCGAGGAAGTGCAAAAGTGGAGAAATCATTCCAATAAGAAGGTGACTTTCACCGAAGCACTCACTTCCACCAGTCCTAATCCAGCGCGGCGCGGCGAAGAGACAACCATCGCCTCGTTACTTGAGGCTGCATAAACGTTGCGGCTGTAGTTGGAGGGAGTCCGACTCCGCGTTCTCCTCGAGCGCGCTGGCCTTCCCCAGGGACTGCCCCAGCTCCTGAGCCATCGCCTTGGCCTTCAGGCGCGCCTGCCTCACGGCAGCCAGGCGTGCCTCGTTGCGGTGAGCAATAGGGTCCTTCAGACTGTTACTCACACCGCTGATTTCGCCAACGTGCTGGTTAATCAACCCGCGGATAAGTTGGTCGCGTTGCTCCGCGTCGTAAAGCGTGACCTCGATGCTGGAGTTGGCCAGGAATTCGCGCGGTTTCTTGCCCTTGCTCGCTTCATCCAAATCTTCCAGTTCCACTTGGGTACCCCCAAACACGTAGTCGCTATCCGGGACCTTGAACTTGCCCAAGAGCTGCCGGGCAGTGGCCAGCTTGGCTTCGGTATCGGCCAGAGCGCGGTCGGAAACCGGCCGTCGACTGGAAATATTCAAGGACATCGAAAATTTGTCGGGAGGCACTTCGGCCACCGCAGTTCCAAAGACGGTAATGGTGTGAGGAGAGTTGACGGTGGGTGTGGCGCAGCCGGCCATCAGAGCGGCGGTGAGAATCAAACCGGGTTTCAGCATAACGGCAACTTCCACAGAGTCACCAGAATCGCCTCGATGCACGAAGGGCACTTCCGCCTGCTCGAAACGCAGGTAGCCGAGATGTTTCCGGAGACGTGACCCGTCTGCCCCGCTTGGCCCTGCACTGAGAGGTTCAAGCTAATTCCCAATAGACAATCGATGGCCAAGGATAGATGCGCCTCGTAGGCCGGTACTGGTCCTTTGTGTCCAGGTCCGCAGGGAGATAGCGGGACCTCAGCAATGGCACAGTGAATTCCCTCCTGTGTTCGCTACCCACCTGGATCTTAACCCGCTCGTTGAAGGATGGGAGATCATGAGTTGGTCCGTCGGTCCGACTGGTGAGGAAATCGATCTCTTGCTGGTCGAAGACATCGAGAGGGTCCGAGGATTACGCAATGCGCTCGGTGCCTGTTCCGGCTACAATGCCCGACTGGTGCACGCCAGCGAGCATTATCATTGGGACTTGAGTCTGCTGGGGCTGAGCCGCGGCTACGATTACCTCTGCGGCTTGACCTCCGAACGATTTGTGATGTTCACTCACGGACGCTCCAGGCAGCCCAATGCCACGCTTTTTGACAGCGCGGGTGATGAGTTGTCCACCTTTTGGGTGGGTGATTACGTCGAGCATCTGCAGGCTGACCCGTCTGGAAACCTATGGGTTTCTTACTTCGACCAAGGCTTCGGCCAGGATTACTCAGAGAGAGGCCTCAGTTGCTACGACAGCCATGGCCAAGCCGTCATTCCGTGGTGGAATTGCCCAATGATGGATTGCTACGCGATGAACGTCTGCAAGGATGGCGTTTGGCATTGCGGCTATAGCTACTTCCCCATCGTCCACATCGGCTTTGACCAACGCCAACGAGAGTGGAGCAACCGTATCACAGGCGCCCGAGCGATCGTCGCTTGGGGTCAACGGGTGGCTCTCTACGGAGGCTACCAGGAACGCGCCCAACAACTGACAACCCTTAAACTAACAGCCAAAGGGGACGCCGTGGTGGAGGCGGAACGCATTGGTCGTTTGCCGGACAGTCCTGCCACTCCAGGGGTGACTGGCAGAGGGCCCTACTTTCACGCTGTCCATAGAGGAGTATGGTATCGACTCGATCCCCGCGTCAAATAACGCCTGCCCTTGAGCCGGCGGGAACCTGCCCGACGGCGCCCGAGAGCAACAGCACCGCATGGTGGTGGCCGCCCGGCCCGAAGCGACCCCGTTCTAATTCACGTTCAGGTCGCCGAGTCTCAGGAATTGGCCTGGACACAGTGGTGGAATGCTGGCTGACGGAAGCTGGGATCGACGACTCTTCGCCAACTTCGGGGTCGTCGGACCGGTGTGGCGGGGCAAGCGCTACGTCGCCCTGTTCGGTTGGTACGCACCCACCCCGCGAGGGGCTCCCGCCTGCCGCCCGAACCCGGCGCCCAGATCGGTCGAGACTGGTCAGTTCTCTCATCACTGTTGAGAGAACTGCCACGGTAATTGTGCCAGCAATTCTGACACAATTACGTGAGCACGATTCGCGTCGAAAACTGGCGGATGAGACACGTGGTGGCCTTGGAGGAACGCTTTTTTACCTGGGTTTGGCATCCCAGCGGGCGATCTTGCCCACGAGTTCCCGGTCGTTGCCTGCGGGTTCCATCTGGCCGCGGCCATTTCGGACGTAGTACCAGCCTGCCCCCGTGCTGAAGCCAGCTCGGCGGTGGGTGATTTGCTCGAGGGTCGCGTCGCCGGTGCGCACGATCACGATTCTGTAGTTGCGCTTGCGAATCTCCCCGGCATTATCGTGAATGAAGGTGTCGGGCATCGAGCTGTTGCTGGTGGCCGGCCGCAGATACGCCACCAGCACCTGACCTCCTAGTTCGGGAACATTGCCTTGCCAATTAGCAATCCATTCGTACTTTGGCTTGGCAGCGAGAGGAGTCGCGGCCAGCAACATTAGCCAGAGGGCCCATTTCATCAGATCAGGGAATTCTTGGAAGCCCTGCTTAAACCCCTCCCCAAAGAATTGCCCGCCCGCGTTGGAGCAGAAACGACTGCCCGGAAGTCAAAAACGGTAGGACTCACCGGCGAAACGGTTCCCGCTTGATGCCAGTGCCTACGAGGCAGCCAGGCAATATGACCCGAAAGAGTCTCTGTGGAAATTGCCTTCGCCGCTGAGATGATTATTGGTCCGGTCGACCATCCCCCTATTGCCTACGCGCAAGACGGAGTATGGGTCCGATGTGCAGGTCAGTGTCCGCAGCAACTCTACCTGACCCTTCGGAGCTACAATTGCCCCCTGGCGTGGTCCCCAGATGGAGAATGGGTGTATTATGCCAATGGGAAAGAGGTCCTTGCCTTGCAGCACCAGGGGAGCGATAAGGTCCGAGTCTGGTCAGGGCCCGAAGTCATCACCTGGCTCCTGAAGTCTTGCGGTCAGAGCGGTCGGTTACTTTTTCGGGCCGGCGCGCGACTGGTTCTCTGCGAGCCAGAGGGGCTGGAACGCACTCTTTATCAGGGGGACTTCTTCACGCTCGACGCATCGCTCCTGGCGCGCAAGGCCGTCGTTTGGCAGAAGGGAGAACTAATCTTAGTCGATTGGGGACAAGGAACCACGGATGTTTTAATTTCGGACGCCCCGACGGATTTCACCATCTCACCAGATGGCGAGAAGATTGCATTCGGGGAAAATTGGCTCCGGATTTTCTCGAAAGGGCAATTCAAGACGCTAAGTACGGCCAGCGAAGCGTCCAAGCCCAGCTTTAGTCCGGACAATCAGTGCGTTGCATTTCTAAACGGGGACTACGAGCTCTGGACAGTAAACGTAGATGGCTCTGAGCTAACTAAACTTGCCTGGGTGGCAGACACCACCGTGTCTGTTGCCGAACGTCGAAGCAGCTACGCATTCAAGCCGGCATGGTCCAGTGACGGCCGTTTCCTAGTTGCCCAGTTAACCCACGCCACTGCTTCTCCGGAGCGTAGCGATGCTCAGATTGAGCATGCCTCGGTCATTGTAGACTTGCAAGAGGGACGCGCGGAGATTTGGCCCGGATACCACTCCCTTTCCATCTTTCGCCCCACCGTTGAGGCTCGTTGGGCAGGGACGCGTTGACCCCGATGAATCGCTCCTGCTTCTGGCCGGCTTGTGGATCCTCGGTTCCGCCGACGGATACGCCCAGGCGCCCCTTGCTCACAAAGAGGATCCCCTGGCCGGCTTCGCGGTAGGCTAGACGCAATCCAGTGTGGCGCTTGGTCGTGACCCGGCAGATGGCCGACCCCGACCAGCAACCAACCCGGTCCCCCCATGACCGACCAATGGGTCCGTGAATTCCTAGCACAACGGGACGCCGCCCGACCTTCCGGCCGTGCAGTCTTAGAGATCGGGAAGACTCCATTCGGCCAGTACGCTGGAGGTGTGCGGAGAAATTCCAGCCCGAAAAGCGCCTCTGCTCTTGGCGCTTCGATTGCGGGTGGAGCCTTGCAGACCTCGATTTTTTGGCCGAGGATAGTACCGGCTATGGGGCAAATAGACTTGAATGCGTAGACTGGCAGTGATGGTGTTGGCCTCGGTGGCAGTCGCCTGGTGTGACGCGAAACCTGCTGAGTTTGTGGTTGCCGGATTGGGGCTGGGACTGACCCCTCCTCAAATCGTCGCCATATTGGGTCAACCCAGCCAACAGAATCGGGTCACGGACCGCCTGAGCGCCTGGAAATACAGCCAGCCAAGTGCCAAGTTAACCTTGTCAATTTGGAATGGTGTCCTGACAACGATTCAGGCCCAAGGCAAGTGGAGCCTGCAGTTGGAAGGGAAATCCCTCCCGGCCTACGGTGCCAGCACCGACGAGGTCCGAGCGGCCTTTGGCCCCCCCAGTGAGACCGGGGACGCCTTGCGGGGGAAGGACTGGTGGACCTATCAACGGCACAACCAAAAGCTGAGCTTTCATTTTGAAGGGGGCCACGTCAGCGAGTTCGGGCTGACCATGCTCGAACTCCCCTAGCTGATGTCAGCCTCTCGGTGCCGGCCTGGCCTCGGCTAGCCATCAAGTAAATTCCGACTATCGACTGACCGGCGAGTTGTCCTGCCTTTGTCGCCACCCCGTGATCTGGCTCCGGCGAATTCTCGCCGAGTTGGCGTAGCTTGATGCAGTCCAACCGCAGATCGGTACACGCCTGGACCAGTCGATCCAACTCCTCGGCCGAGAGAGACTGGTCCCGCCCGTCCGCGTGTGGCCGCAGTTGCCAGCAAGTGACCACGTCGAATGCAGTTCTCCAGACGCACCAACTGTTCGCTCACCACCGCCTCGTGCATCGGGAATTGGCCAGGTCGGAAATGCTGGAGAAAGTGGCGGAGCATGGCGGCTTGAGTTCGCCGGTTTGGGCCCTCGCCCTGGCCCCCGCCTGCCAGTGTCAACGGGAAACAGGACCATTTGCTAGTTGAAAACAGGACCACCCCGGCATTCCGATCGGGGGCGTTTCTATCCTGGGATCTGGCGTGAGCACTTTCCCTCTCCGCCCCCAGCCAGGATTGCGCCTTTTTTTGACGTGAAAGATCTCTAGTGGGGCGGCTGCCGACCCCTATGCAGATTAGCTGGCTCTTCGGCGGGGTAACCGCCTAACCCCAGCCAGTATCTTGGTCTATTCGAACTCTGAAGCCAGGCCAATCCGTAGTTCCAGTTAATGGAAGAGTAGACCATCTCAAAACGAGGTTGGCCCCACCGATTGGTGAGCACCACTCCTCTTGCCCAGACCCCGCAGGGACTCGAGTGGTCGTGGCGAGCCACTCTAAACCCGCGCTGCCATCCCCAAATGAGCACCACTCCAGAACTAATCATTCCCGACGCTAGCAGCACTAGCAGCAGACGCTTTATACGCATAGACTTAAGGTAGCCCCGGACTGATTTGTCCGGCCCTCCTTACCAAAACTTCCACCACGGCTGGGATGGTCTCTTTTGGGTGACAACCACCTGTTTTGACGCTCTCCAGCCTGCGAGTTCAACTTTGCTCGTCTCCAGCAAGGGTTTGGTCAGCGCGCCGTTCTGCAAACGGCCCTCCAGCATCTGCGAAAATTTCGCGAAGTCGTGTGCATCATCAGGAGCTGAGTACATGAGCTCCCCGAATTCTCGGGCGTAGTCATCGAGATATAGACCCTCATCGCCGTAATACTGACTGGCGAAGGCATTGCCGGCATCGCTCAGCATCTCCTCAACCAATTTGCCATCGCAGTATCTAAAGAAGAATTCCGTGGCTGAAATCTGCCCCGAAGCCATTTGCTCCACCATCTCGGGCTCGTCAAAAATTGGACCAGCCCAGCCTTTGCAGAAACACCACCTGAGGAAGAGCGCGATATGGGTGCCACCGAATTCTTGAGGATTCCCTTCTGGAAAGACGCCACCAGCATGCCAACTCGCATCGTCGTATTTCGTGGCACCTGTATCCACCGTTCTAGACATCAGTTCGCGCAGAATCTCCTGGCGCTGTTCGTCCCCCAGTTCGACTCTTAGCCGCAGAGCTTGCCCTTCACTGCCCATTTCCGCCACCACTGGAAATACACCATCCCCCCAGCTGGTTTCCAAGTCGAGGGAATGACCGCCCAGAGAGTTAGCATCGCCCAGCAGCAATCGTGCATTATCGACCATGACTCCATCGAGACGCTGTTCAGAGAGCGTTTGTCCTTCCTGCACCTCCACTAAAAACCTATGCCAGCGCCCTTCAAACTCGCCCGCCGGCATCCGCTCACCGCGAATGGTCAAAGCACGACCTGGTGGCACCTTGGCGGCAACGGCCCACATCCCAACGTACTGAACCAGCGCGAAGGAACATTTATCCAGGCTAATGTCCACGCGTTTTCGATGGGCCATCCGACGCGCCAGTGGTCGGCAACTCGCTTGAAGATTCCGCGATGCGCAGAAGTCCGCAAAGAATCTGGTCATGCCCTCGACGTCGGGTATGTCGAAGAGATAGAGGGGATGGGGTTGGCGATCGAACTCCTTCCCTGCCCGTCGTGCATCCGGTCCTACGATTTCCAGGTCCTGGCACGTAACCGGGAACGGGTCTTGTTTCGGCTCCCTGGAGTTACTCCAATAGGGCAGCAGACCTGAATCTATGATAACCAACGCGCCGCTGGAGCAAGTCAACTCGCCCAAGTATTCGAAGCTCGTCATCCCAATTGCTTCGGCCAAACGGACGGTTAGCCTACGCAGAGGCTGCGATTGGCCGACCCGCGCCTGTGCGCGTTTATTCTAACTCATCCATCATCCAGCCGAGACGATCGGATCATCGGTGTGCTGCGCATAGCAACTCGAGGCCAGCACGGTGACCAGGCAGAGCAGGAGAGGCGTTAGGTGTCAAAACGCTAGCTTTCGTACCGGGAGCGCAAGCTTGTCTTACGTTTTGCGACGGCGCCTTTGAGGGGTTACGGTACCATCGAAAAAAGTGACCGCCTGGACCTGCTCCATGCGTAAGACTTCAAACACCACAACTCGCGACTCGGATGCACAGAAGAACCCCTGATTGAACGGCGCTTGACGAGGTAAGTGAGGCGAGAACAGGTGCTGCCAGCTGGTCACGAGTTGGGAACCGAACGGCTCGGGCAAATCTGGCCGAAGGTCGAGCCAGGCAGGTTCGGCGGCCTCGGCGGCGGTCTCCCACTCTTCCAACTCGCCTGGTTGTCGGGCCAGATAGTGCCCACAGTAGACTTGATCCCAGGCCCAAAGGGGGAATACACACATGTCGGCTTCCGCCAGTTCCAGTTTCATGCGGACCTGGATCCCAGGTTCGCTGGTGTAGCGGTAGCAGCGCAAGTCGGGCCTCTCAGCGTAGGCCCACCAGGGGTAGGTGGCATAGCCCAGTTGGGACCTGAGCCACTCGTAGCAGTCGGGTACAAAGTTGGGAATCCGCATTCGGGCCAAGTCGGTACGCAGCTCGCCAAACTCTTGAAGCTGGTCCCAGACATTCCAGGGTTGAATGGTCCAAATCTTCACGTAAAGGTCGGGTGTTTCTCTCGCAAAATCCTACGAAGTTCCGCCCCATCCTCAGGAGGATGAAGGTCTGGACACTCGATTGGTAGTCGGCCATCTACGGGCCTGGACACTTCGTCCTCAGGGTTCATCTGGTCCCACTCCTCCCAGGTGACTCCGTAGGCAAACCCGGCGGGCGTGTAACCCACGATAAAGGCGTGATAATCGTCCTGGTCGATTTCTGTAGGGACGGCTACTGACTGCTTCTTCTTGGGTCTGGCCCGGTTGGCGCGTAACTGTTCAAGGTAATCGGCGTCCACCGGGTGGCCGAGCAGCTGCGCCTCTACGGCGGCACACACAAGGTCGATTTTGAACCAGTTGGCGTAGTGTCGTACAAATCTCTTGAACGACTCGGGCGGGTTCTGGCCCCATTTGGCGCGGGCGTGCTCCAGTCTCTGCGGTCGCTTCATGCGCCAGCGCTTGGGGCTGGTCATGGGCAGACCACTCCCGCCGTAACTTGGGCCGCCTTGGGGCAACCATCATTCTGTACCAACTGCATGTTGCATGGAAAAATGCGACTCCATGAACGGGGTTCCTGCGACCTGGCCGTAGCGCGGGGATAGCCCGGCCAGGCCTCGAACGGACGGGAATGGACGAGAACGAAACGGTTGAGACCCCCGCCTCCCAATTCAAGCGGGCCGAACTGCTCCTGCACTACCTGGAGGAGGCCGAAGTGACTCCCATCGACCTGCTCGACGCCCTGGCCAGCGCGGGACTGAAGTTGGTGCCCGACCCGGACGGGGAATGTTCGGGAGAATATTGTGGTGTGCTCAAGGCGGCAATACGGGCCGATAAGGCCCCGCTCAACTGACCCGACTGCAGCGCGCTTTGCTACCATCTCAGCGCGGAAGGCTCCAAAACAACGGTGAGAGCCAAAAAGCAAGCTGGGTTGGCTATGGACAGCGTGGAAAGCTCCCGAACAAAGCCGGGAGCCAAGGAGCAAGCAGGGTGCCGGGACCTTCCCACCCTGCCCACAGCTTGGGAACTGTGGACAGCTTGGAAAGTCCCGAACAAACCAGGGTGCCAAAGGATCAGGCTGGGTGCTGGTATGTTGGGCAGGCGAGGCCGGTAGCGGCGAATCCGTCCCGGAACTGAGTTTCGAACTCGCCTGGGTGTTTGGTTGCCCGCCGTTCCTGGCCTCGCTATCTCTAACTCGTAGGGTCGAATTACCAGATTGTGCCTTGGAGCACGGAGAAATGTCTGCCCCGACGAGATGGGAGTCTCTATGCGATTCATCGGCGTTGACCTCCACAAGACTTATGCCTACGTCTTTGAGCTAGGCCAGGACGGAGCCAAGAAACACTATCGGGTAACTCTTGGAACGGACGAACTGTCCGCGTTTCTTGGGAGTTTGGATCAAGATGCACAGGTCGTGGTGGAAGCGTCCACCAATAGTTTTCGGTCAGTGAGCAGTCTGCGCAGGATTATGTCCCCATCGCGCGGTCCGGCGAAGTCGACCAGGAAGCGTGCCAGTTGGGCCGGGTCCGCCAGCGCGAGGTCAAGTGTAACCCCGGCCGTATTTACCCACTCCTTCAATGGAGCCTGCTTGTGGCGCGCGGGGGCTCGCCCCCACGATAACGACTCCTGTTGAATGGTCAGCGCCTCCTCGAGCGCCTCTTGGCCGAACTTGACCCCGACACCAAACCGCTCGACCGGGGCCCCGTCGCCGCGCAACAAGAGCTGATAACGGTCGGACGCCTCCGGAAGGATCCAGATGGAGACGACCCTGGCCGCAGCCCGGGAACGGCCCGATGCTGAAGGCCAGACTTACCGGCAACTGATCTCGGGTTGCTTGGGCCCCCCGGCCGTCGTTCGTGCTATTCAGGCGTTCTGCGATATTGCTGGAAATCCCGGTGTAGTGACTGCCGTCGGCGCACCGGAGGCTGAAGATGTAGAACACACTGGGATAGTTGGCAAGGCATTGTCGCCACCCCTTCCGGGCGAGTCGAGAGGGGCTCCCACGAAACGACCGTATCCCAGACCGTCGGGGAGCCATGGTGCACTAAGGCTTGACTCTCCCTGAACAAGGCGTTCGAGCCAAGATCTCCGGACAAGCGGAGGCGGGGAAATCGTCCACCGCTCAAGAAGCTAGGACCGTGATTGGTCAACTAAAGCGGCTTCGACTCGAAAACTTTCTGACTTGGAGGTCTCTGGATTGGAGGCCATCTCATCCCATCGCCTGTCTGATTGGGGAAAATGATTCTGGCAAAAGCAATCTGTTGCGTGCCTTTGAGTTCCTGGCGGATTGCGCTCAGCGGCCCCTCCAAGAGGTTTTCCATCAACACCGCTCCTTCTCACATTTAGCCAGCCCCGATAGTCCGTGGTTTTGCGTGGCCCTGGAGGGAAGTCACAACTTTAAAGGTCGAAGCCTGGAGTTCAGCTATCAGCTCAAGATAGGTCGCAGTTATGAGTCAGGCCCGGCCATTGTAGAGGACGAATCCCTGGTGCTGGGTGACTACGAGCTCCGGCGGGAATCTGAGCGATTCTACGCCGTTCAAAGTGGCGTAAAGCAGCCGGCGCTCCAGGTCTCTCCCATGCAAACGCTGCTCCATCTGATGGTTAAGGTGAGCAGCGACCAGTTGGAGATTGCCAGGGCACTGACAAACAATCCGGCTCGTGCGTTTGCGCAAGATTTGTCCCATTTCGTGACCTTGCGGCTAAACGCCACGACCATGCGGGCCGCCTGCGAGCCCGACCTGCCCTTGCTGCCGACCGGACAGAACTTAGCTGCCGCCCTGGACTCGCTCAAGTTCCAACCCCGAATACAGGGCCGCCTTCGATACCATCCAGCAGCGAGTCAGGGACCTGCTTCCCAGAGTCAAAAGCGTCGGAGTGAAGTCGTTTCGTGACGGAAACGGGACCAGTAAGCGACTGCTGAAATTTGGCAGCGAGTCGGCGGGAAAACCCTTTTATTTCGAAGCCGACGCAGCATCCGACGGAACCCTATACGTCCTGGCGCTCATCTTGTTCAGTCAGAACCCCAACGCTTCTGGGATTTCTCTCGTCGAAGAGCCGGAACTAGGCCTGCACCCCCGCCTGCTGGACAGCTTCGTCGATCAACTCAGGGAATATGCCAGGGACCAGCAGATCATCCTGACCACTCATTCGCCACTGTTGCTGGATAGTTTGAAACCTGAAGAAGTTTGGATCACTACTCGAGATGACCAGGGCTTCTCGGCCTTAGCTTGCATGGCTGCGTATTCTGAGCTGGACCGCTGGCGCGACAATTTCAACACGGGCGAAATATGGATGAATGTCGCCGAGGCTCAACTGGCCACTTCTGAATGAACCTGGACCGAATCGTGGTGGCAGGGGAAGGCCCCGCCGACCTTCAGATCATTCCGGTGTTGGTGGAGCGGCTCGCCGACCAATCGGGATGCCGGGTTGGGCACATGGACACCTATGTCATGAAAGACTTCCGAGTGCCCACGTTTCAGAAAAAGGTGCTGGCCATCCTGAATCAAGAGCCCAACCATCCCGTGGTGATTGTAGTCGACCGGGATGGGGAACGAGGTCGTCTGGCTACGCTGCAAGAGGGCAGGGCCAAAGCGGGCGATCCCTCCCGCTGCGTAATTGGGCTGGCTGTTGAGATGCTGGAAGCGTGGCTGCTTGCAGACCCCCAAGCCTGGAAGACAGTCTTTCCGAAAAGCAAGGACATCCCGCTCCCCAAGAAACCAGAATTGAGTTGGGGCAAAATGGAGTCCAACAAACATCCCAAACGCCAGTTGCAGGCTGCTTTTGAAGCATGCAACGTGACCGACTCACGGGAGGCGGCTGCTTACCGTGTTCAATTGGCGCGGGCGATCGATCTCGGTCGCCTTGCCAAGGTCTGCCCTGCGGGGTTTGGAGCCCTGGCCAACGAAATCCAGTCAAGGTGGTTCTCCGGCTAGGGGAAAATCGATGGTCACCTGGTGGTCACCAGCCCTGCCAAACCGACCCGAAACGGGGGGCAACGGGGCAAAACTCGAGATCCAGAAAACCCATATACAAAGCCACTTTACCGCACTAAGAAGACCTGGCATGAAGAGCGAATTTAATTCTGGCCACAAGTGTCCCTGCGCACCAGCCACGAAACTTTTCGAGTTGACGGACTTCTGCTGGTGGGATTCCCGGGACCCGGGAAGTGGGCATTCTTAGAGATTGACGGGAGGGGCCACCACTCACAGAATGACGACTACCGCACCACCAGGTTAGACATGCCCACGATTCGCCTGACTCAGCCACAGATCTGGGCAGCTAACTACGCGGACATCCTGGCAGCCGCAATCCGGACACTCAAGTAAACAACCCCGACACGCCAAAACCCCGGCCATGGCCGGCCGACGAGAAGCAGTTCAATGTGGACGGAGCCTACAACCCCGCTACGAAATCATCAAGAAGCGACTGGACAAACCACGGGCGAGAGACTGCGCATCACGGCAGCGGTTCAGGCCACCACTTCGTAGTCGACCACCTGGCCGGCCCTCAGTCCCAACATGTCGGCCGCGTTGCCGCCATTCAGGGCCAGTTCCAGATATCCGTCGGAATTCCAGAGACAGAGCAAGTCCCCAGGGGCCACCTGAGAGTAAGTCAAGTGAAAGGGAATGGTCTGCTGCCCCAGGCGAACTTTGCCCATACCTCCCTGCCAACGCTCTCGGTGAATGCCCAACTGAACATTTCCGAAGCGATCTACGCAAAGCACGCGCTGTTGCAAATCATCCAGATCGAGCTGAACCAACGGCTCGGCCAGGGCTGGGCCAACTTCCTGAGGGTTCAATCCGCCGGCCAGCTTAGCCGCCACTGGCGCAAAGAGGTCTCGCCCGTGAAAGGTAGTGCTGGGCTGATGGTGAGTCTGGCGCCCGGGCTGAATCACATACACATTGTGAATGTGGTCGTGACGCAGGGCCAGACTGAACAGCCCGTTGTTGGGACCTACATAGGTAGCCTTCTGGCCCACAATCACCACTGGCTCTCGGTGACTTCCTACGCCGGGGTCGACCACGGCCAGATGCACGGTTCCCACCGGAAAGTGCGGCACGGCGCGCTCCAACTGAATGGCCCCCAGGCGAATGTCCTGAGGGGGAATGAGATGGGTCAAATCAACAACCTGACAATCCGGGCAGTGACGAAAAATGACACCCTTCATTACTCCTGCGTACGGATCTTGCAGACCAAAATCGCTCAGCAAGGTGACAATTTTTGGCACTCTCATTTACCTCGCTGCAGCTCATCGGCGAGCGAAATGCAGTCGTAGACCTTGCGCAAGGCCTCAATGATGGCACGCCCGTCCACGGCCAGGGCACGCGCCTGTTGCTCGGAATACTGGAAGTCCAAAACCAGTGATTCGAGATTGCCATCAAAGATCAACCCAACCACCTGGCCGGCCCGATTGACCACCGGACTACCCGAGTTTCCGCCGATGATGTCGGCCGTGCATACAAAATCGAAGGGGGTCTTGAGATTGACCTTCTTGCGAGCCATCACCCAACGTTTTGGCAACAGGAAGGGAGGCTGCCCTTGATGGGCGTCCGTTTTGGCATAGAGACTGGCAAAGTCGGTCGTGTAGGGAAGTCCCGCATAGCCGGAGACAATGCCAAAGGCCAGACGCAAAGTGAAGGTAGCATCCGGATAGAGCGACTTCCCTCCGGCAGCCCCCAATGAGGCCCTGGCAATCTTAGCGTAGGCCTGCTCCATAACCAGGGAGACCTTCTTATCGTACTGATCCCGCAAGGCTCGGGCCTCACCCTCCACCAGCCAGGCCAGGGCGATCATCGGGTCCGAACTGGCCTTCAGCGCTTCCGGGGTCATGGAGGCCATCTGCTTGCGCACCGCCACCTCGGAGAGGCGAGTACCCCGCACCAGTTCGGAAGCCCGCTGGCGCGGCGACTTACCGTTCAAAACCGACTTCACCATGGGGTCGTCGGCTCCCAGCAACTCCATCATCAGGGCTAGCGAGTTGGACAGCTTGGCTTCGTCAAACTCGGCGTAGTGTGGGGCAGTAGAGAACAGGTCCTGTTCCAACGATTGCTTGTTAGCATCCCCAAACTCGCGCAGTCGGTCGGCATTGGGTTTCTGCATCTCTTGCGAGCGCCGCACCAAGACCCGGGCATAGTGAAAGAGGTCCGAATTAAACGCCCGGGCCTGCTCCAGCAAAGCGTGACGAACAAAGATCAGGCGCAGAGTCAGCAAAGCTTGATCCACTTCGCTCCAGGCGCTTCCATAGGTGGCCTTGAGAGACGGATCAGCGGCCACACTGTTGCGCAACAGTTCTTCGCGAGCCCTCTTTTCCGCCATCACGGCCGGGTCTTGTAGACCTTGCAGACCGCCCAGTCGCGCCTTACGACCGTTTTGAACGCCAAAACGCTCATCTTGAGCCTGGCGGTGATTCTCGGCACTGCGCTCGCCATACGTATTCAAAAGGACTTCCAGGCGCCTCAGGTAGTTGAGAATGAAAGGGTATTGCACGTCCCGAAAAAATTGGAGATGGGAAACCGTGTTCAGGCGACTGGTCCGACCTGGATGACCGGATACAAAGACCAGATCTCCCTCTTTCACCCCTTGCGGAGCCCATTGCAAAAAATGGGGGGGCTTAACCGGCTTGCCATCCTCGTAGACCCGAAAGAAAGTCACATCGAGACACTGGCGCGGATACTCAAAATTATCGCTGTCACCACCGAAGAAAGCGATGCCCAATTCGGGAGCAAAAACCAGGCGCACATCAGTGTATCGCTTGTAACGATATACGTGATAGGCCCCACCTTTGAAAAGCGTAACCACATCGCAGCGCAAACCGGTCCGCTTGCTCTCCTCTTGTTCCAGGGTGTTGATGGCCGCGCGCTTGGCCTTCTCGGCCTGACTATCGTCCATCCCTGGCTGAATGGCCGATTGAATCTTGGGACTGACGTCCTCGATGGACTGTAAAACGTTGAGTTCCAGATCGACACAGGGCAACTCTTGAGCCCGAGTCTTGGCCATAAATCCCTGAGTGATCAGGTCCTTGCCCGGGCCAGACAGCTTCTGAATGGCATCGGCAGCCACGTGATGATTGGTCATCACCAGCCCGTCGGCCGACACAAAAGACCCCGACCCCCCTACGTTAAAACGAACCGATGACTTCATCAGATGATCCAGCCAATCAGACTTGGCCTCAAATTGATGACGCTCCTTCAGTTGCTGGGCGGGGGGTTGATTGTAGAGCCACATGCCTTCGTCGGCGCCTGCCCATCCAGACAGGCCCCCCAAAAGACTAGCGGCAATGGTCCAGTGCTTCCAATTCATGCGACGGCCTTTCTCGAAGATACTTGAAGAACCTTCAAAAACTGTTTTCTGGCTTCCATGCCAAACCCAAATGAGATGGCGGAGCCATGTAGCCCAGCAAGGCGGAGGAAGCGACTACCACCGGACTGGCCAGATAGCCCTCGCCTCCAACCCCCATGCGATTCTGCCAGTTGCGGTTGAAAGTGGTCAGGGCCCGTTGGCCAGGCTGCAGAGAGTCGGGCCCCTGGCCAAAGCAAGGTCCGCACCAGGAAGCCCTGATCTGAGCCCCCACCCCACGGAACACGTCTGCGATCGACGACCCTGCCAGGCGACTGTCGGGCTGTTCAATGCGCTGCTTCACCCCACCGCTGCCTGGGAAGATGACCATTTCCACCCCCTTGGCCAGCGAACCCGCAGCAGCCTGGAGCACCAGCGCGGCCTGCAACAGGTCTTCGTAGCTTCCGTTCGTGCAAGAACCAATGTAGGCCTTATCAAAAGTAAGCCTCTCTTGAGCCACTTCTTCTGCGTCAAAAGCATTGCCTGGACTGAAGGGCTTGGCAATCAACGGTCGGATCTCGCTCAGGCTCAGTTCCTCGTCCAACTCGTAATGAGCCTCGCTGCCTGGAGTTAGCTGTGGATATGGCAGGTCAAAACCGTGCTCTCGAAACCAGGCAGTCGTGATGTCATCTTGCGCAAAAATACCGTTCTGCGCTTCGGCCTCGGCCATCATATTAGCGATAGTGTTGCGAAAGGTCATGGGCAACTGCAAATTGCAATCCACAAACTCGACACCCATACCCTGAGCCTGTTGCTTTCCCCAACGGCGCAGCAGAGCCAGCACAATGTCCTTACCCGAGGCCCACGGCTGCAACTGCCCGGCGAAGCGGACCCGTCGCTGGCGAGCCAGGGTCAGATAAATCCAACCGGTAGACCAACCAAACCCCAGGGTCGTGCTGCCGACCCCAATACCTACTGCGCCATAGGCCCCATAGGCCCGACTGTGCGAATCGGCCCCCGGGTAAAATCCGCCTGGCCGAATCAATCCCTGTTCTGGAAAGTAAAAGTGAAAAATTCCATCGCCTGGATCGGCAAAGTGGGGCTTACCCATCTCGTACTTTGCCGCAAACTGCTGCGAGATCTTGGTCTGCAATTCATCGGACGGACGGCCGGTGAACACAAAATGGTCGCTGGCAATGGCGGCCTGACGAGGGAAAATGGTATTGCCGCCGGTGATCTGAAGAAAGGTGTAAATGGAGAAAGGGGCCGTTCCGTCCGAGGCCGGAAAAAGGTCGCCCTGCAAAGCCAGCGTTTCGCCGGGTTTTACCACCGCCTTGGGGTCAAGGCGATGGGCATACAAAATCTGCTCGGTGGCGGTCAGGCGCCTGGCGGTATCGGGGTCGGGCCAGTGCAATTGGGGTTCGCTCTTCAGACTCTGGGCAAACACCTGGCGGCCAATTTCAAAGATACCCCCACTGCGCCTGATCTCGTCTTCCTGCGGTGTGAGCGGTAGCGACTCATACACTTTTGCCCGGGTCAAGTTGGTCAGTTGGCGGGTGCCGCTGGCAAACTCAAACTGGTCTCCGTCCTGAGCGTCTCGCACGGCCTCGGGCGACTGCACCACATGAAGCCCCAGGTTAAGCGCATTGCGGCGGAAGATGTCTCCCATGTTTTCGGCACAAACCACCACCAGTTCCAGGCCCACCTCCTCGGCAATGGCCTTGAGACCGGCCGGGCTCATCTCTCGAGAACTGCCGATGGCAAATCGATCGGCGGCGATCAAAAAGGTTTCGCCTCGATGGACCCGCTCCCGAAAGTCAGGCATCAGGTGGCGAAAGGCGCCTTCTTTCCATTTCTTATCCAGGGTATCGAGCGTTTCGGAGACGCAGTCCTCCGAAGGGGTAATCTGATCGGTATCAATGGCCGACCGCTTCTGACCCGGGTTACCCGCGTCCCAAAATATCAAGGCGGTCCCTCGTACCACATGGTCAGAAGGTCCCGCCAAACGGGCCGGAGCGCTTAGTTGGTCGGCATCAACTCCCGCCAAAGGACGAGCACTGGATAGCAATAATTGACTCATAGCAGCAAAAGTTCGCAGGGGGCTCAGCGAACCCTACCATCGGGTAGCCGGGGGTCTTTCGACCCCCTAGCTCCCACACCACCGTAAGTAT
>JADMJV010000145.1 GCA_018780265.1 bacterium
AGCCAGCCAGCTTCGTCGTCGGAGTCGGCCACTCGTATGACCTCGCGCAGCTTGCACCACGAAATCTCAACGTTTTCGGCGGCCACTCGCAGTCGCGGCAACTGCTCCAGAGTAACGGCCAGTCGCATCAGCTCGCGGGCCCTCCAGTCGGCCAAGAGCGCCACCTGCGATTCGCGGGCGGCCTCGGTGCGCGAAAATTACCAGGGGGCTTGAGGACCCCGCAGAATTCGTTACCGTTATGAACACTAGGTACTTAGCGGCTGCCCAGTTTTTTTCCCAGCTTGGGCGCGCGGAGCAAGCATTGCAAGAAACGGAGCGACATCTGTCCGAATCTCCCCTGGACGCTGGTGCTCTGGTCCTCAGGAGCAGCCTCCTACAGCAACTCGGCCGGCTCGAGGAGGCCGAAGGCGAGGCCCGTCAATCCCTGGCCATCGACCCAGAATCCGCCCCCGCCTTTCGTGTTCTTGCACGTATCGCTCGGGAGCGGGAGCAGTGGGTCCTGTCGGAGGAATTCGCCCGCCGGTCGCTGGCAATCCAAGAGCATTGGACCGGATTCCATGCATTGGGCGTGGCGTTGCTAGGTCAAGATAGAGCAAAGGATGCGCTGAAGTGCGTCAACAAGAGCCTGGAATTAGACCCACAAGAATCTAGCATGTATTTGCAAGGTTGCGTCCTCTTAGACTTGGATTTGGAACAGGCGGAGAACTCCTTCCAACGTCTGATGTGTATAAATCCCGAAGGATCGGGACGTATCGGGCTCGCCGCGGTGGCAGGCAAGCGTCATCGCCACACCGAGGCCATCGGGCATCTCGAGCGTGCTTTGGCCAACGACCCTGAGAACCTGGCCTTGCAGGCATTGTATACTCAGGCTCACTTGCTCAGTCAGGTTGTTACCGGCCCGCTGAATTGGCATACAAGCATAATAGTCATCCTGGCTATCTTTTTCGGCCTGTGCCTGAGCGCTTTGGCCTTGGACGCCTGGCCCGCACCGGGAGCTCCCCAATGGATCAGTATCTGGTTCGGGGGCTCCATAGCCGCAATAGGCTTTCGAGATGCCTGGCAAACAGGGGCATTCCTCCGAGCTCGCTGGCGCTCTGCCAAATTTGCTTTCGTTTCCGGAAGTCTGCACGCTCAGTATCTCACCACGGCCGCAGGCTGGACGACAGTCGCCGCTCTTGCCTGGGGACTGGCCCACGAAAAGATCCTGTGGACGGCCCTCGCTCAGGTCGTACAGGTGCTGATTTTTCACCGATTGCGGCTTTTTTACACGTTTTCGGCGGTGATTTTGCTAATGCTGCCTGCGTTCTTGGGCTCGCTGCTATGTCTGGCAATCAGCCCTGATTTTTGGGTTCTGATGCCGTGGTGGGCTGTTCACTTTCACGTGCTCGGCAACTACCTGAAGCGAGTGCCGGAAGAGTGGCTGCGGGGAGTTCGCTGATCGCATGTAGGTCTGCAGCGTGAAAGACCGAGGTTGGGTATACCTATAGTGTGGACCTGACGGCCTGTGATCGTGTGGTGGTGCTGACCGGGGCGGGCATCTCGGTGGCCTCCGGCATTCGTCCCTTCCGCGGGCCGGGCGGGTGGTGGACCGAGGACCCCGAGGCCGAGCGGGAGTCGGCTTCGCACGATTTGAAGCATTATCCTGAGCGGATCTGGCGCCTCTTTGGGCCGCTGCGCAAGGCCATCGTGGCGGCCCGACCCAATCCCGCGCACAATGCGCTGGCCGAGCTGGAGGCCAGGCTGGGGGATCGGCTGACGGTGGTGACCCAGAATGTGGACGGCCTGCATCAGCGAGCCGGCAGTCGGAACGTGGTGGAGTTGCACGGGTCTCTCCTGCGCAGTCGATGCAGCGCTTGCGATCTCGCTGCTTTTGAGAATCCGGAGGGCGGTCCGAGGCCGTGTGATCGCTGCGGTTCACTGCTGCGACCTGACATCGTGCTGTTCGGCGAACCGGTGGACGCTTATGACGACGCCTACCGTGCGGTCTTCTTTTGCGATCTGTTTCTGGCCGTAGGGACCTCGGGCTGTGTGGCACCGGCCAGCGTGCTGGTGGATCGAGCCCTCGGAGCGGGCGCCCGCACGATCCTGATCAATCTAGAAGCGATGAGCCCGGCCAACCCGGCTTTCGAGGAAGAGATGCTGGGGAGGGCGGAGGAGATTTTGCCCGGGCTATTTCAGATCCTATCGGCGTAGAAATGACCAAGACGAACTGGGCCAGCGTCTGGTTGACTGCTGGCAGTCCAAGGGGTTGGCCTTTATCGAAGCTCGCATCGAGCCACGCAGTTGGCTGAGTATGCCAAATATGGTCGACGTAAAGCCGGTCCTGGAGTACCGTCTCGAAATATACGGACACGACCTCGTCCAGTCAGCAGTGGATGTCGATTTCCTCGCCTTTTTTGAATCGCAGGGGTTCAAAGTCCGTCCTCGCCGCCAAGAACGTCTAGACTGGGCCGCCGAGCTCGACTCTATCGGCCTTCGTCCGAGCCTACACGCCGACGATTGGGAGCGCCTCGAAACTCCCTACCTGTTCGACCCCCTCGGCCCGCTGCTCAATGAAGTCGACAAGTCAGTTCACCCCCTAAGCGAACGGCGACTCGAAGAGCTTCATCAGATCGGCCGGGAGCTCCTCAAGACGCTCGACCCCGAGATCCCTGACCAGCGTCAGCCCTCTTTCGTCTCCGCCGCTTTCTTCAATCAAATGAACTGCCCGAGTCGCCCGAGAACTCTTCCCTGCCAGGGCTTTTGGCCTCTGAGTCACCAACACCAAGATAGCGGTGGTTGGATGTTCCCAACGGTGGTGTTCTGCTAGCCTTGCCGGCCCTTCAGGCGATGGGCTTACTGAGCGCACCCAAATACTTCAAGCTGCCCAAAGGCTACTACGGGCTGACAAGCATTTTTCTCCTGTTGGCTTTCATGGCGCTCACCCGGCTAAAGTCGCTAGAGCGATTGCGATACGGTGAGTGGGGAAAGCTGTTGGGCCTGGACAGGGTGCTATAAGTCCGCACCATGAGGTCCAATGGAGTGCCGATCTTTGCAGGGATTGGATGAAAGTATTTCCAGGGCAATCTACGGCCTTCTATATCGACGGGCACGTGCGTGTCTACCACACCGGTTCACCATGGTTTTCGACCGGGCGGCCTATAGTCCGGCCCTATTGCGAAAGCTCAAGGCAAAGCGCATAGCCTGTCTGACCTATCGCAAATTTCCAGGCGATGATTGGGCAGAGAGCGAGTTCGATTCCCAGTAGGTAGAGTTGGTGGCCGGAAATGTCGTGGAGATGAGGCTCGCTGAGCGCGGCACACAACTCGGCACGAAAAAAGATGAGGAAGTTTGGGTTCGCGAGATCCGCAGGTTAATGCCCAGCGGCCACCAGACCTCGGTCGTTTCCACCGATTTTCAATCGGAGGCGGGTCCCATGGCGGCCGCCATGTTCGCTCGATGGTGCCAGGAAAACTACTTCAAATATATGATAGAAAACTACGGCCTGGATAGGATGGCGAGCTATCAGATCGAGAATATTCCTGACACTACAGAGGTCGTAAATCCCGAACACCGGAGGCTAGAAAGGGAGATCAGAAGCAAGGCCGCCACGCTCAGCCGCAGGACAGCTGAATTCGGTTCCCTTGAGCTCACCACAGGAGAAAAGAGCAGCCCGAAAGTGATCAGATACCGTCAAGTCCAATCCAGGCCAAGACCAACCGGTAGTTCACGCCTGAACGCCCAGATGTTCAAGATTCTGGGGCAAAGCAAAATCCTACGACATCAGGAGGTCTGAACTTCCAGTTCGCACCACGCGCTGAATCAACCATCGGCGAAAGATTTTTAGGCAAAATCGACGACCCCCTGCAAACAGAAGGGGGGGCTTGAAATGCCCACCAGCTGGCATGATCATCAAAGAAACTTTTGGTGATCCTTACTGCAGCCATGAATTGCTTAGTCACGCCACCGACATTGTTCAGATGCTCGCGCAAATCTTTGGTACCTATTTCGACAACTGCGCAGCCTTCTGTCTGAGTTGGTTGAACTGTTCTTTGCTGTTGTTCCAGGCATTGGGATCCCACTTGTTCTTAAGCTCAAGCACCAACCTCAGGGCTGTCTCTGTGTCGCCAAATCGGCTGGCATCTCGGGCATAGCGGTTCTTGAGGATTTCCGACGTGGAGTCTTTTAGTCTGGCTTCATAGCTGGCCTTGAGCTTTGGCCAAGAGAAATGAGTCTCGTCCTTAATGTTGCTTAAGCCCTGTACTGATTCCCATACGATGCTGTAGTAGGCCTTGTTCTTTGCTGACCATTGGTCAGCAAACCTTTCCACGTCGCCCCTCTCCCCTTGCCAGCGAGGAGTCAGATAGTAAGCCTCGCGGCCAATAGCCGAGTCGCAGTTGGGAAATACAGCCATGGCCTTGGCTACTAATGCGTCCACTTTGGCTCGTTCCCAGCCATTGGCCATGGCGATCGTGATGCAGGCTACATAGCCATAGGGGTCGGAGGGGTCGTCTTTTTGCGCCTGAAGCAGATCGTGCTCAGCCAGGGCTAATCTCTCCTGAAACAGCTTCCAGCCCTCCTCTTTGACCGTATTGGAATAGCCCGAGCCGCGAGCATTCCAGGCGTAGGAAACATAGAAATGGGCACGGGCAATTTTGGCTCTAGCGGAACGCGGATAGCTCGACACCCAACGGTTCTGGCGGGTCAACGCAGCTGGCCAATTAGAAGAAGTCTCCGAGGTGGATGCCTGCTCGTAAAACACTTCCAGTTTCGGTTGTCCATCGGGAAAGCGGGTCTTGTCGGAGAGCAACTCCTGGCCAAGTTGTTCTAATTTTGCAAACTGTTCGGTTGTCGCCAGGCTGTTGACGATTTGCCGAAACTGTTCCTTCTGAAGTCGCTCCTGGCAAGTCAGCAGCGCAGCCCCAGCTGGCTCAGCGCCAACGGATGGTGCCCAGAACCATACTAACATGCAAAAACAGCCTACTAAGTTGGCGTTGAGCCTTGCTTTTTGAAACATATTGACCCCCCCTAATTCACGCAATTTGTGCGGCAACTTTTCGGCGAAATCCTTCGTAACCATTCAGGGGGGTGACTGTTTTTGGAGAATAACCGGGGTTTCTCATGCGCGCAGGTGCCCGCCGATCGCTGGGCATCTGACGCTCCCCCGCCCTGTGCGTAAAACAGGTGAAAGCTAGAACTGGCTGGGGAAGGATTTTGCATACATACAAAAAACATTAAACGATGGAGCCTGAGGAGTTAGAAATTGAAGGGTTCGAGTGGGACCCTGATAAGACTGAAACGAATCTGGCCAAGCACGGAGTATCCTTTGAGGAAGCAGAAGAAGCGGTGGAACAAGCCGATCTAATAAGCGACCCCTACAAAACCCGAGGTGAGGTTCGGTATCTGGTGGTCGGACCGAGTTCATTGGGTCGAATGCTGCAGGTCGTAATCACAATTCGCGGTCTCAATGCACGCATCATCTCCGCTCGGAGATACCCTTCATGAAGACTTGCCCTGGTTGCAAAGCGTGTATCGCAGGTAAGATTCCAGACTTCGCCGACGATGACGAAGAAGAGGCATTCTGGGATGTTCATAGCCCATCTCAGTTCCCGCTTCGGACCGCCCAGGGGCGGTTGCGTGGTCGTCCTCCACTTCTGCAGCGCAAGCAACGGATCACCCTGATGCTCAATCCTGAACTGAAAAAGCGCTTGGTAGAATTGGCGGAGCAACGAGGCATCGGCTACCAGACGTTGATTCAAAAATTTTTGTTCGAGCGAGTGGCGCAAGAGACTCCATCCGACTAACGGAAAACAGGTGTTTATCGTGGGGGACCACCAGGTCATGATTTCGCCTGGCGTTCGCCGCCCTTTGGTGCACGCCAAATCCACACCAACACGAGTTTCGAGAAAATGAGGTCCACCATGCTCATCGGCTATGCACGCGTCTCTACCCAAGACCAGAACCTGGGGTTTGGTGTCAAGCAACGGAACAGAAAACTGATTTAAGGGGTATTGGAACGCCTCAATATCTGAGAGATCGTAACCGGGTGAACGTTGAAAAGCCTGGCCGCATCGGCGGCGGTCTTCTTTCCTGACTGAACCAGCTGGAGAATCTCTTCTTGCTGATGCGCCATCAGCTTCGGGCGATCGATGACAGCGCCGATCCGCCCCTGTTTGCGGGCCGCATCCAGGCCCCGAAGGGTTCATCTGTCAGCGATCGCGCGCTCGAACTCCGCAAAGGTTCCGACCATTTGCATCATCCTTCAGAGGCCGATCTCTCGTGTCCGGAGGTTTAAGCTGTATTTTGGATGTTCATCGTATGATAATCACAGCTAAGACTCAGGGCTCTACACCTCTGCGGCGACTTCGAGGCATACTGGGACTACCACATAGACCAGGAGCGGCGTGAAATTTACCCCTTGGGCCTGTCCACGCTCATGTCTGAATATTGACCACACCCATTTGAAAGCGCACATCGCCGACAGTGTACGCAAGTTTCTCCGGCGCTAACTCCTGCGATGTCGGATGTCGGGACAAGCGGGAAGAATGCGCTCAGCCAACGTCCTCAATTCCGCCCTTAAACAACAACTGTTCAGGTGGCACGACATGAAACTGGCTGGGCGAACTCAAGACCCAGAGTTTGCCTTGTTTTTCCAGAACGCCTTGAACCGCCACGGTTTGACCGTCGCGGTGGGCGTCACAGGCCTGTCGGTAGTCATACGCAGACATGGTTATACGGACGGTTATCCTCCGGCCGTGCTCTCGTGACTCAATCTGGACCAAATGGTGCTCAGGATAACCGTCGTCGACGGGTGCAGCCCCTGAGCGCAAAGCAACAATTTTCCCGAGAACAGACACCCTTTTCAGCAACGGGACTTCCCGGAGGCTGGAGGAGGCTGCCGCAAGGACGGGATGCCATCTGGAACCAACTTTTACACTGCCTCCGCGGTATCGGGGAGTAACCAGGGGAGACCACTGGGCGGAGAATTCTGCTTCTTTGTCCCCTGCCAAGTCGGCGATTTCCATCAAGGACTCGCACATGTTCGCATTCAGCCCAACACCGTATTCCGTGGTAATTCGGCCCGGGTCTTGGGTCAACACCGCGTCCTCTGCCAAGCGCAGACCATGCATGAGCCTCTCGAGGACTCGGCGTCGAAATGGCCGTTCCGCGTCAGTAAGCGTTCCCAGAACGGAAGCCGTCTGGTCCAGGGGCGACTCTATTCGGAACCCGAAGCTACCTGTCACAGTGTGCGCAAGCCGGCAGTTTTCAACAAACTCCTTGCTGAGGGCGGTAGACTTCATGAAATACGCGGACGGCTTGCTCTCGGCGCAAGCCGCGGCACCCAAAAGTTTGCTGGCCCTGGCTAGAAAGCGGCTGGCTAAATCAAAACGTATGCTGCCTGATAGGTCTGCGCCCAGGAATCGTACTTGAATGATATCTTTGAGCGACGAAGTAAGCTCAACAATCAACTCGCCGGGCCGAATTCCTCTCAAGGCAGACAATGTCTCAATCACACTTGCTAGCATAGGTGGAGAATCACGCCATTCCATTTGGCGCGGGACCACCAGCTCCAAAAGCTGGCCAGAATCACCGGCGAGGCCGCTGAATACTAGCCATTTAGGGTTTGCACCAACGACCTGGCTCCAACCAAGCCGACGCAAATAGCTTGCCACATCAGAAATCGTCAGGGATTGGAATGCAGGCTCGTGAAGGAGGCTCGAAGCAATCAAGTCAGTTTTCCCAGCCTCATCTGCTCGACTAGTGAAAGTAGACTTTCTGGCGACAAATGTTGGTGCGTTGGAATCCGAACGGTCACATTGTCCGTGTTTGAGCTCTCGGAACCCTGTAGGCGCAAATAATAGCAACATCGACGCAGGATAAGCTGATCACTGGAGTGGCTCAGCCAGTTGTCGGGTCCATCAGGAAGGCACAGCAGTAGCAACACCGTAGGACACGCTCCGAGTTCGGAAGCTATCCTCACCAAATGATTGTATGTGCGCACTTCCATCGGATAGAGCACATGGTCTCCTTCCACTGTCCATCGCGTGGTAGCCTTAAGTTGAAAGTTCAGATGGTGGCCCGTTTCACATCTCTGGTTCCCCACAATGACGACTGGCCGAAACGAACCATCTATGCCGTAATCGTGTCGGGCAGCAAAGGCGATGTTCACGCCAGCGCGGGCACTGATGGCCTCGACGTAAGCGATGGAGAGGGCTTCCTTCTGATGATTTTCAGTGATACTCAAGCTTACACAGGTTCGCGGTGCCGCCTTGGTAGTCCCTTCGCGTTTGATCCTCAGGGGCGGAAATTCGAGAACTGACCGGCCCACGAATTAGTCTGGTCTGGCTGCAACGTCCACCCCAGCATCCACCGACACGCGGACCTCTAATTATTGTCTCGGGCTTCCCGGACTACTGTGACTTGGTCCAGTAGCGCAAGAAAGTCGTCCCGGTCTTTATCATTTTCCCAAAAGGCGAACCAGTTTCTCCTATCTCTTGGATTTTGCTTCTCTTTCCAATCGAGGTGCTCTATGCCAATGCCGTAGCTACTCAATTTCACCCTCCTGCCGTTCGAGGCAGGAAAGCCCTCTTGAAAGATGCCAGAGTATAACGTTACAAAACTTCCGATCGCATTTGGAGCCGACTTGCAGGCGTTGACAAAACTGTTCCATTCCGAGTGAGAAATTGCAAACAGAGCGGATTTCGGATCATTTCGTGGATTGATGATTCGGACCCCGATGTCAGGATTACTCCGGCTCATTAGAATCTCAATTGTTGAACTGTACAGAACGTCGCCACTTCACCGCGACGCATCGCCAATTCGAACTGTCTCGCCGCAACTGTGCCGGGTACAGTGTCTGCAGAATCAGGTTCTTTAACTGCCACCGTTGGAGGAGGGCTCGTCGCAACGGGTGTTGCCGGTGCAGGTTCAGGGGCGACTGAATCATTCTTTGACGATTCCCGTTGAGTAATGCCACCTGACACTGAGCTACTTGAATAATCCAAGACCGGTTTTACGAGAAACAGATACGTCACAAAAACAACCGGGAGAAGCCAGGCTATCAGCGGTAGATGCTTTTCTTTCGGCCTATCCTTCGCTGGACTGCCGGGAAGCAGTTTGGTAGGTGAGACAATTCCTTGCTGTTTGGAGGCAGTCCGGCCAGTCGCCGTGGGCACGCTCGCAGATTTCCCGGATATGGCCGCTCTAGCAGCAACGGCGGATGTAAAACGGTCATCAGCTTTCAATGCCATGAGTTTGAACAGCCAATTGAAAACATCGTCGCGCCAACCAAACCGATTATTGAGTAGCGGGTCACCGTTGGCGAGCCGATCACGCGCGGGTCTGGCTTTGCTATTGGGTCGAGCCGCCACTGACAGACGATTTTCTAACTATCACCAGTCCGCACCACGCGCTGAATCAACCATCGGCGAAAGATTTTTAGGCAAAATCGGCCGACCCCCTGCAAACAGAAGGGGGGGCTTGAAATGCCTACCAGCTCATTCAGACGCTCTGGCTCAGCCATTTTCTGAAGTTCTGGATCTAAAAGTGGGCCGAGAAGGGTGAGGGCTTTGGAAGTCAGTCAGTGCTCGTGATGGAGTTGGTCCTGGCAGTGACACTCTTCCAGGGTTGAAGCATTGATGTTGACCGCCGGTGAAGGATATTCGCCCATCACGTAGCTCTTCAAGGTGAGGGGCACACCCGGGGGCTGAGTAAACTCCTGAACAAAAATGAAGCGAACCTTGGTCAAGCGATGGCCATCGGGGTGGACCCTGTTCCAACGATTCATCTCCCAATTGCAGTAATTGGGGATGTGCAAAGGATTGGACCGTCGCCAAAGATTTTGATAGAAACGACGCCATCTCTGGTTCTTAAACTGGGCCGACACCAAAGCCGGCTTGTAATATGACACCGGCTGGCCCTGGCGCAACAGGTCCACGATCACTCCATCCTGACGATTGCCCTCGAGGATGAACCAGCCGTCGTCGGGAAAGGGATAGGGAGCAAACAGTTGCCAGTTTTGTAGAACCGCAAAAAACCTCCCATAGTTGGCCACCGGGGTAACGATAAGCGCATAGGGCTTGATATTGAGTTGAGGAATCACCAGGGCATTTTGCACCACAATGTAGACGATCAGGCTGGTAGCAAACAGGCTCCTGGTCTTGTTGGGTTGATAGTTGTTGGGCAAAGCATGGCCTGACCGTGAAGAGGGGCCCTCAAGAACAGGGCGCATGAATTTTGGCAGGCGAGGTTCCAGCCAATCGAGCAGTTCAGCCGGCCACAGGCCGATCAGCAGAGCGATACAGATGGGAACCAGCAGACCCAGATGCAGACAACTGGCGATACCCAGATGAAGTGCCGTCAAAATGGCCACCGCAAAGAGACGAAAACGAGTGGTGGCAACCGGCGCACAGATCAGCAAGGGGGCCAGCAATTCGGCCCACAGGGCCAAAAAATTGAAGGGTCGGAGAAAGGTCGGGTAGTTCAGTAATTTCTGGGCAAACTGGGTGGAGAACTGGTCGATGCTCAAGGCGTAAAAGAGTGCATCGCCGCGGGTAGTCCAAAGCGGATCGCTTTTGAGAATACCGGCCACTCCGTAGACTACGGACACCTGCAAAATATACCCCGCCGCCGCCAGACTAAAGAATCGATTGGGTAGTTGGACCCAGTCGGGGTGACGCCGGGCCTCCAGCGAGTAGCGCGCGCCCATGGGCAGAAAAATGCACCACAGCATTACAATTCTCAGGTATACATCACCCATGTCGAGCACATACGTGTTGCGACTGTGCAGGGAAGCCAGCAAAAACCAGGACACCGCCATCGACAGCCGACTGCGCACGCCCAGGACCAGACACAGTGCCGCCAGGCCCGCCAGGGCAAAAAGGCAGCCAGCCCCCCACGGACTGTCCAACCATCGATACGCAAAAAGGTGCTTGCTCGTGTAGTGGGCCGAAGTCAGATATCGCAGCGGAAAATTGCCCTCGTGAGTATAGAAGGTCGCGAGATCAGGCAGACGGGTCAGCAGATCGGCCAGCAACAGAAACCCGATAGAAATGCGCATCAGGGCCAGAGCCCTCAGGTCGATAGTGAAGGTGCGCCGCAAAAGTTGAAGCACAGGGTCTACTGATTTCTGGGGGTAACGGTACACTCCAGCCGCAACCAGTAGCCACCAGGGTCAGTCTGATTGCCAGCCTCAAAGATCACCGTGTAACAGTCATTGGCAGCCAGCGTAGGGGGCGCCGGGGGGGGGAGAGGCAACGGAGCCCCCTTGGGGATATTGGCGACCTCAAAACGGGTGACATTCTCGGCCACGAAGCGCCCCTTTCCAGCCATCAAGAAGTTGCTGGGCATAGCCGAGGCCCCCGGGTCGTCCGGGGTCAACACAGAGAACGAGGGAACGGCGATGTTCTTACGACCCAAAAAGACCTTTTTGTCGGGGGTCAGGTATAGGCTTTCGTAGGCCTGCCATACCACTCGACTAACGTTGGTGGTGGCATCGAGATCAAACAACACCTTGCCGGCGTCGTCAAAAGGTGAGCAATAAGAGATTCCCTTGTTGGCCGGATCGATGGCGATGTAAGCGGGCCTGGCGTTTTGAATCACGGTATTCAGCTTGGTCAACAGCGCCAACCCATTGCGCTGAGCGTCCGTGGCCGCCTGATTGACCCGATAGAACTGATAGCCCTTGGTGACCATCTGATAGACCCCGGTCATAATCAGCAGCATCAGTGCCGAGGACACAACGGCCTCGACCAGCGAAACGGCCATACGGGCTCTATTGCGTGCGATAGACATAGGTATCATACACCAGGGATTTGGGTCCGACGCCGGTGACGTCGGACCAGGTTACGGTCACCGTAAGGGAGCGAAAGTCGACGCCCCGATCGTGAGACTCAAACTGGTAATTGAAGACACAGTTGGCGTCTCGACCCCGGACACGGGTGGACGAAGTGATGTTGCCAGTCTCCACATAGCCATCGGGGCAGGCATTGTAGCCCGCCGACAAATGCTCTTCGAGAACCTTTCGCCCCAGACCCGAAGCAGCCAGGTGATTTCTGGAGACGGTCTGCCCTTTGTAATACTGGGCCCACAGGCCACTGAACAGGACCATCAGCACGCTGAAGACCATAGAGGCAAGGATCACTTCCAGGAGGTTGTGACCTCGATGTCTGTTCCGTTTCCGGTTGACTGCTTCCAAACTGGGAGCAGATATAGCAGCTACACTCAAAGTGCTTGTAGGCACCCGCACCCGCAGCCCCCGCCTCCTGAGGGAGCGGGAGCGGGCGCTGGAGCCGGAGCGGGCGCTGGAGCCGGAGCGGGCGCTGGAGCCGGGGCGGGCGCTGGAGCCGGGGCGGGCGCTGGAGCCGGAGCGGGCGCTGGAGCCGGGGCCGGTGGGGCCGGTGGCGGAGGAGGTGGCGGCGGCGCTCCGGCGAGCACCATCTGTTGTAGAGTGGCCGAAGAGGCAGTGGATCCGGCGATGCTATCCTCCAGGGCCACGTACGAAGAGCCCAAGGAACTGCTGGCGTTGGAAGTATCAAAGTGAACCTTGCTCCCCCTCTGCGCAGTGACATCATCGGCCAGGACGGCCCCGAAAATCTCAGAGTTGGTCATGGTGACCTTGGAAGCTCCTCCTGCGATGACCACCGAACCATTGCTGGCACTCATCGTCAGGTCGCCTCCGCCCGAATCGATCATGAAAATTTGGAGTGCGTCTGGCTTTCCTCCCTTGTTGAGTTGTACGTTGGTAAGGTTGGTATCGCCTCGGATGTAAAGCTTGGCCTGGTCACCCGGATTGACGGTGATATTGACGTTGGCCAGGTCCAACTTACCCGAAAAGACGTAGTTGCCAGCTGCCAGAGGCCAGTTGAAGTTATTTCCCGCATAGTCGCTGGCCGTAGTCCAGACCACTCCGGTGGTAGGCGCAAAATTCTTAGGAATCGACTTGGGTGTGGGCAAGACGGCCGTGCTGTCAGCCACATAAGAGGAAGCGGAAGTGCTGATGGTAACCGCCGTCGAGCCACCTACTCCCGCATAGGCCTTGCCGTCCACCAGAGAAGTCCCTTGAACGTCCACGGCGCTGGGCAGCTTGGAATTCGTGCCCACGCTGGCGTTGTTGGTCGCATTTGCGTAAGTGGCGACCGCACCGGGTGCGATGTAGGGATCGTAGCCAAACAAAAAGCCCAAGGCCGTCTGGGCGGCGGTCGGAGCCGTGGTAGAGTCGAACGCGTCGACTAAAGAATCCACAATGCGCAACTTGCTGCCGCCGAAAAGGGCATTTTCGAAGGTGAACTTGGAGGCGCTGACCATGCCCCCCATGGAAGAGAGAGTGAGTCTTTTGCCGGTCACAATCCCGGTCGAAGAGATGTAGATTCGGCCCAAGGGAATGGGAGTCCCGTCGGGGGCAAAGTCGCTGTGATAGACATAGAGGGGATCGGTGGCAGCGATGGCATTGTTGTAAACCACCACGTGCGCCTGTACGTCGGGCTTGGAGGAGAAGCCTACGTAGAGGGCGTTTTCCGCGTTGGAACCGTCGTGCTTCTTGAGTGTCCAGGTGATACCGGGATTGTCGTCGGTGGGAACGTTGACCGGGGTGTTCAGTACCGACAAGGCTACCTGAATACCACTCTGAGCCGCATAACGGCATTGATCGGCTCGTTCTGCTTCGGACATGTTTCGCAGCGTGCCCACGGTTCCCACCGAGATGGCAAAAGTCAACACAGCAACTACGCTGGCCAGCATCAAGATGACCAACAGGCCCATTCCTCGGTTGTTCAGGGCGCGGGTAAACTTAAGCATAAACACATCCCCCCTTCATAATATCGCAAGAGTAGCCGGACTGCAACCAGGGGATTTTTTGCCAGGGGAGAGAACCTTGGTGACAAGATGAAAGCCCTCAGGCCCTCTGATCAAACCTGGAAAAGGTTGATTTCCGTCTTCATCTGCCTCAACTTGTTCACCATCCTTTACGTAAATTTGCCGGAGCGCGTCCACAAAACCGTGGATCAGGCCATTACGGCCAGGTTGTTTCCTCAAGAACAACGGCTGGTTCGCACCCAAATCTACCATCTCTACCAGTACGCCCACCTGGTGGGCCTGGACAACCGGTGGCAGATGTTCGGTCGTCAAAGTCGCTTCAACTGGCACTATCGTATTTACGGTCTCTACTCTGACGGTCGAACCACCGCGGCCCGTCTTTTGCCAGACCCCCGCCAGTTCCCACGCAATCTATTTCAGCGCATCCTGATCGACTTCAAAGAGGGAAAGTTTCACCTCAATATTTATGCAGATAAAGCCGGTCGAATGGCCTACGCCTACTACCTGGCCCGCTGCAATCCCAGCCATGAGGGACTGCCCATTCAAAGTGTCGTCTATGAACTTCACCACCAGTGGATTCGGGAACCCAAGGTAGCCCAAAGTCTGGGTTCGCACCTGGACCCGGCCCTGAACAAACAGACGCTGGACGTATTCTTCGTGGGCGCCAACCAGCCTCGCATCAATGGCGTCTCCCCGCCCAAACCGTGATGACAACGATTTGGGAGCGTTTCTGGTTTGGGCCGGCTGCTTTGCTGCCCTTGAGTTTCTTCCGAATCAACCTGGGCCTGTTAATTCTCTGCACCTTTCTGTGCAGCGCACCCAATTGGGAGCGTTTCTATGCTTATGATGGTATCTGCTCTCTGCAAATCACCGAAGTCAGCCGGGCCGCCCCCGAAGATCCGCAAAGCTGCTTCTATTGGACCGAGGGCATTGTGCCGGTGCGCGCCTGGTGGGTGGTAGGCTTGCTGGCGGCCACGAGTTTTACGCTGGGATACCGGACCCGCCTGTGTACCGTTACTTTGTTTGTGTTGCAATGCAGCATGATTCACCGCAGCCGACTGCTGACCAACGGCGACGATCTGATGTTTCGCATGCTGCTTTTCCACAGTTGCTTTGCTCCGTTGGGGCACCGACTCTCTCTTGACGCCTGGCTGCGCCGCAAGCGCCAACTACCCGACCTGCCAGCGCCCTGGATCTGGCCCCAGCGCATGCTGCAGATCAACGTGGCCCTGATCTACGCCATCAGCCTGCCTTTCAAATTTGCCCAGGACGGCGCCTGGGCCTCCGGTCAGGCCATCTACTGGACCATGGCCAGCGACATGTGGTACCGGGGCTGGTTTCCCCAACTCGCCTACAGCTGGGGCCCGTGGTTCAGCTACTGTGCCACCTACGGGACGATTTTGATAGAGGGGGCTTTCCCCTTTCTGGTCTGGTTTGGCCGCACCCGAATGCCGGCCGTCTGGGCCGCCACGGCCCTCCACCTGGGCATCGCTCTGTTTGTGCCCCACGTACTCTTTTTCACCCTGGCGATGGTGGCCGGTTTCTGGGTCTACTATCCCGAAAGCATGCTGGAGTCTCTGGTGGCCAGGCTCAAACGGGTAGATCGGTGAGACACAACTACCTGGTGTCCAGGGCGGCCGACTTCTGGGTCTTGGGGGGAGCCAGCCTGTTTGTTTATGCCTTGATGTCCGTGGCCGGGGGCTTTCGCAACTGGTATGGAGTGAGCAACCATCTGGGCAATCTGGCCGTCACCATGGCCACCATGTCGCTGATCGTGAACTATCCCCATTTCCTGGCCAGTTATCGACTGGCCTATGGCCGAGGTCGAGACTTTCTGGCCCGCCACTGGTTGCAAACTCTGCTGATTCCGGCCTTGCTGATCGGTTTTCTGGCCTACGCCTATAGCCTTGCCACCGAGCCGTCGTCTCAAAAGCATTGCGAGCAGATGCTGGGACTGGGTATCAACTTTATGTTTTTCACGGTGGGCTGGCACTATAGCAAGCAGGCCTTTGGATGCGTGATGGTCTACGCAGCCTACCGACAATACCCCTTAGATCGAGTGCAGCGCGAAATGGTTCGCTGGAGTCTTCTCTCGGTTTGGTGGTACAACTTTGCCCACGGCGGGCTCAATCGCGAAGGCGTGTTCTGGTCGTTGCACTACGCCACCTGGCTGCTTCCCGACTGGTTTTATCTGCTCTCCTTCAGCACTTTCCTTTGTCTGGCGGGCGCGGTGCTCTATATTGTCGTGTACCGCAACTGGCGGCGCGGCCATCGCCCCCACCCCACCATATGGGTGCCCTACGTGGCTATGCTGGTCTGGTTTGCGCCTTGCTTTCGCCAGCCCGAGCTATTCTTTTATGTGGTGCCGTTCTTTCACTCGTTGCAATATCTGGCCTTTGTCTATCGAGTGGAAGGCTCGCGTCCCATGACCAACGCACGGGCCACGGGGCTTGTCTTGGGACTGTGTCTGACCGGCTGGCTGGCCTTTGAGGTGGTGCCGGGCAACCTCGATCAGTCCTGCAACGCCATGGGCACACTAGGTTTCTCGTTTTGCCTGATCGCCTTCAACCTCTTTATCAACATCCACCACTACTTCCTGGACAACGTGTTGTGGCGGGTGAGAGATGACCCTGAAGTTCGTGGGGCCTTGTTTAACTAGCTGAAAGGAGAGGCTTACCGCCCTGGAGAAGCGGTCTTCACGGGGAAAAAGAAAGAGGTACTGACAATGGCTTTGAACGGACTGGGTGCTGTAGTTGGGGGCGTATTGAAAGCGGTGGCCGGCGGCGATAAGACCGAAGGCAAGAAAGAAGTTGCCCAGAAGGACAATGGCGCCGGCAATCTTCTGGGTACGCTGATGAAAAACAAAGTCGCCGAGCAGGCCAGAATCGCCAAAGAAATGTCTAACCTCATCAACAATTAAGGTTTTCTCTGAAGAGTTCTTCTGATGGGCAGCCCGGCGGGGCTGCCCGTCGCATTTCAATTTCTTTTTTGGGAGGCATTATGGCTGACGATAGTTTTGATTTTGGGTCCGCCGTTTCCGCGGTTTACTCCTTGCAGCCGGAGGATGATGAACCTCCGCCTCTGGACGTGATGGCCGCCTCGGAGACGGGACGAATTCCCGTGGAGCAGAGCCCGGCCTTACTGTTTGTGCGACGCACCGCCCACGACCTGGAACGAGGGGAAATTTCCTGGGAGGATTTCCAGGATCGAATGGAACGCCTTTACAACAAGAGCGCCAAACAGTTGGAGCAATTTTCCCAAGAGATTCAGTCCATTCTGGCTCAAGTCGACGAGAAATCTCTGCAATCGGCCGAGGCGCTACAGGGAGGCCTGAGCAGCATTGTGGAGGGCTGCGATCGGCTGTTGGAGTGCGCCGCCGAAAACCGGGAGGAGATCAAGGCCGGTCTCGCTTTGATCGAATCTGGCTTCTACGAGATAGATCACGCCGAAGCCCAGGCCCACGAGCAGCTTTCCGGAGCTTAAGGGCCCGTCCTGAAATAAGCTGGTCGAAATGGAGTCTGAAGT
>JADMJV010000108.1 GCA_018780265.1 bacterium
GCATGGTCGTGGCCGCAGTCGTGCTTGGGTTTGCACGCCACTTCAGGACTGTGGTCATGAGCACAGCCGGGTTCGTGATTGCAGCTCTCGCCCGGGGCGTGGTCGTGGCCGCAGGAGCCCTGTTTGCCCTGAGGCTCGTCAAGCATGCTGGACTCGTTCAGTGATGATGAGATTTTCGTGCCGGCGGTTGTTGGGGTGGCGGCTGGTGGTCATCATCGTCGTCGTCGTCATGGTCTTCGTCGTCATCGTGGTCCTCAGGCAAAGGCTGCGTAAAGCGCTGACCTTCAATTTCGAGAGTAAACGCTTTGCACCCCTGTGGAACTTGAAATTCTAGCACGGCCGGCAGGCCGCCCTCGTATTCCTTGATCAACTCGCCATTGTCGCTGAAGATCTTCCCGCCGGAACCCACCGTCATGGTCGAATCCACCAGTACGGCCACCAGTTCGGCCATTTCTTCCATCTTGTCAGCCACTCGGTGACACCAAAGGTGGCCCACCCCCGGAAACTCGGCGTGGCAGATCTCTTCCATCTGTTCTTCGTCGACCTTCGCGCCCACCCCAAGCAACACGAAATTGAGCATGGGCAGGCGGCCCGCCACGATTTCCTTGGCGACTTGAGCTGAATAGGCTTTGCAATCTTCGGCATCGTTCACCTGACTGTCGGTGATAATCACGGCCAGACCGCGCTTGGCCCCCTTGCCAACTTCCTCCCGGATGTGGGCAATGTAGTCTCTCAAAACCGGTAGCAAAATCGTGGCCTTGCCGTAGAACTTGGGGCCAGGGAACTTGTATTCCTCGGATTTGGCGCCATCCAGGTCTCCCAGCACCTCCAATTGGGCTCCGTCCCCGGTGGCCCAGTAGGCAGTGCGCAGAAAACCGTCTTTGTCCTTTTGGGCCAAATATTGCAGCATCCAGCGCATTTGCGGCTCAACCTGGTTGCGCACGGGGCCGAGCTTGGCCAGGATTCCGCGCGGGCCGTACTCGTTCTCCATACTGGCCGAGCCGTCCATGTAGAGAGCCACATCCAGGCCCTCAATGGTGGGATCGTGGAGCAAGGTGGCAATGACCGAGCCGCCTTTGTTGTGAACGTCGGAAAAAGGTTTGACTATGATCTCGTGACCGCTCATGCTACATCTCCTTTAGTGGTCGTCATCGTCGTCGTGATGCTCTTCCTCAGGAATAATCTGAGTATGCCGTTGGCCACTTACTTCCAGGGTGAAGCTTTTGCAGCCTTCAGGCACGGCGAATTCGAGCACGGCTGGCAGGCGAGCTTCGTAGACCTTGACCACCTTGCCTTTGTCGTCATAGACCGTGCCACCGGCAGCCACGGTCATCGTTTCGTCTACCAGTACCGCCACCAGTTGGGCCACTTCGGTGATCTCTTCAGCGATGCGGTGACACCACATGTGGCCGATTCCGGGATACTCGGCGTGGCAAATTTCTTCGAGCTGTTCTTCATTGACGCCCTTGCCCACGCCCACCAACACGAAGTTGGTCATGGGCAGTCTCTTGGCCGTGATTTCGCCGGCGATGAATTTGCTGTAAGCTTTGACCTCGTCGGCGTCGTGAAGCTCACCGTCGGTAACGATGATAGCGCAGCCCTGCTTGGTCCCCTCGGCAGTCTGGCTGCGCAGGTAGTTGACATAGTCTTTCAGGGCCGGAACCAACATGGTGCGTCTACCCATCTGCTTGGGACCGGAAAACTTGTGTTTCTTTACATCAATGCCGCTTAACTCGCCGATGACCTCGACTTTGCTGCCGCCTTCGCCGCAGGCCCAGTATGCCACGCGCAGCAAACCGTTACGGTCCTTGGTGGCCAGGTATTCCAACATCCAGTGCACTTGCGGTTCCACCATGTTCGGCAAAATCTCAACCGGTTTACTGGTGATCCATTCCCAGAAATTGCGCGACTTGGGCTTGTTCTCGTATTCGTCGCTCATGCTGGCCGACCCGTCCATGTAGATGGCCATGTCCAGGCCTTCCACGGTGGGGTCGTGGAGCAAAGTGGCCCTGACCTGGCCGTCTTCCACGTGAATGTCTGAAAAAATACCTGTGGGACGTTCGTGCTCTGACATCAGCATCTCCTGAGCTTGGTATGCCGGGGACCCTCCCGGACGCTGTGAGCCGTTTCTCAGAAGCTACTCGAAGTCCTTTGCCCAGTCCGGCTTTGCCGCCGGTGTTGGTTTGGGGGTCGGCTGCGAGGGTGCAGCCTGTGGAGGAGGAGTGGGAGGGCGGTAGGTCTTTGTGATGGGCTGGGCC
>JADMJV010000125.1:0-29721 GCA_018780265.1 bacterium
TAAGGCCCAAGATCAGGCCAAGCCTTTACGCTATGTGCGGAATGTCCGGCTAGTGTTGAACATGGAAGCGGCCTCTCCATTGATCACCACTTTTGAAGGTCAAGTTCCAGCTGCCGCTCCATTGCCCGGCGCTGGCAGCAGTAACAAAAAACTGACCTTGCACGGGATGGACTCCGTTGACGGTTCCCCGGATCTCGCCTGCGAGCTGTCGGCGAGACACACTCTCGCCGGCTTTGCGGAAGTTTCGCCACTCGCCGCTGAACCTGAGCTCAAGGATCATTCCCTGATCACGGTCACACTGTATGACGCCCCCCACCTTTTGGCCGTCGAAGTTCAGTCGCAGGCCAGGGTAGGACTTTAGGGATTTGTCTTCCATTCGTTTTTCCAGGGTTCCCGTGTAGCTGCCGGATACCGGGGCATAGTTAGCGGCCCCGGGCTGGACAGCTACGTTGGCGGCCTCAAGCTGGACCGTTTTGTGGGCCTGCACTTGAGTGCCGGCCCTGTCGGTCACAACCACCTGGAAAGTGTGCTGGCCAGGGCCGACCACGCTCCAGTTCATCACCGCGCTGGTGCTGTCTTCACTAAGGTTGGCGTTTTCACCATCCACCGACCACTGCATTCGATAGGGGGGGACGCCGCCGCTGATAGCCACTTGATACTGGCTTGTGTCGGTCAGTTGAACCCGTTCTGGACCCAAGAGTTGGGCTACGAGTGGGCCGGCCGCTACCTGAATGAACAGACTCTTGCGACGGGAAATGCCCCGGTTATCTTTGACCTCCACCGCCAGCCTCTTCCCGCCGGCCTCAGCCCAGGTTACGGTGACCTGGTCGCTATTGGCATCTTGCGGGGTGCCATCCAGCATCCAACGGTATTGGTAGGGGCCTATCCCGCCCGCCACCGTGGCACGATAGGTTCCTTTTTGACCAGTTTGAGATTGAGTGGGACCGTTCAATCGCACCTTTAGAAGGGGCTCCAGGGCTACGGCCGCTCGGGCCCGATCTTGCCTGATCTGCACGGTGCCTTGCCGCGACTGGTAGCCTGGACAGGAAACGCTAACCGAGAATCTGTCGCCTTTGGGCCTGGGCAAGTTCAATATGGCCAGGCCGTCCTGGTCGGTGCTACTCGAGCAGCCCGGAGCCTGGATTTGGGCGCCTGCAAGGACCTGATTGGTCTCTTTGTCTCGCACGGAGACTTGCAGGACGGCACTGGGAATTTCCGGGTCGGGCATCTTAATCTTGGACCATTCGGAGTCCTCGGGAGCTCTGCCGTGGCGCCGAATGTAATCCTGAATGTATTTGGGATCGACGGGAGAGAGCTCCATTCCCTCCCTGACCTTGCCCGCCGCCTTGAGCAGGTTGAGGATGCTGCCGCCGCGCACTTGGGACTTGTATTCAAAGTAGTCGAGGGTGGTGATGAGGCGACCGTCGCCCGGATTTCGGTAGAGATTTCCGTCGCAGTCGGTGAGACCCTCCGGCTGACTGCCGGTGGAGGTGTGTCCAGCGAAATGGTCGCTGGAGGCGGTGTCTTTTCCGTTGAAAAGAAAGACTTTGGGTTGGCCCAGATGGTCGCCTCCGACGTCGCTGACACAGTCGTTGTCGGCTACAAACGCAATGTTTTGGCCACGCTGAGTCACAGGAATCTGGGCATAGCGTTGGTGGGTCGTGTCGTCGACACCCGGTGCCTGGTGCGTGGCCGTCAGAGCGACTTTGTCTCCGTGAAAGGATGTGAAAATTTGGGCCAGTCCTCCCCCACGACTGTGGCCTGTGACCACCAGTTTGCCTTCCTTGGAATAGCGCTCGGCCCATTGGTCAAAGACCTTGTGATGAAGGGCATAACTGACGGTGCCGGTGGACTGGCCGGCCCCCCCCTCCGCTTCGTTGCGCAGCCAGTCCTCACTCTTGAGCAGGTCACCGGTGGTGCCACGGAAGGATATGATGATCTGACCGGTTTTGATGTTCTTCAGCACAACCCCAGCAGTGCCATCCGGTGAACGATAGGTCTCGAGAGGGATCAGGTTGTCACTCAAGAGCCGCCGCAGCAGGCGCTCGTCGTCGGGCTTGTTGGGCAAGTTGTAGGCGTAGTCCTGAGAAATTCGCCCCAACTGAGCGTAGGGACCCTGACGCGCGGTGGCTCGCCGAAACTGGGCATCCAACAGCATCTGTGGACCCTGGCCCTGAAACACGCCCATCTTGTGGCCCCAGTGGTCGGGGCCCAGGCGGATGCCCTTGCCGCCTTCGACAGCCATACACGGAAGCACCACCAGAGCCACCCACAGCCACCAAGTCCACGCGGGTTTGGAGACGAGCATGGTGACAATTCTATCCCTCCCCTCCTTGGGGCACACTGATTTGGATCAACGACTGGATTTTACCAGCAGGCCATCTGGTGCCGACAATGTCACCAGGCCTCAAAGAACCGGGAACGATGGCGGGCCAGCAGGTCTTTGGTGGAGCATTTGCCGCCCAGTGGGGGCGGCGATGGCGTGCGTGGGCAGGCGCTGCCGTACGGATCATCATCGCCGCGCCCACGTCAGGCCAGTTCCTCTACTGTCAGGGATATTTCAGACAGCTCTGTCAGATTGAAACAACAAACCGAGAACGACATCGAGGGAGATCCGAGAATGCAGATCTGCAGCGTATTTGCCCAGCCGAGGCCACTGGTGAACCGCAAGGCCGCGCCCCCCACCGGGCAGGCCCAAGACACTTTCACAATGACTGCCCCTCCTGAAGCCGCCCCTCAAAAATTGCACGGCGGTGGCTGCCCCTGCTGCATGGAAAAATCCACCTTGAGTTCGGCGCTTCAGGCAACCTCTGCCTTGCCGGGCGGGGCCGCTGCAGGCTACTTGGAAATGACGCCCGATCTGCGCAATCGGCTGGATTCTCTGCCCGTCAAGCCCGACGAAATCACCCACGTGCTCTATCACGCTGATTGCTGGGACGGATTTGGAGCCCGCTTTGCGGCCGAGAAAAAGCTGGGCGACAAGGCCACCTATATTCCCGTAAGTTACAAAGACGGCATTCCCCAGTTGCCGGCCGACGCCAAAGTGGCCATCGTAGATTTTTCCTACCCGCGCGAGCAGCTACTCGACCTGCAGACCAAGGTGGGCGGCCTGGTGGTGCTGGACCACCACGAGAAAGCCCGCCAACAATTAGAAGGGCTGCCCTTCGTAGTCTTCGAGCAAGAGCGAGCGGGGGCCGGGCTGGCCTGGTCCTACTTCCACCCCGACCAACCCGAACCCAAGCTGCTTCAATATGTAGAAGACCGCGATTTGTGGAAATTCAACCTGGACAAAAGCCGCGAGGTCAGCGCCGCACTCGGCTCCTACCCGCTGGACTTCAAAGTTTGGGAGGGCCTCGACAGCGACACCCTCAAAACCGAAGGCACCGCCATCCAGCGCTACAAACAGCAACTGGTAGAGGGCACCGTCAAGCGGGCTGTGTGGGGCAATGTGGCCGGTTACAAAGTGCCCATGGCCACCTGCATCCCGGAAATCCGTTCCGAAGTGGGCGAAGCCTTGCGAGCCAAGCATCCAGAGGCCCCTTTTGCGGCCATCAACTACATTGAAAACGGAAAAAAGCAATGGTCTCTGCGCTCCGAAGACGGTGGATTTGACGTCAATGCCGTGGCCGGTAAGTTTGGCGGAGGCGGGCACAAGGCGGCCGCTGGCTTCCGTGACCCGGGGCCGCCCGAACCCACCGACGTGCAACCCAAGCAGTCTTAGGGCCCCTCCCGGAATAAGTTGGTCAGCAAGGAGCATCGAGGGCGAATATCGGGTCATGTTTAACCGAGACGTGACGCTGCTGGCGGGGATGGATCGAAGGCCCGAGTGTCTATGTTATTTTGGGACGGGACAGGCCCTTAGTGGGCAATTTCGCCAACGTGGAGTAGACGGAAAAGCACGGCTCGGGTAGATGGGTCCAGTGGCGCAGCCAGCTGGGCATTGAGGCCAGGCAAGTGCCTGGGCGTGGGGTGACGGGGAGTAGTGGAAACTCGCCCCTACCACAGGATCGGAATCGGAAACTGGATTAGCGCGGAGTCGGCCGTGATCAGTGGCACACCTTCCAGGAGCGCCTGGGCGGCCAGGAGACGATCGAACGGATCCCTGTGAGGCTGAGTAAAGCTGCCCGCCAACAGCGAATGTCTCGAACTGATCGCCAATTCGGTCGCTTGAAAGTTGACAATATGGTCTTGGTAGCTCTCAACAAGACTTCGCGCCACCTCGAGTTTTCCCAACCGAAGCTTGGTGGCGATTTCCCAAGCCGTCACGGCCGAAACCAGCCGAACGTTCTTGACGTTCTCGATTGCCGCTCGAGCCGCGTCGCTCAGGCGGGCCGGCTCGTACAACGACCAGAGCAACGCGTGGGTATCTAGCAAAAATCGGGTCAAAGGGGGCTACCGCCCTCCCAAGCTCTCAGTTCCTCCTCCGGTAGCGGGTCGAAGATGGAGTCAGGGATCGTGCCTTGCAAAAACCCCAGAGGCACCTTTGAAGGGACCTCGAGGGGAAGCAAGCGAGCATAGGGCTTGCCTGCTTTGGCTATGATGATTTCACAGCCGGCTCTGACCTCTTCAAGAAGACTCGAAAGGTGAGTCTTTGCTTCATGGACATTGACGGTTTTACGCATGGACTTAGTCTATTCAACTTGGTTCAGCGTTGTCAATGGCGTCTGTTGATGCTGAGTCCTGCCCTATTCCCTTTTGACGGAGCACCAGCCATGATCATTTGCTCTTCCCTCAGGCGCTGACAGGGCCCGATTTTGCTCTCATGACTGCAACCTCCAAGACCTCGGTTGGCTCCAATTCGGTGACCTGATTTCGGGGCCGCCCGAGCCCACCGACATAGCAACAAACTGCTTCCCCGGATGAACCGCTGCTGTCCGGCGAGCGTAGTCGATCCATGCGAAAAAAACTGGACCTGTTGTGGCTGTTCCTAATTCTGGTGGTAGTCAGCCTGGCCGTCTACTGGACTCCCTATGAAATTCCCCTGCCCCGACCGCCCTTCCCCAGCGCAGACCGCTATCCGACGGCAACCCCTGCCCTTCAGCTTTCGGGAGGTCGCTACCTGAAACTCATTCCCACCTGTCCCGCAGCCGACGTGAACACGTACAACCCTGACTCTTTCAGATACAAGTATACCGGCAGTCGCCACGGCAAGGCCTACACCGGCTTCAATGGGGACGCCACAAACTACCCTCAGTATGAAGCCGAAGAAGGCCTGCTGGATCATCCCTGATGTGGTACGTACTGCTCTACATGGCCACTCTTTACGCGATTCGTGCCTGCCACCACGTACTGGGCAGTCCCGATGCTTTCAGTCCCTACTTTCACGACAAGTATGTGAGTCATCTGTGGCTGGTCCGTTGCCATGGAGTGACCGCCTCGCTCACCTTGCTACTGGGGCCCTGGCTGCTGTCGGGTTGGATGCGACGCTGCTGGCCCCACCTGCACCGGAGACTTGGCAAACTCTACTTTGCGGCCCTGATCCCGGCCGTGGCTGGCGGCTTAGTGCTGAGTCTGATGGCTTTTGGCGGGGTCTGGCCGCGCACGGCCCTGAGTCTACTCTCCCTGGGTTGGGGCTGGACGGCCTGGCAGGCCTGCCAGGCCGTGCGCAACGGCCACATCGACCAACATCAAGCCTGGATGCTGCGCCACTATTCGCTCACGCTGGCGGCCGTCAGCCTGCGCATCCAGAGCGCTCTCTATTGCGGACTGGGCGCAGATTTCCCCTCAATTTATGGCTACCTGGCCTGGCTCTCCTGGGTCCCCAATCTGCTGTTAGCCGAAATACTGATTCGCTGGCAGTGCCGCAGCCAGGGCAATCCCAGACGCTGACACCATCGGTGCCCTCCAGGCTTCCTGGACCCACGTGCTGGATCTGCTGCTCAAACGGCCCGGAACATCAAGGCTCCTCCCAACAAATTCCCCAGGCCGACGCACAGATTCGTGAGCATGGCTACCAGCAAGATGCGGGTAACGCGATTTTGGTACATCAGTTTGAGCGACAAGGACTGCTCTGAAAGACTCTCAAAATCAGCCACTCGAGGTTTGCGCAGGCCGGCCTCCACCAGGCCCGTGATCCACCCGGTGGCCACCAGGGGATGAAGAGCCCCGATAGGGGCAAAGACAAACCCGCTGATGGTGGTAAAGGGGTGTGCCAGCGACAGCATACAGCCGAGCGCACCTGCCGCAGCGGTAAGCAAGGCCCAGGTGCCCAGCATGCGCAACCCGACACTCTGCCCCCAATGCAAAAATCCGTAAATCAAGGCGGCCAGAATGGCCAGAGGAATCAGCCAGCCAAGCGCCTTGGAAAGTCGACTGGGAGGAGGCACGACCTCTAAAAGACGGATATCTTGCGGGCGGCCCAGGTATTTGGCGATACCCTGCACGTGCCCGGCGCCCACCACAGCCACCACTCGTTGACCCGGGGCGGAATAAATCTTGGCGGCCAGATATCGATCACGCTCATCCACAAGAGTCTCGCCCACCTCCGGCAGATGCTGAGCCAACTCCTTCAGAGCTTCTTCCAGGGCGTCGCTGCGCTTGAGGCGTTCCACTTCTTGCTCGCTGATCTCATGGCTTTCGAAGATGCCCAGCAGCGAAGAACTGAGCAGTTTGGCCAGACTCCACCAACTGAGGCGACTCCAGGTTCGGCGCAAAGTGGTCCCCACATCGCGATCGGCCAGCACTGTGGCAATACCCAGTTCCTGACAGGTATCCATGGCCTGCATCATTTCCGCGCCCGGCTTTACTCCCAACTGCTTCCCGATGCGCTTCTGAAAGCTGCTCAACAGCAATTGGGCCAGCAACAAATTTCCTTTGCCTTGCTTGATGAGAGCCACCACATCAGTATTCTTCCACCGCTCTGGATCGCGCAGAGTCTGGTAGCGAGAATGGCATAACTCAACGGCCACGGCGTCAGGCCTGAGTTGCTCGAGCGTCTCCTTGACCAGTTCCACACTGGCCTGACTCACGTGGGCTGTGCCCAATAGATAAAAACTTCGACCCTCCAACTCCACCAGACGAATATCCGAATGCAGCGGGGGGGGCTCGGGGGAGGCGGCAGCCCCCCTGAGAACATCGGGCGGGGGGGGCTCGGGGGAGGCGGCAGCCCCCCTGAGAACATCGGGCGGGGGGGCCTCGGGGGAGGCGGGGTTATCTTGCAAGAGTTTGCTTCTCCATTAGCCAGTGGCCCAGCCGAGCAGGGGCGAGATTGCCACCGCTCAGCACGACCCAGGTTCCGTCTTGGTGAGGTATTTGCCCCGATCGGCAGGCGGCTAATCCCGCCGCCCCACCAGGTTCCACCACCAGTTTGGCCTCTTCCACTAAATAAGTGACGGCTTCTCGCACCGCCTCCTCGGACACTTCGACCATATCGTCCACCCAATCTAGCGCCAACTGAAACGGCAGTTCCCCGGGGCGATTGGCCGTCAGGGCATCGCACTCGGTAGCCACCTCATCAACCCTGGTCAAATGACCCTTGCGAAATGACTCCACCATGGCGTTGGCTCCAGCGGGCTGCACACCCACCACACGCACGCTCGGATCGATCTGCTTGAGAGCCAATGCCGTGGCCGCCAGAAGTCCGCCGGTGCTGGCTGGCACCACAACCGTACGAGGCCGAGCGCAGGCCATATCCAGCCCCAAAGTGGCATGTCCCACCAAAACCTGGGGGTCGGTCAGATGGTCGACAATCTGGACTCCTTGCTCCGTCAACGCCTGCAAACTGGCCGTGCGTTCCTCGGTGGAGTCGCCGCACAAAACAACCCGACCGCCCCAGGCCCGCACCCGTTCCACCTTCCAGGGGTGACTGCGCCGCATCATCACGGCCGTAACCGGAACCCCGTAATGGCGGCCGGCCCAGGCCAGAGCCACGGCAAAATTTCCCGAGGAGGCCAGAGCGATACCCCCAGGAGGCAGTCGGCTCCTCCGCTGGTTCAGCAGATGACAAACGGCCCGCACCTTATAGCTGCCGGTAACCTGCAGACTCTCACAGACCAGGCCCAAATCATCGACCGTGCGCAACGGAGGACATGTCACCATTGCCGGCAGGCCTTTGCGGGCCAATTCGAGGGCGGACAGGGCGGCCCAGTCGGGTAGCTGACTCATCTGGCGACTCCTTAACAATTTATTCATCCCTCTAAACATTAGGGCAACCGAAATCAGTTAGACTGCGGCCAACAAATCAGAGGAGAGGCAGCCATGACCATCTCGGCCCACACCCAGACCTATACCAGAAGTAGCTCGCGTAGCAAAAGCCCGGATGAAGTCCCGCCCGAATTTCCCGGTCGCCACAACGAGCCCGGACCGGACGACGCATACGATCCCGACACCAACAACCGAGGCCGCTCCGACTATGAGGGCCCCCACTACTACGACACTGACACCAGCGGTGGCGGCGGCTGGGTGCTGTTTTAGCCCACGCCCCTAATTGAGGGCTGGTTCGACCAACTGTGGACCCATCTCCCAGCTATAGCCGTTAGGCACTTCGCTGACTTCCACATTCTGGAAGCTCATGGCCAGGTGCAGGCCATTGGCCAATTGGTGGGCCAGCCGGCGTGCCTCGACCGCTTCAGCGCACCGAATGACCGGCATGACCCTGCCGTCCTGCAAGTCGATGTGAATACAGTAGTAGATTTCCTGGCTGTCCGCCGCTCCTCGCACCGCACGCAGCACCACCTGCCGCATCGGCGCCAGGGAGATGTGAACCTGTTGGCCCTCGTAAACCAGCACTGCTTCACTGGGGGTGAGGCGCAAGGTGGCTTTGCCCAGATTGCCAGCCCGACTGAGGCGCTGTAGGGCACCACGTGCTCTTTGCAGAGTCTCTTCCCCGTCCATAAAAGCAATAGCGCCTGCGCTCAGGGCTCCGGCCCAGGCCGACGATTTGCGGGTCAGCAGGGCCCGCGTGAAGAGCAGGGCGGTCAGGGCAACTTTACCCAAGGAGCTATACTCCGACTGCACCTGGCGTTGCGGTAAACGCAAAATGTCATACACCAGCGTCGCTTCTTCCTTGGCTCCCACCAGGCTTACAAAGCGAAGCTCATCGCTGCCCTTCTGTCGGCTTTTGAGCAAGTCCCGATAGATGGCCTGATCTAAATGTTCGGCCGGTTTGAAACAGTGAACGATGTCCATCGCGGTTGCCACGTAGCTTTTCTCCTCCGCTTCCCCTATAAAGCATAGTATTACCCGTGCCCCTGATTTGTCCTCGTCGCATTAGCGAAACTGGCCTTCTGCAGGCACCTTCTGGGCATTTACCGAATAAAATCGGGTCGTGACCATCAAACAGCTTTGTGATCACCTGCAGATCAAGCCCTCCCTGGCCCGATCTTTGCTGGCCGCAGGCATGATACCGGGCCAAAAGCGCAACCGGGTGTGGCACATTGAAGAAAGTGTCCTGCCCCGAATTGAACAGGCCTTTCAACTGTTGGGTCACGCCCCGGTCCCTCCCATTGGCGAGCCCACCCCGAAAGATCGCTGTCCCAACTGTCATCAAGCCCATTTTGGTCCGAGCGGGGGCGCCGGCTGGGGTGAGTTTTTGGAGTGTCCCCAGTGTCGCTTCTCCATTCACGAACACAACCTGAGTTCGCCGGGTTTGGTCAACAAAGCCGTGCAGGATCATCGCCGCCTGGCCAAATAGGGGGGTGCAAGTCAGGGGGGTGCCCGAGGACTCCTTGTGACCGGACGACGCAAAATTTCCAGTTCATTGGAAACAATTTCCAGCCTACTGGAAATTTTGCTGCATGCTCCCATACCCTGTGCGAGCGGCGCTATTTCGCGCCTTGGTCCAGCCAGCGAAAAATCAGCATGGACAGCAGTCCCACGCCCATCAGGCAGCCCGCCATTTGCGGCCACACGGTCCGGGTGGACTGGCGAACGGGAGCGGTTCACCCATAAATGGCATGCGCACCCGTTGACCGAGGCTGGCGCAAACTGCTATCCTGAAGGTCCTCATGCGAAGCCGTGGACTGACTGTCTGCTCGTGCCGTCCAACACCCTCCTGGTGTTGTTGTCGCTGTTATTGTTGCTGCTAACCCTGCTTCTTTCGCAACGCAACTTTTCGACACCCCGAGGAATCTATGCACAAAGTTCAAGTAGCCATCTTGGTCCGCCGCAATTATTGGCACTTCCCCTCCGGCCCCGTCAATGGCGCCACCCATCGCAGCGTGCCGGACATTATGCGTGCGCTCCGACGAGCAGGTGCCGGGCCGGTGCTGGTCTATCAAGGAAGTTCGGCCCGGTGCGAGCAGTGGGATGCTGTGGTCATTCCCGGGGGCAACGATCTGCACCCGGGCTGGTATGGACAGGCCCCCCATGCCAGCGTGGACCTGGGCAGCGTGGACATCGAATTTGACGAGTTTCAACTGGCCTGGACGCGCTGGGCCGTGGAGCAGAAAAAGCCCTTACTGGGAATCTGCCGCGGCTTGCAGGTTCTCAATGTAGCCGCAGGTGGGACCCTGCACCAGGACGTGGCTCACCACGCTCCCCCGGAACTGATCAATGACCCGCAACGGCGCAGCCAGCCGGTCCACGGCCTGACCGTGGCGGAAGACTCTCGCTTGCATCAAATTTTTGGCCAGGACTACGTGCGCGTCAACTCGATCCACCATCAGGCCGTTGACCGCGTGGCCACCGACCTGCGCGCCGTGGCCTGGGCGCCAGACGGCGTGGTGGAGGCCGTTGAATCACTGCGCTGCCCGTGGCAGCGCGCCGTCCAGTTTCACCCCGAAGACATGCAAGAGCTGGCTTGCTTTCAAAGCTTGTTCCAAGCCCTGGTCGACGACGCCCGAGTTCAAGCTGCCCGGGTGTAGAGAATGAGCCCGGCCAGCAGCAAGGCCAGGATATAGGTAAAGGTGGCCCCGCCTCGGCGAAAGAGATTGGGCTTGCGCAAAGAAAACTGGACGATGCCGATAGCGTGCAGCACCCGCACCACGACCACGGCCGGCCCCAACCACACCGACCAGGCCGGCGCGTAGGCCATTTGCGCTACCACAATCAAGACGCAAAAGAGTGGCCCATACTCACAGGCGTTGCGGTGAGCCACTACAGCCCGATAGAGAGGGTCGTTGGGATCCTCGGAACAGCCATGCGAGGTCTTGCTGGCAATTCGGTTGAGACTGACATTCAGAGCCAGCAAAATCTGCAAAATACAAAGACACGCGACAGAGGCAAAGGCGATTCCCATCAACGCACCTTCAGCCAGACCAGTTTTTCGCCTGCCGAATTCTGTCGGACAGCGACACCAAATTCTCGGCTTTGCTGCGAGTCCGTCACCAGCCAGGCCAATTCTTGAGTAAAAAGACGCCGCTCCATCTGGCTGTAGCTTTCGCCAGGTGGGCTCACCAACAGGATGCCGTTGGCATCCAATTGTAAACTGGCCAATTCTCTCTGGGCCACAGACATCAGTTGCCCGTTCTGAAGAAGGCCCGCCTGCCCCAGAGCCTTGACTAGAGTAGATTGCCACAGCGTCGCACCGCCCGCAGCTTGAACCGGTGCGGCGGGTTGACTGGCACCCGGGGAATAGGCCAGCTTGGGGATGTAGGAGTAAGCGGCCGCAATTCGTTCCTGGGGCAGGGGGTGACTGCCCACGATGGCATTGACAAACTGGGGCATGCCCCCGTCGTGCTGAGCCGCCAGAGTGTGCATGGCCAGCAAAGCGTAGGCCGGGTCGATCCCGGCTCGGGCCATCATTTGCGTGCCCAGGCGATCGGCCTCATCCTCGTCAGCCTGACTGTAGCGGCTGCTGATCACCTGGTCGACCACCCCTGCCAACTGGGCTGACTCCTGGCTGACATTGCCTCCGCCCAAACCGATCAGGATAGCCATCAAACCCACCCGTCGCATCTGGTCGTTCTCCATCTGGCGAATGGAGTGTCTCTGCGTTACGTGCGACAACTCGTGGCCCAGCACGAAGGCCAGTTGCCCATCCGGCATGACGTTCATCAGCTTCCGGGTTGCATACACAAAACCCCCGGGTAAGGCCATGGCGTTAAATTCATCGCTGTTGAGAACTTTGAACTGATACTGTATATCGTTGCGACCGCAGACCGGAATCAGGGCCTGAGCGATTCGCTGCAGGCGTTGATTGAGCTGGGGAGAGGGGTCAAGGCCCGTCTCCGCCTCAATCTGCTGGGCCGCCCTGCGACCCAGAGCCACCTCTTGCTCCACCGACACCTGCGCCCACACGGGCGCAGCCAGCACCACCGCCAGCAGTATATCTCCCAAGCCCATCTTCATTGCAGATCCTACTTGCTCTTGTCTTTGAGTCGCTCGTCCGCCTGACGAATGCGCGCCGTAAGCACCTTGATGATCTCGAAGGCCATTTCTGGCATCTGCTCCACCAGGTCCTTGAGCTGCTCCCCTTTCAGCACCAATAGCCGAGAATTTCTCTCGACCACCACGCTGGCGCTGCGCGGTTCATCGTCCAGAATGGCCATCTCCCCGAAATAATTGACCCCTTCCAGGCGTGTCAAAACCAACTCCTGAGTGGTGCCCATGGCCTTGACAATCTTGACCAGCCCATCCAGAAGGATATAGAGTTCGGCCCCCAGCTGGCCCTCTTCAAAAACCACCTCGCCGGCCAGATATTCGACCTCTTCGAGGCGCTGGTCGATGGCCACCAATTGCTCCAGATTCATCTGCGCAAAAAGCGGAACCTTCCGCAGTACAAGCAGTCTTTCCACGGTTTCCTCCTGGGCGGTCTGCCATTCTGTTTGATCGAGCACCCAACCTACCGCCTGGCGCAACCAGGGGTCGTTGTTCAACCAGTTGCTGGCGCAAAAGCTGTCCCATTCGGCCATGCGCACAAGGATCTGGGGAAGCGAATTGAGTTTGTCGCGCAGCTCGCCGCTCTCGAGCAGCAACACCAGCAACTGAGAGGCTTCCCGATCGCCCAAATTAGACAGCACCTCCAGAGCATCCGCCCTGGCACGCACATTGGTGAAGCGCAGAACTTTTTCCACGCTGCGAATGACCTTGGGAGTTTCCAGCCCGGCCAGGATATCAAAGATCAGCTTGCGACTGCGCTCGCGGGCATTGTCCAGGCACAAATGCAGATACTCCAGCCGCACGTGATGCTCCACGGCCGGCGGCTGCAACAAACTACACACCCACAACTGTTGAACCTGACTGCGCAGTACCTGATGAAGAGCCTCCCGACTCTCGCGGCGAGGGCTCTGGCTCAGGCATAGTACGGCGGCCCGAGCGGTCAAGCCCGAGGCCGACTCCAGGTGACTTTTAAGCAACGGCCCCAGATCAAGCGGGCATACGGACAGGAGAGCGATAGCTCGGTCGCGATTGGCCTTGGACGACTCTTCCAGATGGCCACAAATGCGCTGCCAGACCGCCGTATCGGCGGGCAGCAGATCGTGATGGCTGTGCAGCAACTGCAGGGCGGCCCTGCGCACCTGGGCCTCGGGCCTCTCCAGAGCCTTCAGAGCTGCCTCTACCCACTGTCCTCGGCGGCCGGGCTCTTCTCCGTGAAAATCGGCCAGCCGCAACAGCGCCGCCCTGGCTACCCGGGCCGAGGAGGCGCCGCAACGCTGCAACAATTCCTGGCTCATGGGCAGCGGGGTACAGCGCAATGCGGCCACCACAATGTTCACTTCCTGATGGCCCAGCATGGCCAGCAGGCATTGCCCAGCCTCCCTGGCTTCCTGCCCACGCGGCAAGCCAAGCAACAACGAACAGGCCAGAGCGCGCACCTCGGGCTGACCATCCTGCATGCAACTGACCAGCCAGGTTGGCACCAGTCCAGGTTTCAACTCCCCCACCGCCCGCAGGGCCGCCAGGCGCACTTCGGCCTCGGCGTGAGCGGCGCACTCCTGGAGCAACCTCCAGTCACGGTGCCAACCTGGTTGTGCCAGAGCCTGCAAACAGACACGGCGCAACCAGGCTGGCGCGTCCTCACGGGCGGCAGCCTCGGTCAAAGGGGACCAGTTCTGGCGCCCTCCCAGCGTTTGAGCCAGCCGCAAGAGGGCCGGATCTGGATCCTGACTGGCCTCGCGGCACAAGTCCTGCCACAACTGAGTTAGCCGCTGCGCTTCCGAGGCTGCGAACCCCCCGCTCAGTTCATCCAAATCGAGACGACCGGCCTGAACTTCCTCTATCATGGTGCGCAGGTAGGAAGTTCGCACGACCCAGTTGGCCCCAAAATACAGGGCGGCTGTGATCAACCCCAGGTAAAACATCCAACTCTCGGGCTCGGCCCTCGAGCCTACCGCCAACAAAATCAACCCGGCCAGGGCCATTGCTGTATAGGTGACCAACCCTTCGAGAAAGGCCCTGACACGGCCTCGCGAGCGCGCTGGCAAGGCGTTGTAAACCAGGCTACGGATGGGGCTGGCCACCGCATTCTCCAGGCTCTCGCGGGTGCACCGCAAGGCCACCGCCGTAGCCAGACCGGGGGCCAGACAAATGGCCAAGAAACTACCGCAGGTAAGGGCGCTGTGGACCTGATTGGCGTTGGCCACGCCCAAACTACGAATCAGCCACGGCGTCAGGCCCACCTCTACCACAATTTCCAAAGCGTTGGTCAGCGCCAGCAGGCGGCTGAGAAAGGCGGCCAGTTGGGCCGAGTCCGGGTAGCTGCGCAGGATAATGCTGGAGTAAAGATACTGCCCCAAAAACCCAGCCAAAATCATGCAGGCGCAAGAAACCACCAACTGTCTTCCCAGACTGGACTGCCGCAAATAAAGGGCCGCATTACGCATCTCACTGATACTGGTCTCGTCGGCCTCCTCCAACTCCAGCGGCCCCCAGCGTCGCAGAGGCCGGCGGGTTAAACGCACCAGCACCATGGCGCACAGTAAAAACAACGGCCAGAGCAACATCTGCTGCTCCACGGCCAGCCATGGGTTGACGAGACTGAGCAGCAGAGCCCCCAGCATCCCGCCCAGACTCGAGCCCACTACAAACAGAGGAAACAACCGCTTGGCGGCCAGAGTGTCGAAAAAATCTCCGGTAAACGTCCAATAGTGGTTGGTCAGAATGCACTGGCTTAAGAAATATAAACTGACCGGGGCAAAGTACATCCCCGGCAAGTCATACTGCAGGCAGGCCCAGGTAAGCACAATCAAGGAGGCCAGTCCGCCTAACAAACGCAAAAAGTATCGGTCATTCTTGGCCCGGTGCACACCCAGTGCATAGATCAGACTGCCCAACACCGTAACCACGGCAGCGATCAAAAAGCTTACAGGCAGGCTGGCCGGACCATAATGAGTCAACAGCATGGACTCGCTGATCACCAGACCCACCGTTTGAGACAGATTCATCAGCAACGAGAGAGTGAGAAAAAAAGCAAACCGGCTCATCTCCGGTCCCCTCACTTGAGGGAAGAGCCGGGCGCACAGCCACTTCATCAGGTTAAGGGTATGAGGTCGGCGAGTTTGGCGGTGACCTCACTGGCGCTTTGAAAACGCTGCTTGGGATCTTTGGCCAACAACTTCATCACTACGGCATCTAAAGCCGATGATGCCCGACCCAAATCGGCCAGACTTGGAATGGGAGATTTTACGTGAGCCATCACCACCTTCTCAGGGGTCTCCGCCTGGTAGGGAGGATGGCCAGCCAACATTTCAAAAAGCACGCACCCCAAAGCGTACAGGTCAGAACGCTCGTCCGCCATGCCACTATCCTGCATCCGCTCCGGGGCCAGATACTCGGGGGTTCCGTAGCTTAAGCCGCGAGCTCTTTTGCTGCGCCCGGCCTTCGAGGTCACGGTAGAAATCCCAAAATCCATCACTTTGACAGCACGTCGGTTGGTCACAAACACATTGCGGGGGGAGATGTCACGATGAATCACCCCTCGCGCGTGGGCCCAACTCAAGGCGTCGGCCACCCCTCGGGCCACCCCAATGGCTTCGTGCTCGGTAAGCGGACCGGTAGCAAGAATGGAATCCAGTTCCTGTCCATCCAGAAACTCCATCACAAAATAGGGGACTTTAGGATAGCCAGAGGCCCGGTACGTGCCGGCATCGAGGACTCGCACGATGGAGGGATGACGCAGATCGATGCCTATCTGGGCCTCCCTCTCGAAAGTGACGACGAAATTACGGAATCGTAAGGGTCCTCGGTGGGGAATCTTAACCGCGACTACGGTGCCTGCCGGGTCCTTGGCCGAATAAACGGTAGCCGTGCCCCCATCGGCCAGCATGGGCCCCAACACAAACTCGCCCACCTTGCCATCCTTCGGGAGAGGCGCCGGGTCGCCCCAGTCGGCGGCAGTGCGAGGCTTCATATTCCTTTGCAGCACCGAACCCAGCACAACCAGGCCCAACAAAGCCCCCCCCACGGCCAGCGGCGAGGGCATCGACAAAGGGCCTGAAGGGGGCTGGGTCTTGGCCACGGTCTGCTTCTTCGGCAAGGCTCTGCTCAGCTCTCGGTGACATCGTCCACCACGGACGTGCGCCGACCCAGTCGCAGACTGAGACCCTCGCAAAATTGGATCGTGTTGTCCAGGCGTAAGGTGGCCTCCTGGCCGGCTCTCACTTCCTGACCTTGAACCATCGCCATCAATCCTGCCTGTCGATGCTGATAACGCAGCGAAGTCTCGGTGACCATCAGGCGTCCCGTCAAGGCGGAAAGTCGCTCGTCATCAATCTTGATCTCACAGTGAGGACCGTTGCCTATCAGATTAACTGTCCGCCTCAAGGGCAATTCGCGGGCGCCCCAAAAGAGGCTATAAGTGTTGATGCGAGCCTGCAAGGGCAAATACTCGTAGCGAATAACTGTCCGACCCAATCGGAAGCAATCTCCAGAACTCAGCTCCTGACTCTGGCCAGGGGCGACTTCTTCGCCGTTCAAAGGCAGGTTCAGCTCGCTGTCCACGTTGCTGAGAATCATGGTTTCGTCGCGATAGGTCATCTCGCAATGCACGGCCCCGCGGTCGGTCAACTCGACCAGGGTCTTCTGGCCAATACGCCCCAGGCTGATGGGACGCTCCATTTTGCGATGATCCACCCAAAAGTGAGTGCCCTTCAAAGGTCCCGCCGTAAAACGCAGCAAGTACTGCTCCCCGCGATTCCACAAGCGGTCCCCCTCGTGGAAAAGGCCACCTTGGAGCGGACTCACCTGCTCACCCGCCAACAACCGCGTGCGCGCATCATCGGCCGCATCGCCTCTGACCAGTATTACGGCCACACCGCCCACCAACAGTAGACTCTGTGAGGTCAGAATGTTGCCAAATTCCGGACCGGGACTGCGCTGACGCACCACCCCTCCCAAAGGCGTATCCAACAAAATGGGCCGCGCCCCCGTTTCGGCGCAGGTCACGTGGATCTCGGGCGGTTTATACAGCAAAAGGCAGCGCGTTGTAGCGGCCCCATGGATGTTGAGGGTAGGCTCGAAAGTCTGGACGCTGCCCGGCTCCTGCAAAATCAGGGTTTCTTGCTGTATCGGGTGGAGCCGGCCCGCATCAGGACCATTCAAAATGAGCAATTGGTAAGCGGACTGAATGGTGGCCGGAGTCTCAGAGACCAGCGCCTGCCTGGGGGTGGCATGGCGAGTCGGAGCGGGAACCTCGGACTGAGAGGGAGCGGCTTTGGGAACCAGCCGCAATTGAACCACCAGGCCACCCATCTTAATCTTGTCGCCCACATGGATATACTGGGTTCCCTGCACCACTTTGCCGTTGATCAAGGTGTGATTGGTGCTGGAACGATGGGTCAGCAAAAAGCGATTGCGCTTGCTGTCCCAGGTCAAGGTGGCATGGACACCCGAGACGGTAGGGTCAGGAAAGCTAATTCGTGAGGGGGATTCGTTCTTGGCAAAGGGATCTTTGCGGCCCAACTCGATCTGGTCGGCCTGCAAAGGGAAGAGTTCGCCCCTTCCCTGCCCCTCAACCACTAAAAATTCAAGATCTGCGCTCATAGTTGTCGTTTCTGTTTTCCATTGGTACTATGCCCACCTTTTTGAAGGTCGGACGGTGCGCACAATCGGATCCCAAAGACCGGAAAAGGGAGGAGTGTATGCGTAGTCGGAGTTGGCCAATTGATCCGCCGCAAGGTTTTGTTCGATGGCCAGGGCCAGAGTCTGAATCCTGGCCACTGCCCCTTCACTGCCTACGGCCTGGGCGGCCCGCAGTGGCCCACCCGGACCCGCAAAAAAGAGTGTCAAGTCCAGCCAACCGTTGTCTGGCCAGTAACTACTGCGGGTGGAACTGCGTCCCGCAAACACTTCGGCCTGCTCGGGAGGAGTACCCGCCCAGGCCACTTCCAGGTCAAACACCTTGACCGACCCGCACGGGAGGCAGCCGTGAAAACGTCCCGGTTGGCCGACGGCCACAGCGCCTGCCACCCGTCCCAACAAGGCGGCCGGTCGTGCCAGCGGCAGAAACACGTGTCCTGGTCCGTCGCGCCGGGGAATTTCACAACCGTCGCCGGCCGCGAAAACTCCCCCTCGACTGGTTCGCCCCTGCCGGTCCACCCGTATACCCCCTGTCGGCCCTCGCTCCAAAGAAAGTTCCTGCAAAGCGGAATGAGTGGGGCGCACCCCCGTAGCCACCAGAGCCAGATCAAAAGGCAGACGTTGACCATCACTCAGCACCCCCTGACGGGCCAAACCTTCTCCTTCCCACGCCACCAGCCGAGCCCGCTGCAAGTCTACGCCCTGGCGCTTCAATTCGGCCTCCACCAAATCGGATCGAGTCAACCCCAACAGCCTGTCGGTGGGGTCGACAACGGTTACCTTCTTGCCCGCAAAACGGGCAGCCTCGGCCAACTCCAGACCCAAATAACCCGCCCCCACCACCAGCACCCGCCGACATTCCGGTTGGCCCATCCAGGCCCGTGCCCGCAAACTGGTGACCATGTCGCGGGGGCTGATGACGTTGGCAAAATGAGCACCGGGGAAGTCGCACTGGCCGCCCAGAGTCAACAACAAATTCTGAAAAGGCAGGGTGCCTTGTGAGCCCCGCTCGAGGTCTTGGTAAGTAACCCGACGAGCCGTCAAATCGATGGACTGCACCCGACTGTGCAGCCGGACCACCAATCCTCGGGCCTCCAATTGGGCTGCGTCATTGAGCACCAGCGCTTCAGGCCGAGCAATTTGACCGCCCACGAGATACGGCAAGCCGCAGGTCCCTACCGAGATCAGCGGAGCCTGATCCAGCACCATGACACGACCCGGATAGATCCTGGCGGCCTCGACGGCGCCAGCGAGACCGGCGGCGCCGCCCCCTAGAACGACCAAAACTGGTTCGCTAAAACTCACTGCCCTCAGTTAGCGACCGGGTTTCTTGTCCCTTCCCCGGCCCAAAAGACCCTTGACCCAGTTGATCAACCGCTGCACCAGACCGGGACCTGTCTTTTGAGGGCCAGATACCGGCATGCTCGGGGGGGGAGGCAGTTCTTCCTCGTTGTCCTCGAAGTCCGAAACCAGCACCTGCGCCTGAATCACGTCGGAGCAACGGTAGTCCTCTTCGCTCAAGTCTAGAGAGGACACTTCCACTTCTTGCTGCTCGATAACAGGCAACTCGATGCCAGAGCGCTCCAGAGAGCGCAACATCCATTCTCCCGACCTGCGTTCCTCGGCCACAACGCCCATAAAGTCCTCAACAATGGGACTGATCTCACGCTGCAAAACACAATAGGCAACGGGTCCCACCTGCAAGACCCCCTCGATGGCTCCCAGGCCAGCCTGCTGGGCTGCTTTGACACTATCGAAACCAGCCCGACAGGCTGCCTCTTGAGTAGCCACCACGGTGGCCTTACCGGCCATGACGATGTTTCCCCAGCGCCGAGCCACCGCCAGAACAGCTCGGTGAGAGGCTCTCCGAATGGCCCAATCGGCGTCTTCCTGGTCAGAAATGCTCTCCACAATCCCGCGCATCACCTTGCGGGTAGTCTCCGACCAATCGGGCCTTTCTCGATCGAGATTCTTATCGATCAGTTCATCGACGGCACCATCCAATTCGGAGGGTTCATTACTCTCAAAAGCCTGGGATGCACGCAAACGAGTCATCACCGAGAGAGCATCATTCTGCTCGGTACCGACCCTAAAAGAAGGGTCATCGGCGGGACGTATTGACATAACAATCCTCGTTCCGGAATAAAGTTGAGGATTATTCAAGTAAGTTGGCGCCGACCCTGCATTCTTATTGAAGAATATTCCACATAGAAAGCCTGTCAATCCACGACAGTTATGCTGTCACATCCGACCGCAGCCTGCTGCAGAACTCTTCCAGCACTTTGCGGGAATCATTCTTGTGCACCACGCGCAAGCCAAGGGAGTGAGCCACACTCGAGATATTGACCCAGTCAACTACAACGGCCAGGTGCAATGGACCCACCTCGGGCAGCCGCAACTCCAGATTCATGCGCTCTCCCTCTGCGATCAGTTTTTGCGACTTGCACACCAGCAAGTTGACATTGAGCGAGGTCACAGCCACCTTGGTAGTGGCCATCGGACTCTTCGGTTCAGACAGCAGGCCCGACAACAGCATCGGTACCGGAACCATGGGCTCTTCCAAAACACCCGACTGCACACGTCTGTGCAGCCAACCACTGACACGGCGGAAGCGGGCCTGGGCCCGAGAAAAGAAACGGGCAAAGACGGTAGTCATACATCCTCCTAACAGTTCAACTGTTAGGAGTATACCCACACCGGTAGATTTATCCCACTGCTAAGGAACTTTGATGGTTTCCACAAAGAGCAGTTTGTCCAGAACCAACTTTTTGGTGTCCTTCTTGATCCTGACACGCTGCCGAAAGACAGCAATGTTCTTCTCCCCTTTGCTCAGACACATCACTTCCACGTCACACTGGTCGTTGGGCAGGGCGCCTTTGAGCACGGCTCGAAACTCGTTGGCTCCCTTCTTGTAAAACTTATGGTCGGCCACGGAATTATCGGTGTCGGCCAGCGAGATGTGGATGGTATGCGTCCAGGGTGGCGGCAACTTTCCCTGGGGAAGAGGTATCAGCAGGTTGATCAGGCGCTCTCGAGCGGCCAGGTTGGACGTCAACAGTAAACATAACACCCATCTCTTCACCGGCAACCCTTCGCAGCCAACCGGCCTTTTGCTTGCCTTACCAAAAGAGTTTCTGGGCCGCGCGCGAAGGACACACGATGAGCCAGCCGATTCTTATCGCCGGAGCAGGCCCGGTGGGACTGACCTTAGCCTGTGAACTGGTGCGCCATGGCCTGGAGGTGCGTATTGTCGAACGCAACGCGCAGGCCACTAACAAATCGAAGGCCCTGGTGCTCTGGCCGCGCACTCTGGAACTGCTAGAAAAAGCCGGAATGGTCCAACCCTTCCTGGAGGCGGGCACCCCCATCGCCGGCATCAGTATTTTTGAAAATCCCGAAAAACGTCTGGCGCATGTGACCTTTGACGACCTGAAAAGCCCCTTTCCCTATGTTGTAGGCATCCCTCAGTATACGACCGAGCGACTCCTGGCCCAACGTCTGAAAGATTTGGGAGTGGAAGTGGAGCGTTGCGTGGAGGTGGTGTCGATAGAACAGCACGACCACCACATTACGGTAAACCTGCGCCACGCCGACGGGCGCACCGAGGTGACCGAAACCTCCTGGTTGCCCGCCTGCGACGGGGCGCGTAGCACAGTACGCCGTCAACTGGGGGTCCGTCTCGAAGGCGAAACTGTTGAGCAAGAGTTTGCCATGATCGATTGCGATGTGGCCGGCCTGCCCCTGTATGATGAGGTGGTCGCCTTCACCTCCGGCCTGGGTCTGGCCGCCTTTTTCCCCATCGCTCCGCCCCGCATGCGGATCATCTGTCTGCGCGCCGACTGTGGCAGCCAGGCCACTCCTCCTGAACCCACTATGGAGGAGATGGAACAAGAACTGGTCAGCCGAGGACTGAGCCAACTGCGCATCAGCAATCCCCACTGGCTGGCGGCTTTCCGCATCAATGAACGGCACGCCAAGAGCTATCGCCATGGGCGCGTCCTGTTGGCCGGAGATTCGGCACACGTACACAGTCCCGTGGGCGGTCAGGGGATGAATACCGGCATGCAAGACGCCTTTAATCTGGCCTGGAAGCTGGCGCTGGTCCAAAAGGGGCAGGTGCCAGAGTCGTGGGTCGACTCCTATTCGCAAGAACGTCAGCCGGTGGGCGCTGCGGTCGTTCAAAAGACGGGCAAGGCGCGCCAGGTCATCACTTTGCGCCATCCCGTGGCCACCGCCGTGCGCAACAAGTTGATGTCACTGCTCACCTCGTTTGATTTCGTCCGCCACAAAATCACCGAAGAAGCCAGCGAACTGGCCATCAAATACCCCCGCAGCCCGCTCAATCGCGAGGTCCATCAGGGCCACTCGGCCTGGCTGCTGGGTCAGGGAATCCATCCAGGCGACCGCGCCCCCGACGGGGCCCTGGCCCGTGGAAATGTATTCACCCGGGTCTTCGAATTGATGCAAGACACTCGCTTTCATCTAGTTCTGCTATCCGGTGTCAGCCACAAACCGCTGGATGGCGCCCTGGACTGCGCCAACTGGACCAGCCAGCACTTTGGAGACAGCCTCGGAGTTCACTGGATCGGTCACCAAGCCGAAAACCTGCCCAATCTGCCTTCGGCCTGGTGGGACGAAACCACCACCATTCACAAGGAATATGGAGCGGCCGACCCGACCCTGTATCTGATTCGGCCGGACGGTTACGTGGCTTTCCGCTGCCAACCAGCCACCCGTTCGGACCTGGAGAAATATCTGGCCGACATGGGCCTTCATCCCCCGCAATTCGCTGAAATCAACGATAGGCAAACTCCAATCGAGGGAAAAATTTAGCGACCGTCTTGACAGCGAATGCGACCTTCCAGCCGGGGAGAGACCGTCTTTTGCCGAATCAAATACTCCAGCAAGGCCACCCCCTCACTGGGAGAGTCATGCGGCTCGCTCAGCAAACGAGCACCTGGCAGCATATCAAAGCCACAGCCCCCCTTGCGGATGAATTCGCTGCAGGCGAACGTGTAGTTCTTTTCGGACAGGCAAGGACGTCCGCCCACCCAAAGTCGAGTGACTCGTTGCCCCGCTGGCCGCCGAGGATCATAGTCGATGTTCATGTTGGAGACTTGAGGAAAGGGGCTGCTTTTGTCGTTCAGGCTGCCCAGCGAGTGCTCTACCACCTGCCTCAGTTGCTGGCCGTTCAACTCAACTTTGGAGACACCATTTTCATAAGGCAAAATCATCATCGCCTGGCGTCGGGTCAACGTGCCGGCCGGGATCACCTTGTTGACACGAATGCTGCTGCCCGTGATCAAAGCCACATCGGCACCCGCTGAAGCTCGCATGGCGTCGGCCACCAGATTGCCCAGATTGCTTTCTCGATGGCGACAAGTCACCGAACGCCCGTCTGCATCCACGGTCAAAGTGACCACCGGGAGGCTTAACTCTCGGGTCATTCGGACTTCGTAGTCTGAAACCAGTCTGGCGATGCGCGCGTCTTCCTGGACCGAACGACCAACCGACAGCCCTTTCCAGTCCATGGCCAGCACCTTGCCGTCCTCCACGTCCAAATCGACCTGACCCAGTATGCGAGCATCACTCCCCCACTTAAAAATCGGGCAGCCATTCACCAAAGACTGCAGAGGTTCGTGCTCGTGTCCCCCCAGGATCAGGTCCAATGGCACGGCCCGAGCCACCCGCTTGTCGTCCTCCAAGGTCAGGTGAGTGAGTCCGATGATCACTTCGGCGCCCGCCTCGCGCATGCGGGGCACCACTCGCCGGGCCGCTTCCACGGGATCCTCGAAAACAATATTGGGCCCACAGTTCGAGTTTTCACGAGTATCCGGAGCCAGCAATCCGAAAATACCCAGCTTCACCCCACCCACCTCGCGAATGACAAACTCGCCCACGAAATCACTCTCGTTTTTGCCTTTGACGTTGGCGGCCAGCCAGGGAAAACGCGATTCGGCCATACGCTCCCGCAGTATCTGCGGGCCAAAGTCAAATTCGTGATTGCCCAGGGTGGCCACGTCCAGACCGACCGCGTTCCACAGGTCGATCATCTGCTTGCCTCGATAAAAACTGGAGGCCACCGAGGGCGACAGGGTGTCGCCGGCAAACAAAAAGAGCGTGTTGGGGTTGGAGCGCCGCACACGCTGCCGTAAGGTTTCCAGGCGCGCAAAGCTTCCCTTGCGCCCGTCGTCCACGGTCAGGTACTCGTAAACGTCATTCAGGTGCAACAGGGTGATACGGATCGGCCTGGCCAGCGCCCACAGCGGCCAGCCAAAGACCACGAAATAAACGAGCAGTCGAATCAGGAGAGAAAGATCCCCCACTCACCCCATTGTCCAAACCACCGCTGCAGGTCTGGGGCTTCCACTTCGGGATGACGGCGCATCAGGCGTTCGATGGCCTGGCCCAGGCTGCGTCCCGCAAAGAGTTGCTGCAACAAAAAATGTCCTGCGCCCGAGAGAACGACACGATTCATCTGATAGGAGCGACGCATGATCAGAATTCGCTGTGTTTCGCGCCGAGGACGCCGAGGCTCATGACCCTGATCCACCCGAAACAGATAGCTCGAGACCGGATAACGAAAGTGCAGCAGCTTTGAAGTCGGGCGAGGTTTCAAGAGCAGGTACTCCCAATCATCCGCGGACAGAGATTGCAATCGCTCCGACTGGAGAGCGGGCGCCTCCGGTTCTTCAAACACTTTGGCCAGGGTCAACTCCAGTTCGGCCAGTTCACTCACAAAACCGCGACCGCGCAGGCTCTTGTGAGAGGCCAAGAAAGCTGGAAATTGGTGACCCAACTGATTGAGGGTCCAACTGGTGGAAGGATGCTCCTCCACATAGTCCATCACCAACTCTTCAAAGGCCTCGCGGCCCAGCGCGTATAGCACTCCGGGAAAATCCACCTGCATGGCTTCAACCATGCGGGCCGGATACATGGAGCGATAGATCCAAAGGCGGCTCTCGCGGTCCAGGCCGTACTCCTGCTTAATCACGTCTTTGGAGAGCCGCAGGGCCGACTCAAGCTCGGACTCGGAACAGGTGACGACCTGCTGCATCCAGGCCTGAGTTTCGCGCAGACTAAGCAACCTTCACCTCAGCCGGGCGGCGACAGGCGGCGGCCTTCATCACCTCGGCATGAACCACCTCAAAGGCGGGGATCTCCGCGTCCCACTCCACCATGGTAGAACGACCTCCCAGACGTTGGAAGCACTTACTGTAGAGTTGCCACACCTCATCAATCACATAATCATCGTGCGTGTCCACGATATAGGTACCGTTGTTGGTGTGCCCGGATAGATGGTGATAGACCACCCGTTCCGGATCAATTTTCTGAATATACTCTTCGGCCGAGAAGCCGTGATTATAAGAACTCACGTAAACGTTGTTGACATCCAGCAACAGACCGCAATCAGAGGCCGCCGTCAGGGCGTTGAAATAATCCCATTCGGTTAACTGATCCCCGGCAAATTCCAGGTAGGTAGACGGATTCTCCAAAACCAGCGGCACCTCCAGGTAATCCTGGATGATCTTGACGCGACGGATCACGTGCTCCAGGCTTTCCTGGGTCAGCGGCATGGGGAGTAAGTCGTGAGTATTGCGACCCAAAATCCCCGTCCAGCACAGATGGTCGGAGACCCAACGCGCCTTGACGACACCCACCAGTGTTTTCAGAAGCTTCAGATACTCGAAGTCGACGGGATCGGTACTGCCGACCGAGAGTGACACCCCGTGCAGCAAGACCGGATAGCGTTCGGCCACCTGCTCCAGAATATGCATCGGGCGTCCGCCCGATCCCATATAGTTCTCCACGATAATCTCAAAAAAATCGACCTCTGGCCAGTTCTGCAATATGTGCGGGTAGTGAACGGTGCGCAGCCCCATTCCGAAACCCAAGTCAGGAAAGCCCCATTTATTCTGAACGCTCATAATTCCTCATTCTCTTCGGCCGGCTGGAGTCCCGCAAAAAGGGGCGGACACAGCTGGCTGCATCCGCCCCCCGGAGACTATTCCGACTTGACAGGGCTGGCGCACCCACCCTTGCCTTTGCAGGAGTTTTTGCCGGCGCAACCATTGTCACCAGAATTGCAACCGCCCAGCGATTTGCAAGCGTTTTTGCCTTTGCAAGCGTGCTTGACGGTGGCGCAGCCACCTTTCCCCTTACAGGCATTCTTGCCCGCACAGGCGTTGTCGGCGGTATGGCAGGCGCCCAACCCTTTGCAGGAGTTCAGCCCCTTACACACGTGTTTGGCGGTGGCGCAACCCCCTTTGCCCTTGCAGGCATTCTTGCCAGCACAGGCATTGTCGGCGGTTTTACAGCCCCCCTTACCTTTACAGGCGTTCATCCCTTTACAGGCATTGAGTTCGCTATCCTTGCCGCTACAGCCATCCTTGCCATTACATTTGTCCTTGGCATTGCAGGCAGCCTTCTCTACGGCCACATAGACACTCGATTGCACGTCCCCCGAGGCGAACGCGCTATCGCCAGGAGAAGTTTGCACCGAGGCTTGGGCGGCTTGAGCGCCCCCTAAAAGAAGTCCAGCCATCACAGCATTCATCAAGTGCCTGGACGCCAGGCGGCCGCTCTTCTTCTTACCTTCGCTCATAGAAATTGGATTCTCCATTTCGGTGTTTTGTTTGAGCCCTTAAGGCCCCAACTCTGTAGCCTCGGCAATCCGCCGAGCAATTCTTGTTTTGACAATTTCGGGCATCTTGAGCGTCTGGTCTGGCCGCTGTGCAGTTCTCACCAGTCGACGGATCTCTAAGGCCTGTCGACGGTAAGTGCGGCAAATACTGCAAATAACCAGGTGAGCACGCAGTTCTAGCAGGCCCGTCCAGCTCAAATCTTGATTGATCTGTCCTTCCAACAACTGACCCGCTCTAGCGCACGACATCATAACCCCACCCCCTTCCTGATCAGGCAATCCCTCACTTTGAGGCGAGCCCGATGCAGGCGTACGCGAACATGACCCCGAGTCAGTTGGAAACGCTCGCCCAGTTCGCCGTGACGGTAGCCATCTACCTCTGACAGACGGAACATCTCCCGAAACGCTTCTGGCAGCACTTCTATGCATGCTATCACTTGCTCCCGAGCCTCTCTTTCCTCGACGATAGACTCAGGTGTCGACGATTCTGCCGGCAGTTCTTCTAACCACTCCTGAGCAGCCAGAGGCGAAGGTCGGCGGCCCAGGCGACGATGATAGTCGACGAGTCGATTTTTTAAAATCGACAACAACCAGGTCCGGACCGAGCAGCGGTATTGAAAGTCCGACAGACCTCGGATGCCCTGCAGCAAAGTATCCTGGACGACGTCTTCGGCCTCCTCGGGACTATTGAGGGAACGCAAAGCCAGACGGTAAAGAGCGTCACCGTGTTCATCCAGCCAGTCTCGAGGTTCGGTCTGCATGGCAATCGGGTTCATTTTTAAGGTGGCAACCCATCCTTTTCCAGCATGGACGACGTCGAGGCAAAAGCGTTACACCTCTGGGCCGAAATTTTTCCGGATTAGGGGGTGCCGGAGCCGGGGGCAAAGTTCAGCTCTTCTCCGTAGACCACATACCAGTTTTCTTGCAGGTGCGGACGGAGGTTCTCATCTGCCCAGAGTTTGCTCCCGTAGAGGTGTAAGTGCTCTTGCACGCGTTCCCGGTCGAAATTCCCACTCAGGGCCGCCAGGTCGCGGGCATCTTTGTCCCGACCCGAGAAAAGTTTCCCTACGAACACGTCAAGGCTGTGAACGCGATAGGCTTGGAGCCTGCGCATGCGCGGCAGAGAGATCAGGCGTTCTTCCCATCTCTCGGGCAGGTAATGGCTTTGAAAATGTGCCAAATGGAGACCATAAGCCTCTTCGGCCTTAGCCATTTCCTCGCGCATTTCTCGGATGGCAGACGGAATCTCGTCTACCACGTCGACGTCGTGCGTAATTCTTTGAATCAAATGGTCTAAAATCAAGGCCGAGGCACCACCGATGACCATTCTGCACTCCACACCGAGTCGCGCGCTGATTTTACGAAGGAACTCCATGATCTTCTCGGCAGTAGTGACCACACCAATTCTCCTCTTCAGGCTCGGAAACTTTGTGACCGGCTCGACGTCGTTTGGAGGAGGAGGCAAGGCGACGTTCCACCCCCGCAAGGACTGAGTGGATTCGGCGACCAGTTGTCTGGTGCGGGGATCATGCAACTCACGCTCTTCCCGAACCGCTGCCGCCAGTTGGCCCGGCTCAAGGTCGTTATAAGACGACACCATGTGCCACAACTCACTCATTACCGGTAACTTCTAGCGTCGTCTTCCCATTTCCCACCCACTCATGCACAATCTCGAGGATCCATCCTGCTCGGGAGGAGAACATCGTCACGCCCGAGGAATAGCCGCCACTATGGCTTTTGCCTCCTGTACCCGATGTGGCCTCTCATGGAACTGAACGTTCTCTTCCTCTCCCGGCTGCAATTTGCCATGACCATCATGTTCCATTATCTCTTCCCGCCCCTGACCATCGGGCTGGGGATGCTTATGGTGCTGGTCGAGGGGCTCTACCTGCGCACCGGCAAACCGCACTATCACGCCATAGCGCGCTTCTGGACCCGTCTTTTTGCCGTCAACTTCGCCATGGGCGTAGCCACCGGCATTGTCATGGAATTTGAGTTCGGCACCAACTGGGCCACCTACTCGCGCTACGTGGGCGATGTTTTTGGGTCGGCCCTGGCCTCCGAAGGAATCTTTGCCTTCTTCCTGGAGTCCGGATTTCTGGGGGTAGTGGTTTTCGGCTGGGATAAGGTCTCCCCGCGTATCCACTATTTTGCCACCTGTATGGTGGCCCTGGGCGGCTTCTTTTCCTCCGTCTGGATTGTGATTGCCAACTCCTGGATGCAGACTCCGCGAGGCTACCACATTGTGGGGCAAGGGCTGAAGGCACGCGCCGAAATCACCGATTTTTGGGCAATGGTGCTTAACCCCTCCAGCCTGGACCGACTGGTCCACACCTGGCTGGGGGCCTTTCTTTTGGGCGGTTTCTTTGCCATGAGTGTGGCCTCTTACTATCTGCTGCGGGGCAGGCACATCGACTTGTCACGCTCCATGCTTTCGATCGCGCTGGCCTTTACCACCTTCTCCGCCACGGCCATGCTCTTCTCCGGCGATTCCAACGCCCGCATGGTGGCCCGCAATCAGCCCGTCAAACTGGCCGCCCTGGAAGGGCATTTTCACACCGGAACGGGACCCACGCCCCTTTACCTGTTTGGATTTCCCGACCAAACCGGTGAAAAGGTTCGCTATGGCGTGGCTCTGCCCGGCATGCTGAGTTTTCTGGTCTACCATCGCTTTGACAGACCGGTGCCAGGACTGGATCAGGTTCCTCGCGAGGACTGGCCTCCCGTTTTTATCCCCTTTCAGGCCTACCACATCATGATCGGTCTGGGAACCGCTTTCCTGGGCCTGACCTGGATCGGCGTCTTCTTCTGGTGGCGCGGCACTCTCTTCGAGCAGCGCTGGCTTTTGCGACTGTACGTGGTCTCCGTCTCAGGGGCTTACCTGGCTAACCAATGCGGTTGGGTCACCGCTGAAGTGGGACGCCAGCCCTGGATCGTCTACGGACTGCTGCGCACCAGCCTGGCCCTGTCCAAGTCGGTACGCGCCAACGAAGTACTGGCCTCGATCTTGATGTTCATGATCGTATATTCGTTGCTGTTTATCGTCTGGGTCTATGTGATGAACGACAAAATTCAGCACGGTCCTGACGATCCTGACTCTCTGAGCGCCACCCCCACAACCACCTCAGAGGGGCTGCTCAACAGCGCGGCTGATCGGCTGTCCTGAATGGATCTGCAAATTT
>JADMJV010000125.1:29840-127877 GCA_018780265.1 bacterium
GCCATTATCGGTTGCTTGCTCACTGGCTATGCGGTGCTCGACGGATTCGATCTGGGCGTGGGCATCATGCATTATAGCGCCCGCAACGATACCGAACGGCGCCTTTACATGAATGCCATAGGACCGCTTTGGGATGGCAACGAAGTCTGGCTGGTAACCTTTGGGGGAGCTCTCTTTGCCGCTTTTCCCGAGGCTTACGCCACCGCCTTTTCCTCTTACTACCTGCCCTTTATGGCGCTGCTGTGCGCCCTCATCTTTCGGGCCGTGTCCATGGAGTTCCGCAGCAAATCACCCCACCTGTGGTGGCGGGCTTTCTGGGATTTCAGCTTTTTTGCCAGTTGCGTGTCCTGCTCCTTTCTTTTCGGGGTGGCCGTGGGACACTCCATGCTCGGCCTGCCCATCGGTCCCGACCACGAGTATCAAGGCCAACTGGGGGATCTGATATCCTTTTACCCGTCGCTGGTCGGGGTGCTGGTGGTGGCCTTGTTTGCCCTGCACGGCAGCATCTATCTCTACTTAAAAACGGAAGGCGAATTGCAAAGCCGTCTGCAAGGGCTGATGTGGAAGACTTTTGGCGTTTTCCTGGTGACTTATCTGTTCACCACCGTCTACACGTTGGTAGAGATCCCCGCCGCCGTGAGCAATTTTCGCATCTACAAAATCGCCTGGGTGGCCGTGGTACTCAACATCCTGGCCATCGCCAATATCCCCCGAGCCATCTATTTGGGTAAGCCCCTCTACGCCTTCTTTTCCTCTGCCTGCACCATTGCAGCCCTGACGTTCCTATTTGGAGCCGCTCTCTACCCCAACATGATGGTCTCCAGCCTGAGCCCGGAATACAATCTGACCATCTACAACTCGTGTTCGTCGGATACCACCCTCAAATTGATGCGCATCATCGCCTTTCTGGGCATGCCGTTCGTGCTCACCTACACAGGAGTGGTCTATTGGGTATTTCGCGGCAAGGTCAAACTCAACGCCACCAGTTACTGACGTTCCCCGTAACTGTGGTGTCCTACAATCATCACCGGACAGGGAGACTGTCGGGCCAGGCTCTCGGCCACGCTGCCCAACACCACTCGCGGTAGACCGGTGCGACCGTGCGATGAAAGCACAATCAGATCGGGGCGCTCCGCCTCCACGTCCTCCAGGATCCGCTGAGCGGCCGGCCCCAGTGAGAGCACCGCGTAGCTGACGTTGCACCCATCGCTGCGCATCTCGTGGCAAAGGGCACGCAGATACTCTTCACTTTCGCGTCGGTTTCGGTCGAGAACCTCGTCCTGGGTCAGTTCCCATTCGTCCTTGCTCAGATGGGGAGGCATCTCTTCGACCATGTCGAGTTTGATGGCCGCCTGAAAAGCGCGGGCGATGAAAGCCGCTGGCTTCAGTGCAGACTCGGCCTGTTTAGATCCATCCAGGGGCACAATAATCTTTTGAAACATAGCCAATCCTCCACTGCCAGCCTACGTCGGCCTCGGGCAATTCGCTATGATCCCGGTCATTACCCTGGCGGGTATTTTTTGTCTGACCTCGTATGTCCAGGACACATCTGAGGGGAGAACCATGATCTGTCAGACCTGCGGCATCGTTCAGTACACCGGTTGGACCGAGGTGGGAGCCTGATTTCCTTCTTCGTCACCCCCTGCGTGCTGCTCTACGTGGAGGCCTCCAAACAAGCGTGAACGCGTTTCTCCCCCCGCACTGCGACCGCCCTATTCAACTGGGGGCTCCCCCCTCCCGGCGGGCTTGCTCTCTGGCCGGTCTGGCCCTGGATCAGGCGGAGCAGATGGTTTCTTTGCTTGAATCGGAGCCTCTCACGCCCCCCCAACTGGCCCATCACTTGTGCCTATGGGAACAACAGTTGGCGGCCGTCGAGTCCTGCTTTGAGCACGACCCACAGCGACGCCATGCCGGCCAAACCATTCGTTGGCAACGCTACGTCTGGGCCGATACCGATGAACACGAAAGCCCCGCGACACTGGAGAGCTACCGCATCTACGACACCCACTTCGGGGTCATGCGAATGGACCACATGAGCTGGTCCGAACTGGCCCACCAAACAGTCTGCACCCTGCGTCGAACCGCCTGCGATCTGCCCAACACCTTGTTGAGTCGGGAAAACTACCGGGCCCTGCTGGTGGCTGCCCACGGGATGCTGGTGCAGTCTTTTCCGAAGGCGACTGGCTCTGGGCCGATTACCTCCGAGCCCGGACAACCTTTGAACCCTGTGGCCGAGCGCTGGCGAAACGGCCACCACCTTTTCGGACTCTGCTGTTACTACGGTCGCGAATCCCTGCACGCAGCCATGGACTCGCTCGATCGCGAAGACACTACCCTGACCTGCTCTTCGATCAGGCAGGGGGCTACCTATCTGGCCGCCAGCAGCGCCGCCCTGGCCTACACCACCGATTTCCCCGCCAGTCGCTATTTGCGGGAAATCCGCTCGGCCATGCCAGCGGGCTTCTCCGGCAGTCACAACTCTGACTTTAACCATTTTAAGCTTCTCAAGGGGAAACTGCAGGTGGCGCTCATGCAGAAGTGGGGTCCGCAATCCCAGCAATGGCCCGGCGAAGTGGTGACTGCACTGAGGTATTTTCGGGAGATCGACCTGCTCGACTTAGACCAACACATTCTGGTGGCCGCCTCCCGAATCGGTATTGGTCCATCCCTGAAACAAATCGGAGCGGGAGAGGCTGATACTAGTGCTCTGGAGGCATTGCGAAATATGGCCGCCGCGCGCCGTCATGATTTTCACTTGTGACCATTGTGGCGGCGGCCTCACGACTGGCGGCCTGAAAATCTGGCGAATTGTGTAGGGCTGGCGAAGGTCGACCAAGAAGGGCCCTGGCAGCCGATGAAACACACTCCCATAGATGAGACTTCGAAGGCCGACGACGCTTTTCGCCGCGGCAAATGGAAGGACGCTGAAGACTCTTTTCAGCGCATTATCCAGCGCGTACCTGAATGCTTGGAAGCCTGGCTAGGCCTGGCGGAAGTGCAGGCCGTCAGGGGCGAGTTCAACACCGTCATCGAAACCCTCATCTCTGCCGCCGCACTTTGCGAAACGCCCGAAAAACTCGATGACGGCCTGCAGATCCTGGCCCGAATCCTGGAGTTCAATCCCTACCACGAAGCCACCCTGGCCAAGAGAATTGACCTGCTCTTCGGACTCCAACGCACCACCGAGGGCATCGCCTACTCCCGAGAACTGGCCCAATATTATTTAGAAGGAGACCATGGAGAAACGGCCATCCAAATTCTCCTGCGTGCTTTTCAGCTCAATCCTAAGGATCATGACCTGATTTCGGTGCTGGCCGAAGCTTACCTGACTAACGGGCAGATGCGTGAAGCCTCGGGACTCTTTCGCCAAATTATCCCGCACTACATCGAGTCGGAAGAGTTTGAGAAAGCCACCCTCATTCTGCGTCGCCTCAGCCTGCTTGATCCCAAAGAACCGCGCAACTTTATGGAAGCGGGCCAACTCTATATCAAGATGGAAAAATTCCAGGAGGCCGACCAGCAGTTTCGCGCAGTTCTGCGTATCGACCTCAACCATCGCGAGGCCCTTCTGAAAATCGCCGAAGTCAGCCTGCTCCGCAAACTGTTTCGCGACGCTTCCATGGTTTACAATCGCCTGATCAGCCTCAGTTCCGACGACGCCGAAGCTCACGAGGGGCTGGGTCTGGTTTTCAAGGGTCAAGGGATGCAGGCCGACGCGGCCAAGCACCTATTGCTGGCTGGCCTTGGCTATTCCGAAAAGCAAAACAATGAGCGCGCCCATGCCTGCTTTGCAGCTGTATTGGAGATAGACCCATCCAACAACATCGCCGGCCGTCAGGTCAAATTGCTGGCCCCGGCAGTGCGAGAGTAATATGATTTTACCCAAGGGAACACCCTTCATGCCCGAGGGTCTAAAGTTGACCGAATCTGACTTGATCGACATGCTCAGCAATCTCGGCACCCACGGGTTCTCCGGCTACTTGCAAATCGAGTTGCCCAAGTCGAAAAAAGGCTACGTGTTCTTATCGAGGGGCCAGATGCTACGTGCCTTCGAGTGGAGCCAGGACGGCACAGCCAAACTCTACACGCCCGAACGCCTCTTTGCCAAGGTCGGCGATCAGAGTGCCGCCTGTGCATCGTATGTGCTGTCTGGCGACATGGCCAGCCAACTGGCTTATTCCTTCGGGTTTGAGGCGAGCCAGGACTGGAAAGCCCAGTTTCAGCAAGAAAAACACACTGGCTTTGCGGTCTTTGGCAATCAAGCCGTCCTCTTTGCAAAGGGGCAGCCGCTTCAAGAGACCCTGGCTCACCGCTACGGACAGGTGGTGTGCAGCCGAGAGGCTGTCAGCACCCTGCTTCAGCAAGACCAGGCCTCCCAGGTTTTCAGCCAGCAACCGGCCAAACTTGAACAAACGGCCAAACGGCTGCATGCCGACCTGAGCCGGATGCGCGAAGTCAGACTGAAATCCGTGTCGGGATTCTTCGCCACCAAAGACGCCCTGAAAGTGGACGCGGAGCTGGCCCACGAGTGGGGTGTCAAAGGCACCTTCACTTTGATGGTAGAGGATGTGGAAGGGCGTCAAATCGGCACCCTCAAAACTCACGTCGGTTCGAAAAAGCCCCTGGTGATGGAGATACCCTTAAAAATCATGCAAGAATGGGGTCTGGCCGAAGATCAGGCGGTCATAGTATACCCCCACGTCGAATCCTGACGGGTCAAGCGTTTATGGGGTGAAATTCGGGAAGCATACACCGAGCGAGCCGGGCACTTTGTTAATGCTCCGGCCAGACTGGCTCCACTGTCTGGTTAGCCACTTCCATCGGAGCGGTGACCATGCGAATAACGGTCGGTGCCAGTCGAGAAAAAATACGACAAAAACAGTCGCGACTCGGGGTATAATACAGGCACAATGTGGAAGTCTCGATACTTATGGCTGACTCTAAGCGCGCTAGCCTGGGCTCAACCATGGCGACTGACCACGCAAGTGGTTCGCGTCATCGACGGCGATACCGTGGTGGTGCGCCTGAGCGACGGCGATCAGACGGTGCGCCTGGATAGCATTGACGCCCCGGAACGCAAGCAGCCCGGTGGCGAGGAGTCTCGCCGGGCCCTGGCCGGCTACCTGCCGGCGGGCGGTTCGGTAAAAATCACCCGCTTGGGCCGCGACCGCTACGGGCGTATTCTGGGTCAGTTGTATCGGCCCGACGGCGCCAACGTCAACTCTCTGCTGGTGCGCAATGGACAGGCCTGGGTCTATACCAAATACTGCCGCGACTTCAGCTACTGGACTCCCCTGCAAATGCGGGCCCGACAACAGCGGCTGGGCGTGTGGGCCGCTCCAGACCCCGTGCCGCCCTGGAAGTTTCGCCATCCTCCCCGCTAGTCTTGAAAGAAGGACACAACTTCCTGGCGTCGCTCCAGTACATCGCTGAGACCTTGCTGCATGAGGCTGCGGCAGTATTCGCCATCAAAGATCAGGTAGCTGGCCAGTTCGGCACTGGCATAGTCGTCGCCCAGACCGCGCAGTAAATAGCGTACGGCAGGAGGGATGCGGCTTTCCATTTTCAGAGCCAGGTGGGCCAGGCTGCGGCTGGGACGCAACCAGAGCACGTCTATGTGGCGAAAGTTACCCCGCCCGGCCACGGCCATTTGGTTGAGGCGCAAGCAGTGTTGCACGTCCACCTCGATGGCGTCGAGCAACACGGCATCCAACAAGACCCCGGCCACATCGGCCAACTTGGGCGACTGACCAGGCAGCGGACTGGGACTGGAATCACCCGCTTCGCGTACGCCCACGGCCACGATCTTCTGGGCCCCAAGTTGGATGGCCGGACCCAGGGGAGCGGTATTGCGCAAGCTGCCGTCGCCAAAATAGCAATTGCCGATGGGAACGGCAGGAAAGACAACCGGTATGGCGCTGGACGCCATCACGTGCTCCATGGCAATGGCCGCCCGTTCCACCCGGTAGCGCACCTTGACCCAGGGGGGGATGATCCCCTGGTCCTGCAGGAAGAGAACCCCGTTGGAGGTGGTGTAGTTGGTGGCCAGGATGGCCAGAGCCCGGTAGCGACTGGCCTCCAGGTTGTGGGCCAGACGCCCCCAGGGCAGACGCATGAGCAGGCGCTTGAAGGGCGAGGTGTCCAGCAGAAACTTGGGAGTGACCCCTCCAATCAAACCACCAAAGGAAAGATCACGAATCCAGCCCAGAGCATTGCTCAGCACCGCCAGCGGATTGGTACGAAAGACCTGAGAGGCGCGCAGTGTGCTCCACACATGCTCCATCTCGGCCAACCCCTGCAAAGGCCGGTGGGCGTAGGCGGCCAGCAGTGTGCAGTTGAGAGAGCCGGCGCTGGTTCCCACAAAGATGTCAAAGGGTTGGCTGTGCTCCTGAACTACGCCCAACTGGCGCAAGCCCATCATGACCCCCGCTTGATAAGCGCCGCGAGCTCCCCCTCCCGAAAGGACCAATGCGGTTGACGGTTTCTGACTCATCGACAGCCATCTCTTTGGAGCCCAGAGGTGAATTCCTACGCACCGGTTCAGCACTGGTGTGTCTTATTGGTGCAGTCAGCGAGGGGGGAAATCGAACCCAGTTCAAGTGGTAGGAGATCGTAGCGACCCGTCCAGTCTGAGCTTTGGGCCAAAATACTCAGCAAGGCCAAACTCTTCCTCAACCTGCCGCGCAAGGCTTCGCCCACCCCTCTAGACGGATTTCTGGGAGGTTGCCATGGCTTGCGGAGTTTCTGCCGATCGTCACTACGTGGTTAAGCTGGCGGGCTTCCCGTCAATATCCAGAGCTTGATGCCAACTCTCTAAGTCGTCCAGAAGGACCGACGAGTCACGTGTGGAAACGATTATTCCCGGAAGGTTGGCTAAACTTGGAACCCAACAAGAGGTTGGTCCACTGCAACCTCTGACTGCAAAGAGGAACAAGAGACATGAGCCTCAGAAGCATGAGCGTGGCTCTCGCGGTATGGTGCTTCTGCATCCGCCCTGGTTATTGCGAGGGCCCGACCTGGCCACCCATTCTAATCGATTCTGGGAGCGCCTTCTGTTTTGCGATGCTCCTGGTGGCGCCCGTGGTTCTGCTCACGGTTCTGACCAAGAAGCTCTTGAACAAGCCGGCCAACCCGTATGGTCCAGCACTGGTAGTCGCCGGACTTTGGACTCTAGTCACGCTTATATCGAGCTGGATGCAGGCCCTGGGCTCCGGGATTTGCTGGCTGCTGGTCCTGGAAGGCTTTCTTAAGTCTAAGCGAGGTGATAAGAATTTGTAGCCCCATCCATCTGGAGTCAACGCTCAGGCCCGCAAGTGAGTTCAAAACTCTTGTTGTGCTTCGCCCCGAAGCCGGTAGGCATTTTAAGCCCCGCTTCTGCTTAAAGGGGGTTGGTCAATTTTGCCAAAAAATCCTTCGCAGATGGGCGAACCAGCGCATGTGCGGGCTGGATCAGCGGAGGCTTGACCCAATAGCAAAGCCAAACCCGAGCCTGGCCAGGCGGCTTCCCATTCGTCCCAGCCGGCCGGGAGCTGGCTTTCGCATTCCGAGAAATGCAATTATTGAGCCATGTCCTGGTCGAATTCATGCTGCAGTAGACGCACCGCTTTCTCGAGACAGCGGAGCAAAAACCCAGGTTGACAGCGCCAGGTGGAGAACGGATGAACATGCTCCGTAGAACCTTTGCCTTTCTCTGCCTGGCCAGCCTGGGCGCCCTGTGCGACCGGGCCCTGCACCCGGTTTTCTGCACTCAGTCCGCCCGTCGCTTAGGTCAGGTAGGGCAAGACCTGGTCAGCGCCGCCGCCAGTCCCGACGGCAAGAGTGTGGCGGGCCTGCGCTGCGAAGGCCCTGAGAAGTGGTCGGTGACCGTTTGGGAAACCACCACCGGGCGGGTGCAGCTCAAGCCTCAGACCCTGCCGCACCCACCGGCCACCACCAATGCCCTGGCCTGGAGTCCCAACAGTCAGTTTCTGGCCGTTGGCAGCAGCAGCGAGGTCAGCCTGTTTCACCTATCCGGCCAGACTCGAAAGCGCCTGGCGGCCCAATGGTTGGTCCGCGATGTTCGCTTCAGCCAGGACTACGTGATGGCTCGGGCCGACGGGGCCGTTTTCGTGTGGCGCTGGGACAGCGGCACATTGGTGCTAAAACTGACCCAGGACCATCTATTGGCCGCCGCCCTTAACGGCCCCGGGGGCGTGCTGGCCACCGCGTCGTTCCAGGACAACATTCGTCTCTACGGCTTGGCCAATGGCAGGTTGATGCGAACTCTGCCCGCCGGACCGGCCACGATCGGGTTGGAGTTTGCCCGGCAAGGACACTCTCTGGCCGCGGCCTTCCGCTTTCAAAGCAACCGAAGTCGCGACTACGCGGTGGTCTACGACTGGTCCAGTGGTCAGCCCAAAGCTACCGACCTTTCACAGCCGGACATCATGGGCTTCGCCGTCAGCCAGGACGGAAACCGATTGCTGACACGCTCGGAACAGCTTTGCCGCATTTGGGACGGCAACACGGGGAAACTGGTGCTGGAGCGCCCTCTGGCCAGCCCTTACACCGATTCGCTGAGCAGCGACGGACAGTTGGTGGGAAGCCTGGGCCCTCAGGGAAACAACGTCGCGCTCTGGCGTGCCGACTCGGGCCGCGAATTTGCCCGACTCGAACATACACGACGGCCCTTCAGCTACAAATTCTTCCAACCCGGACTGTTCCAGGTAGTCGACGGCGCCTGTTCGGTCTGGCAGGTCACAGCCAGAGGCTGACAGCATCTCTGAACTCGCCAGTTGGCGACAAATCCTCACTTCTCCAGGAGCAGCACGGTGTCGGGGCACCACGAACTGGAATGACGGACCAGGAAGCGTCCCTGGCTGCGTTTTTGTTCAAAGCGGAAAGTCCCGACCAACTGCGGCATGTTGTTATCCCAGTTGAGGCTGCGCTCACCCTCAATCAGAATGGGCTCAGCCTGAAAACGACCGCGCAACGTGAAGTGGTTTCGCCGCACGGTTCCCTTCAGGTGGGCCAGACGACTGGATTCAACCGTCCCCCCCCGAGCTTTCAACCGGCAGTCGCCGAACAGTTTTGAACCAGACTGACCCAGCCGCAAGGTCAACTCAAACGTTCCGTCCTGATTCAACGTCTGGCCGACCCACTGGCCCGAAATCGAGTGGTCGGGCAGCGACACCCAGTAAACCAGCATGGCCGTAACTCCAACCAGGGCCAGAGCCGGCAACCGCCATTGGCCGGTCCATCGGCGCCGGGGGCGCTCTACCTCAATCCCAACACGAGCGTCCATACCCGATGGTTCGAGATAGCCACCAGGACTCCCACTTTCTCGGGCCCTTACGCCCCATTCGAACAATCAGGGGATACCAACTCCAACCACTTCTCTGCACGTTCACCTCGAAGTCGATCTCTGGCGAACCAAGACGGCGCATGAGGATTATCCAGGCTCAGTTGTTGTTCGGTGGCGGGGGGCTCGAAAGATTGATCGTCATACTGTTCCCCGTATACTGTTCTTTCGGGTGCCGATCAGTCTTCGTCCGGGCAGCACCAGAGGAGGGTCGTGTGCATTTGGCGCACTGTGTGTGAGCATAATCATGAGTTTCTTCCACTGGAGACTTCCCCCCGGTCGCAATTCGTGCTTGTTTTAGGACACTCTACTAGGTTCAAGTAGTGGCAAGACCAGTTAATGGTGTGATCGCGCGGTTGCAACGAAGTCGGGATCGCGGAAGCTATTCGCCAAGCCGCCCCCGATTTGTTGGGATCGGTTCCCGGGCCCGGCTTAGGTCCGCGAAGTCAGCACGGTCTACGCACTCGCCTACAAGTGCCCGGGAACGTCTAACCGATCAAAACCCCATGACCCCGGCTGAGCGGTAGAGGGTGGGAGTGCAACGGAGGGGTAAGCCGCGAAGGCATAGGGCGCCGAAGGCGCGAGCGCAGCGAGTTCACCCTTGCCGAGCAGGCTACCCTGAGAGGAGCGACCGACCGAGGGAGCGACCCAACACCCGATCACAGTGCACTACACTATTTCCGGTTACGGCACAGAGGGGAGGAGGTTAAATAGAAAAACTCTGAAAAAGCGGCAGTGTGAGTTCCTCTAGCTCATCGCAGGCCCGCCATATGTCTTGGTGATATGTGCCCTGTGGCCCGGGCCAGATCTTAACGAGCACCCCGTCTTGTTGAGCAAACTCAATGGCCGGCATGAAGTCGCTGTCGCCAGCCACAATATGGGCTTTGGAGATAATCCCCTTCGCGGATAGCCTCACGAGGTCAACGCCGAGCAGAATGTCCACTCGCTTTTGCTCGTAGGTGTAGTTGGGAGGCGCTCCCCGTCGGGCCAGCTTCCCGAGTCTGACCTGAAATCGCTGCAGGCTGTCCAGTGAGTGAAAGAAAGCCTGTCGCTTCTGCTGATAGACCCGCTCCTGCTGCGTCGAAGGATTGCTCACCCATGGCGGGCAGTGGTAGTAGTGGCTTCGGAACCGTTCGGTGCCAGCGCAAATCGAATTTGAGAAAGCCTCGAAGTCGATCTTTGGCGAACCAAGTTGCCGCATGATCTTATCCAAGGTCCGCTCCTAAATTATGAAGGCCCGACGAATCGGGCCTCCGTGTTCGGGATATAAGGCCGACGCTGAAACTTGCAGCGACGGTAAGTTCGACTTCATTCTACCCACACGGAGCGAGAAGTCAATCCCGTGCTGCGCCTTAATGGCCGAGGAGAAGGTTTGATTCTCTCTTTTCAAGAAAGTCCAGCAACTTCCCGATTTCCACGGCCCCAAATTTCCTGCCGGAATGGACGGGTGTGCGGAAACCACCTCTCTCGGGTTTTCCGTCAGTCGACTATTCGCTGCGTTCCTGGCCAGTATCAGGTGTTGGGTCGCAGCGCAGATGACCTGCTGCAGTCGCCAAGCTGACACGTCATGGCCAGTTTGCCGGACCCGCGAACCATGGTATGATGCCAAAGAGCCCCCCGGCTGATGACCGAGGGGCCCAGGGTTGCTAACCTACCGGTCTTGCAAGCAAGAGCAGAAGGATGAGCAGTAGAGCGAACAACAATACAGCTTTCTTCATAGGTGGCCTCCCTCCAGAAGCCTGAGCGATACAACCGCTTGGGCTTCATTTGAGAGGGCCCCTCCGAGAGGGCTGCCTAGTCGAGGGCGCTACACCCCGAGGCGGTGTTACGTTTCCGGGGGCGAGTTCCCTGGTGGGGATGACTCCTGGCCTTCCAGCAACGCCGCAACCCCAGGGAGAGGGTCTGGCCTGAGAGGGAGACCCAGGCCGGGCGTTTTGCCGTGTTCCTGGCCAGTTCATCGCCACCGAGTTTTGTGTTCCAACTGTCATGTCTACGTCTGCGGGTCACTGCTTGAGCGCGTGAGTAGCCTTCTGGCCGTTGCCATCGCCGCTGGGCACCTGGTCGGGCCCGGTGGGGGTGGTGGACCCTCTTACGCCCCCCTTGTAGGCGGTCTCATGTGTGGCAGTTAATGTGTCACTTCGTTGGTTGTTTTTGACTGTTCTCGACTGTTTGTCACGGTGTTGGTGTTTTGTCCAGGGCATAAAAAAACCCCGATTTCTCGGGGTTTCGTTGACTGCGGGAGGCGGGACTCGAACCCGCACGACCTTGCGGTCCCGGGATTTTAAGTCCCGTGCGTCTACCGATTCCGCCACTCCCGCGGAGGTAACTGCCCTAGAGTAGAGTCGGATGGAGGTGTTGTCAAGCAGGGTTTTAGCCGAGCAGGAACCAGTGCATAAAGCGCATCACCAAGCCGGGCCTGGGAGCCTCAACAGGAACGGCGGGCTTGACTGGAGGTTGGGAAAGGTTCTCGCCACCCAGCACTACAAACGAAACTTCGCCGTATTTGACCAGGCCCAGTTTCTCGCGGGCCACTTCTTCGGCGCCAGCGTCGGTGGACAGGTGGGCAACCTGAGCCTTGAGTTGGGAATTGGTGAATTCGGTCAGGCTGATCTCACTTTGCAGGCGCAAGAGTTCTGTCTGACGTTCTTCCAGCTCTCGTTGCTTGATCTGGCAGCAAAAGTAAAGATTGTAGGAAATCAACGCAAAAAGCAGAGCGGCCACGGCGGCGGCGCCAGACTGGCCACGAGTGGGAGGCCTGAACCAACTGACGGTCATAAATTTCCCCAAAGCAAAGATATTGAAGAAAGCTCAATTCGAGAACCTGCGCACCAGATCCTTCCATGCCGAAGAAAGTCAGCGCTGCCTGACCTGGCGGACAGTGACAAAATTGGTAGGCACGCCTAGCGGCATGCCGGCCACAACCACTATGGTGTCACCGGCTTCGATAAAGGGTTGGCCAGCGGCGACCAGTTCGGCCTGGTGTAAGAGTTCGTCAATGTCTTGATAGTGGCTGACGCCGACCGGGGTCACGCCCCAGTTCAACAGGAGTTGACGGGACAAGGTTGGGTCCTGGGTAAGGGCCAGAATGGGCGCGCGCGGTCGATACTTGGCGATGCGGCGCACGGTGGTTCCGTTGACTGTGCAGGCCACAATGGCCTTGGCCTGCAGTTCCTCGGCGATCTCGCAGGCGGCCAGGGCCAGCACCTCGCCATGCTGGCCCAAACTGGCGCTCTCTAAATGAACATCTTCGTAACGGAGGTTACGTTCGGCTCGTGCGGCGATGCGATCCATCATCATCACCGTCTCTATGGGGAAGGCGCCCGAGGCGGTTTCTCCCGACAGCATGACGGCGTCCGTCCCGTCAAAAATGGCATTGGCCACGTCGGTCACTTCGGCCCGAGTGGGATTGGCTTGAGTAACCATGGTTTCCAACATCTGGGTGGCCGTGATTACCGGCCTGGCAGCCTTACGAGCCAGTCGGATGCACTCTTTCTGGACAATCGGCACTTCTTCGATGGGCACCTCAATACCCAGATCGCCGCGCGCCACCATAATGCCGTCAGAACTTTGAATAATTTCGGACAGTTCGGCCAGGGCTTCCGGCTTCTCGATCTTGGCGATCAGGGGTCTTCGGATACCCAACTCAGACATAATCTGACGGGGCCGGTCGAGGTCTGACTCACGCCGCACAAAGGATAGAGCGACCATGTCGACGCCTAAATCCAGGCCGAAACGAAGGTCGGCTTCATCTTTGGCGGTCAAGGCGGGAGTGGAGAGAACGGCTCCAGGCAGGTTCACTCCCTTCTTTGACTTCAAAATACCGCCCTGAAGCACCCGGGTAATCACCTGATTGGATCGACATTCAGTCACGACCAGTTCCAATTTTCCATCATCGAGCAGCACCTTGTTCCCGGCTCTCAACTCGTGGGCCAGTCCGGCGTAGGTGACACAGGCTCCCTCCTGGTTGCCCACAATGCGCGCTCCATCGGGGTCCGGAGGGTAGAGAATGAAGGGGGAGCCGGCAATCAGTCGGACGCCCTCTTCCATCTCTCCCAGTCGAATCTTGGGACCGCACAGGTCCATCAGAATAGCCAGAGGCAGGTTGACAGCCGTCGAGGCGGCTCGCAGGTCCAGATAGGTCCTGCGATGACTCTCGTGGTCACCGTGTGAAAAGTTGAGACGGGCCACGTTCATACCCGCGCGCAGCAGGGCCTGCATCACTTCGGGCGACTGGCTGGCCGGACCGATGGTGCACACAATGCGCGTCTTGCGATGAGGAATGGGTGGCACTCAGGATACCTTGACTTCGCGCTTAACCTGGCCCATGGCCCGGTATTTCTTGTAACGCAAGTCGACCAGTTGGTCTGGTTGCAATTCCACCAGGTCGCGCAGATGTTTCTGCAGCGACAATTTGATGGCCCGGTAGGTCATGGGCAGGTCGCGATGGGCCCCACCAATGGGTTCGTGAATGACTTCGTCGACCAGGCCCAGGCCAATCAACACCTCGCTGGTTAATCCCAGGCTGGCTGCAGCCTGCTCGGCCTTGGCGGCGTCGCGCCAGAGAATGGTGGCGCAACCCTCGGGACTGATGACGGAGTAAACCGAATGCTCCAGCATGATGACCCGGTCTCCCACGGCGATGCCTAAGGCTCCGCCTGAGCCGCCCTCACCAATGACCACGGTAACGATGGGCACGGTCAATTCGGTCATGAGCGCGATGCTGGTGGCAATGGCTTCATACTGACCGCGTTCCTCGGCTTCAATACCAGGATAGGCGCCGGGTGTATCCACAAAGGTGATGATGGGCAACCCAAAGCGTTGGGCCATAAGCATCAGGCGCTGCGCCTTGCGGAAGCCCTCCGGAGCGGGCATCCCGAAATTGCGAGCCAGATTCTCTTTGGTATCTTTGCCCTTCTGGTGACCCACCACCAGGCAGGCCCGCCCTTCAAAGCGAGCCAGACCGGCTACAATAGCGGCGTCATCGGCGAAATAACGGTCCCCGTGTAGTTCGGTGAACTGAGTAAAGAGTTCGCGCAAATAGTCCAGAGTGGTGGGACGCTGGGCGTGGCGGGCAATTTGAACCCGGTCCCAGGCCGTCAGATTACTGTAGATGCTGTGCTTCAGCTCTTCGGCTTTGCGCTCGAGCAGGCGGATTTCCGAGGAGAGATCCACTCCGCCCGACTGGGTCACTTCCTTCAGTTCCTGGATCTTCTTTTCCAGTTCCAGCAGGGGCTTTTCAACTTCGAGAAACATGCTTAGACCTCCAGCGAGCGCGTCAAAAGAGAGAGTATCTGAGAGGCGGTGGCCTTGAGTTCTCCGCGTTTGACCACCTTATCAACGAATCCGTGCTTTTGGTAAAATTCGGCCGTCTGAAAACCCGGGGGAAGCTTTTGACGAATGGTCTGCTCAATGACCCGCGCTCCCGAAAAGCCTACGATAGCGCCCGGCTCAGCCAGAATCACGTCGCCCAAGCTGGCAAAGCTTGCAGCCACACCAGCGGTAGTCGGATCGGTGAGGATTACGAAATAGGGCAGACAGGCCTTGTTGAGTCGGCGCACCGCCGCCGAGGTTCGGGCCATCTGCATCAAGCTGAGCATACCCTCTTGCATGCGAGCGCCGCCAGACGAGGTGATCATGATAGTAGGCAGACGCCTTTCCAGGGCACGCTCCATCATAGCCGTGATCTTCTCCCCCACCGCTGACCCCATCGAGCCGCCTCGAAAATGAAAATCCATCACTCCGAGAGCAATACGGGCCCGGTCCAGGGTGCCAGTGCCGGTAAGGACAGCATCGGAAAGCCTGGTCTTCTGGCGGTCCTGAAGCAACTTACCTTGATACTCAGCGCCAAACTCGAGCGGGTCACCAGAAATGATGTCAGCATCCCATTCCTCAAAGCTACCGGGGTCACAGAACTGCTCGACTCGCTCGCGGGCCGTCAGTTTGTGGTGATGGCCGCATTTTTCACAAACTTTCAGGTTCTCTTGAAAATTTTTCCGATACACGGCTGTGCCGCACCCGGCACATTTGACCCAAAGGTCGCTGGGCGGGCTGTTCTTGGAGGTCGCGGGTTCTGTCTCCGAGGAGTCAATACGCGGCTTTTGACTGCGAAACTTATCGAATATCGAGGCCATTGGGTCGTTTTCTCATACTCTCTCGGGAAGTCCCGCCCATCTTAAGGTGTAGCATTACCCCGATTCGGCCCTCAAAAACCTTCTTGCACTTCCCCCACTACCGCTTCTCGCCACCGCCGTAGCAATCGAACCGGCAAGCAGTGGCCCCGCAAGGCAGGCCCACCGCGAATCAGAAGAGGTAGAAAATTGTCGCTGGTAGCCTTCATCCAGCCCGGCCGCTCCCACTCCGACTCCACTAAGGCGGGTCTGGTTTGCCCCAGAGAGGCGCGCTGAAATCCGACTAGTTTGCGCTGGGCCAGTCGCAGCAGGCGGTCGCGGCGCTCGTGTAGCAAGGGCGGTGCCACCGTCTGGGAAAACCTGGCGGCGGCCGTACCCGGACGGGCACTGTACGGAAAAACGTGGATTTTGGAAAACGGTGTGCGGCGCACGTAATTCATCAGTTGCTCGAAGTCCTGGTCGCTCTCGCCCGGAAAACCCACCATCAGGTCCGTGGTGAGGCTGGCGCCGGGCACGCGGGCCACAAATTCCTGAACCAGGTTGTCGTAGTGGGCCAGTGTGTAGCCACGGTGCATTCGGTCCAGGATCGTATCGCTGGCATGTTGCAAAACCAGGTGCAAATGAGGACAGAGGCGCCGCGGGTAGAGTTGCATCAATTCGATCAAACGGACGGGAAACAGGTCGGGTTCTACCGAACTCAGGCGTATGCGCACCTGCGATGTGCTGGACAGAATGGTCTCGACAAGATCGGCCAGGTTGGTATCGAGGTCGTGACCCCAGGCTGAGAGGTGAATTCCGCTCAAAACCACTTCTCCGGCGCCATCGTGTTCGAATTGCCGAACCCGTTCCACGACCCATTCCAGAGACTTACTGCGCGCCCGCCCGCGCACATAAGGAACGATGCAAAAAGTGCAAAACTGGTCACAACCGTCCTGGATGCGCAGCAAGGCCCGGGCCCGGTCGCGGCGCAGCCAGCCACGTTCCAGGATGGCAGCACTGGGACAATTTTCGGCGCCGATCAGGGCCAGCACATTTTCGCGCTGATCCGGGGGAAGCCGCAAAGCGCTGTAGGGAACTCGCTGCCAGGCGCCACCCCGCTGGGCCGCACCACAGCCGGTCACCACGACCTGTTCGCCCGAACGGGCAGCTCTGCGCACCATCTGAGCCGACTTTCGATCGGCCTCACGAGTCACCGTGCAGGTGTTGACGATCTGACAGTCGGCCACCTGGCCAAACTCGACTTCTTGAAAACCAGCTCCAACCAGGATTTGGGCCAATTGTTCGGAGTCGGCCTGATTGGCACGACAGCCCAAGGTATGGATGGAAAAAGTGGGCAAATCAGGCTTTGGTCAACCGGGTCAGTTCGGCGTGAACGGCATCCACCAGAGTGCCTCTAACCTGGCTCAGAGTGCCTTCGGCCACGCAGCCGGCAGCCCGAGAGTGGCCTCCTCCGCCGAAGATGGCTGCCACTTGATTGATGGGATGGTTGCGCGAGCGGATACTGGCTTTCACCTTGCCGCCCGGCACTTCGCGAACCAGCACCACCACATCGGCATCGTCGACCCGATCGAGTTCATCCACGAAAAACTGAATCTCTTCGGGACGAACCTGATACTGGTTCAAAGCTTGTTCAGAGAGTTCGGCCCAGGCCACGGTTACGCCGTCGCGACGGTCCACCGTCAATTCGTTGAGCATACGGCCCAGCAACTTCAAAACGTCCGGGCGACTGTTGCGGTACACAGAGCGCGAAACCTCGTCGGTAGCCACGCCTGCCTGGAGCATGGAGGCCAGTCGTCGATGGGTAGCCGGCGTCACTCGAGAATACTGAAAAGCACCCGTGTCGGTCAGAATGGCCACATACAGGGCCGTAGCCATAGAACGGTCGAGGGGGACATCCAGGTGTTGAATGAGCTCGAAGGTCATTTCGCCCAGCGCGGCCACATCGGGCAGCACCCAGTTGAGATCCCCGTAGAGGGCGTTGTCTTGATGATGATCAAAGTTGAGTAGAACAGGGGCCAGAATCCTTGGATCAAAGCCTTTGGGCATACGACTCAAAGTGGGACACTCGAGCGCTACCACAGCGTCGAACTTCTCGTCCGGCGCCACCGACTCGACCATCCTGTCCAGGCCAAAGAGAATATTGCTCAGGGAACTGGGCACGGGTTCTGGCAGAAGGGCCACCACCTCTTTACCCAATTTTTCAAGAGCTTGCTGTAGGGCCAACATCGACCCCAGGTGATCGCCATCAAGACCGACATGCGACACCAGCAAAAACCGCTGGTGCTGCCGCAAAGCCTGAATGAACGCCGGGGGTACTAGAAAATCACCTGTCACCGACTATTCTCCCTACTGTCGTCACGACCTAGTTCCAATCGATCCGGGCCTCGTCTCGCGGGTCCCGCGGGGGCCGGCCCGGCCCCCACCTGTGCCCCCGAATCCCCTGCCTCACATTCGGGTTTAGCAGCGGGTGTTCGCAGCAAGTTCGCTCCAACCTTCTGCCGAGCCTCGTGGACTAGCTGTCGCAAGCTGGAATTTTCTTGAGGAGTGAAATTCGCCAGGGCCATGAAATAGCTGACGACCTGTGCATTAAACTGAGTTCCGGCCCCCTTCTCCAGCCGTCGCATCGCTTCGTTGCTGTCCAATCCGTTGCGGTAGGGGCGATGCGAAGTCATGGCGTCGTAGGCATCGGCTACGGCCATGATTTGGGCTCCCAAGGGGATCTGCTCGCCGCGCAGTCCCTCTGGATAACCTTTTCCGTCCCAGCGCTCGTGGTGTCCCAAGACCATCTTCTGAATCTCCGCCGACACGGAGCGAATATCCCGAATAATGCGAGCGCTATGAACCACGTGCTGCTTCATAATCTCAAATTCTTCATCGGTCAGTGGACCCTGCTTCATAAGAATACTGTCAGGGGTCGAGATTTTGCCCACATCATGCAACATAGCGGCGGTGTTGAGGTCCTTGACGAAGTTGCCGTGCAAACCCATGGCCTGGGCGAGTTTTATGGAATAGGTGCATACTCGGGTCACGTGGCCACTGGTGTAGGGGTCCTTGGCCTCGATGGCCTGAGCCAACGCTCGAATCATCTCGTCGTGGCTACGTTCCCGCTCGGCCAGAAAAAAGAGATTGCGGATCGAGATGGCCGCATCGGTCGCCAGGATCTGCAAGTATCCCTGGTCGTGTAGGCTAAACCTCTCTCCCACCAGGCGATTGCCGACCAATATCAGGCCCAAGGGAGCATTGTCGATGGGTGTTTGTAGGGGGACCACCAGAAAGTTGCGCAAGTCGTCGCTGTGAGGCTGGTAGCCGTGAGCCTGCTGGCCGCGCAAAACGGGGATCAACTGCTCCAGTCCGTTGAGGGGCCAATAAGGGCGGATGGGCTCCGTGCCGTCGGCCTGCGAATAAAAAAAGGACTCGCCACTGGCAGCCAGTCGCCCCAGCAAACCCTGTCCAATGGCACCATTGAGGCGAGCCGCGGCCGTCTCAGTAAAGCCTTCTTTCCATTCCACCACTAACTGCTGGCCTTTGCGCAGAAGGATGACGGCCACATGAACCTGGAGTTGCTCTTTGGCGCACTCCACAATGGTCGAAAGAAGTTCGTCGGGATTGCGCAGCACGGCCATTCGGTGCGCGATCTTCATAAGGGCCTCTAGTTTGCGCCTCTCATGATTGAGTTCTTGTTCCTGCACCAGGCGAGCCTCGCCATGAGTGCGGGCGGCCTCCTGGGCTTTCTCCAATGCTTTGCTTTGCATCTTGCGAACGTCGGCGTCATCCTCGCCCCGGCCGGAGTGATTGCGGGGCAGCGCACGAATCACAAAAGGGACCGAGCAGATGATGGCCACTCGATAGATCAGGCCGAGAATACTGAGTTGAGCCAGATTCTTGTCCATAATGGTGGGAGTAAGCCAGCCGACGCAATTGACCCAGGCAAAAATCACGCCCGCTTGCTGGCCTCGTTCGATACTGATCAGCGCCGCCAGGGCAACGGGCAGGAGCAAGATGCCTCCCGCCACCCCTGCGAAATAGATGAGAAAACTGACCAGCACGGACTCAACGGCTGAGACGGCCAGCACGCGGCCATCGTAGTCGTCCACGAAATTGCGACTGACTGCGGCAAAGATGATTAGAGCCAGCGTCAGGCCCCCGGCCACCGGCAGCACGCCTGGTCCCTTGTCGGCCACTATCTGGAGCAGAGCGGTCGAATAAAAGAAGACTCGCAAGTAAAAAGAGGCCGGCAGGTCCACGGGCGGTTGCCGGGACTGGAAGCTCGTCTTGCTGCGCGTTGCAGGCCTGCGCGCCATTCCTGTGGGCCTCTACGTCCAGCCTTCTCGGAAAAACATAACCACCCCATCGATCTTCACCAGTAGCAGTAGCGAATTGCAGTGGGGACAGCGAGTTTGCTCGTTGAGCGCAAGCCCGTCGATGCGTAGTGCGGCATCGCACCCAGGACAGTCTGGCAGTTCCAGTCGTCCCTGCTGATCGGCGCGAGGCGCAACACTCATCAGTGAGCCCCTGATTTACTGGCGATCAGACACAACGGATCGGGATCGGTCAGGGTGCCAGAAGTCACGTAAGCTCTAGACCGATCTCCACCACGACAAGACTTAAAGTAGTCGCACTTTTTGCAGGTATTGTTGCCGGGATTGTTGCGCAAGACTTTGAGTCCGTGGCCCTGATGCCATAGTTCCCGCAGTGGCCTTTCGCGCACGTTGCCGGCTGGCAGAACGGTGCCTAGAAAGCCGCTCCCGCCCACCACGCCTTCTGAATTGATATGACAATGAAGCTGACCACACTCGCTCCCAAACCCTTCAAACACTCGTTTGCGCTGAAAGGGCGGGGGAACCTTGCTGACGATTTCGACTTTGCAACGACTGGTCTCGCCGATGCGACGAGCCAGGTCGAGGGCATTGTTGGCCTCTTCGATGGTCAGCATCATCTTGGGATTCTCTTTGGCGCGTCCCACCGGAGCCACGATGTCAAAAACGATACGGGGAATCTCAAAGCGCTCGGCCTGTTTGACCAGTGCCGGAATCTCGGTGAGGTTATCACGCTGAAGTACCGCATGGAAGTAAATGGGCGCTTTTGAAAGCTCTTGAAGATTCTTGATGCCCCGCATCGCTTTGCGATAGGCCCGGTCGCCGCGCAGATAGTCGTAGCTCTTTTCACTGCCGGCATCCATGCTGACTTTGATTTCGTCGATGTCGAGTTCGCCCAACTTGGAAGCCACAGCTCTGGTGGCCATCGTGGCGTTGGTGGCGATGCTCACTTTCATGCCGCGTGAGTTAGCGTGCTGGATCACGTCAAAAACGTCACCTCTGCCCAGCGGTTCGCCGCCGCCGAGTCGCAACTTAAAGCATCCCATCAAGGCCATATCGTCGATGACTTTACGGATGTCAAGTATGGTCAACTCTCGCGGACGGGCAGCACCGGCATCGGCCCAACAATGTTTACAGGCGAGATTACAGTAGCGGGTAAGTTGCAAGTAAACCGTGGTGGGCGCCGACAGGTACTGGGATCCCTCGACCATTTCGTTATCGAGGAAGATTCCCTGAAAAGTCCCGTCCTTGATAAGACCGATACTCGAGCAGAGCTGAGTAAAAGTATCAAAAGATTGACGGGTAACCGTCTCGCTTAAATCGCGATAGACCTCGTCCAGAGAATAGGTTTGACTCTTGGCAAAGATGCCAGTAGCTTCTTCGTCAAAGGGAATATAGTCAGAATTCTGCCGATCATAGACAAGACAACCGAAATATTCACGGCGGGCTACAAAGGGCTTCGATGCAAGCTGCCGCAGTCGGTCATCTGCGCTCAAGGAAGTTTTCATCCGTCATCTCGCAGTTGGTGGGCATTACTTGAGGCCCTTTCTAGGTCGCAACTACGGTGACCTTCTCGAGAAATAGAGGTATAGAATGGCCGACTTCTCGAGCCAAACTCTTTAACCAAGCGACTCGCCTTCTTTGTCGTGGAAGTCGCATTCCTCGATACAATCCCGAAAACTTTTCAAAGGCCGAGACTGATAAGGGTGGGTGCAGTTGATAAAAATTCTAGGCGCCTCCCCTTCCAGACTGAAGCCGAAATCGACATATCCGCAGAACCGGTCAGGAACATGCTCAATGCAGTACTCATAAAGTTCATTGTAGATTTCAGGATAGGAATGCTGAAACATATGCTTCTCGCACTGAAAAACACCCAGCACTGAACTTCGAAACCTACAGGGTCTGTACGCCATCGTACTCTCTCACTCTCAATCCGATCTCGGCCGGTCTGGGCCGAGGGTTCAGCGGCTGCCCCTCGCTGAAGAGCACCTCACCTGAACCTTGGTCCGATTCGGAGAATTGCATTTCTCCTCGACCTATGGAGTTCCTGTTAATGGCGCAAAAATTTGCGATGGATCTAAAAACACTCCCCCCCAAAAAAATATCCGCCCTTTTTGGGCGGATATTTGGTGGAGCTACTCGGACTTGAACCGAGGACCTCTTGCATGCCATGCAAGCGCTCTCCCAGCTGAGCTATAACCCCGTGGGAGTGAGACTATACCGAACTCTATTGGGACTGTCAAGGGTTTTTTGAGACGACCGTGGGGCGCTTGAGAGCAATCTCCGGCCTGGGCCTCCCAGGCGACGTTGGCGGCCCACAGCGTCACCCCCAGGTGTTGGGCCTCCTCTAGATAGGGCGCGGCAGCATACACAACGGCGGGCCCTGTCATTAGCCTGGCCGTAAACGACCGAGGCGCACCAACGCAAAGGGCCCGCCTGGAGACGGGCCCTGGTGAGCTACGATGGCGCAGACCTTTTAGTTGGCGGCAGACTTCGCCACCGCTTTGGTGGGGTCGACACGCACGCCAGGGGACATCGTGGCAGCCAGAGAGATGGTGCGCAGATAAGCCCCCTTAGAGGACTGCGGCTTGGCCTTGACCACGGCTTCCAGCAGGGTGCGCAGGTTTTCCAGCAACTTGTCCTCACTGAAACTCAGTTTGCCAACGCTAGAGTGGACGATACCCAGCTTGTCGGCGCGGTATTGAACCTTGCCAGACTTGAGTTCCTCCACGGCCTTGACCACGTCAGGAGTGACGGTGCCGGCCTTGGGATTGGGCATACGCGGCCCCAGGATACGGCCAAGATCTTTACCGACCAGACCCATCATGTCGGGGCTGGCCACGGCAATGTCGAAATCCGACCAGCCGCCCTTGACTTTGGCGACCAGGTCTTCAGCGCCCGCAGCTTCGGCTCCGGCGGCTTCGGCTTTTCCGATTTTGTCGCCTTTGGTGAACACGATTACGCGAGGGGTCTTACCGGTACCGTGGGGAAGAACGGTGGTTCCGCGCACAGTCTGGTCACTTTTGCGGGGGTCGATGCCCAGCTTGATGTGCACTTCGACGGTTTCGTCGAACTTGGCCGAAGCGATTTTCTTGACAATCGCGATGGCCTCTTCGAGTCCGTGTAGGGCACCCTTATCAAAGGCCTCGTAAGCGGCCTTTCTTTTTTTGGTGAGTTTAGCCATATTTACCTCCGTGGTCAGACGGGGCCGGAGCCCCTCCCACAAAATGGATGAACCCCCTGAAGTCAGGAGGCTCGTATTTCTTTCCCTGAGAAAAGAAAGCTTTAGACGACCTCCAGGCCCATGCTCCGAGCGCTGCCCTCGATGATCAGGATGGCCGCTTCGATGTCCGTGGCGTTCAGATCTGGCATTTTTACCTCGGCAACCTTGCGCACCTGGGCGTGGGTAACCTTGCCGACCTTCTTCTTATTGGGCTCGCCCGAACCCTTGGTCAGACCGGCCTCCTTGAGCAGCAGCGTGGCTGCCGGTGGAGTCTTGGTGACAAACGTAAAGGAGCGGTCCTCGAAGATGGTGATCTCCACCGGAATGATCATTCCGATTTGAGAAGCGGTTCGCTCGTTGTACTGCTTGACGAACTCCATAATATTGACGCCGTGCTGGCCCAGTGCGGGGCCTACCGGGGGGGCCGGATTGGCTTTCCCTGCCGGGCACTGCAACTTGACCATTGCTTTAACCTTCTTAGCCATGACTTCTCCTCTGTTACTGGCTGCCTATGACAGCTTCTCAACCTGACCAAAATCGAGTTCTACCGGGGTCTCGCGACCAAATATCGAAATCAGGACGCGAACTTTCTCGCGGTCGGGAGTGACCTCCTCCACCACGCCGTGGAAGTCCTGGAAGGGCCCGTGAGTAACCTTGATAGCCTGCCCGACGGCCAAATCCAACTTCACCCGTGTGGGCGCTTCCATACCCATCAACTGCTTGATGCGGCGAACTTCGTCATCCGGAAGCGGGACCGGCTTGGCGCCAGGACTGACAAACCCCGTTACTCCGGAAGTATTGCGCACCACATACCAGGACTCTTCGGTCAAAATCATTTCCACGAACACGTAACCCGGATAAATCTTGCGCTGGACGGTCTTCTTTTTACCGTCCTTAAACTCAAGCTCTTCCTCGGTGGGCACGTGAACCTGAAAAATGCGATCTTTCATGCCCATCGAGTCGATGCGGCGCATCAAATTGTCTTTCACTTTGTTCTCGTAGCCGGAATAAGTGTGAATCACATACCACTTAATGCGCGGGTCAACGGGCGGGGCGACGGCCTCGGCTACCACCGCGACTTGTTCCTCTACGTGCTCTCCAGCGAAATCCTGTGCTTGTTGTTCCATGGTTCCCATACTCTCCTCAACCAGGGTCACGAGGCGTAGACCCTCTAACGAAACACGCGTCTCAAGATCCAATCCAGCATTCCCAGATACCCTGCGAAGACCAGCAGGGTCATCATTACCACCGCCGTAGCGGCTTGCAATTCTCTTCGGGTAGGCCAGGTGACCCGGCCCATTTCAAGGCGAACCTGAGCCAGGTAAACCTTGAGGGCGGCCACTGTCCAACCGGACGGTCCCGCGGAATCCTGAGGGACGGACTGAACCGTGGTTTTGGCGCCGGCTTGAGCTATCGCTGCCTTGCCTTCCGTGCGGTCCCGTCGAGGACCCGTTCTCTTTGTCGCTGGTCGACCCGCCATCGCTGCGCCTCCTCTGGGAAATCCCATCACTATACCGCCCTCAAGTTTGGACCAAACCTGGCCGCTTCCCGCAAGTCCATCTGCACAGACCCGAAGCGGGCGCCCCCTGGACTGTCTCCCGAGAGAACCCGGAAGACGGCCACAAAGTTCGCCCCACCAAAAAAAAGAGACCCATCGGCCGTTCAGTGCTTGTGGCACCGAACTTTTTAAGGGCCTGGTGGAGCTGGAGAGCGGGCTCGAACCGCCGACCTCGTCCTTACCAAGGACGTGCTCTGCCAACTGAGCTACTCCAGCAAATCCTGGAGCGGGAGACGAGGTTCGAACTCGCGACAACCAGCTTGGAAGGCTGATGCTCTACCAACTGAGCTACTCCCGCACACTGACGAGTCTCGGTTTCCCGGGACATCGTAATGCAGCCTTTCATACCATGCCGTTCCAAAGCTTGTCAACACCAGATCGCTTTACAGGCACAGGAAAGGTAGCCTGAAAATTGAAAGCTCATCAAGCTGCTTAAATCTCCCCGCAATGGGGAACGATAATGGCAACATCCATCGGAGGTCACCATGAAAGCTTATCAAATCGCCGCTGTCGCTCTACTTGCCGCCACCGCACTTTTCGGCCCCGCCGAAGCAGCCCGACGCAAATCCGACAAAGGACCCCACCCGTTGAAGATTCTCAAAGTGGTTCAGGATGGAAGCAGCACTCAATCGATGAGCGGTTGCAGCGGTCGCTATCATATCTGGATGCAAAACACCACGGACGTGGCCGTAGACAAGGTGGCTATCGAAATGGAAGTATTCAGCAAGAGCGGGCGCCTCGAAGACACCGTCAAGAAAGAGATCGGCAACGTGGAGGCGGGCGCCAAGGCTTTTGCTGAATTGAAGTACAACGTAATTGGCGAGCAAGGCATCGTGCCTCGCTTCTGGGTGAAATACAACGCCGGCGGCGAAAAGCTGACCGAGTTCGAAGTGGACGGACCTAGCTGGAACTTCTAGACCTTCAAAAGGCGCTGCAGCAATTCAAGCGCCTCCCGCACGTGTGCTTCATCCGTAGCATCCAGGGTCAAGCGCACGGTCTCTTTACCTCCCTCATAGCGGGGGTAGGAGCCAAAGCGGACCCGCGGGTAGGTTTCCACCACAGCCGTCAGGGGTGCCAGGATTTCCAATTCGGTTCGGTCCAGGTCGAGAAACTCGGTAAAGATCGGTGTGCCGCGAAACCGATCCGCCAGGGCCTCAAATTTACTGCGCACGATGGCCGGTACCCCCGGAAATAAAAAGACGTTACCCACGATCAGTTGCGGGTAACGCGCCCCCTCAGGATAGAAGAGTTCGGCGCCTTCGGGAATGCGACTCAGGCGAAAGCGCTCGGGTCCCGACTGCAAGCCGTAAAGGGTCTCCAGTAGCCGCTCCAGGCTAGGACTGTGCACCAATCTTCGATCCAGAGCCTGGGCCACGGCAGCCACGGTTACGTCGTCGTGAGTGGGCCCCATGCCACCGGTAGTAAAGACGTGGTCGTGGCGGTCCACCACCCAACGCAGAGCCTCCACAATGTCGCCTTCGTCATCACAAACGAAGAGAACTCGCTTGACCTCGACCCCCAGAGCATAAAGCTGCTGGGTTAGATAGCCGACGTTTTCATCCTTGACCTTGCCCGACAATAGCTCCTGGCCAATGATGACCAGGGCAGCGGTGGGACAGTTCACCACCTATCAGGCCTTCGCCTGAAGCTTGGCCAGGGTATCCCGCAGGGCCTCGGCCGAGGCCGTCAGGGCCGCTTTTTCTTTGGGCCAAAGGTCCATTTCGACGCATTGCTCCACCCCATCCCGACCCAGTCGGGTGGGCACGGACAGACACACATCACGAATTCCGTAGGCCCCCTGCTGCCAGGTCGACACGGGCAGCAGAGCCTTGCTGTCGTAGGCAAGTGCTTTGAGCACTTCCAGGATGGCCACGCCCACGGCGTATCCCGCCCCGCCCTTGAGCGAAATCACCTCGGCACCGCTTTTTCGGGTGCGCTCGAATATCTTCATGACCGCCTGTTGGTCGTAACGCGGCAGACTGGGAAGAGGTACTCCGTCTACGCAGGAGGTGGACCAGATGGGCACCATGGAATCACCGTGTTCGCCCAAGATAAGGGCTTGCGTTTGAATGGGACTGACCCCAAAAAACTCAGCCAGGAGTGAGCGGAAGCGCAGAGTGTCCAGAACGGTGCCCAGACCGATGACCCGGGATTTCGGGAATCCTGATTTTTCGGCAGCCAACTGGGTGAGAATATCGACCGGGTTGGTAACCACGATCAAGTGGCAGCGAGGACTCACCGACACCCGTCGCAATTCTTCAAGAATCCCTAGAAAAAGCGCCACATTGCGATGGATCAAGTCGAGACGGGACTCGTCCGGCTTACGCCGCAGTCCGGCCGTGATCACTACGGTGTCAGCGCCCTCCAGTGCATCGTAGCCGCCGGCCCGAATGCGTTGAGGCGAAGTATAGGCGGTGCCATGCAACAGATCGAGGGCCTGGCCGGCCGCTCCCTGACCATTGGCATCGACCAGCACCTGTTCGCTGCCCACGCCGGCCATTTGTAAGGCGAAAGCCAGATTGGAGCCGACCAGCCCGGCGCCACCGATAATCCCGATTTTCACTTCGTCACCCTCCTACCTTGAAAGCCAGGTTTGCTCAGCGAGCGGCCACTTCCTCCGCGCTGTCCCGAGCCCGCGCCAGCATCGCCTCGCGCTGAACCACTTTGACACGCGGGCGTCCAAGCGGTTGGCCCTGAGCCACCTCAAACTCATCCAGGCGTTTCCATCCGTCAAAGTCCACCCAGCCCGGCGCCAGATGTTGCTGAGGTTGACCGGCGGGCTCTTGGAGCTTGCCTTCGCGGGCGTCGCTCAGAAGTGATTGCACGCTCTCCTTGGCGCACGGCTTGTTGGTGCCGATCACTCCGCTGGGACCTCGCTTGATCCAGCCGGCCACGTAGACTCCGGGGTGACCCTCCACCCGACCCAACTGGTTGGAGATGATGCCTTTACCGTTATCAAAGGGAAGTTCTCCGAGCGGTTGCCCCTTGTAGCCGATGGAACGAAAAATCGTGCCGATGGCCAGCCCTTCTTGCTGGCCCGTGGAGGTGGCCTGCAATTTTTCGTTGAGCCGGTTTTGGCCCAATTTCAGGCCCTGAACCCGGTCCTGTCCGCTGATTTCCAGGGGCGACACCAGAAAGCGCAGGACCAATTTTTTTTGCCCCCCCGGGCGAATCTGGGCCTGGCCGAGCAACTCCAGTCGCTTGCTGACCAATTTGTCGGGCTCGGCTTCCAGGGCAGCCCGGCTGTGCTCGTCCAGGCTCAATTCATCCGGACGAATCTCAAAGGAGAGATCTTCCATCTCCAGCAGTTCGCGCAACTCGGGGTTGGTAAAGGCGGCCTGAGCGGGACCGCGGCGGGCTAAAATGTGAACCTCGCGGACCGCACAGTTGCGTAACTGTTCTAAAGCGTGGTCAGCGATGTCCGTTTTAGAGAGACGCTCGTGCCCGCTGAGCAGGATACGAGCCACGTCGATAGCCACATTGCCCACGCCCACCACGGCTACGCGCGGCTGATCAAGCAGGAACTTGTGGCCAACATAGTCCGGATGGCCGTTGTACCAGGCCACAAAGTCGGTGGCCGAGTAGCTGCCGGGAAGATCTTCCCCGGCCACTCCCAGGCGCCGGTCAGTCTGCGCGCCTACCGTCAAGAGCACGCCGTGATACACCTGACGCATCCATTCCAATTCGGCCGCTCCCACGGCCACATTGCCAAAAAAACTCAGGCGCGGGTCTCGCATGATCTTTTCGAAGACGGCCGTCACGTTTTTGATTTTTTGGTGGTCAGGTGCCACCCCGTAGCGGACCAGGCCGTGGGGTGCGGGCAGTGCGTCATAGAGATCGACCTTGACTTCGTGGTCGCCGGACTTCAACAACTCTTCGCAGGCATAAAATCCCGAGGGACCGGCTCCTACGACTGCGACTCGCAACTGGCTCATGCAAACCCCCTTGAAAGTGGTGGGGAGTAGTTATGGGCCCGCGCGCCAATCTCCTGTGGGCTAAAGGGCGCCGTAAAGCGAGATTCGACTCACCTTTCCGAATGGGGTACGAGGCAATTGAGGAAGCAGGGTCCAAAGCTCGGGGCGAAGCCACTCGGGCAGGCGAACTTCCACATACTGGCGTAACTCATCCACCGAAATCTTTTTGCCCGGCCGTGGCACCACAAAGGCATGCAATTTATCCACCAGCCCAATTCCTTGCAGGTCACGGGGGAAGCCGGCCGGCCAGCCCAGCACCGCCACCTCCTGCACCGAAGGATGCAGATGAACCACCTCTTCGATGCGTCGGGGATAGACCAGGTTGTCGCCCACCTTGCAACAGTCTGACATTCGTCCCAGCAAATAGGTGTAGCCGTCGCTATCAGTCACCCCTAGATCGCCGGTGTGCAGCCAACCGTCGCGCAGCGCCGCGGCAGTAGCCTGGGGCTCCTCCCAGTAGCCGCTCATCAATTGAGGCCCTCGCACCACCAGTTCCCCTATCTCGCCGGGCGGTTGAGGCTGGCCGGTATCCAGGTGGAGAATCCTGCTCTCGGTTTCAAGCAGGGGCAAACCGACCGATCCCTGGCGCCGCTCACCCTCCAGCGGGCCTACGTGAGTGATGGGACCGGCCTCGGTTAAGCCGTAGCCTTCGACCACTCTGGCCCGAGTGACTCGCTCAAAGCCTTCCTGGACCTCCAGGGGCAATGCGGCTGAGCCGCAGGCGCACAAACGGATCGAGCTAAACTTGTAACTACGCAAATTGGGCAAGTTGAGCAGGGCCGCGTAGAGTGCCGGTGTGCCCGGAAACAGGCTGGGCTTGAAGCGCGAGGTGAGATCGGCCAGATGGTCGGGCTGCAAAGAACTGCTCAGGATCAGCGTGCCGGCCGCCCGCATTCCCAAACACATCACACCTGTCAGACCGTAGGCATGAGCCAGGGGCAGAGCCGCCAACATGCGCTCTTTGCCGCGCTGCATCGAGGTATCCCAGTGCTCCAACTGCAAGGTGTTGGCCCAGATGGCCTGATGGGATAACACCACCCCCTTGGGGTTACCGGTGGTCTCCCCCGAGAAAATCAATGCGGCCGGACGGGCTCCCCCCTCCTGAAAAGGCGCCTCACTGGCCCGAGCTTCACGCATGCAGGCGCGCCAGCGATGTACCCCGCCTGGCATGGCCTCTTTGGGCTTGGGACGCCGAAACAGCCAGCCTACGTCGCTGCGCAGATATTCGCGCCCGCTGGAGAGAATGATCTGATCCACGCCCAGATTGCGAATGGAATGAGCCAGGGTGGAATCCAGCCGATTGGAGGTAATCACTACTTTGGGCCGGGCTTTGCGCAGTTGCTCGATGAGCAACTGCGGCGGGATCAAAGGACTGCTTAATGCGGCCACGCCGCCGACCCACCAGATAGCCTGACAGGCGATTACAAACTGCGGCCAGTTGGGCAGCAACAAAAAAACTCGGTCACCGGGCTGCACTCCCCAGGCCTGCAGGAGCCCGGCCATGGCCCGGACCTCCTGGACCAACTGTTGATAACTGAGTGGCCCGCGCTCACTCCATACGGCAGCGCGCCTGGGGAAGTCGCGCTCGGCCTCGAGCAAAAACTGGACCAGGTTCTGGTTGGATGTCAACATTGCCCATGGTTTGAGTTTGACTCCGCCGGCCCCTGCTGTGTCAGCGGAAAGGTGACTCGGAGCGGCCCCGCACAAAAGTAAGCAGCGCCTCGTTAACTCGAGCGGGGCGCTCTAATTGGGGCAAATGGGCCGAGAAGGAAATCCCTTCATAGTGGACCTGGGGAATCGATTCGGCCATGCGACGAACCCATTTGGTGCGAGTGAGGCGATCCAGTTCACCGCACATGACCAGAGTGGGCACGTGAATTTTGGGATAGAGTTCCCAGCCGTCCCAGCGGTCCACATTGGGCACCAGTTTTTTGAGCACGTGGGGCGGCGCTCCCACCCGACTATTGAAAGCCTTCTGAATGGGACCGAGGATAAATTCAGGCATTTTGAGCAATATCAACACCGAAACCCCCACCGACAGGGTGCCGGTGGTGGAGAGCAGCACCAGTTTCTCGACCCGATCCGGATGCTGCAGAGTGAAGTAGGTGGAGACGGCACCCCCAAAAGAGTGGCCGACCATAGTCACAGGGCCCTCGATGCCTACGTGGTCCAACACCCGACCGATATCCGCCGAAAACTCTTCGATGCTGTAGTCGGGCCATTCTGGTCGATCACTGTAGCCGTGACCACGCATATCTATGGCCAGACACCGGCAACGGCTGGAGAAAAACTCGAGCTGATGACTCCATTGAGTGCAGTGCCCGGCGGCTCCATGCACAAACACCATGGGGGTGGACCAGGCCGGCCTGGCCGGCTGCAAATCGAAGTAAGACAGCTCGATCTTGCGGCCCTGGCTGTCGTTGAAAGTGGCCTTTTGGCGCTGACTGGACCAGGACTCTTTGCGCAGACTGCCTCCAATACAACTGGTTCCTGGCTCCATCTGCTCAAGGAAACCGAGGAGGCCCGTGGAACACGGGGCCGATGTCGATAGCTGAGTGGATGACCAAGGACCCGGTGGTGACCAGTGCCGATACTCCCTTAGAGGAGTCTCTGGCCACGATGATTCGTCATCGAGTCCGCCACCTACCGATTTTGGACGAGGAGAGCTTCGTGGGCATTCTGAGTGCCCCCTCTCTAGTGAGTCAACTGTCTGGCGGCGAACAGATCCGTGCCGGTCTGGCCGGGTCGGCCACCCGCGACCATGCCCTCTGGGTGGACCCGCTCAGCCCTGACGATGATATCAGCACCGCCGTAAAAAGCCTGGAGAAAGCCACCTGTTTACCGGTAGTGAGCGGCAATAAGCTGATCGGAATCTTTTCACACCACAACCTGATGAGCTATTTCATGCGCCATCTGGCTCCTCAAAGGGTGCGTCGGGGAGGAGCCACGCCCGCCCCGCACCGCCTGGACAGCCTGGTCAATCTGGTGCGCAGAGTGTCGCAGGCCGATAGTCCCGATACCATTTTGCATTCCGTCATGGCTGCACTCAGGCCCCTGATGCCGGTGGACCAGGCCTTTATTTTGTTTCAGAAGGGCGACACCGACCAACTCTCGGTGGCGGCCGCCTACCTTGGTCCTCAGGCTCCCGGCGACGTGTTTACGCAAATGCCGGTGCGCGACACTCTGAGCGGCTACGTGTGCCTGCATCATCGCAGTCTGCGCATCGAGGATCTGCACCAGGAACGCCGCTTTCCGCACAGCCAGGACCTGTGGTTGAACGGCGCTATCCATGTACCTCTGCGTTCGGTGATCGCCGTCCCCCTGATGGATCAAAACGTCAGCTTTGGAGTGCTCCAGTTCTGGTCCATCAAACCTTACTCGTACCTGGAGTCTGATCTGGAACTGCTGGAACTGGCCGGCGGCTACATCGCCTCGATGATTCAGCGCAGTTGGCGACTGCAAAAGGAGCAGGAAGCCAATCGCATCAAGGATGAGTTTTTGGCCGTGGTCACTCACGATCTACGCAACACCATTCAGGGGGTGATGTCCTATTCCCAACTGCTAGAACGCAAGGTGGTCGAGCCACGCCTGCAGAGCATGGCCCGAGGCATCGTGGAGAGCGCTCGCCACATGTCCAACCTGACCAACGACCTGCACGATCTGGCGCGCATGGGTATGCAAGCCATGCGTGTCGAGCCCCAAACCTGTCAGTTGCTCCAGGCCATCGAACAGGTGCTGGAGGAATTTGCCGATTTCGCCATTCAAGAACAGGTCGAACTCAGGCCCCCCCAAATAGAGCCCCAACTGACCTGTCGGGCCGACCCCGTCCGTTTGCGCCAGGTATTGAGCAATCTCGTCTCCAACGCGGTCAAGTACAACCGGCCTCAAGGCTGGGTACAGGTGGAAGCGCGGGCACTCGACGATGGAGTGCGCATTACGGTTGAAGATTCCGGGATCGGGATTCCAGCCGAAGAACAGGCGTCCATCTTTGAACTGTTTACCCGGGCAGCCAACCATCGCCGCCGGGACAGCAGCGGTTTGGGCCTGGCTATCAGCAAACAACTGGTGGAGTTGCACGGAGGCACCTTGGAGTTGAGCAGTGCCAAGGGCGAAGGAAGTTGCTTCACGGTTTTTCTGCCCGACGGCCGATAGCAGGAGGGAAAGCCGCGGACCCGTATCACAAGGGCATGTTACGCCCTCTATTGTTGTTCCTATCCCAGAGCACGCTGGTCAAAAAATTCGTGATGCACTTTCCCCTGGCCAAGAAAGTCGCCCGCCGCTACGTGGCGGGCGAAACTTTAGAGGACGCACTGTTCGTCACGCGAACCTTGACGGCGCAGGGACTGCTGGTGGCTCTCGACCTGCTTGGCGAGAACGTAGAACGCCCCGACGCAGCCAGCGAGGCCACCCAGGAATACCTTCGCATGTTGGGACGCATCCAGGACTCCGGTCTACAATGCTACGTCTCTCTCAAGTTGACTCAACTGGGCCTCGATCAGGGAATGGATGTGGCCCTGGCCAATCTGCTCACGATTTTGGAAGCCGCCAAAAAAATTGGCCTGTTCGTGCGCATCGACATGGAGGGTTCCAAATACACCGACAGCACCGTGGCAGTGTTTCGTCAGGCGCGCGAGCAGTTTGACAATGTGGGCATCGTCATTCAGGCTTACATGCGTCGGTCCAAGTCCGATATCGCCCTGATCAATCGCATGGGCGGCAAGGCCCGTCTGTGCAAGGGGGCCTATGCCGAGCCTCCCTCGGTGGCCTATCAGACTCGCCGCGAAGTAACCTCGAACATGAAAGACCTCATGCGCGATTTGGTCCGGGATGGACACTATCCGGCCATCGCCTCCCACGACGAAGATGTGATTCAAGAGACTCTGCGAACTGTCAAAGAGTATGGGATAACCCCAGACCAGTTCGAATTTCAGATGCTCTACGGAATCCGCCGTGAACGCCAACTAGAGTTGCACAAGCAGGGCTACAATGTACGTATTTATGTACCCTTTGGCAACGACTGGTACCCCTATTTTATGCGCCGCCTGGCGGAAAGACCGGCTAATCTGGTCTTCTTTATCACGGCGCTGTTTCGAGGTTAAATGTTGAGTGATCCGTATCCCCTGCCGCCTCCGGCCCGACCCGGCCGGTTTTGGTTCTATTTGTCCATTTTTTTGGGGCTGGGGCTGGTCTGCAGCGGCTTGCTCATCCTGCTGTTAAGCGTGGCTGTGGCCGGGTCTTCGGCCGACAAAAACGCGGGGTACACGGTTACGCTGGTAGATGGCGAGGAGACCGAAAAAGACTTCATCGCTATCGTTCCCATCCAGGGCATGATCATGGAGCCGCCCTCGGACAATCCCTCCAAGGGAAGCCTGAGTCAACTGAGCCGACTTCTCAGGCAACTGCGCAAACAGGAGCGTCTCAAGGGAATTTTGTTGATGGTCGACAGTCCCGGCGGTGGGGTCACCACCAGCGACCGGATGCTAGAAGAATTGCGACGCTTCAAAGCCGACAAAAAAGTGCCGGTGGTGGCCGTTTTTGAAGATGTGGCCGCTTCAGGCGGTTATTATGTGGCCATGGCGGCCGACCACATTATGGCTCACCCGACCTCGATTACCGGCTCCATCGGCGTGATTTCCCACTTCTACGATGTGTCTCAACTGATGGGCCGAGTGGGGGTGGAGGTCAACACTATCAAGTCCCTCAACTTTCAAGGCAAGGAATCCTTTAAAGACATCGGCTCTCCCTACCGCAAGATGCGGCCGGAGGAAAGGGAACTGATGCAGAAGTTGATCACGGAAATGTGGGAGCGCTTCGTGACGGTGGTGGCCGAGGGTCGCAAAGACAAATTAACCCTGGCTGAGATCCGCAAACTGGCGGATGGTCGTGTCTTTTCGGGGCAGGAAGCGCTGCGCCAGAGTCTGATCGACCAGGTTGGCTACCTGCCTGATGCCTATCAGGAGATTCGCAAGCGTTGCGGCAGCAACAAGGCCAAAATCGTGCGCTATCTACCGGAGAAAAGCTGGCAAGACCTGTTCAGCGCGCAGGCTGAGCATTTTTATCCCAAACTGGAGCTACCCAGCAGCCGTATTCTTTACTTGTGGGAACCCCACTCGTAGAACTGCGCCATGTGGCGCTTCGATTCGCCAGCGATGGCCCGCCCCTGTTTGAGGATCTCAACTGGTCTCTGTCCGATCCTTGCTGGACGGCCCTGGTCGGGCCTTCCGGCTCGGGCAAGACCAGCCTGATTCACCTGATTGCGGGCCTGGAGAAGCCCAGCGAAGGTGAGGTCTGGGTGGTGGGTCAAAACCTGGTGGGACTTTCCGATGAAGCTCTCTCCCGGCACCGCCAAACCACCGTGGGCACTGCCTTTCAACATTTTCATTTGCAAGCCGACCGGAGCGCCCTGGATAATTTGCTGCTGCCGCTGCACTTCAGCGGAGCCGATTTGGCTGCGGGACTCGAACTGGCCAAAGACTTCTGCGCTCAGCTTGATTTGCTCGACCTTCTGCAGGCGCCGGTTCGACAGCTTTCGGGGGGCCAGCGTCAGCGACTGGCTCTGGCTCGCGCCCTGATGAATCGGCCCCGACTGCTGCTGGCCGACGAACCGATCGGCAACCTGGACAGCCAGAGTGCCGCGCGTGTGTTAAGTTTGTTGCGCCGGGAGCGCGAGCGCGGTCTGAGCCTGTTAGTGATCACCCATGATGACTTTTTGCTCCAGGGCGTGGAGCAGGTCTTCCGGTTGGACAAGGGCAGGTTGATCGGGTGACATTTAAGGCCACACTTCGACTTGCCCTCTCTGACCCTCGCGAATCCCCGCGCAAAACCTGGCCATTGTTGTTGGGCCTGGTGTTCGGCATTGCCACCTGGGTGGTTTTGACCGGCTTTACGAGGGGGGCGACCAACTGGTTGCGGGAACGAGTGGGCGGCAGTCTGCCCAATCGAATCCGCGTGTCCAGCTCGAAGACTCAGTTTGGGCCCCTGCAGTTGGGCGGAGGCCTGAATGACGATACCGTGGCGGCCTGCAAAGCCATAGCCGGCGTGGAGGAAGTCTATCGCCAGGCTCACTATCCGGGGCCGTGCCAACTCTTTGCCAACTACAGCGGACAGCGCATGACTACCGATCTAATTTTGGAGGGCGTGGATCCCGGTCAGGTGCTGGCTCAACTCCCAACCGGGGCGGCCTTTGAGGACACCAGCGGAAGCCAGGTGCCGGCGGTGGTTCCCCAACCGGTGTTGGACATACTCAATGCGGGAATTTCGGCCCACACCAATTTGCCCAACCTGAGTGAACAGGCTTTGATCGGGCGAGGATTTGAGTTGAGGGTGGGCTCTTCCAGTTTTGCCCCCGGACCGTCTATCGACATCCGCTGCAACATTGTGGGTGTAAGCGATCAGTTGGGAGTGAACGGTCCCGCCGTACCGCTGGCCTGGGTGCAGCGCAACTCGAAGCGCCCCCTGGAATATCACACCTTGACCCTGCAATTGGCCCCCGGTGCCAATTTAGAATCGGTGCTGCGAGCCGTCGACAGGCTGCATCTGGCTGCGCCCGACCTGGAAACGGCCAAACGGATCGGACAGGCGGCCGTGTTGGCCCAGGTGCTGGCAGCAGCCTTTGCAGGCGCCATCTTGCTGGTGGCGGGAGTGGGCATTGGTAGCGGTTTTACGGTAAAAGTTCAGTTGGAACAGCCGGACATCGGCCTCTATCGAAGTCTGGGGGCCACCCGCCGGGATATCGCCCGACTGTATCTGGTGCGCGCCACCTCGCTGGGCATGCAAGGCGCGATTTGGGGACTCTTGGCGGGGCTGTTTGTAGGTCAGGCCTCGGCCACGCTAATTTTGTCCCAATTGCCCAAAGCACTCAGCCAGGGGGTCACGCTATTTCAACCCTCGCCAGCCAGCCTGCTCACGGCTGTATTCTTTGCCCCCATGGTGGCGGTAGGCGCGGCCTGGCTGCCTGCTCGTCAGGCCGCCAACCTCGAACCTGGTCGCATCTTGCGCAACGGGGGCTGAATCCCATGGACTGCGCTAGAGGATTCCCATACCTCCGGTCGAAGCCGCGACAGGCTAAAGGGGCTCGCCAATGCCGGGGTCGCAGAGTCCGCGGCCGCAATTCTTACGGCCCATCGTTACTTGAAGGTTATTGGTAGTAGTCAACAGGAGGACTTAAACATTGGATATCAAGGTCAACACCCGGGTACTGAACGACAAAGCTCATGCCGTTGAAGTTCAAGGCGAAATCGACGTATACACCTCTCCCCGCGTAAAAGAGACGATCAATGAGTTGATCGAAAAGGGGCACTACCAGCTGGTCATCAACCTTGAGGGAGTGCGGTATATCGACAGCACTGGCCTGGGGGTTCTGATCGGCGCCCTGAAAAAGGTCCGTGAGCACAGCGGCCGCATTTTGCTAGTGTGCACCAACCCCCAGATTAAGAAGATTTTCAACATCACGGGATTGGTCAAGATCTTCGAAATCTTCAAAGATGAAGATGAGGCGTTGCAGATTCTGGCTAACGCGGGTTAACGGCACTCGTGTCCAATAGCAAACTCTGGAACATCCAACTGCGTGTTCCGGCTGAACCCGAATTTCTGGGAGTAGTTCGCCTTGCCTGTGCGGGCATTTCGCACCGTATCGGCCTGGAGCACGAACTGGCCGAAGACTTTAAGCTGGCCGCCACCGAAGCCTGTGGTCACTTGTTGAATCTAGGTTCCCAAGAAATTGAGATTCTCTGGGATATCGCACGTGACAACGTGACACTGCAGGTGCAAGCCGTTGGCGAAATCGATGAAGATTGCGCCGACGATGCGGCTGACCTGGAGTGGCAAGAGATCGGCCTCATTCTGATTCGTGCCGTGATGGATGAGGTTGAGGAGCTGACTTCGCCCCCTGGTTTGCGGTTGACTAAAAGAACCGTGGTCCACGATGACTGAAGACAAGTCGGGTGAGACCCGCTGGGATCGGGAACGTGCCCGCCAGCTGCTGGCGAGTTACGCGACCGACCGGGACCCGAAAATCAAGGATGAGTTGGTGGCGCAGCACCTCAACCTGGTTCGCTACCTCGCGGGCAAATTCAGCAATCGAGGAGAGAACCTGGAAGACCTGATACAGGTCGGCTGCCTGGGGCTGATCAAGGCGATTGAGCGCTTCGATCCCGAGCGAGGAACCGAATTCACAACCTACGCCACGCCGACCATCGTAGGCGAAATCAAGCGCCATTTTCGCGACAAAGGCTGGGCTATCAAAGTTCCCCGCCGACTGCAAGAATTCAACGCATCCGTGGCCAAAACCACCGAGGAGCTGACTTCGGTGCTGGGACGAGTTCCCACTGCCGATGAAATCGCCAAGAAACTTGAAGTCAATCCAGAAGATGTGCTGGAAGCCCAAGAGTTGGGTCAGTCCTACAACCTTCTCTCCATCGACAGTGAACTTGACGCGGACGACAGTCGCAAGACCAGCAGCTTGTTGGACTATCTGGGTCGGGATGATTTTCAGTTGGAGCAGGTCGAAGACCGCCTGGCCCTGCACCGGGCGTTCTCCAGTTTGCCACCGCGAGAGCGGTTGCTGATGTATTTGCGCTTCTTTGAAAACCGCAGTCAGAGCGAAGTGGCCAAAGTTCTCAACATCAGCCAAATGCATGTTTCTCGCCTGCAAGCCCGCTCCCTGGAAACCATGAGGCAAGCTTTAAGCCAACAGAGGAATCGAGGGGAGCGAAGTGGAAAGCGCCGCAAATCTCGAAAACCAGGCTAATCGCCTCTAAAGACTCTTAACAACAAACCCAGGCTCTGTCTGGGTTTGTTGTGTTTTGGTGGAATTTGCTTCCAGTTTTGTTGCAAAAAAATTCGCAACAAAACGACACTACAGGTATAAATAAGCAATACTTTAAGAAAGTTTGCCTGGTGCTCCGAAAAATCTCACGAAGGCTTGTGCAGCGAACCCCTGGTCGATCTCCTGCCAAGCAAAAGTCAATTGAACTATACTGTGAGTATAGAATCCGGCCAAAAGCGAACATTTATTCGCTTTGTTTCGATTGCACCCCAAATAGTGCTGTGTTATACTCCTCAAACCACAGACCCTAGAGGGGAGGCAGCAATGCCCGGATCTACTCAGAGTAAGACTCGTCTCAGTCGACGCCAGCAGCAGATCCTCGAATACATCCGTGAGTCTGTGATTTCTCGGGGGTTCCCCCCATCCATTCGTGAAATTGGCGAAGCGGTCGGCTTGTCTTCGAGTTCGACAGTTCATAGCCATTTGAAGAGTTTGGAAACCAAGGGCTTTTTACGTCGCAATCCTTCGAAACCACGAAGCATCGAGTTACTTGATGGTCCGCGAGTTAGCGGGGTTCGGATGGTAGAAATTCCTGTGTCCGATCCGCAGCACACAGATGGTCCCAAGAGGACCATTTCCTTGCCTCTAGAACTGGTGGGCGATCACGAGTCGTTCCTATACCAGATCAAAGAGCCATACCGAAACGAGAATATCGTCCCTGGGGACTTGGTCATCGTCAATCGAAATAACGGTGCCATAAATGGGGAGCTGGTATTGGAACGACAAGGACAGGAACTCCGCCTGATACGGTGGAGTGAAGGGCCGGCCCGAGCCAGTGAACCCGTTCACGACTCGGTCGTCGGCAAAGTAGTAGGAGTCATTCGACGGTTTAATAACGGCTGAGACGAGAAGACCGGGGGGATTCATCCCCCCGGTTCTGTTTTTGTAGGCCTAAATGGGTAGGAATCTTCGAATCGGTGGTATAACGCCCCTATAGAAGGGGCGAGGGTTATCCCACAAATTACTCGGCCCTTGTTTCTCTTGCTGCTGAAACGCAGGTTGAGGATTAACACAGGTCGCTCACCTGGTGGCAGCGACTAGTAGCGAGGAATCTCCGGTGCTCGAGAGTAGCCTGACCACAGACGCTAGCGTCCACGCCTTCATTTCAAATAATCCCCTCTTTTATAGTCTTCCGCCCGAGGTCGTCGCATCGATCGCCGAACGGTTGCATGAGAAGACTTTTGCGGTTGGCGAGTCGATCTTTGAGGAAGGCAGCCTGGGAGATTCGTTTTATCTCATTCGCAAGGGAACCGTCCGGGTTACCAAGCTGCAAATGGGCGAAGAGATGGTCCTTTCCGAACTGGGAGAAGGCGAAGGATTTGGCGAGATGGCCCTGCTCATCGATCAGGCGCGTACGGCCACGGTCAAAGCCCTCTCTGAGGTGTGCGCGCTGGTGCTAAACCGCGACGACTTCACCTCTCTTACACGCACTTTGCCCAGCCTGGCTGTCAACATGAACAAACTGTTGTCGGAACGAGTGACGCTACTGGATAGCGTTTCTTCGGAAGAAACCAAGGGGAAGTTTCGCGCCAACCGGTCCTTTACTCTCGACTATTCTTCCCTGGAACTGTTGATGAAGCTCAATGAGGCAGCCGGTGGGCGCTATCAGGTGGAGCATTGCAAGGAATGTGGCCAACTGGCCCGGGAAATGAGCAAAATGCTCTGTCCAATGGTCTCGGAGGAGATTCTCTTCGCCGGTTATCTGCACGAAATCGGCAAGGTGTCACTTCCCTTGGAGCTAGTCGAGCGAGAGCGCAAGGACCAGGAATTGACTCCCGAGGAACGAGTGCGTTTTTCGACCATTTTTGAAACTGCCGTTGCCATCCTGGAGCCTAATCCCAGCCTCTATCATGCCGTCAATTTTTTGAGCAAGCTGGGTCAGCCCGACTACCAACAAATGCCACTGGAAGCTCAGATTCTGCGTGTGGCCGACGATTTTCTCACCTATTCCAGCCCCCACTATCACAATCTGGGAGTCGAGGCGGCCCTGGCCAGAGTCCAGAGTCAGTCGGGAAAAACCTACAATCCGAGGGCCGTGGCTGCTCTGGAGAAGAATATTCGCAAGTTCACCGAGGTGCGCGTCGACAGTCAATTGTCGATCCTGCGAATGATGGTTCTGGCGCTGGACCGCAAGGACAACTATACTTATCGGCACTCGCTGGATGTGCGAGATATGGCTCTGCGTATCGTGCACAGGCTGAAACTGGACCGGCGAGCCCAGGAATACACACGAATTGGTGCCGAGCTGCACGACGTGGGCAAGATTTACGTAGACGAGTCGATCCTGAATGCCCCTCGCAAGTTAACCGACGACGAGTTCACCATCATGAAGACCCACGCGGCCTGGTCTTCGGAGTTTCTTTACGACATTCCGGGGATGGACGAATTGGCGGCCATCGTGCGTGCACACCATGAGAAGTTTGATGGCACCGGCTACCCTGACGGTCTGGCTGGAGAGAATATCCCCTATCTGGCTCGTATTATGACGATTGCTGACGTGTGGAGCGCTCTAACCACGCCGCGTGTGTATCGTCTCAACAAGGACGGCACTCGCAAGGCATTTGGACCGGCCAAGGCCCTGTCTATCATGGATGAGATGAATCAGATTCGCCATTTTGACCCCGACCTGTTTGAGGTTTTTCGCGAGATTATTCACGAGATCATCGAGGAAATTGGTCCTGACGGTGACCTCACCGAACTATACAAGCCCAGGGCCTGATTAGCGAAACGACGGGGCCGAAGGCAAGGGAGAGCACTGAGCAGAGGGGTCGGCTGAGCGAGCAAGGCCAGCGCCACCTGCTCTCCCAGGGCAGGGCCCATGCTCCAACTGCGTCCAGCAAAGCCGGCCAGCAGCCAGCGGTGGCCGCCGACCACAGGACCCACAGCGGGCAGGCCGTCGCTGCTACAGGTGTAGACAATGGAGCGAGGCTGACTGGTCACCAATCCTTCCAGGCTGCCGAGGCGCTCGCCAGCCAGTTGAGCCAACGTTTCAACGAGCCTGGGATTCACTTTCCCGTGGCCCGCCGGCAGGTCGCCTTCGGGGGACATTCCCGCGATCGACCAACTGCGCTGGCCGTGAGGGGCGAGCATCAGGTGACCTCGGTGCGATTCGATGCCCACCAGAGCTGAGTTCCAGGGCTCGTCGACCGACTCTACTTCGAAGACCGCGCCAGCCTGGGGGAAGAGCCAGCGCCCCGTAGCCCCCAATATATCCAACGATTGATGGCCGGCGCCGATCAGTACAATCTCGGCATGGAAAGTTCGCCCGAGTACGTGCACCTGCTCCCCTCCCCGCCCGGTACCGAGGATCACTCCTGGATCGGCCACAATCTTCACCCCTAAGTCGATCAGTTCAGCCAGCATAGAACTCCGAAAAGTGGCCGGTTGACAGGCGCAACAGTCGCTGACAAAGGCGGCCCCTTCGACCTCGTTGACCGTCATGTAGTTGGAAGCGGAGCCGGCACTCATCAGTCGCCTGGGCCAGATCTCAGACAGCCAGCGCAGTCGAGCGGTCATCTCCATCATTTCGGTGCTATTGCTGGCCAGTTGCATGACCGCGCCGCGTCGACCCTGGGCCAATGCCCAGGCAGAACTTTCCAGCAGCAGGTCGCGACTACGAGCCATCACGCCCAGCAGAGATTCGCACTGGTCTTGGCCCAGGCTATCCACCAACATGCCCCAATGCTCGGTGAGCCCTGGCCAGAGTACGCCCAGATCGATCTGAGGGGGACAGACCTCCACCAGCAGTATCTTCAAGCCGGAGCGCGCCAGGGTGGCAGCCGCAAACATTGAGGCCAGGCTGGCACCGACGATGGCCACCTCAAAGCCGGCCTGTGCTGTCATCCGCCCTTACGCAACTCCTGAGCGCCGCCCATGTAGGGTTGTAAGACCGTGGGAATGCGCACGCTTCCGTCGGCGTTCTGATAATTCTCCAGCACGGCCACCAGTGTTCGACCCACGGCCAGCCCGGATCCGTTGAGTGTATGGCAAAACTCTGGGGAGGCCTTGGGGTTGCGGCGAAATCGAATGCCGGCCCGGCGCGCCTGGAAGTCGGTGCAGTTGGAGCAAGACGAGATCTCAATAAAGCGTTGCTGAGCCGGTGACCAGAACTCGACGTCATACTTGAGCGCGCCCGTGAAGCCCAGATCACCCAGACAGACTTTGACCACCCGATAGGGTATCTCCAGCCCCTGCAAGACACGCTCGGCGTCGAGCACCATAGATTCGAGCTCGGCAAAGGAGGTTTCTGGAGTGCAGAATTTTACCAACTCCACCTTGTGAAACTGATGAACCCGGATCAAGCCTCGACTGTCACGACCTGCCGCCCCTGCCTCACTTCGGTAACAGGGGGAATAACCCGCATAGTGCAGGGGAAGTTGATCAAACTCGAGGATCTCTTGAGCGTGCAGATTGGTGATGGGGACTTCAGAAGTAGGGATCAGGTAAAGTTGGCTGTCTTGACAGCGGAACAAATCTTCCTCAAAGCGAGGAAGTTGGCCGGTTCCGTAGAGAGACTGAGCCAGTACCAGCGACGGAGCCATGATTTCGGTGTATCCGTGGGCCGTATGCACATCCAGGAAGTAGGTGGCCAGGGCCCGTTCCAGGCGAGCCCCGGCGCCCTTTAGCACCCAGAAGCGGGAGCCGGAAATCTTGGCCGCCCGTTTCAAGTCCAAAATATCCAGCTCTTCGCCTATGTCCCAGTGGGCTTTGGGCAGGGGCTCGGGCTTGCTCTCGACCGCACCCCAGCGGCGCACTTCCACGTTGGCCGAATCGTCGGCTCCGGGCGGCACATCCTCGTGAGCGGGATTGGGTAGGCATTCCAAAATGCCCACCTGTTCCTTCTCCAACTGTTCGCGCTGCTGGTCGAGCAGATCGATTTGCTCCCCCACCAGACGCATCTGAGCCGACGCATCGCTGATGTCCTCGCCGGCCTTCTTCTTTTGACCCAATTCGCGAGAAACCTGATTGCGCTGCTGCTTAAGATCATCGGCGCGAGTGATCCAATCGCGACGTTTCACGTCCATTTCCAGGATACGGTCGATCAGCGAAGGGTCGCCACCTCGTTGGGCCAGGTCTTTGCGAAAGAGGTCCGGCTGGTGGCGAATTTGTTTGATGTCCAGCATGGTTTAGTAAGGCAGGGCCAGCACTTTCTTGAAATCTTCGGGACGGACCGCGCGCTTGTAAGCCTCGGCCTCGGTAATCGTGTTCTTCTTGACCAGGGCTCGCAAAGCCAGCTCTTGCGTGCTCATGCCGGTTTCGCGACCGGTGGTTCCTATGAAGCTTTGAATTTGAGCAAACTTGCCTTCCTTGAGCAGAGTCTTGATGGGTGGCGTGGCGATCATCAACTCAAAGGCCGCAGCCACGCCGTCACCGGAAGCTTTAGTGCAGAGAGTTTGCGAAATCACGGCGCGCAGGCCCACCGCCAGCAAAACTCTGGCTTGCTGCTGCAACTGAGGGGGGTAGAGGTCGACCAGTTTCTCCACCAGCACCAGGGCAGTAGGACTGGTGGAAGTACAGATGACCAGATTGCCACCGGCTGACAGGTTGACGATACGTTCGGCAATAGCGAATTCTTCCACGCCGGTAATTACCAGCACGTCAGCACCCTGGTAAGGCAACACTCGCAGGGCTGCTTCATAGGACGGCACATCCGTGCCAATTTCACGCTGGGCAATAGCCCCTTTGCGATTTTTATGCAGAAAGTCAATGGGATTCTCGATCGACACAATGCTGCAGGAGCGCACCTCCAAGAGGTAATTGACGATGGCAGCCAGGGTGTGGGCCTTGCCCGAACCTTTAGGGCCAGTGATCATAATCAGTCCGGAATCAGACTCGAGCACGGTTTTGCGGAACGCATCCGGCAGTCCCAACTCTTCGATGGTGGGTGGTGCGGGCGGATTAGTGGCAATGACGATGCACACCGAACCGCGCTGTCGAAAACAGTTGATGCGAAAGCGGGACAGTCCAGGGACTGAGAAGGCGAAATCGGTCTGCATCGTCTGCTCGAATTCGGCCTTGAGCTGTTCGCTCATGATGGTTTCGGCCACAGCCTGGGTATCCTGTGGTGAGAGCACATAACCATCGAGCGGACTCAAGTCTGCACCCTTCCTCATCAAAATGGGACTACCAGGAACCAGATGGAGATGCGAAACTTGCTTCTCCACCATCGTCATAAAAAGCTCTTCAACATTCATTGCGGCGCTGTGCCTCCCGACCCTCTAAAACACTGTTAAACGAGAGAGGATGCCTGATGGCACCCTCCCCAGCGGCTAGTCCAGCCCGTTCGCTTCGAACGAGGCCTTACCTTCCTTGTGGCACCGGTGCCGCAGCTGCGGCCTGAGGATTGTTGCCCTGAATCAGACGATGGAACTCTTCGGCGCTGGTGCACTTGGAGACGGCGTCTTCATAGGTGATCAAACCTTGCTGATAGAGATTGCGCAAGGCCATATCGAGCGACTGCATGCCATGCTGGGCGCCCGACATAATCGCGTTGGGAAGTTGGTGAGACTTGCCTTCACGAATGATGTTGCGGATAGCGGGCGTTACCGGCATCAACTCCATAGCCATCACACGACCGCCACCCTTGGCTTTAGGAACAAGCGTTTGACAGAGAATACCTTCCAGCGTAACCGACAGTTGCATACGAATCTGTTGCTGCTGGTGAGGAGGGAAAATGTCGATGACGCGGTCCACGGTAGTGGTGGCGCTGTTAGTGTGCAAGGTGGCGAACACGCAGTGACCGGTTTCGGCGGCGGAGATGGCGATGGAGGTCGTCTCCAGGTCGCGCATTTCGCCGATGAGAATCACATCCGGGTCCTGACGCAAAACGTGCTTAAGAGCCATCGTAAAACTGTGCGTATCAAAACCAACCTCGCGCTGACTGATGACGCAGTTCTTGTCTTTGTGCAAAAACTCGATGGGGTCTTCGATGGTGACGATGTGGCAGCGACGATTTTCGTTAATGTGGTTGACCATGGCAGCCAGCGTGGTGGATTTACCGGAACCGGTGGGACCGGTAACCAGCACCAAACCGCGTGGGCGCAGAGCCATGTCTTTCAAAATGGGGGGCATCTTCAACTCGTCGAGACTCAGCGGGCGTGCCGGAATCACACGCAGGGCGGAACCCCAGGAGCCGCGTTGCAGGTAGATATTGACACGAAAACGAGAGAGACCGGGAACACTGTAGGCCAGATCCAATTCTTTCTCCGCCACAAACTTGGCTTTCTGCTCGTCGGTCAGAATGCTCTCGATCATCGCACGGACGCTCTCGGGAGTAAGGATTTCGTAGGTAGCCGGGGTCAGTTCGCCGTCAATTCGAATCATAGGAGCGCTGCCGTTCTTGAGGTGCAAGTCGGATGCCCCTCTCTCCACCATAAGGTGCAGCAAATCGTCAATGGAGAGCATTCCTGATTCGAGAATGCCGTCTTGTGTCAACCCGTCCATGCTATTCCTTTCCCTCGCGCTCTCGATCCGTTGCCGATAAGCCGTAGCTGGCTGTTTCTCTTCGCTTACTGCCATAACCTTTTCGACCCTAAAGAAACTAGTGTTCGTATGCGTTCGGCAGGGTCTAGAAATTACTTCAAGAAATGCTGGCGATGAATGTGGCCGCCCTGCTTTCTCCCCCTGCCCACAGTGAACGGCAGTCCCACTGGCTAAGCTCACTGTCCTCGCTGCTGCGAGGCTATCGCAGCATTCCTTTAGTGTTGCGACATCAAGTCAACAGCCAGCAGGGTCACTACCATGCCGACGTGGAGGTGCGACGCCGCAGCGAGGCCACCTACCTGCGCCTGACCGACGGCAAGCAAGAGTGTCATCTCTGGCTGGATAGCCAGGGACGCATGTGGCAAAGCCAGTTGCAGCGGCGGCGCTGGATCCGTCAACAAGAGCATGAGCGTATTTTTGACGAAATTTTTTCGGTGACACGCATCGCCAAGCCTCAAGCAGAGCAACTGGACCTGGCGCTGAATCGACTGCTGGCTCAACAGGGAGCTATGTTCTGGAAAATTTGGGAACAACTGACTCCCCAGCAACACCTTCGCCTGGTGTCGGTGGCCCACAATTGGGAAGTTCTCCAGCCGGCCCTGGAACATTCTCCCCAAAGGGCCCAGGCCGCTCTGCCCTTGCTGCTCTCGGAACAGGCACATCCGGCCAGTCGCCTGGCCCTGCTCGAGGCAGGCACTCAGGGGCTCTATTCCCCTCCGGCCGAGACACTGCCCTGGTTGCTGCTCCAGGTCGAATGGAACCTGAGCCCGGGCATCTTAGGGTTGACCCGGGCCTCGTTACATCGTTATCAGCATCAGGCCTGGACCCTGCGCAAACACCCCAACCCGCTGGTGCGGCGACGCCTTGCTAAACTGTTGCCCGCTCGGATGCCCTGGCTGGATTGGTTGGCGGCCGAAGCCGACACCAGCGTTCGCCAGGCTTTGCGGTTGCGGGTTCAAGAAGAGATGCTGGCGGCTCAGATTGTGGACCAGATGACCTTGGAGACAGACCCGGCCCGCCGCTCGGTGATGGGGTGGCTGTTGTTACACTGGTCCCGGCCCTTTGATTCTCAACTGGAGCAACGCCATATCAGGAAATCAGTGCAAGCGATTTTGAGTCCCACCCAACGCGAGGCCATGCAAAAACGCCATCGAGGCTTGCCACGTTTGCGTGACTGAGCGGAGCCAATTCACATCTCTCTTAGAATGGTACCGACAGGAGGCACGGGACCTACCCTGGCGGCACAGCCGCGACCCCTATACCATTCTGGTCAGCGAGATCATGTTGCAGCAGACCCGAGTGGAGACGGTCATTCCCTTCTATCACAGTTTTCTCGACCGATTTCCCAGCCTGACGGCCCTGGCCCGGGCACCTCTCGAGGACGTCTACGAAGCCTGGGCCGGCTTAGGCTACTATCGAAGGGCAAAAAACTTGCAGCGGGCCGCCCAGGCAATCGCGCAGCGCGGCTCTTTCCCCAACCAGATCAGCGACTTGCTTCAATTGCCCGGGGTAGGAGAGTATACGGCAGCCGCGCTGGCCAGCATCGCCTTCCAGCAGCCGGCGGTTGCCCTTGACGGCAACGCCCTGCGCGTGCTGTGTCGAATCTTTGGGCTGCGCTCGGCAGCGCAGGCTACCCTGACCCGCCGCCAACTGAACCGACTCACGCTTCCGCACATCCCCGTGGGGTCGGCCAGCGATTTTACCCAGGCGGTCATGGAACTGGGAGCGCGCCTGTGCTTGCCCCGGCAGCCCCACTGCCTGGCATGTCCGATGCAGAGCCAGTGCCTGGCCCATCGACAAGGATTGACGCAACAGATCCCCCCCCCAGGGCTGGCGCGCCCGCGTCAGCGTGTGGAACTGCTGGCTTTGCGCATCTGGCACGGTCACCAAATACTTTTGGAAAGACGAGAAGAGGACCCGTTCCTGACGCAGCAATGGGTGACCCCCTGGTTCTTCGCGCCCGCCCAGCATCGCTTACAGCAGTATCAACGGTCGTTTGCTGGCCACTCCCTTCAATACGTGGGACGAATTCGTCACGCCGTCACCTTCAGAGACCTGGAAGTAGACATCTGGGAATGGCACACCGACCAACCATGCCATCTTTCCCACCAGAAGTTCGTAGAGTGGCTACCGGGTCAGACCCGACTGCCCCGCCTGGCCAGCAAGGTAATTAACGCTGCTCCATGTCAAACGAATCCACGATAGTAGAGCGCATCATCCGGCCATCTTTTCCGAACCAGTAGAGCGCCCGGCGAAAACGTCGCCGGGCGGACGAACCCTCTGGAGACTCAATCCAGGCCAACACCCGCACGGAGCCCGTCAGGGTCGCCAGCGTTTCAGGGGCACGAAAATGCACGTTGCGGTCTCCAAAGCCCTCCGGTTTCACCTTGACAATGGTATCTCCAAAGCCCAGTTGGGCTTCCTCAAGCCACTGCAAGGCCAGCGCAATCTTTTGAGGCCCAAGAGCTGCTTCCCAGCCTCGGCTGCGCAGGGCGATGCCGCAGGCTTCCGACGTTCCAACCAACTGACCATCCACCAGCGCCTGGCCCGCCATACAGTCATTGGTGCCTACAATAAAACCGACCATCGTCACTTCGGGAAAACTGAGGGGGTGAATGACTCGCACCTGCTCGGCTTTGAGCACCTGGTTTTCTTCGCGTCCCTGGTTAACCAACTCCAGGGTCTTGGCGTCGGGAAGTTCGGGAGCGGCCCATCCACAACAAGAAAAGGCCCACACAAGAAAAAGAAAACGTTTCACCTGGAGGCTTTTTGGGAGGTCCGGGCTTATTCCTCTATCGGTAGTGGTAACAAAGTCGGTAGGTTCCCGGCGGCTCTACTCTTACATAAATCCCGGGGCGAATCGGCAAAATCGGAATACGGTTGGTGTAGCCAAGGTCGACCGCGTTGACGCGGGTGTTGCCGCGCAATTCCATCATGGATATTTGGCCTTCGAGACTGAGGGTAACGCGATCGCGTAGCCACGGACTCTTAAAGTCGGGTCCGAGAATGCTCTCGACACTGGGCGTTTGCTGGGCGACATTGATGCCTAACGAGGGAGCCACCCGGTTGGAGCCGACTCCAGGGGTCATTTCATAAGCGGAGGCACCTCCGGCCGTGCCTGGTGCAGGCCCTTGAGCCTGGTAGGTATTGCCTCGGCGGCGAGCACGAATCTCTTGGATTTTGTCACGATAGTCTTCCGACACAGGTTGGCCCCAATCTTTGACAGAACTGTATGTATGCTAGCACGAGAAGAGGAATTCTCCAAGCTTTTTCTGAGGTGCAAAATCGGTGTAGGCCCGGAGGCCGGGCCGTCGAAGCTTACCCAATGGAGGTACTATGAGCACAGAAGAGTTCGCCCCATTTGAGTCCCGCGGTCTGGGATGCTTAGACTCAGAGCCTATCGCTCGCCTGGACGCGTCCCGCATTCTGGGGGAAGCGGTGACTCTGACCACCTCAAGCAGCCCCCGTTGGATAAGCCTCTTTTTGCTGAGCGGCGGAGTGATCGCGGTGATCTGCACCCTGTGTGGCCCGAGCGGTTCTGGCGCAGGCTACTTTCTAGCCATGGTTCCGATGCTCTTCTTAATACCCGCTACGATGGCGGCCTACTTCCGGCTCTTGCTGGCGGGCAAACAGCACGAATCGTTGACCTTTATTTCGGCCTTCCTGTATGGATTTCGGCGGTCGGTGCCCATGCTGGCCACGGGCGTGGTTTTGGGAGGGGTCTGTTATCTGGCCATATTCCTGCTGGTTTTTGTGGTCGCCTTGGTGAGCGTCTCCACCAGCACCGGTGGTGAGCTATTGGGAGTTGTCCTCAGTTGCGTAGCGATGGTTGCAAGCGTCTATGCTGCCCTGCGTTGGCAACTGGCCGGAGCCGTTTGCATGCTGGAGGAGCGTTCTTTCTTTCAAGTATTGCTGCGCAGTCAGCAAATGACCCGGGGGCGCGTGGGGTCGCTAACTTTGATCAATATCGGGGCCGGGCTGCTTAACTTCGCAGCAGCCATGGTAGTAAGCGTCGGAGCCACCCTCATGATGGGGTCGCCAAGCCGATCACCGGGCGCGGAATTCTGGCTGGCGATCCCCACTGGAATGTTCTATATCTGGGCTTTGATGCTGCCAGTGACCACCAATTTCCTGTGCTACTACTACCTGCGCACCGCTGGCCAGGCCCTCGACCTGCCCGCGAGCCGGCCCGAAGACCCCATCGGCTTGACCCGAAGCTAGACAAATCATCACACAAGACATTCAAAATGGCCGCTGGGCCCAGGCCAGGGGGATCATTTCAGTGACCGCCCTGAGCCTCAGGGTTTCACCAGGCGCACCTTGGGCTTGGCCGGCGCTTTGGCCTCCCCCACCTTGGGTGCACTCGCTTTTTTGGCCGTAACCTTGGTGGAAGCGGCCTTCTTCTTGGGGGCCGCCTTCTTGGCTGCAGCGGCCTTCTTGGCCGGAGCCTCCACCTTTTTGCTGGTAGCAGGCCTCTTGGCAGTGGCCTTCTTCTTGCCAGCGGCCGCTCCCCGTTTGGCGCCGCCTTCCTTGGCCTCTCGGGGGGGGAACTCAAAGGTGTGGCGCCCATTGGGCTGCATGGTGAGTTTGGCGGTGAATGGGCGGCCAAAACGCGAGATAAAGTCGGGGAGTTCGGGAGTTGACCCGGTGCTGAAGTAGGTCAGCGCCTCCTCGACCTGTATCTCCCTTTGACAGACCAGTTTGGGCAGGACAACCCCGATTTTCCGCTTGGGATGGTCTGCCACGCACTTGTTAAGGCAGCGAAAACTGGAGGCCGTCTCGAAAACGTTGCATCCGTCTGGCAGTAGCGGGCAAGGGCACAACGGGGCGGCATTGGGATCGATGGCGTCGCCGCCCGAACTCCCCTCGCCTCCTTCGGATACGGTTTCCAACTGGAACTCTTCATTAAACTTGAGGCGAGCCGCGTAACCACGACCGCTGCTGGTCAAGAATCCCTCCAGAATGGCCGTCTGGCCGTCGCGAAGAAGTTCGCTCACGGTCACTCGGTCCAGGTAGCGACCGCTGCGCTCTTTCCAGACGATCAGACTGCAGGGCGAGTCCTTGCCGGTGTTGCGCTGGCAGGCATAAAAGCGCGACTGCTCAAAGACCTGGGCTTGCTGACACTTGGGGCATTTTCCCAACGCCGGTTCTTGCGAGTAGAGTTGCTCGTACGCGAAGGTCTTGGCTTTCTCCACAATGCGCTGCACGTCACCAAAAACTTCTTCCATGAACTGGGCGCGCTTGCGCTTGCCCATCTCCACTTCTTGAAGATGCTTTTCCAGCTCACCGGTCAGGCGTGCTGAGGAAAGGCGGTCAATTTCGATGCGCTTGAGCAGGTCGATCAGGAGAATTCCTTTGGAGGTAGCTCTGAGAACTCTCTCGGCTCGACGCGAATATTGCTTGGAGATCAGGTTCTCGATAATTTCGGCTCGGGTAGCCGGCGTACCCAATCCTTTGCCCTTCATGGCCTCGGACAGAGTTTCATCGTCTTTCACTTGTTGTCCAGCGTGCTCCATCAGCGAGAGCAACCGGGCTTCGGTGATGCGGGCCGGCGGCTTGGTCTGTTCCGCTTCGGAGTGAACCTCTAAGGTGTTGACCGGCACGCCTTTGCTGCCGGCCGGCGCCTCCAGCGGCATCTCCACGCTGTCGCTGGAGCCTTGCAGCGAGCGCACCAGGGCGTCTTCGACCTCGGCACTCAACTGACCCAGAGCGGGCAGCTTGGTATCCTCACCCTCTTTGCCATACACCTCATACCAGCCGGGGTCGTTGAGGTAGCGGGATCGGGTTCGGAAATTCTCTCCGTTGACGCGGGTAATGCGCTCCACTTCAATCCAGACGGCCGGTGGGTAGAAGGCGGCCAGAAAGCGCCGCATCACGAGATCGTATACGCGCTGGTCGTCTCCGCTCAACTCCGAACTCAGCATCGTTTCGGTGGGGATGATCGCGAAGTGGTCGCTGACCTTGCTATCGTCGAAGACTTTTTTCTGGTTTTGCAGACCGTTCTTGAGCAAATATTGGGCAGCCTGCTTGTAACTGTTGCCGTTACTCAGTTTGCCCAACACGGTCTGAACGTGATCGCGGTAGTCGGTGGGCAGGCACCTGGAATCGGTTCTGGGGTAGGTCAACAACTTATGCTGCTCATACAGGCGTTGAGCTGCCTGCAGTGTGCGTCGAGCCGAGAACCCGAATTTGCGATTGGCTTCGCGCTGCAGACTGGTCAAGTCGAAAAGGGCGGGAGCGCTCTCGCGACGAGGCTTGCGGGTTTCTTCGGCGCTGCCCGACTGACCCTGGACAGCCTTGAGGATGCGCTCCAACTCATCGGCCTCAAGAATCCAGTCGTCGCGACGGGGGGAATCGGGGCTGGCTACAAACTTAGGATCAAACCAGGTGCCGGCATACTTGTGCGAGGGAGCCTTGAATTCGGCGAGAATGCGCCAGTAGGGCTCGGGTCGGTGGGTCAAAACCTCCAATTCGCGTTCGGCCAGCAGGGCCAAAGTGGGGGTTTGCACGCGGCCAGCCGACCAGGCCGTGGTTTCGGTGCGGGTCTTCATTCGTCGCGTAAGGGCTCGAGTGGCATTCATGCCGATCAGCCAGTCCGCCTCAGCACGGCAGAAGGCTGCATCTCCCAGACCGTCAAATTCGCTGCCTGGCCGCATTTGCCGAAATCCTTCGCGGATCGACTCTTGGGTCATAGACTGCAGCCACAGCCGCATGGCCGGCTTGGTGCATTGGAAATGCTGCATTAACTCCCGAAAAATCAGTTCGCCTTCGCGGCCGGCGTCGCAGGCGTTGATGACCTTGGTGACATCGGCCCGCCTGGCCAGTCGACCCAGTTGTCGAATGCGGTCGCTCTGGCCCTCTTTGGGTTTCCAGTCAAAAGTCTGCGGCAGGATCGGGAGATCTTCCAACAGCCAGCGCTTGTATTTGGGATCGATCTCTTCGGGTTCTTTGAGTTCAAGCAGATGACCCACTGCCCAGGAGACCACATAGTGATCGTTCTCGAGATGGCTCTCGTGATTTTCAAAACCGCCGAGGGCGGCGGCAATATCTCTGGCAACACTGGGCTTTTCGGCCACCACTAAGGCCTTGGACACGGAACCTCCCGATTAGTTGGCTACCCGAGGCTTCGATGAAACCACAGAACGCTGGACGATGGCGCTTATTTCAACCCCGTTGCCCAATCCCTGCTTGAGTTGGCACGAGGAATAGTTACGGGTTCTTGACGAACCATCGCCCATCAACTTTTGTAAGGGGTACTAACCGTGACACTGGCAGTGGAAAAAAACATTGATGTGGAGAAAATCCTGGGAGCGGACGCCGAAGGCCTGTTGAGCCACAAGTGCGCGACCATACCAAGCAGCAGCCTGCACCTGCCTGGCCCCGATTTTGTAGACCGGGTGTGGTCGATCAGCGATCGCCCGGTGCAGGTTTTGCGCAGTTTGCAGACCCTTTTCGGGCACGGACGCCTGAAAAACACCGGATATCTGTCGATTCTACCCGTCGACCAGGGCATCGAGCACACGGCTGGAGCCTCTTTCGCGCCCAACCCGATGTATTTTGATCCCGAGAACATCGTCAAACTGGCCATCGAAGGTGGCTGCAACGCGGTAGCCTCGACTTATGGGGTGCTGGGCGCGGTGGCCCGCAAGTACGCTCACAAGATCCCTTTCCTGGTAAAACTCAATCACAACGAATTGATGACCTACCCCAACAGCTTTGACCAGGTTCTATTCGGCACTGTTCAGGAGGCCTGGAATATGGGCGCAGTGGCGGTGGGAGCGACCATCTACTACGGTTCCGAGCAGTCACGCGGCCAGATTGTGCAAATCGCCGAAGCCTTTGAACACGCCCACGAACTGGGCATGGCCACGGTGCTTTGGTGCTATGCCCGCAACGATGCCTTCAAGAAAGACGGCAAGGACTATCACGTGGCCGCCGACATTACCGGCCAGGCCAATCATCTGGGCGTGACCATCCAGGCCGACATCATCAAGCAAAAGCAGCCGGAGAACAACGGCGGCTTTACGGCCGTCGGATTCGCCAAGAGCCACAAGAAGATGTACAGTGACCTGTGCAGCGACCACCCCATCGACCTGTGCCGCTACCAGGTGGCCAACTGCTACATGGGTCGGGCCGGCCTGATCAACTCGGGCGGTGAATCCAAAGGGGCCGACGACATGGCCCAGGCCGTGCGAACGGCCGTAATCAACAAACGGGCCGGGGGCACGGGACTGATTTCGGGCCGCAAGGCCTTCCAGCGCCCCATGCAGGAAGGCGTTGAGCTATTGCACGCCATTCAAGATGTCTATCTCGATTCCAGCGTAACCATCGCCTGAACGACTGACGGCACAAAAAAAAGGCTCCGTCCCCCAGAGGGAGGAGCCTTTTTTTATGGAGGTTGCGGGCCTATCAGAAGATGAGGCTGAGGGCGGCGCCAACGCCAGCGGCGGCCAAAGGACCTCCACCGATGCTATTGCAGAGGGTGACCGCGCCCTTGACGGCACCCATGACGCTGCCGCCAGAGAAATAGTTACAGACCAGGCCACTGAGGGCTCCACCGGCGACCCGGGTGAGCCCCGAGAAATGACCGGTTTTTTGGGGGTCCGGCTGGTTGGGCTGATTGCCCTCGCCCTGAAGACTCACCTTGTCCTGGGGAACGTTATTCGTTTGAACGGAAGGCTGCTGGTGGCCAGATTGAAGGTTGGGGTGGATTGGATTGGATTTTCATGGTTCGTCATCTCCTGGAATGATTCTCTCTGTAGCCAGAATCACGGTAGACAGCTTTGAGCGGGATATGAGCGAAGTGTTGACAGTCAGCCAGGGGAAGGTAATCGAGCCGGTGCCGCCAAGGCAGACCCATGCTGCGCTTTCTCAACATTTGCAAGACTTACAGCGAGGGCCAGCAAACACGAAGTGTGTTGCACAATGCCAGCCTGGAGTTGGCAAGCGGCAGTTTCAGCGCACTGCTGGGACGCAGCGGCTCGGGCAAGTCTACCCTGCTCAATCTGGCCGCTGGCCTGGACCGCGCCGATCAGGGTGAGGTGTGGTGCGACGAGGTCGAATTGACCCGACTCAGCGATCACCAACTGGCCCTCTTCCGGCGCAAACATCTGGGCTTTGTATTTCAGTTTTTCCACCTGTTCCCCACCCTGAACGTGGAGGAAAATCTGCTCCTGATCCTGGAGTTGGCCGGCCAGGCCGGAGGCGATGTGCAGTCGATACTGCGCCGAGTTGGACTGTGGGACAGGCGCCGCAGCTACCCGGACAAGCTCTCCGGCGGCGAGCAGCAGCGGGTGGCCGTGGCTCGCGCCCTGGTGCACGGTCCCAAACTCGTACTGGCCGACGAACCGACCGGCAACCTGGATCAGGAGAACGGTCAGATGGTTTTACAACTGCTCAAAGAGATGAGCCAGGAGCGCCAGGCTACCTTGCTGGTGGCCACTCACAGCAGTGAAGTCGCCGAGGCGGCCGATCAGGTGCTGCGCATCCGCCAGGGGGGTCTCGTGGTGGAGTGCTCGTGAAGGCCTGGATTTCACTGGCTGCCTCGTTGGCGTTTTTGGGGCTGGCCCCGCTGGCAGCCAATCTCTATCAGCAGCGATGGAGGGTTGGGCCAGCAGTCCCTCAAGGAATCAGTGTGTCAGAACTGCTGGAGGGAGAGGTGGGCAAGGGGTTCGCCCAACCAACTCCAGGACTCACCTTCCGCTTCCCCCAAGAGCATGGCCCCCACCTGGACTACCGCACGGAATGGTGGTATTTCACCGGCAATCTGGCCGGCGACGGGCAAGATTTTGGTTACGAGTTGACTCTTTTCAGGCAGGCTTTGCTCAACCCGCTGGAGATGCTGATCCCCCGCACATCGAAGTGGGCAAGTTCCCAGGCCATGTTGGGGCATTTCGCCATCAGCGACCTGAGCGCGGGCAAGTTTTATCATGCTCAACGGCTCAGCCGTTCGGCTCTGGGGTTGGCCGGCAGCCAGCCACCTTCGCCCGGCCAAGACCTGGCCTGGGTGGAGGACTGGCATATCGGAATGGGACGAGAAGGTGCCTTTGAGTTGAGCGCACGGGACGGAGGGCAGGCGGTCCGGTTGTCGCTGTCCAGCCTCAAGCAGCCGGTTATGCAGGGCCAGAAGGGTTACAGTCGTAAGGCTGACCAGCCAGGTCAGGCCTCCAACTACTATTCGTTGACCCGCCTGCAGACCACGGGCACTCTGGTCACGAACGGCCAACTGCACTCGGTAAGCGGCCTGAGCTGGATGGATCGAGAGTGGAGCACCCGTCCTCTGGGTGATGAACTGTCTGGCTGGGACTGGTTTGCTTTGCAGACGTCCGATGGACAAGAGTTGATGTTTTATCAGTTGCGTGACAGGCAGGGCCAGGCTACCTCTTGGAGTGCCGGCACCTGGGTGGACGCCCGGCAGACCGAGACCCCCCTGGAGGCAGACCAGATGAAAATCGAGGTTACCGATTGGTGGGCCAGCCCTCTGGATGGTACCCGCTACCCGGCCGGTTGGCGCTTGAAAGTGGCCCTCAATGGGGCCGACCTGCGTGTGACTCCCCGCCTGGCCAATCAAGAACTGACCGGTCTGGGGCGCTATTGGGAGGGCGCGGTCAGCTTTGCCGGCCGGGATGGCCAGGGTCACACCCTTACCGGCACGGGCTACGTAGAACTGGTAGGCTATGCAGCCGACGGCCTGCCCCAGTCGAGTCGAGGGCGCTAACAAAAAAACGACCCCTGCTAAGGGAGTCGTTCTTTAACCAGTCTGCTGACTGGCGGGCCTTCTGGCGTTCCCGGACGGACTCGAACCGCCAACCTCCTGGTCCGTAGCCAGGCGCTCTATCCATTAAGCTACGGGAACATCTGCCCAGGGTTTACCACATCCGTGAACGGGTGTCAAGGTTATCCTGCATTCATCCAGAAGGTAATTTTGATGAGCGACGATGAGGTCAAGGAGGCCCTGGCCGATGAGTCCCGACTGCGACAGAGGCGCTGGTTGCGCGTCTTGCTGTTGGTTTCGCTGGCCATCTTGCTGGTCGTGCTGGGGTCGGAGTTTCCTGAGTACAAAGAACCCAGTCGTCACCCTCAAGTGGCCACAGTCGGTCCCGATGATCAGTTGATCGCGCCTGGTGAGAGGGTGGGATTTATACGACTGGGGCTGCATATCGCCGCGGTCGAGGAACGATTGGGACGGGGTCGGGCCAAGCCCACCCAGACGGCCGTGCTCTACCGCTTCGACACCGCCGGCCTGTTCTGCGCGGTCCAGCGCGGCCAGGTTTCCTCGGTGCTGGTCAGCAACCCGATTTACAAGACCCACGCGGGCTTGAGCGTAGGCAGTGACGCCGATCTGGTGGTGCGCGAATTGGGGGACGAGTACGAGTATGAGCCGCTGGAGAAAAATGCTCCTCCGGCCTCCCCCACGCCAGGTCCTGGACTGGCCCCAAACGGTACCGGGATGGTCTATGGCTACACCCTTCACTATTGGCGTGAGGGAATTCATGTCAATCTGGTCCACGATAAGGTCGAGACGGTCTTAATCATGGCGCCCACCAACAATTGATCTTTGACCCTCTGATCCGCAATCCTCACGTGCAGACCTTACTCGGATCCGCATTGAGGGCTCTACAGCGCCCCCTGCGCGGCCGCTTCAGCCCTATTAACACCCCAGACGGGGACGAACTGCCCGCCTTCTGGTCGGGCCGACCCGGCCCGCTATTACTGGTGGTGGTGCACGGCGTTGGGGGCAATCACGAGGCCCGAGAGGGCGTAAGCTTGGGGCGTCACTGGGTGTGGAGCAACCTGGGCTCAGTCTTGTTGATCAGTCTACGGGGGGCTTATCGGACGCCCCTCCACCCGCTACTCTACCACGCCGGTTGCAGTGACGAACTGGACGCGATCTACTCGTGGGCTCACAACCAGGTGGTCGGGAATCAACGTATCGTGTTGGTTGGCTACTCGCTTGGGGCCAATATCGTGGTCAAATGGTTGGCAGAAACTCGTCATTGCTTGTCGCGACTGGCGGGTGCCGTGAGCGTTTCAAATCCGTGGGATCTGCGGGCCTGCTGCGAACATCTGGAGCAGTCATGGATGGGCCGTTGCTACCGAACAGTGATGGTGAGAACCTTGAAGCAGCGGGGTTCGGGACTGGCTCGCAAATACCCCAACCTGCTCTGTGCCGACCAGATTGCCCGCAGTCGCACCTTTCGAGACTACGACAGCACCGTGACTGCTCCACTGCACGGCTTTGCCGACGTGGAAGACTACTACCGTCGGTGCAGTTCGGCCCAGTTCTTAGCAGGCGCCCAGGCCGAGCTGATCTGCCTGGACGCACTGGACGACCCCTTTGTGCCCCGCGACTCGTTGCCCCACCGTGCCCCGCCCGGGGTGACCTTTGTGCGACCCCCCCACGGCGGACACCTGGGGTTTGTGGGGCAAAGAGGGCAACTGTGGATGGAGCACTTTATCTGCTGGCAGGCCGGCAACTGGATCTGAGGATGGCTTAACGGTGTCGGCGTGGTTGGTCCAATATGGTCACGGTCACATGGCGGTAGCCCCATTGATAGCACTGTCCTAGCGAAGGAAACCAGACGTCGATCTTGTTGCCTACGATGGCTCCGCCAGTATCGCGAGCGGTGGCGTAGCCATAGCCGGAAACGTAGAGGCGCGTACCCAGCGGAATGACGCGAGGGTCGACTGCCACCGTGCCGGGACCCACATAGGTACCACTCGCCGTGTAGCCTCGCAGGCAGTAGGCCGTGGAGCCCACCGTGATGCGTCGACCTGCAGGGACCGCTTCCGAGGGTACGCGCATACCCAGACGCCCGCTACGGGCCCCCAGAGCCGGACGATGATGCGGCGGAGCGTGGGCCGCCGGTGAAAGACTGACTTCAGACTGGTGTAGTTCGGGTTCGGCCACAGCGGCGCCCCCCAAAAGTAGCCCAAGTGTGAGCGTGACAAGAAATTTGCAATGGCGCAAGGCTCGCGGTTCCTTTCCAGTGTTCCGCGGGTCCGCAACCCAAAAGTCGAACTTAAGAGTTACTCGGCAGCAGAAGCTACCTCGACCGCACCGGCGGCGTTTGCGTTAGGCGTCGACATGTCCTGCTCGACTGGCGGGGGGGCTTCGTGTCTCTCCAGTCGGGACACGTAAAATTGCAGCAAAACCCGTAAAATGGCTACCATGGGCATGGAGAGAAACATGCCCATCACCCCTCCCAATTCGGCTCCCGCACCCAGGGCCACCATCACCACCAGGGGCGGCAAGCCGACCGACTGGCCGATAATGGCCGGAACGATAATGTGCCCCTCCGTCCAGTGGACGACCTCCATCATCAAAACGACAAAGAGGGCAAAAAGGATTCCCTTGTGGCCCAGGGCGATCAGAAAAGCCGGCACCATGCCCATGGCCACCCCGACATAGGGAACAATATCCACCAGTCCGGCGAAGACGCCGATCAGAATGGCATAGGGGACGCCCAAGATGGTGAGTAGAACCGCGATGGAGATCCCAATGGTCAGGCAAACCAACAATTGCCCCCGGATGTAGCTGCCCAACACACGGTCTATTTCGCCCAGTAGTTCGGTCACGTCGGCCTTCCAGCGCTGGGGGACGAGGCGAATGAACCCCAGTTTGTATTTGCTGGAATCCATCAATATATAGAAGGTAAACAGCGGGATCAGCACGACTCCGGTGGCCGCTCCTGCGGCTGCTTTCATACCCGTAAAAACCCCGGCAAAGGTAGAAGCCAACCAGGCGGGAGGGTTGTTTTGGAGTTCTTTCGCCAGCAGGTCCAGGCGCACCGACTCTGGATCGATTTTTGATAGCGGCTCCTGCAGAAAGCTGGGGGCGTTGGCTTTGGCGTAGACCAGCCAGCCATCCACCGTGTGCTGCATGTTGCCGACGTAGTCCACGAAGTTCGAGCTGAAGGCCACAAACTGCACCTGCAACGCGGGCAGGAGATAAGCCAACGCCAACAACCCGGTCAGGCCACACATCACATAAACCAGACTGATGGCCGCAATGCGAGGCACCCGCCGACGCTCGGTAAGGTAGTTGACAGCCGGGGCGATTACGTAAGCTAACAAGGTGGAGATGGCTGTGATGGTGGCCACCAGATGGACGGCCTTGATCAGGCTGAGAAACAGCCAGAGCAGACCAATAACTACGCCGATAAACCAAAAAATCAAAGCTCTGCGACCTAACGTGAGGGCGAGCTGTAGAGCTTGTTTTTTGAGCGCTTCGGTTTCCAACAAAGCGCTACTGGCCCAGCGGTGTCACCTGCTGAGCTTCGATGAAGCCCTGCGGATTTGACGTTCCACTGATAGTTACCGTCTGTCCCTCGCGCAGCATGGGCATCATCATCTGAGGGTTGACCACCACGTTCTGCGGAATTTGAGTGCCCACCGCCTGCACTACCAGGCTGCGTGTGGCCGGATCGCACCGCAAAACGGTGGCCTGCATCTGCACCGGCGTCCCCTGGGCCATGGAGTTGACTCCTGGAAACATCGGTCCACCCTGATCGGGTTTGTCAGGATCGTCGCCGTTGAGCAGACTCTCCAGGCCACCGGTCTGGTTGGGGTTGTAATTGTTGGTCATATAAGGGTTCATGACGCCGGGTTGGTTGGTGGACATGTAGGGATTGGCCCCGGGATTCATCATGCCCGGATTCATGGAAGGATCGTAGCTCTGGGGAGGGGGCGGACTGAGCGACGGCTCGGGCTGATACTGCGGCTGAGGCTGAGGCTGCGCGGCCGAGGGGTTGGGCGCCGGAGGCACGGGACCCATTTCAAAACCGGGCGTGCCTTTGGACACCCGGGCAACCCCTGGATTTTGGGCGGCTGGCGCGGCGATGTTGGGGACAATTTCGGGCTGCTGATGGGGAAAGCCGCCGTTGGCCGCATAGGCCCCGACATTCTTGGGTTTGGCGAGATCAGGTGAGTTGGGTGCGCGACCGCCTACCCCACCGGGCCCGGCCATATCGCCCATCCGTGTGTAGTAGGGCGAGGGAGCCTGGGTGGCCACATACTTGCTGGAGGATCCCCAGTCGGTAAGCAGGTCCACCTTGAGGGGCTTGTCGGCCATGGAACCGACCACTCGCAGCATGACTTTGGCCCCCTTGGGAATCGAGGACAGGGTGCGATTGCTGCCCATCCATTCGCATTTCGAATTGGGCTCAAATTGGGCTGTCCAGACCGTGCCGGTCTCACTCAAAATCACCACCCGGTTGCCGATGGCCGACTGGATCACGCCTGAAACGGTAGGCCGAACAACGTCGGCCAGAGCCAGCCCTGCACAGGTCAGGGCTGCCAGCAGGGCGAGGGCATGGGTGCGAGCTTTGAGCATATCATTCTCCTAACACGGTCCAGGTCGCGACCCGGGGAGCTATCTTCCCTACAAACACATCGCCGACGGAGTTCCCGTCGGCGATGCTTGTCGGCTTATTGACCGGGCGCGCCTTGTGGAGGCGGTGCCTGGCCGGGCGGCGGGAACTGGTATCCGCAATTATAGCAGAAACGAGCCCCGGATTGGTTGGGTGCCTGACATTGTCCGCAGGCCTGCGTCTCGGGCGGAGCCTGAGGCGGGTAGCCTCCTTGGGGCGGCGGCGGGTAGCCGCCCTGTTGCGGAGGGGGATAGCCAGGCGGCGGATAGCCAGGCTGGCCTCCCTGAGGGGGGTAGCCGGGAGGGGGATAGCCATAACCCGGCGGCGGTGGATACCCGGGCGGCGGGTAGCCGTAGCCGGGCGGAGGATAGCCCATCTGACCGGCCATCATCTGAGGCATCATCATGCCCATTCCCATGCCGGCACCCATTTGCATGGCCTGGCCTCCCCCACCAGGGTTTTTGGCCATCTCCACCATGGCGTTGGCGGCCTGGTACTGGGAGTAATTTTGCACACCCAGAGCGCCCATTTTGGCGCGCATCCGGAAAGCTTCCTGGATCTCTTCGGGAACCGAAACATCCTGTATAAAAAAGTCGATCAGTTCGATGCCAAACTTACCAAAGTCGTTGCGCACTTTGACTTTCATAGCGGCGGCCAGTTCGGAAATGTCGCCCCGGATCTTGGCATAAGATTCGAAGTTGGTGCCGATCAGGTCGTTGAGATGGGTGCGCAGGCTGCCCTTGAGATACTGATTGAGAGCCGTGGCCGTATACAGCCGCTGGCTGCCGACCAGATTGTTGAGGAAAAGCATGGGCTCGGTGATGCGGATGGAGAAGCTGCCAAAGGCGCGCAACTGCACCCAGCCCAGGTCGGGGTCTTTGAGGTCAATGGGATTGGGGGTGCCCCATTTCATCTCGGAGAAAACCCGCAGACTGATGAAGTAGACTTCGGCCGAGAAGACGTTGGAGCCACCCGTGAATCCCTTGATAAAACCTTCAATGATGGGCAGGTTGGCGGTGGTCAGGGTGTGGCGGCCAGGACCGAACGTGTCCAACGCCTTGCCGTCGCGGAAGAACACCGCCACCTGCGATTCGCGTACGGTGAGTTGGCTCCCGAACTTGATATCCCCGGCCCCATGCTCGGGCCAGCGGTAAACAATATGGTCCGGATGGGGATCGGGCCATTCAATAACGTTGATCAGTTCTTTTGACTTTCCGAACACTAACGCACCCCTTTCAGAAGCCGCTCACGCTCGTCCAATTTGGAGTCGACCGCGCGGATCGCTTTCTCCAGGTCGCTGATGCGGGCTTTGACGTTGTCGCCTTCCAGGCTGCTAGTCAGACCTAGCAGGGCTTCGTCAGCGTGCTGCAGTTCGTTGACCAGACTGAGGTCGAACTCGTAGATCCGATTGAGTTCTTCTTCGTTGACCTGATTTTGGTCAAAAAAACCGGAGTAGCCGTAACTGGCGCTGCGCAGGCGGCCAGCCACCCGGTCGACGATGTTGTTGACATCATCGAGCTTGGTCATCAGCTTCATTTGGCCGCCTTCCAGCAATTGTTCCTGAGCATCTTGAACCTTGCGTTTCAGTTCGCTCAAGCCCTTGGCCATGAAGTCGCGCTGCAACTTGTCTGCGTCGCGGCGGCGCTCGCGATCGAGGTAGCCCCCGAAGCCCGGAATCTTGCGCATCAAGTCTTCGAGCTTACCGGCGGCTCCCGTTTCAGTGGTGTGATCCATACTTGCTCCCCTTTTCCCAGAGTCATTCCGCTATCCGGAAACTGGGCAAATGTGCCTATCGGCAACTTTTTTGACAATAGTCAACTCTAAATGAAACTTCAAGTGCTAATCGGTATCTTCCTTTGTAGCCACTCGACTCCCTTCGCCAGAGTCCAGAGAATTCCGGCATAGATCCAGCCCAACAGGCAGCCTAACACCCCTCCCAGCAGGCAACGTATGAGGGAGACATAGAGGGGGGTATGCACGTGAGCAAAGGTGTCCAACTGACCGCACTGACCGGTGGCCCCGATCAGAATCATCACGGCTGTTGCTTCGCGCCAACCCCAGCGCAAAAAGAGCGGAGCCATAAGCATGGCCGGGTGGGCCAGCAAGAACTCCTTGAAGCGGGGACGCACACCCAGCGCCTGATCCAACACCATGCGCAGATAGCGTTCGCCTTCCATGGAATCGCCTACGTCGGTGCCGGCCATATTGCCGGTGCGCATGGTGTAGACGATGCCGCCTACGGCCAGAATGCCCAGCCCTACCAGTTGGTAGAGCTTGAGCGGGGCCACCCCGATGCGCAGCCAGTGGCCGCGCTCGGGCCCGGAGATCATCCAGGCCAGTGCGATCAGGACGGGCATGATCACGGTCACGACTTTGACCCCGCGGAAGACGTCCAGGCCCAATTTGTAGGTGGTTTCCTGCAAGAAGCAACTGGCGATCCAGGCCCCTGCCAGGCTGATCAAAAACATGCGCAGCCAGGCCAACGTGGATTGCGCCATAATCTGGCCAAAATTGTTCCGACTGGCCGCCTGACGCAGGGCCGAAAACTGGCTGACGGTAGCCAGCAAGCTGGCCGTGCAAGCCGTTCCCAGGGCCATGGCGGCCAACCACAGGTGAATCTGGGCGGCCACTGCATTGAGTGCGGCGAAGCCCACCAGCGTGCCCACCGCCAGAGAGGCTGGAACCGAAAGATAGCCCAACACCACCAGCCAGAAGGCGCTGAGGCCGGCCAGCGATAGCAACGCGATGGAAATCCGGTCGGGCTGCACTTCGCGGCTAAAGGTAGCCGCCTCACCCAGCAAATTCTTGCCGTTCAATTGCTCATAAACGGCCCCGAACATCTCCGAATTGGCGTGCTCAAAGCCCTTGTCAGGACTGGGATCGTGAGCGTAAGGGCGCATGTAGAGCACGGTCAAATTGCGCTCGCGGGCGGCCAGAGTATACATCTGGGCCACTCTCGCGGGCTTGAGAGTGGCCTGCTGAGCGGGCGGTACCGTAAAGACGCGCACGGTGTTGGTTGGCAACTGGCGCACCAACGTCTCCACGCCTTTCTGCTGGGTGATTTTGGGCAACTCGATAAAGCCCAGCTTCCAATCGTGGCCGGCAATCATTTGAGCCGTCTCTTCCAGGATGGGCGGATCAGCCCCGTAGCCCAACACCTCGTTGCTGGCCCCACCAAAGATCAATCCCTGAGCCTTCACCTGGTGACTCAGGCGATCCAGATAGGCACGCACGGCCGGCAAGGTGATCGGCGGCTTGTTCTCAGGTCGCAACCAGACGTCCAACTTTTTCTCACGGGCTGCCGCCAGTCCCCAGTTGGGAAAACAAATTCCAATACCCTGCACGGTCCGCAGGGGCAGAGCGATCTCCACCACCCGAGCGGCCTGGTATCGCGGAGAATTTACGGTGAACGGCTTGACCTTGTCAGCCCCAAAAGCCTCGACGCAGGCCTGCTGTAGGGCGTCGAACTTCATCAAGCCGTCCTGGCTCCACTGCACCAGGTAAGTATACTGAGGATTGGGTTGTCCCTCTCCACCGCTGCCCTGGCCGGTGTCTGCACCCAGGGCAACGCCACTGAAGACACTGCAGACTCCGTAGTTCTCCAGTTCTTCGGCGCGCAGTTCGGCGAAGGCCAGGGCGCTGACTCCCCTCTCGGTGAATTCGGGCAAGGCGTCTTCCCATTTTTGGCCGCGCGAGCGGGCCAGATCGACCAGACTGTTGTAGTCTAACACCATCTGGACCTTGGCGTGAGCGGCCTCCTGTTGCCAGCGCTGGGAGTGCCAAAAACAGGCGGTGAGCAGCGAGATCAGGCAACAAACCCACAACCCTTTACGAATCGGCTTCGTCCCCGCCGTCTTCTTCGTGCTGACTGTCTTCCTCGCGCAGGCGTTTGACCAGCTCTTCCTGGCTGCGCCGCTTGATTTCGCGCAGGATCTCGTCTTGATTGGGCTGGCCGTATTCGTAGTAAAGTCGGCTGGTCTCCCCCACCATCCAGGTGGCGCTATAGGCCAGGGAGCCTTTGCTGAGCCAGCCCAATCCCGGAACCAATCCGACCAACAGGCGGGCCACCCGACGCCAGCCAAACGAGCCCCCGATGACGGGCCACAGCTCGCCCATTCGGTCAAAGAAATCCAGACTGCGATAGTGCAGGGCGGCCATCAACAGGCAAAGGTGAATCTGGCTGGCGGTCATGGCGATGGTCTCGCCGGTGGTGGCGAAAAAGCGCCACAAGGTCCCCACCACCGGGATGGGCGGGGCGGCCAGCGTGGAGGCCAGGGCCATTCGGGCGTTGCGCGCCGAAGTGCGCCGAATGACCTGGTGGGCGTAAGACTCGCGCAGGGTAGAGAAGTCGCGGGCCAGTCGGATGGCCAGCCCGGGGAAAGCCCGGGGTAGCCGGTAAGCAAACTGGGGGCCGGGGTCCAGCGGGTCCAACTGATGAATTCGCGGCAGCGTGCCGGGCACAATGTCGGGAGCCTTGGCTTCGCTGTTCTCGACAATCCACAGGCAGGGCACGCTGTCCGGGATAGACTCGGCGTGTTCGCGCAGCCATTCCGTGGACGGCAGTTCTGAGCCCAGATGAATCACGCAGGCACTGACGTCCGACCAATCGTCGGCATCGATAGGCCAGCTCCGTTGTTCGATGGGCAGTTCCTGGGCCCGGGGGTGCAACTCGCCCAACCAGCCCAGCACCCGCGTGGTGTCGGCCCGCTCTCCCAAAAACACCACCTTTACCGGGTGGTCGAGGCGGCGTTGCAGGACGTCCAGCGAATAGCGCGCTCGATAGATACGGTAAAGCAAGTCGAGAGTATTCATATTGCCGGAGGCTTCCCAGGCACAGGGAGGTTTCCTCCAGCGGCCACCAGGAAAAAGGCGAGCCCCCGCGGGGGCTCGCCTTGTCAACTAGCCGTTTTTCTGCTGAAATTCCTTCATAAAGTCGATCAGAGCGGCCACCCCTTCGAGGGGGAAGGCGTTGTAGAGACTGGCTCGCAGGCCGCCCACGTCGCGGTGCCCCTTGAGTCCGTCCAGTTTGGCCGCCTGGGCTTCTTTGACAAACTTCTTCTCCAGGTCTTCATTGCCCATGCGCCAGGTGATGTTCATCAAGCTTCGGCTGTCTGTTTGGGCGTGAGGTTTGTAATACCCGCCGCTGGCATCCATGTAGTCATACAGTTGGTTGGCTTTTTGTTGATTGAGCTGGAGCATCTTGTCCAGGCCGCCTACATCGTTGAGCAACCATTTCATGACCAGATGCAGAATGTAGATGGTGAAGACGGGCGGGGTATTGTGCATGGAAGCACCGGCCACCATTTTTTTATAGTCGAGCATGGTGGGCAACTGAGTGCCCACCTGACGATCTAGAAGATCCTTGCGGATAATCACCACGGTGGCCCCGGCCGGTCCTACGTTCTTCTGGGCGCCCGCGTAGATCAAGGCATACTTCTTGATGTCGATGGGCCGATGCATAAAATCGGACGAAGCATCGCAAATCAAGGGCACCGAGCCACAGTCGGGGTCGTAGTGAAACTCGATTCCTTCGATGGTTTCATTGGACGTCATATGCAGGTAAGCAGCTCCCTCGCTGGGCTGGAACTCGCCAGCACGGGGAACGCGCGAGAACTTCTCGGCACTCCCATCCCAGACCACCTTGACGGGTCCGCACTTTTTGGCCTCGCCGATGGCCTTCTTGGACCAGGCGCCCTGCAACAGATAGTCGGCCGAAGTGCTGGCGCTGAGAAAGTTCATGGGAATCATGGAGAACTGGGTGGTGGCTCCCCCTTGCAAAAAGAGAACGGCGTAGTCGTCTGGAATGCCCAGCAGAGTGCGCATATCTTGTTCGGCGGTGCCGATGATTGCCTCAAAGGGCGGAGAGCGATGACTGATTTCCAGGATGGAAGCACCCACGCCCGGCAGGCAAAGGAGATGCTGTTGAGCCTCCTGGAGTACCTTGAGGGGCAAAGTGGCGGGTCCAGCAGAGAAGTTAAAGACTCGGTCTGAAACAGTGGCGGTAGACATCAAAAGGCCTCCTAGATTGATTGCAGCCCAGCTTTTCTCTGTGGCTCTGTCGGGTTCCTCGGCAGCACCGGCCAAATTAAAAAGCCCACTACCGAAGCAGCGGGCTTTTCGTCAGGTCCGGGGACTTTAGTAGCCGTCGGACAGGTTGGCGTCGATGTGCGGGTCGTAGAAGTTGCCCTGATCCTTGGCGCCACATTTGCTGGTGCCGTTGTAAAACTGCTCCTTTTGGACGTACCAGCGCTGCCAGGCACCAATCATATACTGACCTGCATAGGCCTCGCCCACTTCAAAAACTCGGCCACGAGTATCCCAATGCAAAGGAATCTGCATGGCTTTCAAGGCCGCTTGAAGCTCGACATAGGTAGCACCGCCAAAGCGAACGGTGGGTAGCTTGGTATTGATCGATTCGACCTGCATCTGAAACGGGCTCCCCTTGGGGTTTCCCTGGCTGCTCAGATACCAGTTTTTCACATTGTGGCGGCGCGGCAGACCCAGGGCCTTGCCAAACGACTCCACATTCACGAAGGGGCGGTCGCCGATGAAGGCCCAGCGACCTTCGAAATTTTTGCCATCAATGCGAATGACGCATCCGTTTCGATTGGCGAACTCCAGGGTTTGCGATTGTTCGCTGCTTAGCCAGTCGGCCGACGAACTGCCGGAAAGAGAAGCGAAAAGGGCAGCTCCTGCGAGGACCGAAAATGTAAATCTCTTCACGTGGATAGAGACTCCTTTCTCCACACTGAACGTATATTGTGTTCGCTGCGGCGTTCGTCGCCTCGGGTACCTTCCCTGCCAGTAGGGGCAGCAACCGCAAAAAAGAAGGGAATTCCAAGAGTTCGTGAAAGATATTCAACTTCGTGACACACCCTCTTCTTAAGCTGGCGGTCGTCTGCCCATGAATCCCCACTTGCTGACCGACCCACGTCTGCTCTTCGTTGTGTGCATTTCTGGGGTCGTCTCCATGCTGGGCAGCCTCAATATTGCCGCTCGCCCGGCTGCCGTGATCACCGGCCGGGTCGCTCAGGCCACCACCATCTCCTCTATCTTTTTCATGGTGAGCCGCTTTGCCAACATGTTTTACCTGCCGCTGATGGCCGGTTTTGTGGGGGCGGTTGAACATACGGGCAACACCGGTCAACTTTTGCAGCAGATCCAATGGGTGGTGATCGGTTCTTCCTTAGGCAGCCTGGCTTCGTGGGTGCTGCTGCCCAACTTTGTCAGTCTTTTCTGTTATCTGGTTGAGATATTGGACGAGCAAGGGATCCGCGGCTGCGCCCGCCCCTCGGTGATGGTTCAGGCACTGGCCCATTTTTGCAAGCGCCATCCCATGCCCGCCTCACTGGGTCGCCTGCAAGGGATCCCGGCCGGTTTTCTGCTATTCAATGTCTTCGCCACCGCAGTCTGGACCGTGGGGGCCTTGAGCGCCGTCTACTGCAGCGCAGTTTTCCCTAACTATAAGAGCACCGCCCTCCTTCTGTCAGGGCTGGTGAATGCTTTCGCCGCCATCGCCTTTTCGGTCTGGGTCGACCCTCAGGCCGCCCTGATCACCGATGAAGCCATCAAGGAAGAGCGGGACGCCGGCCAGGTGTATGCTGCCGCCATCCATTTGGGGGCGGGCAATTTTTGGGGGTCGCTGATGGGCTTGCTGGTGTTGCCGGTGGGGATCCAGATCATCAGCCAGGCGACTCAGGCCATCGGCGGCCAGGGCGGGCAGGTGGCCGGCAGCATTTGGACCATTGTGCTCATCAATGTCGGCCTCACCGTGCTGGCCTCCACCACCTATGCGGCCCGGGTATCGGCGGTGATCACCAGGCAGATCGCCACAGCTCTGGCCATTTACAACCTGTTCTTTCTGATTGCCAGACTCTCCGGACAGGTGTATGGACCCTTGCTGGGCAGCACGGCCGACCACATGGTGTCGCAGCATCAGGTCCTGCAGTTGGAAATGCTCTTTCGCCAGGTGCTGGCTGGCGCCAGCCTGGGCGCGTTCATTGGACTTTTGTTCTTGCCCACATTTGTGGAAGTGATCAATCAGGCGGTCTTCCAATTGCAGGAGCGAGGGTCCATTCCGGCAGTTTTGCTGCGCTGCCTGCATCCAGCCAGTTGGCCCACGATGATAGGCTGCCTGCGCCCCCCCGGGGTGCTGGGAGTGCGATTTAAGGACATCAGCAGGATCCCCCGACCGTTTTTGCTAGGCAACGTGATTGTGCTGGCGGTGCACTCGGTAGGGACCATGGCGGCCATTCACGCCGGGGCCCAACTCCATGACAATCACGCCGCGGCCAGCTCGGCCACACTGCTCTCCAGCGTTGTCAACGGGGTGGCAACGATTATGCTGGGACTGGTGGTCGATCCCACCCTGGCCCGCATCACGGATCAGTGCAAACAAGAGAAACGCGACGCCAGCGACATCAAAGTGGCGGCCGTATTTCTGCTGGGCGGTATGTTGCTGGGCACATTGCTCTCTCAGGTGGTATTTGGCCCGGCCAGTTGGTTTATACAGACCTGTGCCGTGATGCTGGCCACTCCGATGCAGGCCACCCGCTAGTTACAGGAGTTCCCGAACGGGATGCCTAACAGGGTGGCAGGGACATTGTCTTTGAATTCCGACAGCGACATAGGTAACTTAACCCTCACAAGCGTGCGTCCACGATGCTGACATTTGCCGAAGCAAGTGCCTTCGACGGATTCAATCCCGGCACTCTGACCATGATCGTAGTTTTCTTTCTGGCCATCAATGGTTTCTTTGTGTCGCTGGAATTCGCTCTGGTAGCCTTACGCGATACCAAGGTGGACGAGATGGTGCGCGAAGGTGTGCGCGGTGCTCACCATGTGCAAAAGGGCAAAAAGAACGTTGACGACTACGTGGCCGCATCCCAACTGGGCATTACTATTGCCAGTCTGGTGCTGGGCGCGGCGGGTGAGGCGCTCTTTCGCAAGCCTCTCACGGCTATAGGACTGAGCAGTCCGGTGGCCCTGACCATGCTCAGCCTGTCCTTGATGACCATGCTGCATGTGGTGGTGGGTGAGCAGGTTCCCAAAATGCTGGCCATCCAGTTCCCCGCCCGTGTGGCGCTGGCCGCCGCTCCGGCAACTTCTCTGTTCTTGCGCCTGTGTCGGCCGGGCATCTGGTTTTTGTCCAAGATTACCAATGTCATTTTGCGCCTCATGGGCATTCGTGCCATGGGGGCCCACGGCCATCACGCTGGCCAGATCTATTCGGAGGAAGAGATTCAGGCTCTGCTGGGTCTACGCGAGGCGGCCGGTCTGACCGAACAGGCCGAGAGCCAGATGGTTTCCCGCGTTTTCAACTTTTTCGATATGGTAGCCACCCAGGTTATGGTGCCGCGCACAGAGATGGTCTGCGTCTCGGCGGATTCCACCTTGCGCGATCTGGCCAGTCTGGCTGCCGAAGAACGTCACGAGCGCTATCCCGTTTACGGAGACAATCTCGACGACATTAAAGGGGTGGTCTTACTCAAAGACGTGATCAGTGCGATCAATCAGCAGCGCGGACTGGACGCCCCCGTGACCACCGTGATGCGCGAGGTGTTCGCCGTGCCGGGCAGTCTGTCGGTGTCGGCTCTGATGCGTCAGATGAAAAAACACCGCACCCGGGTGGCCCTGGTGCTGGACGAATTTGGCGGCACCGCCGGCATGGTCACCTACGGCGACATTCTTGAGCGCATCGTGGGCGATGTGGAAGAGACCGATACGCCCACCGATGAAGAAGACATTGTGCCCCTGGAGAACGGTGTCTTCAGCGTCTCCGGCCTGGTGCTGATCGCCGATGTCGAGAAACACTTTGGCATCACTATCAACGACGAGCACAACGACACTATCGGGGGCACCGTCTTCAGCCACCTGGGACGCAAGCCCCAGGTGGGCGACGTGGTCGAAATTTTTGGAATTCGACTGGAGGTCGAATCCATGGACGGCCTGCGCATCGATCGCCTCAAGGCCAACCGACTGGTCAAACCCGACCCGGACGGTCACGACAGCAGCGAAAGCTAGGGCCAAAAGAGGGTCACGATCCCTTCTCCGTAGGATCTCTTCCCGGTGCTGCTGAACGCTGGCCCATGAGCACTGTAGCCCAAGAAATCGCCCGATTTGACCTCAATCTCCCGCTGGAGAGTTCACCCACCCCGCCTTCCAGTTGGTATTTGCGCGAGGATGTGCTGGAGTGCGAAAAAGAACGCCTCCTGCTGGGGCATTGGCAGCCGGTGGCCCGGCGCCAACAGTTGCAGCATGCCGGTTCGTTTGTCAGTGGCTGTTTCATGGAGCAACCTTACGTGATCACCCGCGATCAAGAAGGGCAGTTGCGTGCCTTTTACAACGTGTGCCGCCATCACGCGGCCCTGGTCACCAGCGGCGAGGGTTGCGCGGCCCACCTCACCTGCCCCTATCACGGCTGGACCTACTATCTGGATGGGCGCCTGCGCAAGGCCCCGCGCCTGGGGGCAGTCAAAGAGTTTCAGCGCGAGCAATACGGCCTGAAACCCATTCAAATGGAGCTTTGGGGTCCCTGGGTGTGGCTCAATTTCAGCCCCTCCCCCAACCCACTCAGCGCCCAGTTAGCCCCCCTGTCCCAGCGGGTGCCTCCGGAGAGTCTTGATTCTTTGCGCTATCAGTACACCCGCAGCTACGAACTCAATTGCAACTGGAAAGTCTACGTCGACAACTATCTCGATGGCGGTTACCACGTGGAGGTAGCTCATCAGGCGCTGGCCGCTCAACTGGATCTGGACAACTATCAAACCCAGGTTATGGCTCCCCTGGTATTGCAGACTTGTGACGCCGGCGGCAGCCAGCAGGGGGACGATTTTGCCGAACGGCTGGCCGGGGGGGCCGTATACGCCTGGCTCTATCCCAACTGGATGTTCAATCGCTACGGCCCGGTTTTGGACACCAACTGGGTGGTGCCCATCAGTGCCGAACGCTGCCTGACCGTCTTTGAATACTACTTCGCAGCCGGATGCGATGAAGACTTTATCCGGCGGAGCCTGGAGGCCAGCCACCGCGTTCAGCTGGAAGACGTGGAAATTTGCGAATCGGTGCAGCGGGGCTTGCGTTCGCGCGGTTACGACGTGGGCCGCTACGCACCCTCGTTGGAGATGGGCGAGTACGCCTTTCACCACTGGCTGGCGCGCGATCTTCAAAGCTGACCGTTTCATCATTTACCCGAGGCACGCTCCCAGATAGAGAGAACGATTCGAAGCAGCAGCGAGAGCAGCAACAAGGCTACCATTCCCAACAGGTAGAGCATTCCCCACCTCGCGATCCAGACCTGGCCAGTGAGGCCCGCCAGGAAAGGAGAGAAAAGCGAGGCAATCAGTAACCAGCCCGAAACCTGATAACAGACGTCGGGGATCGAGGGCCAGCGCTCGCTGACCCAACACGACTGGGCCAGGCTCAACAGCAGCAGAGTGGTAGACAGTGCTATGCAGAAGAATGTCCCGGCGATTTGCCGGAGCGCGGAGTTGCCGCTCAGCCATGCCAAAAGAACTGTCACCAGGGTGCACAGCCAGCCCAGCCCCAGCACAAATTCCCAGCATCCCGCCTCGCGCGGGCCAAACAGCAGCCCTCGTCGGGATCGGTTGATGCCTCTCAAGGGCGCAGCGCCCTGGCTACAGCCTGCATTTCGGCCTTGAGACCCAGGGAAGTTTGACCCAGCCTTTCCAGGCGGCGTCCCTCAAGATCAATCTTTAGGGACTTGAGTTCAACCGGGGTCATGGTCACCTCGAGTTGCGATTGCTCGGCAGCCCGGCCCGTCCACTCCAGTTCCACATAGTTGTGGATGCCGGCAAAGACCTGAAAGGCCTGATTTCCCTCTCCGCCCCGAGACTGGAGAGACATGATGTGACTATCGCCCAGGCGGCCAAAGAGCGACCCGCGCGCGGAAAAGTATCCCTTCTTCTGGTTGTCCTGCAAGTCGGCGCCTGGAGTCACGAACATCAATTGATCGCCGCCATCGTAATCCCAGGTCTGGCTGGCCGGCGTGCCCGGCTGGCGATGAAGTTGGTCAACTTCAGCCGGGTCCAAAATCGGAAACACGGCCATAGCCTGGGGCGCGCTCAAAGAGTGCCCCCCCGGCATGGCCAAAGGGGCCACTACCCAGGCCGACTTGGGGGCCCCCGCCAGAGTTTGCTGGCTAACCTGCAGTCGGGTCACCCCCTGCTGGTCCTGATCGACCCACACCGAGGGCCTGGTTCCGTAGTGGCCGAGAAAGTCCGGGTCGCTGATATCGAAACGGTTGTGGCCCAGGCTGTTAAGACCGCGCGGTTCCTTGGGCGGCCATGGCCAGTCCTGAGGAAAGGGATGGCGCCAGCGGGCACCATCACCGATGCTGCGGGCCGCCTCCGCCCCCAGAAAGCCGAGCGACTCCGACCCGCAAAACAGATCCCGCCCCAGCAACTTGACCTGCACCTGGCCCAACTCGGGAGATACGGATAGCCCACACAGGTCGGGTGAAAACTGAGGACGGCCGGGGGCCACTGGGGCGATCTGCCCCAGACTCACCGAGTCGCTACCCCATGGGGTTGCGTCCGAGGCCGGGGCTTTAGGGGAGCCGCCACGGGAGCGGGGAGGAAGGGAGCCGCTGACCTGCATGGCGGATCCTTTGCTAGCGCCGCCAGGAACCCTGGATCCGACAAAATGTTTTGGTCTGGATGATGGCCATCATTTCTCGCCGATCCGAATCGTGACATTATGGACTCATGAAATGGATCGCTCAAGCCGGCCCCGTGCTGGCCTGTCTGTTCGTTTCCGCCTGCTCAGGTAGCGCCCCGCCAGCGGTGACTGCGGAAAGGAATCCAAAAATGGTTAGCCTGCAACTGACGAGTTCGGCGCTCGAGCCCGGGCAACCCATCCCTCGACGCTTCACCGCCGATGGCGAGGACCTGTCACCGCCCCTGACCTGGAGCACCGTGCCTCCTCAGACACGCTCGCTGGCGGTATTGTGCGACGACCAGGACGCCCCTCGCGGGGATTGGGTTCACTGGGTGATTTACAATCTGCCCGGCGGGGTGCAGCATCTCGAGGAAGGCAAGGTGCCGGCTGAGGCGGTGGCCGGCATCAACGATTTTCGCAAACTGGGCTATAACGGTCCCAGTCCCCCAGCCGGAAAGCCCCATCGCTATGTATTTCATCTCTTCGCTCTGGACACCACCCTGGGACTTCCCGCCGGTGCCAGCAAGGCTCAGTTGCTGCAGGCGATGGATGGGCACGTCCTGGGTCATGGAGAATTGACCGCAACCTATCAACGACGATGACCCTGATATTGCTACTCTGGCTACTGGTCGGCCAGCCTTCGCGCCTGATAGTTGGGAGCGACACCAACTACCGCTCACAGCCCGGCGACACCTTATTCACCGTGGCCCGCCGCCAGGGTCTCGGTCTGGAGCATCTGGCCTGGGCCAATCAACGCCCCGTCGATCTCAAACCTTTGCCCGCCCGCGACTACGTGCTCCCGCTGCGGCGAATCCTGCCCAAGCCTGTGGCCGATGGGCTGGTCTTAAACCTGCCCGAGCGCGCCATTTATCACTTCCGCGGCGGTGAATTTCAGGGATTTTATCCGGTAGCCATCGGCATGCCGGGCTGGAATACACCGGTGGGCCAGTTTCACATCGCTACCCGCGCCACCGATCCCACCTGGTTTCCTCCAGCTTGGGCTGGGGTTGCCGGTCCGGTCGGGCCAGGACCCGACAATCCTCTGGGGGACCGTTGGATGGGCCTCTCGCTGGGAGGCTACGGGATTCACGCCACCAATCGGCCCGACTCGATAGGTGGCGCAGTCTCTCATGGTTGCATTCGCATGTATCCAGAGATGGCCCGGCAACTTTATGCGCAGGTCAGCCCGGGGTGCCCGGTGCGGATTGAATATGAGCCCGTCAAAGCGGGCTGGGACGGCCAGGCCTTCGAGGGCGTACTGTGTGTGTTTCCCGATGTCTACGGGCGTTGCGACTTGAAGGCGGAGGCTCGCCGGGCGCTGGCTGACGTGGGTCTGCTGCCCTGGGTTGACGAACCCTTGCTGGGCCGCCTGCTGGCTCATCCTAGTGGACGGGCGGAATGGGTGGCCGGCGAACAACTCCGCTGGAAAGAAACCTCTTTCCCCGCAGCCCGCCGACAGGGGCGACTTTACTGCACCACCCAACTGCTGGAGGCTCTTTCCCTGCAATGGGAAGAGGATGGCGAGAGGATCCGGGTTTTCGATGATGCCAGCGAATTGTGGCTCACCCCGGTTCCGCTGGGAGGGCGGGCCATGCTACCCTTAGCACAGACCCTGCAGCACTTTGGGCGATCCTTTCAAGCGCAGCAAGGTCGCCTTGAGCTGATTCCTTGATCTTCTGGTAGGGGCGCCCATAAGTTAGAGAGTTCAAACTGTCACCGTCACAGTTTGATGCCATCCATCAGGTTGGAATGATGTGCGGGCAGACCGGCCAGGAGACCCTAAAAAATCCGCAAGCGGCTCCATTCAGCCCGTAATTGTCCCAACCGCTGTCCACTTTGTAGCTCTGACCCAGCGAGTCGTGAGTCATGCGTTGAGAGGCTGCGGCGCTCTCTCGGTGTCCTGATGCCCGGCCAGAAAAGAAAACAGCCCGCCTCACCGGGAGACAGGCTGTTGGGTTTAGCCAGGGCTATTTAACTTAGCACTCGGAGTAGCCGCACGAGTAGCAGGTCTGGCAGCCTTCGATGGCCTGGAAGCTGACGTTGCCGCAGCTGGGGCAGATGTCGGCCGAGACCTGAGACTTGGGACGAGCTTCGTGCTGGGGCGGGTGCTCTTCGATCTCGATCTCGCCGCTGTCGGCGCTCTCCAGATACTGCTCCTCGAGGGCCTGCGCCAGCGCGTCCGGCAGCGAGCGGACACGATTTTTGCCAAAGCCCATCGAGCGCGGACCACCGATGCCCGACAACTGGTTGATAATCTCGTTGACCCGCTCCTTGGGAGATAGGGGCGAGTTGAAGCGCAGCACCAGCGAGGCCATACGGCCCAAGGCTTCGGCCATCGCCTTGATGTCGCTACCGCCCTTGCCAATGTCCACAAAGACTTCGAAGGGGCGACCTTCGGCGTCGTCATTCATGGTGATATGGGCCGTGCCGGCGGGAGTGTTTTTGGAAACAGTCACGCCATAGCGCTTGTAGGGGCGCGGACGCACCTTGGGCTCGTGCTTCTCGATGGACACCGGGGCAGGGGCTGGGGCCACTGCGGCGGGCGCTTCCTCTAGCTTCAAATTGAGCACCTGTTCATCACGCGATTGGTCGCGATAGATGGTGCCGCCTTTGCAGCCCAGACGATACATCAGTTCGTACAGTTCACGAGTCTGCTCCACGGTGAAGTCCGACGGGCAGTTGCAGGTTTTGGAGATAGCCGAGTCCACCCAACGCTGAATGGCTGCCTGCACCCGCACGTGTTGTTCAGGACTGAGGTCCATGGCGCTCACAAAGTAGTCGGGAAGGGGTTCGCCGGGATGGGTGTCTTGCCATTCCTGGACCACCTTGACCTTCTCTTCGTGGACCCCCAGCCGACCTTTGCGGAAGTAGCTCCAGAAGAAGAAAGGCTCGATACCCGTGGAGGTTCCGATCATGGTCCCCACCGTGCCGGTGGGCGCCTGAGTGAGCAGCGTCACGTTGCGAATTCCCTTTTCGCGCACGGCCTGACGCACATCCTCGGGCATGCCTCTCATAAAGCCGCTTTCCAGGAACGGTTCGGCGTCAAATCGCTCAAACGATCCTTTTTCGGCGGCCAGGTCGGTGGAGGCCAGGTAGGCTTCCCGGGCGATGAATTTGTAGAGGTTGTCCAGGAACTCCAGCGACTCGGGAGAGCCGTAGCGAATGCCCAGGCGAATCAGCATTTCGGCCAGCCCCACGGTGCCCAGACCTACGCGTCGTTCGGCCTTCTGCTGCTTTTCGTTCTGGGGAAAAAAGTAGGGAGTGGCGTCGATGACGTTGTCCAGGAAGCGCACCGAGGTGCGCACTCCACGAGCCAGCTGATCCCATTGCACGCTGCCACCCTCTACAAAACGAGAGAGGTTGACGTGGCCCAGGTTGCACACCGACCACTGGGGCAAAGGTTGCTCGCCACAAGGGTTGGTGCAGATCAGGTCGCCCTGGTCATAGTAGTGGGAATTGGAATCTTTGTTGGCCCGGTCCACAAACCACAGTCCGGGTTCGGCCGAGGCCCAGGCGCTGCCGATAATCCGGTTCCAGATTTCACGTGCCTTGACGGTTTTGTGAACGATGACGTTGCCGCCCCGCTCCCGCCATTTACTCATGTTGCCGGTCCAGTTGTGGTAGTTGGCGTCATTGGTGTCGGGGAAGGCCAGTTCCCAATCGGCGTCCTTCTCGACGGCAGCCATGAAGTCGTCGGTAATGCCGATCGAGATATTGGCATTGGTGATCTTGCCCATCTCGCGCTTGGCGTCGATGAACTCCAGCACGTCTGGATGCCAGACGTTGAGAATCAACATCAGCGCGCCCCGACGCGAGCCGCCCTGCTCGATCAAGCCAGTCACGAAGGAGTAGAGACCACCCCAACTGACCGAGCCCGAGGATCGACCGTTTACGCCCTTTACATAGGCGTAGCGGGGGCGCAGGGTGGAGAGATTGATGCCTACACCGCCGCCGCGGCTCATGATTTCGGCCATCTGCGAAAGGGTGTCAAAAATGCCGTCTCGCGAATCCTTAGGCGACGGGATGACATAGCAGTTGTAAAAGGTCAACTGCTGATCGCTGCCACAGGCGGTCCAGATGCGACCACCCGGCGAAAACTTCCAACCGTCCAGCAGCCAGCGAAACTCAGCTTCCCAGCGCTCGCGCAGTTCGGGCCGCTCCACGTCGGCGGCCCCACGGGCCACGCGGTCCATCATCTGTTCGCCTCGAGTTTCGACAGGCTTGTCGACATGCTCGAGGGCGCAGGTGATGCGGCTTTCATCGCGCAATTGCACGGTGACCTCGCCCTGGGCAATTTTTAGTACGGTCCCAATTTCACGCTGACCGGTCTTGGAGTCCACAACCGCAACTACGGTGTCCCCATCTTTCAACGAACGCTTGCTGCCATCTTTGAGCGCATAGCGGTCCAAAAAGATCTTCTCCCCCAAGGGTGTTAATAGATTTGCTGGATTACTCACATCGTCTTGTAGAAACGCGGTATGGGTGGCCAAGCCTCTCTCCTTTCAACAACGGGTTGCTCCCGTTGACTATCTTTCAAACTCTGAGGTTGCATCCTAGGGGTTGGTATTCCCGAAAGTCAACCCAAACACCCCTATATCTAGATGACTTTTCGAGAAAAACTACTAGAGGTTGTGGATAACCCCCGCAAAGGCCGTGTACACCTGCATCATGAGCCTGTGGATAAAACCTGAAACTTTTTCCACACCTTATCCACAGCAGAACAGGCGTTTTCCCATCACTATAAGGTTTTAGTTCGCTTCTGGGGGGGTGCCCGAACGCCCGAAATCAAATCTGCTGAATCGGTAACAAGGTGGCGAAGACAGCCCCGGGGGCAGGTGATTGAATGCAGCCAGAGTCGGGCCAGAGTCGAGCAACACCAGCGATTGAGAGCCAGCGAAGATGATTGTACCGTCCCGTTATCAACCGCAGACCATTGCCCGGGGCATTGTGGGCGCACCTCAAATCTCAGGAGACGACAGCAGCGTGGATATCTTCCGCTACCGCAACGGCCAGGTGGACCCCAATGACAAACCCTCTTTCGCATCGACCTGGAACCCCACAAGACCCGGGCTGTGTCGGTCGAAAAGGAAGTGGACGAGCATGGCCAGCGCGCCCGAGCGGATGGCCTACCTGTGGATGAATCCTGACGACATGAACAACCGGGAGATCGTTTTGCTGCAAAGGTCCCGTGAATCGTGAACTAGACCAACTCCTGCAGGAGTTGCGCGAAGAAGGCTGGCTGGAATCGGCCGGTAGCTTTACGCTGGACGCGGCCAAAGCACGCGAAAAGTTGGCCCTGCGTCAATCTCGCGAGGCCGGCCTGTGGTTGGTCAAACTGATTCAGTGCGCCCACTTGTGGCAGGCCAGCAGCCTGCATTTTCGCCAGAAGCGCGAGCAGGCCATGGCCACCTTGAGACTGGGCGCCCAACCGGTCGATCTAGGCCCCTGGCTGGCCCGCCTGCACCAGGTAGAAATGATGGCCGACCCGCTTTACGGGCCGTTGGCTACGGCCTTCCAGGCCGCCCTGGCCGACGGCTGCGACTATCTGGAGCTGCCCGAACTGGGTCTAAGACTGGATGCGGCCGGGGTGCATGGGAGCACCGACAAACTGGAACCGTTGGCTCAGTTGGAATTGACCTTTCACTATCTGCGCCAGCAACCGTGGTGGAATCCCTTGCTGCATCTGCGTCCCCCCAGGCGCGCCCTGGAGAACTTTTTATCGGCCAGCCGCAAGGCCGGTCTGTCTCTACCCCACGTGGCCATGGACCGTTTCCCCATCAGCGGGAGTCAGGGCATGCTTCACAAAAAAAGTGGAGCGTCTCCCAGTCTGGGGCGGCTGGAGCGAGTGTGGCTGTCGGCGGCTCCGGCCCGAGAGTTAATGCTCTATCCTCCTCCACCGGCGCGCCGCGGGGCCGTCGAGGAGGTGGCCGGTCGCATCACTCAGGTGGTTCCCGGGGCTCAGGCCTATCAGGCTCTACGCCAGTGGCGTCACGAGCAGGCCGATGCTCTGCCCATGCCCGGCGGCCGAGAGTTGCAGCCCTGGCTGGAGCAACTCCAGGGAGGTGGGCATAATACCCCTCCGCCCTCCAGTCAGCACGACGCCCTGGCCGTGCGCGGTCTGATCTGCTGGGACACCGACAGTCAGGTGCCGGCTTCCATTTTGCCGGTCAAATACGGCATCTTGCTGGACGCCATGCCTTTCACCTCGCTGCCTGTAGGTGCCACCATCTGGCTGTCAAGTTCGAAGTGGCGCACCGATATCCATCAGAAGAAAGTGATCAACGATGAGGTTTGCCGGCAGTTGTGCAACTGGTGCCTGGACCAGTTTGACCAACTGGAGGCTGAGGCCCAGGCCCTGCTGCAATGGCCCGAGCGGCCTCAGGAGCAATTGGCCCATTTGAAAACGCTTTTGTCCAAGCGTCCGCGCCAGCTGGCCGCCCTGAAGAGTTCGCCCTATCCAGGTTGAGGCGGGTCCTCGACCGGTTTCGGCTTTTTCTTGCTCCATGGCCATTTGCGCTTGACGCGAGTGGTGCCAGGCAGTTCGTCCTCCTTGGGGGGAGGCGCGGTTTTGGATTTGGGGGGAGTGGAATCGCTGTGGCAACAGCAAATCCAGTCATATTTGGAGCTGTTGCACTGGCAACCCTCACAGCCTTGACAGCAGTCGCAAGCATTACAGCACTCCAGAGCCTCACAATTGCAGGCCTCGCAGTTGCAGGCCTCGCAATTGCACCCCTCACAGCCCCCGCAATCGCAGCCGTCACAGCCTCCGCAATCACAGCCATCGCAGGCTACCGCCGCGGTGGGAGTGAGAGCAGCGGCGGCCAGGCCGCCCATCACCCAGCAGGCCGCCCCTCCTGAGGAAGGCTCGACCACTCCAAATTGCTCCCGGGTCAACTGACGCAGACGGGCCACCTGCAGCTCCAACATGGGGCGGCGCGATCCCAGCGGCAGGCGGGCCAGGGCGCGCTGGGCGTGGTTGAGGGCGTGCAGCATCTGACTGGCCAGTTGACCGGGGGGCTGGGGAAAGCGGGCCAGGGCGTTAAAGGCCCCGCTGCGCGCGTCTCGGCCCTGGTCGCTGTAGGCATCAAAAAGGTAGATCCACAGGCCCAGGCTGCGCCCCAGTTCGTGCAGGGCAGGTAGGCACGACGGTTGCTCGGTGTAGTCGGCCACAAATCCAAATACGGCCTCAAGCATGGCCTGGGTGGGTTGGGCCAATTCTTGCAGACTGGTCGCCTCAACCTCCATGGCTCGTTGCCAGGGACCCAGTCCCTCGATGGCATCGCGGGGAAAACCAACCTGATCGAGCCAGGGGCCGGCCCGGGCCCAACTCGACCGCAGCGGCAGAAAAGCCCATTGCACCCAGGGCCGATCGCCGTCCAGCCGGTCATCCTCCACTTTGGCGCCTACCAACGCCAGCGTCAGGGCCGCCGCCAACTGACGGGTTTGGGGCCGTAACTGGACAATACCCACCTGCCGAAAGGGCACGGCCGTGCAGCGCAGCTTATTCAGCGGGGCGGGGCCATGTCGATCTTCATCGAGGGCGGCCAGCACCAGCAGCCAGAAGGTGGTGTCGTAATTGGTCAGCAGCGAGGCAATTTTGCCCCCCCACTGATCAAGGCCATGGCAAAGAGCGCAAAAATGGCCGTTGTAGAGGCGCTGCTCGGCCTCGGTCAGCTTCCCTTTGGGCAGGCGCAGGCTTCCAAACATGGCGCGCTGTTCGCCACCCCGAGAAAACCTCCCTGGGCAGGAGTAGCCGTGGCCTAGGGATAACTGGCCTGGGCAAATCTCAAGCTTTGGAGTTTCTTATGGCCAATCCGCGCGTATCGATGAAAACCTCTCGGGGCGAAATGGTGATCGAACTGTTCCAGGACGCCGCCCCCAACACCGTCAAGAATTTCCTGGACCTGATTCACAAAGGCTACTACAACGGCCTCAGTTTCCACCGGGTGATCCCCAACTTCATGATTCAAGGCGGCTGCCCCCGGGGCGATGGCACCGGCGGTCCGGGCTACAAGATCAACTGCGAGATCAACCCCAACAAGCACCAGCGCGGCTCGCTGTCGATGGCCCACGCAGGCCCCAACACCGGTGGCAGCCAGTTTTTCATCTGCCACAGCCCTCAGGGCCATCTCGATGGAGTCCACACCGTTTTCGGCAAAGTGGTCGACAATGTTGACGTGGTCGACAAAATTGCCAAGGGCGACAAAATCGAAGAGATTCGCGAACTCACCGTAGCCGGCTAAAGTCCGCCCCTGTGTTCATGAAGAACCCCGGAGGCCCTCCGGGGTTCTTTGCGTTTCACAGGCAACCGGGGGACGGGCGCCGAACGGCCAACCATGGCCAAGCCCTCTAAAGACAAGAACGTTCGTGCGGCCGGGTCCGCCCTGGACATGCTGGTGCGGCAGTTCTCTCAGCCGCTGGCTTGCCTGCGCGAACTGGTCCAAAATGCCATCGACGCCGGCAGCAACCTCATCGAGGTCACGCTGGCTCGCGACCCCGAACTGAAGTGCCTCAAGCTGTCGGTGGCTGACACCGGCGAAGGCATGACCGAGCAGATCATCCAGACCCAACTGACGAGACTGTTCAGCTCGTCCAAAGAGAACGACCTGACCAAAGTGGGCAAGTTTGGCATTGGATTTGTGTCGGTCTTCTCGCTCGAACCCGATGCCGTGGTGGTCGATACGGGACGCGAAGGGCAGTCGTGGCGGGTGCTCTTCGACGCCCAAAGAAAGTTTGACCTGATCGCCCTGCCGCACAGCGTCGAAGGCACTACCGTCTCGTTGTGCATTGCCGAGAACCGCTACAAAATCCCCAATCTGCTGCAAGACATCGAAAAGACACTGGCCTTCTGGTGTCGTCATTGCAAGGCCGAGATTCGAGTCAACGGCAAATCGATCAAACAGCCTTTTGAGCTGGAAGAGACTGTGCAAGTCTATTATGAAGAGCCGGGCACTCGCCTGGTGGTGGCGGCCACCACCAGCAAAAACGAATTCTTTGGTTATTACAACCAGGGCCTGACACTACTCGAGGGGGCAGGATCGCCCATCCCACAGCTGACCTTTAAGCTGGATTCGCGCTACTTTGAGCACACCCTGACCCGCGACAACATCATTCGTGACGCGGACTACGAAAAGGGAATGACCTTGCTGCGCCGGGTGGTCACCCAACAGTATCCCCAGAGGCTTTTTGAAGAACTGCGCGGCAAGGGGGGGACCGATCCGGACCTGTGGAGCCTTTTAGACGTTTTGCCCAAGGTGGGCGTACCCGAGGCAGAGGTACTGAAGGCACCGCTCTTTGTCGACCACGATCGGCAACTCCATTCGGTAGCCAGTTTGACGGGCTGCGAAGTTTACTTTCAAGAACACAGCGACGGCCTGCAACAGGCCGTGCACCACCCCAAACAAAAACGCATCGTATTGAAACTGGACGCCGCCCACCCGGCCATCCACTGGTTAGGTCAGCACATCTTTGCCGCCGAGCTGACCGAATGCTATGCACTTTGCGAAGTTCAGCCCGGCCAACCCCTGAAAGAGTTGCTGGCCGCCTGCAGTAAATTGGGAGCGCCGCTGGGAGCACGCAGTCTGACTCCGGTGCGCTGGCTACATCACAAAGGGGGTCCTCCCTTTTTGCGACGCGCCAGGCCGGGGCTGCTCAAAATCAATCAGGCTCCGACCTCCAATGACCCGGTATTGCTCAACGTGGAACATTCGGTCTATCAGTCTCTGCTCCAGTTGGCGCGTTGGAGCCCGCCGTTGGCGTGCCAGGTGGTATTGCAACACCTCCTGCTGCAACGCCCCGAAAGCGAACGCGAGAAACTTTCCCACGGCCTGACAGAAGGGGTTCTGGAGCAACTGGCATGAGTTCACTGGTCGACAAATTGCGCAAGGCGGGCTCGGTCATGGCTCGGGGCGAGTTTACCCTGGATGTGGCCCAGGCAGGCTCCAAGTTATCGCGTTTTCAGTTTCGTGACGAACATGAATTTCTCTACCAACTGGTGGGAGGGCTCTACCGATTGGGAGCCACCTCCATCCACATCGCTCACAGTACCGACATGCTCAAGCTAGAACTGGGAGGTCTGCCCATCGACGAAGGGGTGCCCCAGGAGTTGGGCGTGGCCTTACTGGAGGAATTTTCTCCCCTGCGCCGGCTGGCCGCCGCCACTCAGGCCATCCTGGCCCACCAACCTGGCCAATTTCTGTGGGTGGGGTCGGGCCCGGGCCAATCATTTGACTACCTCACCGACACCGCCAGCAAGTGGAGCAAGGTTCGCTTGCAGGAGATTCGTCTGGCCGGACTGCCCAAAGACTTGATCCAAAAGGCCATCAAAGAGTTGGAAAAGCAGGCCATCTACAACCGACGTGTCTTGACCATCAACGGCCGCAATTTGACCACTTCGCTGTGCAAGACCAGCCGGGTGGCAGGACATCCCGGCTGGTGTCACTGCGACCCGCTGCGCACCCGGCCCGACTTGCGCCTGGTGGTGGACGAAATGTGCAGCGAACCCAAGTCGATGGTCTGCGAAATTCCCTGGTGTGGTGTGATTTACTGGCAGCCGCCTGAAATCAAGATGGACGCCTCGCTGGCCTCGGTGGTCGAAGACGAGACCTACCAACAGTTCTTGAGCAAGATTCCGTCCACCTATGCCGAGTGCGTTCTGGCGCTGATTCCCGAAGTCGCCCGCGACCGGGTGATCTACCGAGATTTCATCATGGAATTGTTGCGTCCACCCGCGCCGGCCTGGCTGCATGCTATCTACCCCAAACTCTGCAATCTTGAACTCTTCGTAGACCAGTACGGCTTGCGCTGGACCCTGAAGGGTTTGAGCCAGTCCAGCCGCCAGGTCTACCACGCTTCCACGGCGCCGCCGTCCGGTCTGCCCGAGTTGATCCTGGTGGAAAGGTCGCTGGCGGCCGTGATCTGTCTCCAGATCCACCTGGGCGACCGGCTGGAAGAGGCCACCCCGATGGTCTTGAAGCGGCTGCAGCGCCAGGCCAACCAGCAGCGCTGGAGTGAACAGCCCGTTCAGGGTCTGCAGTTGCCGGTTCAAAACTGGCTGCTGCAAAAAACACTGGAGCGCTGGTCGATTGGCCTGCCCGACGATTGGTCGCAGCCCGGCGGCACAGTGACGTTGGTGCATCAGGGCAAATTTCTGGCCAAACGCGAACTCAAGCACGCCGAGATTACCTTTCAGCTGGTTTGCGAGCTGGAGGAGTCACAAATATCGCCATTGTGGAATGGCATCGCCGATACCGCCTGGCTCGAACTGGAGCGGCAGTGGATCTATAGCCTGGAGGAATTGATCAAGGATCTGGCCTCCAGTCAGGACAACCTGGGGCCGATTCGCAACTATTTGTTAGGCTTTCTGGCCAAAAGCAAGCACCCCGAAAACAGCTATTTTTCCAAAACCCTGCTCTTTCGCGACTGGCTGGGTCAACCGCACTCGATCTACAGCCTGCTTTTCGCCAAGGGCCAGGGCAAGAAGCTGGGGCACGTCACGTCCAAGCATCGTCCACAGCAATACCCAACCGAAATTCTGCCTGCGGCGATCTATGTGCTGGCCTCCGAGCTAGAGCTGAAATGTCTCAGCCAGGTCAAGGGCCTGAATCTGATCGACTTTAGTCTGATGCTCGAAGATCTGTCGCAGGCCCAAAACAGCCCTATGCCAGAACCCCTTGGGCACGATTGGACCGTGAGCTGGGAGGACGAGAAATACCAGGCTCGACTGGAAGTGACCCCCGACTACGGCCAGGGACATATTCATGTGAAAGCCGGCACGCTGCTGCTGGGCGTGCAGACCATCCCTTCCAAGATCGGTTTCGTGGCCCATATCCAGAGCGACCACCTGGCCATCCAGGTACGCCTGGACAACCAACGCCTGGGACTGGAGCGTTGCCTGCCCACCCACAATTCGGTATGGAAGCGTTGTCTCGATGCCCTCGAAGAGAAGACCCGCCAATCCCTGCGCATCCGACTGGAAAGCCTGCATTCGGTCCCATGGCAGTTGTGGGCCCGCCAGGGCGTGCTGAAGGGCCTGGCCATACAGCACCCGGAGCTGGCCAAAGTCAAATGCTGGGCAACCAGTCCACAGCCCTGCAGCTTGGACCAGTTGCTGGCCGCCGAGGTCGTCTACTGGAGCCGCCAGCATCTTACCGTCGAGAGCCGCAGAGAGTTTGTCTCCAGCCACCCGGGCATGGCCAACGGCAGCCAGCTGCTCTTTGCCCCCCTCAATCCCGCCGAGCAGCAGCCGTTGGACAAATGGTATGGCGGCAACTGGCAGTGCGTTGACGCCTGGTTTGAGCAAAAGGCTCGCCTCAAACAGTTTCTTGGCAAAGCTCCGGCCCCATTGGGCTATGCCAATGCCCTGGACACCCTGGAAGCCACCCCGCCTATGCGGGGATTGATCAGCCTGGTGGATGACCCCAAGCTGCAGACCGGCACCATCGACTGGTTGTATCGTGACCGTCTGGTGTGCAGCGAGCAGAACCTCGCGCGCCCGGGCTTGCGCGCACAGGTAGAGTGCGAGCAACTGGAAGTCAACGAGAATTTCGACGCGGTCCAGTCAGGGCCGGCTCTGCTGATCGCCCGTCAGCAGGTGGCCCAGCAGATGAAGAAGCTACTGGCCAGTTGGCTGGCCCACCCCCGACCCAACCACCACCGGCTAACCCGGCTGTGGAAGGCGTGGGACGAATTGGACGAATTAGGTGGAGATGTCAGTCAGGGGCTGCGTCAGCAACCCTGGATCTTCACCAGCCAGGGTCAACGCAGTTGGAATGATCTGTTCAAGGTCGAGCGGCTCTACCGCTTACCGGCCGCCACAGGCGACATCCCCAAAGATCTCACGGTCGTCTTTGATAACCGCACTCCCCAGAGCATTGTCGACCTGTTGATGAGCCAGCATCCCCACGCTGTGGGCGTCAAGGCCACCGAGAAATATTTGAGCGACCTGCAACGCCAGCGACAGCAGCGGGCCAAGCTGCAGCAGCAGGCCCGGCGTCTTCTCCATCACCCCTACAAGATTGAGCTTCAACCACCCTGTGAAGGCGAGATCGGGCTGGCCACTAAGGCCGAGAAGGACTGCTGGCTGGTGACCCCCCAACGAGCTTTGCAGGTGTACAACTTGCCCAACGGCTTGATGGGCTACCTGACCGCCGAGGGTACCAGGATCCGCAAGGTGGGGTCGATAGAGGTGGTCGATCTCAGCCTGACCACCTGCAAGGAGATCTATTGCCAGGTCCTGCCCCTGTTCCTGAAACGCATCGAGGCGGGGGACCTCAAGCCCGTCGAGCGGGAGATTGTGGCCGAATATTGCCTGTCGTCCCTGAACTTGAGCAACCCCCATGACCCGCAACCCCCCTGGCTGGACCTGGCCGAGGCTCGCTGGATCCCCTGCGCCGACGGCACGCTGGTCAGTCTGCATCAGTTGCGCCTGGAATGCCAGGAACAGAAGCAATTGCTCTACTGGCCCAAGAAATACGCCTTTTCAGACCCGGGAGCCCATCTCACACCACTGCTATCTACGCCGCTGCTGCTCGAACTGGTCTCGCGCTGGGCGGGCCGGGCTCCCACGCTGCGCGAAAAGCCGCTGCTCCATCGCGACGTGCGCGAGTTGGCTGCCCCCAAGTTGAGCAACCTGCGCGACGTTCTCGAAGGGCTGGGTCGTTGGGTTCGATCGCGCCCCGGAATCGGTCTCACTCAGGGGCTGCAAAAAGTGATAGCGGGTGCTGACCAGGTCATCAAAAGCAAGGTTCAGCAACTGCATGTGCAACACAATGAGACGGCCGAGAAAGTCCGCCAGCAGGCGGTCGAAGCCCGCCAGAAGGCGGCCCAGAAAAGAGAGGTGCGCGAGCAAGAGCTGCAACAGATGGGTCGACCTTTGCTAACAGCCGTGCGCCGTCAGGCCAGCCTGTTGTTGCAAGGGGTGGCTCGCAAGGAAACGCTGCGCCGTCTGGACCGAGCCACCTGGAGCAACGAACGCAGTTCCGATCTGTGGCAGCTCCATGAATCGTCGGCCGTCTTTTACGCCAATCACCCGGAGTTACGACCCTGGCTGGGCACGCAGGAGCCTCCCGCTCCCGTCACGCTCAGCCTGTTGTTAGGACTGGTCAGCGCCATCAACGCCCGCAGTGAACCTTTTACCGATAGCATGGAGCAAGAATTCCTGGAGCACCTGATCGGCGACGTGGTGCAAACTTACCGCGACGTTATGCCTCGCAAGGAGGCTTAAGCAGAGACCAGGAAGCCGGGGTTCCGTGAAGTCCACCTCGATGCGCGGCCTGAAGGCACTACTCGGATACCTGTGGAGCTATCGCTGGCAAACGGGGCTGGGAGTGGTAGGTCTGTTGGTGGCCGACGTTGCCCAACTGGCTATTCCATTTCTCGGCCAGATTGTCATCGACCGCCTGCCCGGCTCATCCGGCCCGGCCATAGTCTACATCTGGGCGATCCTGGGCCTGGCCCTGGCGGCCTATGCCAGCCGCTGCCTGTGGCGCTACTGTCTGTTTGGAGTGGCCCGCCGCTGCGACGTTCAGATCCGACGCCAAATTTACCACCGGGCCGTCCATCTCGACTTAAGCTACCATGCCAACAGCTCCATCGGCCACTTGATGGCCCTGGCCACCAGCGATGTGGCGGCCGTGCGCATGGCCCTGGCCTTCGCTCTGATGTCGGCCTTTGACGCGGTGGCCTACAGTGTGCTGAGTATCTCGGCGCTGATCAAGATCGACCCCGAACTGGCCATAATCACTCTGCTGCCCTTCCCGGTGCTGGGTATTTTGATGAAGTACCTGCTCAGATGGAACTACCAGAGTTGGGATCGCGTCCAGCAAAGCGTGGACGAATTGACCGAGAAAGCGCGCGAAAGCATCTCGGGAATGCGGGTTTTGCGCACCATGGTTCAGGCCGAGGGCGACGAGCGGGACTTTCACCGAATCACGGCCGAGCAGTACCGGCGCTTTATGAATTTTGTCAAAGTGGACGGCATCTATTCCCCCACCATCTTGCTGCTGTCGGGGATCAGTTCGGCCCTGCTGCTGGGAGTGGGCGGCCAGTACGTGGTGCAAGGCCGAATGACGGTGGGAGAATTCGCCGCCTTCGCTTCGTTTCTGGGCCAACTGTCCTGGCCCATGGTGGCGGCCGGCTGGACACTTTCGCTGGTGCAGCGCGGGGCGGCCTCGATGGAACGGATTTTGAGCCTGCTCGACGCCCAGCCCGAGCCGGTGCAACCCCAGCGCCAGGTAGACTGGCGGGGCCAGGTCCAGGTGAAAGATCTCACCTTCACTTATCAGCAAGCGCCCCAACCGGCCTTGCAGGGTCTCTCTTTCACACTGGAGCCGGGGCGCAGCCTGGGTCTGGTGGGCGAAGTGGGCTCGGGAAAATCGACCATGACCCGCCTGCTGCTGCGACTTTTCCAACCGCCCGCCGGGGCCGTCTGGCTGGACGGTCAGGACGTGACCGAACTCAATCTAGAACAGTTGCGCTCCCAGGTAGCCTGGGTGGAACAGGAGTCCTTCCTGTTTTCGGCCAGCATTGCCGACAATCTGCGCCTGGGCAACGCGCTGGCCACTCCTGAGCAGTTGGAGATGGCGGCCCGGGAGGCCGATCTGCACCAGGAGGTCATGAGTTTTCCCGACGGCTACGCCACTCTGCTGGGCGAGCGCGGGGTCACCCTTTCGGGCGGACAGCGTCAGCGGCTCTGTCTCGCCCGCGCCTTACTCAAACAGGCTCCCCTGCTCATGTTGGACGACACCCTGTCGGCCGTGGACGCCAATACCGAGCAGCGTATTTTGCAGCGCCTGAGCGAGCGTAAGGGTCAGCAGACGCTGCTGGTGATTTCGCATCGGGTCAGTTCGGTGCGCAGCCTGGACGAGATCCTGGTGCTTGCTCACGGCCGCGTGGTGCAACGAGGCAATCACGCCCAACTGCTAGAGCAAGCGGGACTGTATCGGGATTTGTATGAACTGCAGACGCGCCAGGAGATGCCCACTTGATCGCCGACGACGACGCCGCCCTCACGGCCAGGCTCAGCCAGCGCCAGGCCTTTCACTATTTTGGCCGGGTACTGCGCGCAGCCTCCGACCAGGGACCGATGTTGGCCTTGTGTCTGGGAGCGGCGCTGCTCAATGCCGGGGTCGAAGTGCATATGCCACGCCTGATGGCCTCGGGCATCGATCAGTTTATGATCAGTCAGGCGGCCCCATCCGGCCGACTGGCGGGACTGGTCAGACTGGGCCAGCTCTACATGATCTGGGTGATGCTGGCCGCGGCCCTCACCTTTGGGGTCACCTACGGCTTCAATCGGGTAGGCCAACTGGTGGTGGAGCGACTGCGCAATCAACTGTTCCACCACCTTCATCGCCTGCCCATGGGCTACTTTGACGGCAATCCGGTAGGCCGCCTGGTCACCCGGGTGGCCAACGACACCGCCACTCTGAGCGAGTTTTTCACGGGGATTCTGGCCAATCTGCTCTGCGATCTACTCAAACTGCTGGTGCTGCTGGGCGCCTTGTTTGTCAGTTCGCCGCGATTGACCATGAGTTTGATGGTGCTGGCCCCGGGGGCGCTGCTGGCATCGCTGGCCTTTCAGAGGGTCAATACCCGGGTGAATCGAGAGATACGACGCCTGCTGGCCCAACTCAACGCCTTTATTCAGGAGAATATTCAGGGGCTGTCCACGCTCAAAGCCTTCACGGCCGAGGCCACCATGCAGGCAAAGTTCGACCAGCAAAATCATGACTACTTGCGTGTCGAGATGCGCCTGCTCTATCTTTACATGCTCTTTCGCCCACTATTTGGCACCATCTCTATGATTGCCATGGCCATCATTCTTTATGTGGGCGGCAAACAATTGGTGGCCGGGCAGATCAGTCTGGGCACCCTGGTACTGTTTATTTTTTATCTCAAAATGCTTTTCTCCCCTCTCGATGACCTGGCCGAACGCTTTAACGTGCTGCAGTCGGCGGCGGTGTCGGCGGAGAGAATTTTCCAAATTCTCGACACCCCACCTGAGCCCGGTCAGCACGGCCTGGATCTACCGCGGGCCCAGGGGAAGATCGAATTTGTCAACGTTCATTTCGCCTACGATGCGGCCAAGCCGGTGCTGCGCGGGGTGAGTTTTTGCCTGCATCCAGGCCAGAAACTGGCCCTGGTGGGGGCTACCGGCTCGGGCAAAACCACCGTGACGGCCCTGCTGCAAAGGCTCTACCCCTTGGAGATGGGAGGCAGCGGGCGGATTCTGGTGGACGGAGTGGATATCCAGGACTACCAGGTGGAGAGTCTGCGCCGCCAGTTTGGAATTATTCAGCAGGACCTGTTTCTGTTTCGCGCCAGCCTGCGCCACAACGTGACATTGTTTCGAGACCTTCCCGAAGCCCGGCTGCAGCAGGCTCTGCGCACCAGCCGGGCCCTGGGTGTGATAGACGCTCACCCCGGCGGGCTGGAGCGCAGACTGGGCGAGCGAGGCAACCAACTGTCCCAAGGAGAAAGGCAATTGGTGTCGTTCGCCCGAGCCCTGGCCGGCGATCCTCCCATTTTGATCCTGGACGAGGCCACGGCCAGCATTGACAGCCTGACCGAGCAGGCCATTCAAGAAGCCATGGTCGAGTTATTACAGGGCCGCACGGCCATCCTGGTGGCCCACCGCCTCTCCACCATTCAGCATTGTGATCAGATCTTGCTGATGGAACACGGTCAGGTGATCGAGCAGGGAAGTCACGGGGAACTGATGGAACGCAAGGGTGCTTATGCTCACTTAGTGCGTCACCAGTTGGAGCTGTCTTGAGCCGTCCCCGAGCCCTGGCTTACTTTTGGGCCACTCTGGGTCTATTGCTGACTTACACCCCTCTGCTACCCACCAACAACCGCCTGGCGTTGGGCGCCGAGCTGGTTTTGAAGACGGCGGGAGTGGTGCTCAACGGTCCGGGTCTGATGGCCATTTCGGGGACGCTGGGATATTTGGTGGTCTGCAGCCTGCCCGGGCGGTTGGCCGCCTGGTTGGTGACATTGCTGCTTTTGGAGCCCATCCTGCGCTGGATCGAAGGGCCCCGGAATCAAAGCCCCCTTTGTGAGCCGGCTGAATTGGAGCGGCGCCTGACCCGGCGCACCTTTTTGGTGACCGGAAGCGGCCTGGCCGCCGGCGCTTTGCTGAGTAGCTACGGCTTTTGCGTGGAGCGACGCAAGGTGCAGTTAGAACAGTACCTGCTCAGTCTGCCCGACCTGCCCCCCGAGCTGGAGGGATTGCGCCTGGTGGTGATGGCCGACTGGCACTGCGGCCCCATCAATCGACCCGGCGACCTCCACCCGGCCGTGGTCCTGGCCAATCGCTGCCGGCCCGACCTGGTGTTGATGCCGGGCGACTTTGTGTCGAGTGTGGCCCATTTCGGCGAGGCGGCCCAACTGGCCAGCCAGTTGCGTCCGCGCGTGCCCGGGGGAGTCCTGCTAGGCTGGGGTAATCACGACCACTGGAACGACCTGGATGTGGGGAACCAGGAAATGTCCCGGGCCGGTTGTCAGATCCTCACCAATCGGGCCGTATTTCTCAATCATCGACGAGAACTGGACCGCTCGGGAAAGTCCGGCCTGTGGCTGTGTGGCCTCGACGACCTGTGGGCCGGCTCGCCCGATTTAATCAAGACTCTGTCCCCGCTGCCCCAGCAGCAACCTCGGCTGGTGTTGTCGCACAATCCAGACCTGGCCGAGGAGCGATCGGGCGCGAGGGTCGATCTGCTGCTGTCTGGCCACACCCACGGCGGTCAGGTGCGTTTGCCGGCTCTGGGCAGCCCGGTGCTACCCAGCCGCTACGGTCAGAAATACACCAGCGGATTTGTCCAGGGACCCAGCTATCCGGTCTATGTCACGCGAGGCGTGGGCGTGGGTGGCATCCCGATTCGCCTGGGGGTGCCCCCCGAAGTCACTCTTTTTGAGTTGCGCCAGGGGCCCGGCACCGCCGTACAGCGAACGCGTCTGGTATGAGGGTGCGCCGATGGGTTTACGCAATGGTCTGGGGTTCCACTCTACTGGCCTTTCTTTCGAAACTGACGGTCTTGCCCTCAACGCTGCGTTTTGCCATGTGGGCCGTGGCCGTCGTGGTCAATTTCCCGGGCGTGGTGCTGGTCGGGCAAACACTGGGCTACTTGTTTGTGCGCACACCTATCGGTCATCTGGCAGCCGCCCTTCTAACCTGCCTCCTGCTAGAGCCCATGCTGCGCTGGATCGAATGGCCCTTGCGGCGTCCCGGCCAGGACCCCCAAGAGGGCACCCGGGGCGTAACCCGGCGGGCCTTGCTGCTGAGCGGAGTGGGTCTGGGCGGCAGCGGACTGGTGGCCGGTTACAGCTACTGGGTCGAGCGCAAAAATTATCAACTGCATGCCTACCGCCTCTATCTGGCCGACCTGCCCCAAGGGTTGGAGGGGCTGCGACTGGTACTGATGGCCGATCTGCATTGCGGTCCGGTAAATCGCCCGGGCGACTTGCTGCCGGCCATTCGAATGGCCAACCGCTGCAAGCCAGACCTGATTTTGCTCCCTGGCGATTTTGTGCATGTTTCCAAGAGCTACTTTAGCCAGGCCGCCGAACTGATCGATCAGTTACACTGCGCCATTCCCGATGGGATTTTGCTGGGCTGGGGCAACCATGATCACTGGAACGATGTGGAGGCCGCCCGACAAACCTTGAGTCAGACCCAAGGGCAAATATTGGTGCAGCAGCGCCGCCTGCTCCAGGCCGACCGAACCTTTTCCAGTTCGGGTAAGGGATTGTGGCTGGCGGGCGTGGACGACCTCTGGGAAGGCAAGCCGGATGTGGCCCAAGTTCTGCGCGGCCTGCCCCGGGATCAGCCTCGTCTGGTGTTGGCCCACAATCCCGACACGGCCGAAGAACAGAAGTGTAGTCGAGTTGATCTGATGGTTTCAGGACACACTCACGGCGGACAGATCCAGGTGCCCGTGCTGGGGACGCCGATGTTACCCAGCCGCTATGGCCAAAAATACGCCAGCGGCTTTGTGCAGGGGCCTTCCTACCCGGTCTACGTGACGCGCGGGCTGGGCGTGGGAGGTTTGCCGGTGCGGCTGGGAGTGCCGCCCGAAGTGACCCTTTTTGAATTGCACCGCAGTCCTGACCGCACCCGGATCGAACCGATGTCCTCATGATCGTGGTGGACGGCTCGGCAGGTGAGGGGGGTGGGCAGATCGTGCGCACCTCGTTGGCTCTTTCGCTGCTCACCGGGCAGCCCTTTCGCGTAGAGAAGGTGAGGGCCGGCCGCGCCAAGCCCGGTTTGCGCAAACAGCACCTCACGGCCGTGCAGGCCGCCGCGCTGCTGGGGGGCGCCCGACTGGAAGGGGCCGCGGTGGGCTCGACCACTTTTAGTTTTCATCCCGGCCCCATCCAGGGCGGGGAGTACGACTTTGACATCGGCTCGGCCGGCAGTGCCATGTTGGTGCTGCAGACCATTCTGCTACCGCTGTTGCGAGCCCCGAAGCCCAGCCGGGTGAGCCTGACCGGTGGGACCCACAACCCCATGGCGCCGCCCTTTGAATTTGTCGAGCAGACTTTTTTTCCGATCTTGCGCGGCTGTGGAGCCGAGCTACACATTCGCTTACTGCGCCACGGTTTTTATCCCGCTGGCGGAGGCCGCGTGGAAGTGAACATCGAGCCTCTGGCCAGGCTGACGCCCCTGCGTCTGCTGGACTTGGGGAAGGCACTGGCGGGGCGAGCCTGCGCCCTGGTGGTTAAGTTGCCCGCTGAGGTGGCCCGAAGGCAGTTAGAGGTGGTCCGCCAGCAGTTGGGATGGTCCGATCTGCAGGTACAATCCTGCGACCAGGCCCATAGCCCCGGCAATATGCTGAGCCTGGCCATCCCCAGCCAGGGAATGACCGAAATCGTCACCGCTCTGGGAGAGAAAGGGGTGCCGGCCGAGCAGGTGGCTTTGGCCGCCTGCCAGGAGACCGCCCGCTACCTGCGCATCGGCGCACCCGTGGGCGAGCATCTTGCCGACCAACTGCTGCTGCCCATGGCCCTGAGCGGAGCGGGAGAATTTGTGACCGGGCCCTTATCGCAGCACGCCCGCACCAATATGGACACGATCCGGCTCTTTCTGCCCGTTCACTTTGAGACCCGGCAGTTAGGACCCGAAACTTGGAAGGTGAGCCTGTCTTGAACAACCACGAATGGCTACCGCTGTTAATGCAGAATTAATCGGCGCACTGCAGTATGAAGAAATGGTTACAATTTCTCCCGAAACAAGGTTAGACCAGTTGGTCTCAGGGCGGCCCTGGATGGCCCGTATCCTGATAGCTTTTGGCATTGATTGGCCGAAATGCGGGCCATTTTCTCTGAGCAACTCCTGCCGCGGCCTGCCTATCGATGTCTACGACCTCACGAAGGTGCTCGGGCGAGTGGCCCAAGGACCCGAAGGCTTGCGGAATTTAAGCCTGGGCGAACTGACAGCGCACATTGTGCAGTGCCACCACCGCTACTTGCGGCGCGTTTTGCCCCGGCTGCTGCGACAAATGGAAGAGGTCACCCGCCGCTACCCCGAGCTATTGCCTCTTCAGCTTGAAATTCAAGAATTTGCGGTGCGCGCCAATCCGCACATGTTCCGCGAAGAACAGGTGGTTTTTCCGGCCATTCGCGACCTCAATCAGGAACCGAACCTATCAGGTCACCTGGCTCGTTGGATCGGTAGCCTGCTGAGAGAGCACGACTCCGCCCTGGAGCATGTTTCCGCGCTTCGCCAGTTGACCGTCAACTATCAAGCCGATTCCCGTCGAGGTCAGGACTATCAAAAACTGATGGCGGCCCTGGCCGACCTGGATGACGAAATGCGCTGGCATATGTATGCCGAGAATGAAATCCTCTTCCCGGCCGCCCTACGGGCCATGCAGGCCGCCTGATCGGTCTTTCTCCAGCCACCAAACGCCCGTCGCCCCCAGCACCAGGATGCCACTGAGGGTCAGGAAAATGAGGGAGTGGCCCCTGTAGTGGGCCAACCAACCGGCTGCCGCACAACCCATCAGGTTACCCAGGTCCATGGCTGCAAGACGGCGGCTGCCCCGTTGCTACTGGAGTCGGCCCGCTGCAGGGCCAGGTTGGAGATGGCCGGATCGATCATGCCACTGGGTCAGGCCGCTCCGGTGGAGATATTCGGGCAGCAACACCTGCCCGGAGGCACAGCCCAGGTTGACCCACCGGAAATCAGTCACGGCGGGTGGCGTTCCGTGGACTCGCATGGAGTCCTGGCTCAGGGCTTGACACGAAGGGGGCTCGTGCCTAATATTGGCAAGTCCGGCGGGGTAGCTCAGTGGCAGAGCAGGGGACTCATAAGCCCTTGGTCGGGAGTTCGAATCTCCCCTCCGCCACCACGGATAAGCTCGAGAAATCGGGCTTTTTTTATTAGCAGGCCCGACCGCCCCGGATGTGCAAGTAGGCCAGGCTATTTGAGGAAACGAGGAACCCGACCTTGAGTGAAACCGAAGCCACAGAAAAACCGATCGACGAACTGCTGGCCACTCTTATCCAGAATTATCAAGTTAGCAGCAAACTGCAACAGGATGTTCTCGACAACATTCGCCGTATTGCAGACAGTGCCTACCCCGAAGGCGAGCCCAACGGCACCAAACTGTCTCCGGGTGAGTCGATGATTTTGTGGGCGCTTTCCCAACAGTTGGACGTCATTCGTTCGCAGATGACCCAATTGGAGCAGATCAACCTTACGATACTGAAGCAGGTTCTGCAAAAACAGGCAGACTGAATCAGGGTGCCGGTCGGGCCGGTATACCTACAAAGGTGAGGTGGGCGGGGAGATTCCTCACCACCACCGCGCCGGCACCCACCACGGTTCCGGCTCCAATGGTGCAACCCGGGATTACGCTGACGCCTGTCCCCAGCATGGCCCCCTCCCCGACGGTCACAGTACCGGCCAAATGGCTGCCAGGACAGAGGTGGACATGATCTTCCAGACGTCCGTCGTGATCCAAACTACAACTGGTGTTTAAGATGCAGTTGCGGCCGATCCGGCTGTCCACGTTGACCACCACGCCAGGCATAATCACCGTTCCTTCCCCAACCTCGACGGTTTCGTCCAACACCGCGCTGGGATCAATCAGCGTGGCCACACGTCGGCCCCAACTTTTCAGGACGAGAAAACGCTGGGCGCGCAACTGGTTTTGGCCCAGGCTGACATGCAACCAGCAGTCTTCTGGAGCCAGGCGAGCCTGCTCGAAGCGGCCCAGTATCGGCGCTCCCAGCACCATATCCCCGAGTGAACAGCCGTCGTCGTAGTAACCCAGCACCTGATAGCCCAGACGGCGTGCGATGCTGCACACAACCTTTCCGTGACCTCCGGCGCCGATGAGGGCAATTCTCATCCAGGCTCAGCGAACGTTGAGCAGGGCCGGAGCCTGTTTCATCATGGTGACCAGTTGGCCCCGCCAGCCAGAATACTGTCGATCCACCAGACCTTCCATAATTTTACGATCTCCAGAAGGAGGGCGACTGAGCAGTTCAAATTCGGCGCAAATCAGCGCGCCGCCCTGAAGTTCCCAATGCATCAGACGCCACTGCAGCAGTTCTCCCTGTTGCACCCAGCCGGAATGGACGAGTTTGACCTTAGAGCGATAGACAATGTCACGCTGAGCCTGGTCCCATTTCGCCGTGTGCGATTTTTCGTAGCTGCGCAGATCCTTGCAAGCCACTTTGCGCAGCCACAGACGCCGACTGCAGGTCTCGGGACTATCTCCATCCCGCAAAAAGGCCAGAATGCGTTGACCCGGTTGAGCCTTCCGATCAATGAGATAGAAATCTTCCCCGTCAAATCGCCATACAGGAGCAGGATGACCCACCGGAGCAGGAGGGCTGGGGGGCTGAGGAGGAGCAGCCCAAAGCGGACCGGCCAGGCTGCCCGCCGCCAGCGCGAGTGCCACCAAAGCTTTGCTTACCGCCGTCATCTGATGGTCTTCGGTACAGGATATCCTTTCCTGCCAAAAAACTGAATAATATTCATGAAAAGACCCCTTCGTTGACAAGCTGGCGAGTCGGTCGGTGCCCCCCAAGCTCAGACGGGAGGGGAAGTTACGCTCGCCTGCCACTTCCCTCATTTAGGGCCCGTCGCCAAATAACTCAGGCACATTATGGATCAAACCCTGGTAAAAT
>JADMJV010000131.1:0-9487 GCA_018780265.1 bacterium
AGCGATATCCTCCGAGTAGCCAGGCCACCATCGCAGCCAGGCCAGGGCCGAACATACCCGAGGGAGCGCCGGCGGGCAGTATTGCCCGCGAGGCAACTTCACAATGCACCTGTGGCTGAATGGGAGATTCTTCTACACCGGCGACTCCTGGGCCTATCCACCATTGACCATTATTTCCCGACAAGCTAAATTGGTCGAGTGTGGATACCCAGAGATATTGAGAGCAATTGGGTGGCGGCCAGTAGGCAGCCGGTAAGAATCTTGACTGGTTCGCGTCAATGCGGCAAGTCTTCCCTTTTGGAGCACCTGGGTGGCCAGGAATTCCGCTTTGTGTCCCTAGACGATCTGCAAAATCGAAGCCTGGCTCAAACCGACCCGGCTCTCTTTTTCGAAATTCACAGCGGCCATCTCATTATCGATGAGGTGCAGTATGCGCCGCAACTCTTTTCTGAGATCAAGAAGATGGTCGACGCGCAAAAGGCGGGAAAGATCAGCTCTCGACACTTTTGGATTTCGGGATCCAACCAGATTCTATTCCGCAGGGGGATTGAAGAATCGCTGGCAGGTCGCGCCTCTCCCCTGAGACTGCATCCCCTCTCGGTCTCGGAAATTCGCGCTGCCCTGCCCGCCCTTCCCCTGGCCAATCTCTTCCTTCAGGGTGGGTGGCCGGAGTTGTTGTCTGGCGACTATAGCCTGGCGGAATCCATCCGCTACCTCAATGAGTATCTGCAATTGGTCCTGGAAAAGGACGTCGTGCATTCAGCCGGCATTCAGAAGGTCTCGCAGTTTCTCCAGGTGGTCACTTTGTTGGCGGGCCGCGCGGCTAATATTCTTGAGCTTTCAAGCCTGGGGTCGGCGGCCGGGGTCCAAACGTCGACAGTGTCGGATTGGGTCGGAGCACTGGAGCAGATGCTGATGGTCTACCGCCTGCCGTCTTTCAACACCGACTTGACGAAACGAATGATCAAGGCACCCAAACTGTATTTTCTCGACTGCGGTGTGCTCTGCCGGCTGCAGGGTTGGCAGGCCGTGGAACCGATTTTAACCAGCCCCATGGTGGGTGCTGCCTTTGAGAACCTGGTGTTCACGGAAATTCTCAAGACCAGGGACCATTACCTGAAAAACTGGGACCTCAGCTATTTTCGTACGAAGGACGGGGAGGAAATTGACTTTGTGATTTCGTCCGGTCAGACACGCCTTTTGCTGGAATCCAAGTTCGCTGTGCAAAATGCCCAGTACATACCGACCTCACCCGTGGCCAGGAAGATTTTTGGTGAGCAGAGTGCTATCCACCTGGTCACTTTCGGCGGCGACATTCGCCCGTTGAAAAACGGAAGTTACCAGGTACCGATCGGATTATTGAGACAATTCTTGCTAGATCGTTTGGGCTAAAGCCTCCATTCTTCAGACTCCTTTTAGGGTGGCCGCCTAGACTCATCGAGTGCTATCCATTCCTGCCATGGGAACTCCCCTGCTGATGTCCCCCCGAGGCGGGGCGCGGCGGAACGTGCCCTGCGAAGTGGCCGCCGACTCTTTTCAGCCAGGCGAAATCAGAATCGAAGGTATTGGCCCCGCCCTGGCCCGACCCGGGCTGATAGAGACCGAGCCGGTCCAATTAACCCTGGACGCGGCCGGCAAGCCCAAAACCCTGAGTGGTGACGATTTTGGGGATGCCTCGCCAGTCCATTGCACCCTGGCCGATGGCAGCGCCGGGGTGCTCAAGTTGGAAAAGCCCAAGAATATGTGCGAACAAAAGCGCCTGGAAGCCTGGTGGACACACCAGATCGTCTCTTCCGATATTATGCGTCACATGGGTTGTCGCACCGTTCACTACCGGGAGGCCCGCGCCGATTTCCAGGGAGAGACCCTGCAGGGAGTGGCCTGCGAACTGGCCGACATCCGCGAACTGGCCCATAACGAGCAACTGCTGCCCGGCCTGAAAAATGCCGACCAGGCCATCTTGGGAACGGTGGTATGCGCCTGGCTGGGCGATTTTGACCGCAGCATCAAAAACGAAAACATCTGGATCGATGCAGACCAGCAGGTTCTCTATGGCGACTATGGCTGCGCCGGCATGGAGCATGTCAACGCTTTTGGCGTAATGCCCAAGGTCAATCGGACCCTATTTGCCAGCCTGGGCACTCCCTACAACGTCAAAGCCGCTCTCGATCGGGTGCGCGCTCTGAGCGACAAGGAGATTGAAGACATGGTCCGGCACGGGGCCCGGTTGGTGCCCTCGGCCTCGCCCAAAGTATTGCAGGAGATGACCCAAACTTTGATCGGTAATCGCGACCAGTTGAGGGCCGACCCCAAATGGGGACTGGACCTGATCGGTCCCGATCAACGCCAGAGCTACCCGATGCCCGAAAAGATTGCCGCCGCCCTGGTGGACCGCGTCCATCAGAAATTCGCCCAACCGGGGCGCTGCCCTGACGAAATTGCCCAGGCCGCCCTGGAGGGCGTTCCTGGCTATGCTCCTGAAAAGGGCAAGGATCACGAACTGGTCCAATTGCAACTGGCCAACGCCATCCATCGCTGCCAGCAAAGCCAACCCGGCCAACTGGAGATTGTTCCCCGCTGTTTCTACGTATGGATGCAGTTGGCCAAGAAGATCTTCACAGAGAAAGAGTCGCTGGAACTAGGTCTGGGATTGAAGCATCGCTGAGCCGGGTCGACTCAGCCGATCGGCGATGCGTATGGCCCCCAAAAACACACTCAGATCGGCTCCGTGAGGATTGCCTTCCATGGCGATGTGACGGCGAAATGCGGCAGCGGCCGGAGCGTTGCGATAGAGTCCCACCATGTGCCGCACCATATCGCGTAGATGCGTGCCCGACTCCAATTCTTGCTGAACGTAGTCCAGACAACGGCGCAAAATCTCGGGGGGCGACGGTTTGGGCTCGGCTGCTCCAAAGATTTCTCGATCTACCTCAGCCAGCCAGTAAGGCTCTTTGTAGGCGCGCCGGCCCACCATTACGCCATCTACGTGGCGCAGATGCTCACGGGCCTCGATCCACTCGGTCACGCCCCCGTTGAGGATCACGGTCAATTCAGGAAACTCCCGCTTGAGCCGGTAAACATAGTCGTAGTGGAGTGGAGGCACTTCGCGGTTGGCTCGCGGCGTGCTTAACCCATCCAGCCACGCCTTGCGGGCGTGGATAATAAAAACCTTACAGCCACTCTCTTTGACCTGGCCCACAAAGTCAGCCAGGGGCTGGTAGCCCTCCTGCTCATCCACCCCTATGCGGGTCTTGATGGTGACGGGAATGTCGACCGCCTCCCCCATCGCGGCCAGGCACCGGGCCACCAGCGCGGGCTGCTTCATCAGGTGAGCTCCAAAGGGCTGAATCTTGCCCTTTTTGCTGGGACAACCCACGTTGAAGTTGATCTCGTCGTAACCTACCCGTTGCAACTCTTTGGCGGCGGCGGCCAGCACTTTGGGCTGGTGGCCTCCCAATTGAAAAGCCACCGGATGCTCCTCGGGATGATAGTGAATGTAGCGATCCTTGCGCCCCAGAATAATCGCCTCGGGCGCCAGCATCTCGCTATAAACCACGACATTTCGGCTGATCTGACGGTGAAAATAGCGGGCGTGCCGATTGGTCCAACCCATCATAGGAGCAATGCACACCCGGCGGTCTAAGTCTGACATGGATAGGCCATGCTTTAGGCGCTGCCTCAGAGGTCCCTTCGACCGGTCACATTTTTGCAACAAGCTGCAGGGACCATAACGGTTTCGTGAAACAATCTTGAAAATAATTCATCACGTCAGGAGAGAACCCCGGCATTGTTGTCCCGCGTTATGTTAGCTGGTGGAGGAACCGGAGGGCATCTGTATCCGGGACTGGCAATTGCCGATCGACTCAGGTCGCAAGGAGCGACCTGTCGTTTTGTGGGCACCACCCGGGGACTGGAAGCCCGGGTGGTGCCACAGAGGGGCTATCCCTTGCACACCATTCACGCCCGGGGCCTGGCCGGGCGTCCCTGGCACAAGGCGCTGGCCGCCCTGACCTGCCTGTGGGGCGTGCTCGACTGCGTGGGTCTTATGCACCACCATCGGCCTCAGTTGGTGATCGTGACCGGGGGTTATGTTTGTGCCCCGGTGCTGCTGGCCAGCGCTGTGCGGCGCATTCCGGTGCTGATGATGGAACAGAACGCCCTTCCCGGTAAGGTCAATCGCAAACTGGCCGGCCTGGCGCAGCACATCTGCCTGAGCTTTGAGGAGTCCCGCAAATACTTTCCGGGTGATCGCTGCCAGGTCACGGGCAATCCTGTGCGTCAGGAAATTCTGGAGGCCAGTCGAGGAGAGGGACGTCGACATTTTGACATCGACTCCGACCGCAAGGTGCTGTTGGTCACCGGCGCCAGCCAGGGGGCAGCCAGTCTCAATGAAGCCGTTCTCAAGTCCCTGCCTCAGTGGCGCGACCGTCCCTGGACCATTCTCCATCTCACCGGACCCCATCACAAAGAGATGGTCGAAGAAAAAGCCCGACCCCTGCTCCAGGATTGCATGTTAGATTATCGAGCATTTGGATACATGGGGGAGATGCATCTCGCCTACGCCGCTGCCGACCTGGTTGTGGGTCGGGCCGGAGCGACAACGCTGGCGGAACTGACCGCCAAAGGTTTGCCATCCATTTTGGTAGCCTACCCGTTTGCTGCCGACCGACACCAGGACTACAACGCAGAGGCCCTGGCCAGCCGGGGAGCGGCCGTCAAACTGGACGATTCGGGCGTGGTCGAGTTGCTAGCCGATACGGTGGCGGGCCTCATGGAGGACTCCCAGCGTTTAGGAAAAATGGCTGAGGCCAGTTTGGCCGGTGGTCGACCCCAGGCCCTTGACAAAATTGTTGAACTAATCGAACGCGAGTTCGGACCTATAGGCAATCAAGGGCCGCGGGGCTAAAAGAGAGGGAATCGTAATGAAACCAGGACAGCGCATCCACTTTGTAGGTATCGGCGGTATCGGAATGAGCGGTATTGCTCGAGTGATGCTGCAATTGGGTTACCAGGTCTCCGGTTCCGACTTGAAGGCCTCGGCCATCACTCGGAACTTGCAGGAGTTAGGCGCGTCCATTTACCTGGGTCACCAGGCCTCCAATATTAAAGACGTTGACACGGTAGTGCTTTCTACCGCCATCAACGAAAGCAATCCAGAAGTCAAGGAGGCGCTTGACCGGGGCCTGCAGATTTTCATTCGTAGCCAGATGCTCGGATTTTTGATGCGCACCCGCTACGGCATCGCCATCGCCGGCACCCACGGCAAAACCACCACTTCCTCCATGGTGGCCCACCTGCTGGAGTATTGCCAACTGCGCCCCACCTCAGTGATTGGCGGCGAAGTCTACGGACTGGGCTCCAATGCACAACTCGGAGCGGGTCCACACCTGGTGGCCGAAGCCGACGAATCGGACGCTTCTTTCCTTGAATTGGAGCCAAAAATCGCCGTCATCACCAACATCGATAGCGATGTAAATCTGTCTGCTCCCCATTTTGCCGGCCACAATTTTGACTACGACAAGACCATGGCCATGATTGAAACCATGTTTGTCGACTTCATGAAGCGGGTCCCGCTAGATGGGAAGTTGGTGCTGTGCGCCGACGCCCCCCTGGTTATGGAACAGCGTGCCAAAGTCAGCACACCGGTGGTCACCTATGGCCTCAACCCCGAAGCCGACATCACCGCTGTCGACCTGCAGTTAAAAGGCTTCGCGTGCCAGTGCACGGTGGTCATTCACGGGCGCCGCGCCGGTCAGATGCGCCTGCATATTCCCGGCAAGCACAACATCCAGAACGCTCTGGCCGCAGTCGCCATCGGTCTGGAGTTGGGCTTGAGCTTCGAGCAGATCAGCGCTGGTCTCGGCGCATTCCAGGGCGTCAAGCGCCGCTTCCAAATCCTGGGTACTCAAGGCGGCGTGACCGTGGTCGACGACTATGCTCACAACCCCGCCAAAGTAATGGCGGCCCTGCATGCGGCGCGCTGCTGCGCCCAGGGACGGGTGATCGGAGTGTTTCAACCACACCGCTACACGCGCACCAAGTTTCTCGCTCACGAATTTGCCGAAGCCTTTGACGATGCCGACCTGCTTTTGATGACCGACATCTACTCAGCCGGAGAAGTGCCCATTGTGGGCGTCAAAACAGAGATGCTCATCGAAAAGGTGCGCCAGGGCAGTTCCAAAGCCCGAGTAGTGCACACTCCGGGCCAAAAGGAAGTGATTGATTATCTGCGGCGCGAGGCCAGGCCCGGCGATGTGGTAATGCTGCTGGGAGCCGGCGATGTGGGAAGTTGGGGACCGGCCCTGTTGGATTTTTTGACCCAACCGGTCCAGCGTCGGGCGGCCGCGCTCTAGACCAGAAGAGCTAGCCGCCCAGCGTGGTGGGTGCCCTGGGGGGGACCCCGATCAGGTCACGGCGGATGATGGCCAGATTTTCAAAAATGCGTCGGCCGAAGGTGACTACCGCAGCCAGGTACATTTCCACTCCCAGCAGATCGCCCACCCAGGTGAGCAGTCCGGCCAGCACCAGGTTGGTGGTGAAACCGGAGACGAACACCGACAGGTTGAAGCGATTTTCAATGCCGGCACGGGTTCCGCCCAAAACCGAGTCGAGACCCGCCAAGAATGAAACGGATACGTATTTGGCCACACTGACGGGAAGAGCAAAGGGCAAATAGGCTCCAACCCACACTCCAAAGGCCATGGCGGCCATCACCCAAAACAAATTCTAGTCCTCCTACGGTTGGGCCGCGCCGACGGCGCCCGACTTGCTGTTCTCCGGGACCGGCTGACCCAGTCGAAAGGCCATGCTCCCACCAAAAGCAGGCGTGATGATCTCTTCGCTGCTGGTAATCTTCACTTCGCCGCCCGAACGAATCAGCATGGCCATGCTGTCGATAAAGCCGTTGGGCATGCGCAAGCCGCCCTCGATCTCGCGTGAGGGGCCGATAGCCTTGACTACAAAGGGCGACGCCAGTTGTACCGTATTGACCAGCACCGAGGGACCGACACAGCGGATTGAGCTGCGCGTAATGATGCGCTGATCGTTGACGGAAACCGCCTCCGCTCCGGCCGCGAAGAGTTCGTTGACCAGCGTCTGCAAGTCCTGATCGTGAATGATAAAAAAGTAGGAATCTTCGTCGGGACCAGGACGGCGCTTGGAGTCGCTCAAAGTCACCGTGACGCCAGGTCCCTTCATGGCCAACAACCCGGCCTGCATGCGAGCCTCCTGGACCGCCTTGGCCAGCTCCTTTTCGCCCGAACCTTGCTGGGCTAGCCGCACTTCGATCTCACTCAGACGGGTGCGCGTGGACTGCAACTCGTGGGTCATTTTGTCGCGCTCTTCTTCCAGATTCTTGATCATGGCGATGGCTTCAGCCAGTTTGTTGGGCGACTTGTTGCTGTTGTTGGTCTGAACGCGAAATTGCAGCGAGATCAAGATGCCCATCAGAATACTGGCCAGGGCTACAGGGACTTGCCAGCTTTGCGATTGTGAAGGAGTAGGCACATTGGACCTTTCAAGAATTCACCGGCGAATGTCGACCTGTGGCAGCATAGCACAGGCCCTGAAGCGCGTAAAGCGGCGAATTCAGTGAGGAGGGGCGGCTTCCACCTGGGGGGGTTTTGGGGGATGGAGCAGTCGCACCACCGGGGTAGAAAAGCGAAGATCGACGGCTGCCACCTGCTGATGCTGCATGACCGAGTTCATCAAAGCCCGCAGGACTTTCAACTTATAATGCAGATTGTCCAAACTGCCCAATTGCACATCCACGGGATACTGTGAGGAAAAGGTCCGAAACGAAAGATTACCGCGCTGATCCAGCGTATAATACCAGATAGAAGCGGGAAACTCTTGTTCTATCCATCCACAGGCCTGACTGCAGGTAGCGATCAGGGCCGGATGGAGGCGCTGACCCACCCGGATCTGCTCTTCCAGCTTGAGGCGAGGCCACTGATTGCTGGTTCCCTTCAATTTTCGCAGCACCAGTCCGTGCTGATCAACGGCATACCAGATTGGATTGACCGTATTGCTGGCCACTTGATAAACAGGCTGACGCTCGTGCACGGTGATGTGGATTTGACCGGGCAACACATAGCTGACGTTGGAACTGCCCACATTTTGCAACTTGCCCAACCGGGCCGCCACCGTGCCGGGAGTCGTCATCCACAGATACTGACCGTTTTTCATGCCCGACTGGTCTTTGACTTGCTGAGCGCTCAACGTCTCCAGGCCGGCCACGCTGATGCTCTGCACTTGAAAGAGACTGCTGGTGAAAACGATAGCCTGGGCCAACACGAAGAGCAGCACCAGGAAGCAATGGCGCGAGCGGACACTGACCAGCTTTTCCATGGAGACGGATTTAGAACGTGCCTGGCGCTGCCGCCGCGGGCGCGTGGGCATACGGGCGGGTGATTGACGCATATTCGATTGGACGGCCGGTCGAGTCATGGAGCCCCCAAGTGCTGGTGCAGAAAGCTTCCACACCGTTAGTGAATTATTTTCAAGTTCCTGCTGCCAGATTCTAAATTCGTTCCGCTTCCCAGGGGAACCGCCGACTCGGGCGGAAACCGCCGGAGTGTTCTCCCAACTCTTTGGCCTGCTGCAGAAGATTGGGCGTTCCCTCATGCTGCCTGTATCGGTCTTGCCTGTGGCCGGCATATTGCTCGGCGTGGGCAGCGCCAAAATCAGCTTTATTCCAGCGTTGCTGGCCAAAGTGATGGCCAGTGCCGGCGGCTCGATCTTCGACAACCTCCCTCTTCTCTTCGCCATTGGCGTGGCTCTGGGTCTGGCCGAATTCGAGGGAGTGGCGGCTGTGGCCGCCACCGTGGGCTATTTTGTGATGCTATCCACCTTGGGCGTGATAGGTGCGGCCCGAGGCCTGCCCCTGGAAACGGTCAGCGGAGTGGCCACCCTGAAGACGGGTGTCTTTGGGGGCATCATGGTCGGTCTGCTGGCCAGCGCCATCTACCGCCGCTACTACCGACTGGAACTTCCAGAATACCTGGGTTTCTTTGCCGGCAAACGGTCCGTGCCGATCATCACCGGAATGGCCGCCTTGCTGCTGGGGTTCGTCCTCAGTCTGACCTGGCCACCGGTGCAGCAGGCCATCGAACAGGTGGCCGACCAGGTGGCCACCCGCAATCCCACCCTTTCGGTGGCCGTCTGGGCGGTGGTCAACCGGGCCCTGATCCCCTTCGGGCTGCACCACATCTGGAACAATCCTTTTTTCTTTCAGATCGGCAGCTTTGCCGACCCGGTCAGCGGTAAGGTCATCCACGGCGACATCCAGCGTTTCTTGGCCGACGACCCCAGCGCCGGAATCATGGGCGGTGGCTACCTCTTTGCCATGTGGGGTCTGCCCGCGGCCGCCCTGGCTTTGGCGCATAGCGCAGCCCCCTCGAGGCGCAAGGAAGTCAGTGGCATCATGGCCTCAGCAGCGCTCACCTCCTTACTGACGGGCATCACCGAACCGATCGAGTTCTCCTTT
>JADMJV010000131.1:9497-16791 GCA_018780265.1 bacterium
GGCTCATGCTGTGGCTGGGAGGCCATCTGGGGTTCACCTTCTCTTTTGGACTGATCGACTACGTGCTGCTCTTTCCCCACCACACCAAGCCCTGGCTGGTGCTGGCCCTGGGTCCCTTGTTCGCACTCACCTACTACGGGCTGTTTCGCTGGGTGATCGCCGCCTTCGACCTCAAAACTTTGGGAAGAGAAAACCTGGAATCGCCCTTGGTGCGGGCACTGGGGGGCAGCCGCAATCTATTAGAAGCCCACTACTGTGGCCACAGCCGACTGCGTCTGCGCCTGCGGCAGCCCGGTCAACTCAGTCTCGAACAACTGGCACCGCTGGGAGTAAGGGCCGTGCAAAACTTGCCTGACAACGTAGTTCACCTGCTGTTGGGCCCGGACTTCCGCCGGGAGGGCTGGTAACCCCGTGCGGCAACTGTACCGGCTGGCTCTGGGCCTGTTTTTCCTATCCGGCTTGACCGGCCTGGTCTACGAGATTCTCTGGACACGCCGACTCAGCCTCACTTTCGGCCACTCCTTGCTGGCCGTGAGCACGGTGGTCACTGCCTACATGGGAGGATTGGCAGCCGGCAGTTGGTGGGGTGGCGGTTGGGCCGATCGTCGTCTGGCCAGTGGAGCCTCCAGCCGCCAATTTCTGCGTGCCTATGGACGTCTCGAACTGGCCATCGGAGCCTGGGGCTTGCTCAGTCTCCCCCTGTTGGGAGCCGTGGAAAAGGTCTATTTCTGGCTGGCCGGTCAGGGCTGGCAGGGTCTGGGACTGCATCTGACGGTGTTTGCACTCAGTCTGGCGGCCTTGCTGCCACCTACCACAGCCATGGGGGCCACCCTTCCCCTGCTTAGCTGCCTCTTTCACCAGGCGCCCGACAGCCTGGGAGTCAAGCTTTCTCGGCTTTATGCCAGCAACACCTGGGGCGCAGTGGTAGGAGCCGGTCTGGCCGGATTTGTCTGGCTACCCGGCCTGGGCCTGACCAACTCGGTGCTGCTGGCCGCCTTGCTCAATCTCACCATCGGCGCCATTGCGGTCACCCGAGGGGCCCTTCCGGTGGCTGACCTGGTGGCCGGCCCGCCGCTGCTTCCATCGCCACGTCCAGGCCGGAGCTGGCTGCCCTGGGTGTTTGCTCTGAGCGGCTTCGCCTCCATGTTTATGCAACTGGCCTGGACGCGCGGACTATCGCTCTTTTTAGGCAGCTCGGTCTACGCCTTCTCAGCCATTTTGCTGGCCTTCCTGGGCGGCATCGCGGCCGGCAGCGGCGTCTATTCGGCCTGGATGCGCCAGCGCCAACCCTCGCTGGCTCAACTGGGCTGGCTTTACCTGGGGGTGGGAGTGACGGCCGCCCTGTCCATCCCGCTCATGAGCCTGCTGCCCGAGGCATTCGTGCGCTCCTTTGGCTGGGTGCAGCACAGCTTTCCCGCCTTACTGACGCTGGACGTGGCTCTGTGTGGCCTGGTGCTGTTACTGCCCACTCTCATGCTCGGCCTGCTCTTTCCGCTGGTGACCCACCTCTACCATCAACAATCGGGCACGCTGGGCGGGAGCGTGGGCACGATTTACGGGGCCAACACGCTGGGCTGCATCTTGGGCAGCTTCATCGGAGGCTTTTTCGCCATGCCCCAACTGGGGGTGCAGGTCACGTTGCAGGTAGCCGCCAGTCTGTGCCTGCTGGCTTCTTTTGTGATCGGGGGGCGGGCTTTACGCGGGGTGGGCCTGCTGGCCTTGCTGGGCTGCTGGTGCTTACCGCCCTGGGACACGGGCCTGGCTTCGGCCGGGGTGGCCATCTCGGTGGCTCGCGAAGGGGCCAAGACGGCCTCTTACTACCCGGCGCCCGCCTACTACAAGGACGGACTCTCGTGCACGGTGGCCCTCACCATCAATGGCCCGGGGGACATCAGTCTGCGCGTCAACGGCAAGCCCGATGCCTCGTTGACGATCGCCGACCGGCTCACCCAGACCTCTTTGGGCTTGATCCCACTGCTCTATCAGCCCAGGCCAGAAAGGGTGGCCGTCATCGGACTGGGTGGTGGGGTTACCGTCACGGCTCTGGCCGGCAGTCCGCGGGTGGCCCAGGTGGACTGCGCCGAACTGGAGCCGGCCGTCATCGAGTGTCAACGATTCTGGGCCCCGTTCAATCAGCGCATCCTGGAAAACCCCAAGGTCCAGGTGCGCGTGGCCGACGGGCGCACCTTTATTCTCAGCTCCAGCCAGCCCTTTGACGCCATCGTCAGCGAACCGTCCAACCCCTGGATCGCCGGAATCGGCAACCTCTACACACTGGACTTTTATCAGGCCTGCCGCCAGCGACTCAGACCGGGCGGCTGCTTTGTGCAGTGGTGCAACCTGTATGCCCTTTCGCCCGAGGACCTCGACCTGGTGGTGCGCACATTCTTTGAGGCCTTTCCTCACGGCGACCTGTGGACCACCGGCGGAGATCTGGTGCTGATCGGATCGAGCCAACCCACCACCTGCTCCCCCCAGCCCCTGCAGGAGTACGCCCGGAAAAACCCCTGGCTGCCTTACGAACTATCCGAACTGGGCTTTGCTCAGCCCGAGGAACTGGTCTCTCAATATCTGTGCAGCCGCGAGCAGGCCTTGCAGCACCTGAAGCCGGGGCCCCTCAATCGCGACGATCTGCCCCGCCTGGAGTACTCGGCTCCCCTGTCGCTTTATCGACCCGAAGCGCTACAAGTCAATCTGTTGCGCTGCCTGTCCTGGCGCAGTCAACAACTGCCGGCCGGCTGGCCCGACGACGCGGCTCATCGACTGGCCGGCTGGATCGGCCGACTCAACTTCAGCTATCCCGACCTGGTCCGCTTTCCGGCCAGCCAGGCTCCCGATTGGCCGGAATTTTTTGCCATGATGAACACGGCCACCGGCGCCCAACCCGTGCCCCCCCAGGCCCTGGCCCGCAACTGGCCGCCCCGAGCCAGCCTGGAACTGGGGCGCCGCGCCAGCAACCCGGTCGACGTCCTGAAGTGGGTGCCCTCCCCCCATCCGCTACGAGCTCAGGCCCTATACCGGCTGGGCCGCTGGTCGGAGGCCGCAGCCGAATACCGACAACTGCCTCTCAGCAGTGAGGTGTGGTCCAGCATCGCCACCTGCTACTACTTCCTGGGCAACCTGCCCGAAGCCGACAAAGCCGCCGACCAGGCGCTTCGGGCCAATCCCTACGATACGCGCGCCCTCTATCTCAAGGCCGATCGGAGCCTGCGCCAGCAAAATCCCGAGGCCGCCTTGCAGACCGTCAAGGAGCTCAACCATCTCTGTCCCTCGATGATCAACGGCTGGCACCTGCGGATCCGCATTTTATTGGAAATGCGTCAACTCGATCAGGCCCGTCAGAGCCTACGCCTGGCCCTGCGCATGTTTCCTGAGGATGGCAAGCTGCTGGACCTACAAGTCCAGTTGGGCAGGTGAGTCAGGTTACAGCAAGTCCATTTCTTTTCTGGTATTCTTGGACTATGCAACGACAAGGTGATTTACTGATCATTCCCACCGACCAACTCCCTCGGGACTTGACCGCGTTGACCACGCGGGTGGTTTTGCAGGGCGAACACAGCCATCGCCTCGACGGCGGCACCTTATTGCGCACCACCGAGGGGGAACTCTTTGTGCGCGTGGCCGATCAGGTGCAACTGGTTCACGAAGAACACGGACCGCTGGCTCTGGGCCCGGGCACCTATAAGGTGCAACAGCAACGGCGCTATCGGCCCGACCTGACCCCCTCGAACGCCTGGGATTGATGCTCTCGCGCCTGCGCGCCAATGCCCGGCGACTCCAGCAAGAAGCCACTCTACTGCTGGGGAGCCTGCAACCCAGGCCCGAGCTCAAGCAGGACATCCGACGATTGTTTGAGCATGGCCCCTTCCCTTCGCAACCCTCCCCACAACTCCAGTTGGCGCTGCGCCAATTGTACGAGCGTGGTCTGGGACTGGCTTCGCCTCGCATTCGCGAGGTGGGCTCCCTGCACGCCGCCGCCCAAGCCTTTCGCGACGGTCCCCGCCTGGGCCCAAAGGCGGCCCTGCTGCTGTCGCACTTGCACAGTCAAACCCTTTCGACCATGCAGCCCACGGTGCAGTGGTGGGCAGAACGCGTGAGTCGGGTATGGGAAAGACCCAGGGCCCACCAAAGCGTGGCTGTGGCCTTGTGGACGCAGACCTTGGGCCTGGTTTCACCGGCCGCTCCGCGCTGGCTTTTTCACCACCGGGCGGAGCACGGCGGCCTGCTAGAGCAGCTGGCGGGCAAAGTGGTGGAAAGCGGGGTGTGGTGCGCCTGGTTAAAGGCCGATGAGGTGGTGGCTCTGCGCGCACCAACGGCGGTGCGCCTGGATCAGGAAGGCCGACTGCACTCCCGCGGCGGAGCGGCCATCGAGTGGGCCGATGGTCGCCGATATTGGGCCGTCAACGGTGAGGCCCTGCCCGAAGATTTCGATCCCGCTGAGGTCAACCTCACGCGCCTGCAATCCAGCACGCTCCGCCAGCGCGAGAATTTGATCGACTTGATGGGCTACGAGTGGCTGCTGGCCCAGGCGCCCTGCCGACTGATCGACCTGGACCTGGAGCCCACTGGCTACCCCCGCCGCCTGGTGGAAGTGCCCCTGCCCCCGGAAAACGTGGTAGTGGTGGTGGTGACCTGCCCCTCCACCGGAAAAAACTCCTATCTTCGCGTCCCCCCCACCATGCTGTCCTGTCATCAAGCGGTGGCCTGGACCTTTGGCTTTGACGACCCCGCCGAATACCAGCCCTGGCAACAAACCTAGCCACCTTCTCGGCCACCCGATCAGGAGCGGTATCCGTGGCCTGCGAGATTCTGGTGCAGCCAGGCTGACGCCGTCCCAGCGGATATCGGTTGGCCCAGGAAGCGCTGGCCAACGACAGGGATACGACGCGGCTCAGGTGAAACCGGGAAGGGGCTGGAGCACCATGCAGCAACGGCCCGACCCTGGGCGGGCGCTTGATCCGCAGGTCGGTGCCCGGCCAGGGGAGCCTGACGGCCTTGGAGTGGAAACATGACCAACGCTCTTATCGTCGACGACCACAGCGATCTGCGCGCCAGCCTGGCCGAGACCCTGGCCTGTCGCTCCGTCATTGGGGAGACCTTTGAGGCCAGTTCCGGCGAAGAGGCGCTGGAGTTCCTGTCGCAGAGGCCGGTGGAGTTGGTGGTGCTGGACGTGTGGATGCCCGGGATGGGCGGGGTGAGCTGCTGTCGCGAGATCAAGAACCGCTGGCCGGGCACCAGGGTGCTGATTTTGACCTCGAACCAGGAGGAGGAGGCCGTGATCGGGTGCGTGATGGCCGGCGCCGACGGTTACGTAATCAAGAAGTCGGGCCGACAGGAGTTTTTGCGGGCTTTGGACCGGGTACTGGTGGGCGATCAGTTCGTCGATCCGGAGATCACGGCCATCGTCTTTCGCAAGCTGCGCCCGGCCCAGCCGGTGGACGAGTTGACCGAGCGCGAGAGCGAGATTTTGGCCCTGATTGCGCGGGGGGCCACCAACCGCGAGATCGGGGAGGCTCTACATCTGACGGAGAAGACGGCGCGCAACTACGTGGCGCGGTTGTTGGAGAAGCTGGGGTTCAGCCGGCGCTCGCAGGCGGCGGCCTACGCCAGCCATCGCGGCCACGGGCAGTTTTAGGACGTTTGCCGGTTCCGATGGCGGAATTCGGTTTGCCGGTTCCCTCCTTGTGACAACATGGACAGAACTCGGTTCGACGGCCCTGAAATTTGGACGCATCGAGGCACCCCGCAACCATGCCGAAGCGGCGGTCACGGGTTTATCAATGGCGCGGCCGCCGCGCCACGGGGTAAAGACCTGGCCCAACGCCACGGACCCAAAGGACATCATGGCCGCCCTGTGGAGCGTGGCCGACGATAGTACGGCCGAACTGATGACCCGCTTTTACGCGTGACATTGGTGGCTATTGCTGAGGATTGTCCAGGAGTTCCTGCAGGGGAGCTGCCAGCGGCCGGGGGACGAACTGCACCCAGCTAAGGGCCCGTCGCCAAATAACTCAGGCACATTATGGATCAAACCCTGGCAAAATCGAATCGTTCAACCGTTTTCGTGAATCATAGGCCTGCCAGTGGCACACGAGTAATTCCTTAGCGTCGATAACTCTTTCAGGATCAATGGACGGCGAATTTTTGGGCCCATTGCACCGACTCGTCCACATCGGGGGGGACCTCAAAATCGTCCGGGCGAACCCGTTCGCCAGCAAAGAGAATATGCAGTGCATCCCTCGCTTTTGACTCTGGCCCATCCAGGAACATGTCGAGGCTGGCGGAGTGGCGATAGACAAAACCTTGTCCAGCCAACGCCTGCCTTGCCGCGTCCAGATCGCCACCGCGGAGAAGATATCGACATCTTGCGTGTTGCGAACAGCCCCCTCGTCCACTTGGGAGACCCAGGCGGCGACAGCATTTCCGCCCACTACGGCATAAGCGACGTTGGCCGACTCTAGAGCCGAGGCGGCTCGGTGAAGTCGCTGATGGACTCTTTCCACGGCTTGAGCCATCCTTAGCAAGGCGTCGATACGTCCCACGCTTCTAACATAGCACAGGGTGTCAGCGCGGGAACACCTATTTGTGACAGGCTCATACCTGCAGGCTTACTCAAATCCGCTGAAGGAACATCGATTACGGGAGACTCTGTGAAAACGAACCGCCCCGAGGCCGAATGGGCCGAGGCAATGACTCTCTGCGGCTTTAACGCCGAGGATGTGCGCCAGGCTCGGGCTCTGGGGATATCTCCACGCTCCTTGCTCAAGAATCGCCCCAGTGCCAGTCAACGGTGGAAGGCTCCGGTGCGCGACTGGATTCGGGACCTCTATCAAAAGCGCTTCGGCCCTGGAGATCTCCTACCGCTTTTCCCCACCGTAATTTAGGTCCACAGTCAGTGAACATTGTTATCCTGACAGGTTGTATCCGATTTTTGGGATGATCAGCCCGCTGCTCTATCAGATACTTCAGCACTGCCTGACGCAGGCTTTTGCAAAAGACTGCGCTGGGCCCTGACGGGTATGGGCGAAGCCTGCTCATACTCATCACCTCGGGAAAGTAAGTGGGGGATTGGGTGATCAGAGGGCTCGGGTCGCGAGCCGGTAGCGGCTGCTAGCTGGCGGAGAGGACCCGAGCCATAAGCAAAAGCAAGCGATAAAGCACAGGTCAACTCTCATTGGAGCTCCACACCTCATGATGAGGAGCCTTGCGCGCATCATCAAAGCCGACCAGGCCTTGTTTTCACCTGTACACTTACGGAATTCGCAGGCATACAGCGTGGGTGCTGGTCCGACTT
>JADMJV010000141.1 GCA_018780265.1 bacterium
TCCGTATCTCTAGTCGATACTCAAGTGAAGCAAACTCAAATCGATTATCCAGTTGCCACAGGCCGCCAAAGAAGACGCCGCGAGCGTCTTTTTTGTTGTCTGAGCCGGCCGCCTTTTGTCGCATTCTTGGGGCACTTCAGAAACTCTCAGAATCTGGCATGGTTGAACAACATGCCCAATGTGGTAGTAGTGGCACAGACAACTTCAGGAGACTATTGCTGTTGAAAGGTAGATTGGTCTGGTTCATTCTTCTCGTCACCGTTTTTGGTGGTGGTGGATATTGGCTTTGGAAAAGCCGTAGCAAGGCCAGCGAGGCCAAAGTTGAAACAGCACCCGTGATTCGTGGCAATATTCGTTCCCGCATCACCGCCACCGGCAATCTTCAGGCCGTCACGCAGATTACCGTGGGCAGCCAGGTCTCTGGAATCATTCAGGCTCTTTACGTAGATTTCAACACTCGAGTGAAGAAAGGGCAGCCTCTCGCTCAGTTGGACCCCTCCACTTTTCGGGCCCAGGTTGAGCAGACCACAGCCAGTGTCAATAACGCTGAAGCCAATCTGGCCAACTCCCAGGCTAACGTGGGCAATCAAGGGGCCAATGTCAAGTCGTCGGACGCTGCCATCACCAGTGCCCAGGCTAAGGTGGAAGCTTCCTACGGCTCCCTGGCCAATGCTCAGGCCGCCGTCACCACGGCCGAGGCCAACTTCCGTACGGGCCAGGCTGACTATCTATTGGCTCAGCGCAATGAAAAACGCCAGCAGACGCTCAGTCAGCGAGACCTGATTGCCAGTTCGGATCTGGACACGGCGCGCACCACCACCCTTACTTCACAGGCCAATGTCGACTCTCTCAAGTCACAGATTGAGGCTGCTAAAGCTGGATTGCGGTCAGCCCTGGCCAACCTCAAATCGGCCCAGGCTGAGGTTGAGGCTGCTCGCATGCGCAAGGAAGCCGCCGTTCAGCAGTATACCAGCGCTCAGGCGCAAGTTAGAGGAGCGATGGCCCAGGTTTCCCAAGCCCGCGCCAACCAGAGCCAGGCCCAAACCAATCTTGGATTTGCTACCATTCGTTCGCCCATTGACGGGATGGTGTTGGACCGTAAAGTCACGCTAGGTCAAACGGTGGCGGCTCAATTCCAGGCTCCTGACTTATTTACGCTGGCCGAGAACCTGGACCAGATCCAGGTTCAGGCGAATATTGACGAGGCGGATATCGGCCAGGTCAAAACCGGATCCAGATCCACCTTTACCGTCGATGCTTACCCCGAGGAACGCTTTCGTGGCACGGTAAAAGAAGTGCGCCAGGCTCCGGTAACGGTTCAAAATGTAGTCACCTATGTGGTCATTGTTGAGACTCGCAATGATGATGGCAAGCTGAAGCCGGGCATGACGGCCACGGTCAATATCCAGGTGGATTCACGCGAAGATGTGCTGCAGGTGCCTAATTCGGCGCTGCGCTTCAAGCCTCCTAACGCCCCGGCGGCGCCCAGGGTTCAGCGTACCCCTGGGGCCAAAGGGGAAGGGGATAGGAGTGAGCGCAAGGAGAAACGCAAAAGCTCTCTTTGGACCGTGGACCCTCAAGACCCCGGCAAGTTTGTAGAACACAAAGTGGTCCCTGGCATCACCGATGGCACCAACACAGAGCTTACCGAGACCGACTTGAAGGAAGGCGACAATGTGGTAACCTCTGCCGGTGGCGCCAGCCAGGCGGGTCAGGGTATTTCTAAACGCAGTATGCGGATGTTCTAGCGTGTACGTCATCGAGGCCAACGACCTCACCCGCGTCTATGCCGGAGAAGTTGCGGTTACCGCTCTTAAGGGAGTGTCTCTCAAGATCGAGCCGGGAGATTTTGTGGCCATCATGGGACCTTCTGGCTCGGGAAAGTCCACCACAATGAACCTGCTGGGCTGCCTGGACCGCCCCACCACCGGCAGCTACAGGTTGGACGGCATCGAAGTCTCAGGGATGTCGGCTGACGAACTGGCCGAAGTCAGAAATCTCAAGATAGGCTTCGTTTTCCAAGGCTTCAATTTACTGGCCCGAACCACTGCACTGGAGAATGTGGAACTACCGCTTCTCTACCGCGAGAAAGAGATCCCTTCCAAAGAGCGCAAAGTACGTTGCAAACAGTCTTTGGAGGCGGTGGGCCTGGGCCACCGACTGGATCACGTTCCCACTCAGTTGTCTGGTGGAGAACAGCAACGAGTTGCCATTGCTCGCGCCCTGGTGACGCAACCGACTCTGGTTTTGGCAGACGAGCCCACCGGGAATCTCGACTCTCGCACCTCCGTCGAAGTGATGCGTATTTTTCAGAGGCTCAACCAGCGAGACAACATTACCATCCTGCTGGTTACCCACGAATCAGATATTGCTCAGTACGCCAAGCGCATTGTCACTTTTCGCGACGGACGGATTCGCTCCGATGAACGGGTCGAGGATCGGCTGGACGCAGATAGCGTTCTTAGCAACCTGGCGGGGGAGGACGAATGAATCTTTGGATGGTCTTTCGCGTCTCCTTGCGAGCCTTGATGCGCAACAAGCTGCGCACCTTTTTGACGGCCCTGGGCATTATTATCGGCGTTTCTACCGTCATCACCATGCTGGCTATCGGGACAGGGGCGCAAAAATCGGTAGAAGCCTCGATAGCCAGTTTGGGCACAAACACCATCATGATTTTTCCCGGTTCCGGCAACACCGGTGGGGTTAAAACTGGAGCGTTTAGCGCCTCTACGCTGACGGTGGAAGATGCCAAAGAAATGGCCAAGCAATGTTCCTCTCTGACGTTAGTCAGTCCCGTTACTCAGAGCAATGCGCAGGTGGTTTTTCAGGATCAGAATTGGAGCACCCAGATCACCGGCAGCGATGTTTCCTATCCCGAGATTCGAAATTGGGAAGTAGTCGAAGGCCGTTTTTTCCTGGAAGACGATGTTCGTGCCGCGGCAAAAGTCTGCGTGTTGGGCAAAGTGGTCGTGGACAATCTCTTTGGAAACGAGGACCCCATCGATCAAACCGTCCGTGTCAAAGGCATACCGATGAGAGTGGTGGGAGTGCTGGCCGAGAAAGGCGATAGCGCCTATGGGACCAGCCAGGACGACGTCATGATTGTCCCCTATACCACCAGCATGAAACGACTCCAGCGACAGGCCAATGTCCGGTACATTATGGCCGAGGGAAGCGGAGATGTGGACAAAGCTAAAAAGCAGATCAGTGAACTCCTCAATCAGCGTCATAAGATAGGTGAAGGGGAAGACGCGGACTTCTCCATCCGTACTCAGGCGGAATTTAAGCAGGCGGCCAATCAATCAACCCAGGTCTTCACGCTACTTTTAGGAGGCATCGCTTCCGTCTCCCTTTTGGTGGGAGGCATCGGCATCATGAACATTATGCTGGTCTCGGTTACCGAGCGCATTCGGGAAATCGGCATTCGCATGGCTCTGGGTGCCAAACGCAGGGATATATTGCGACAATTTTTGGTTGAGTCGGTGGTGCTCTCCTTGAGCGGGGGAGCCATCGGAGTCGCTCTGGGATACGGTCTGGCACATCTGGCGGCTCGCTTCTCCCAGTGGCCTCCGGTGGTCTCTGCCCAGTCGGTCGGTCTGGCCTTTGGTTTTTCCCTGGTCGTGGGTGTCTTCTTCGGCTTCTATCCCGCCCTGAAGGCCTCTCGACTCGACCCCATTCAGGCCCTCAGGAACGAGTGATGACGTAGCGCTGCTGCGGGTAGTAGCCCTGCACGACAAGCGCGCCATTTTCTTGCTTGATGTCGAAGTCCTGGGGCTTGAGTTGGCCATCGATGAAGATGCTGCCGTCCTCTTTGCGCGTGAACGTGAAATCAGCTTCCTCATGCCCGGTGGACACCCGGGTCGTGTTGCCTTCCTGGGTTAAGGTATACTTAATTCCGCCATCCCAGGCGGGCACTACGGTGGCCTGGCTACCGTTGATATCGGCCTTGTAGGTGCGGCCGGAATACTTGCTGTTCACGTCCATCCCATCGGCCCGGTAGGTGGCCGTAAAGCTCTCTACATCGGTCTGGCCTTTCACGTCGAGCGACGAGCCCTGTTGGTCCAGTTTGTAATCCTGATGGTCATACATACCATTCACCAGCGCCTGCAGGCCCTGGCGGGTCACCTGGAAATCTCGTTGAGGGTAGGTGCCGTCGGCCAGATGGCCGATAATGTCCAACTTTTCGGTGGTATCCTTGGGTCCCACCAAAATCGCTTTGCCGTCCAGGCTGATACCCAGACCGGGTTCGATTTCGATTCCCACCGAAGTGACATGGTACGAGTTGGGCGGCGGAATCTGAGGGCTGAGGAATCCAGTGGGAACTCCCACCATCAGACGTGGTGATGCGGCGGTCACAGACATGGTTATCACTCCCTTGGGTTATCTATGTATTTCTCAAAAGAATAGATGTCTCCCCTTGACGAAGTAAGGTCGAACATGTAAACAACCCTGCAGGGCTGTCCAAGGCGGGGGGAAAGGGGTCAGAATGGAAAGGCTGTGGGGGGGTCTTCAACGGGTCGTGGCCGGGTCTCGGTTGGCTGGCTGCTCGATCGAGGATGGTACCTGTTTCCTGTTTTTCAACGATAATCCGCTGGGCCAACCCATTTGTCTGGCTTTCCAGGCCGTCCTGGAAGTGAGCCTGTGGCTGTGGCAGTCCGAAACCTCGGCGCAGAGGGTTTGGGGGGAACTGGCTAATGGCCAGGACTCCTCGTTGCCCATACTCGGCTGCCGTATCAACCAGCCAGAACTCTGGCCTACGGCTCAAAAGCGTGCCCGCCAGGTGGAGATTCTCTACGGTATCGCTCAGCAGCGGCGCGTCGGACCGCAAATTTTGCTTCACCTGCAGCCGGCTATGCTGGCCGTTCACTCTTCCCAGTTGGCGGTGTGCACGCGCAGTGGAACGCTGTCGCTACAGCAAGTGGCTGACCTTCTCCAGCAACAGGGCCAGAAACTGGTCGAGCAGCGTCGTTACCAGGAGGCCCTCGACACCTGTCAGGCCGTGACCCAAGTCTGGCAGGGCGCTGCCGACCTGCATTTGACTCTGGCCCATTGCTATCTGGGATTGCGCGAGTGGAACTCAGCCATCGGCCAATTTAGCGAAGTAATTCGGCTTAAGCCTCAGTGTGGGGAAGCCTATTTTGGGCTGGGTGAGGCCCACGACGGAGCCCGCCATCCATCTCGCCAGTACTATCTCCAGGCGGCTATTCATCTGGCTACCGAGGGTAAAGCGGACCGCGCGGCTGAGGCTGAACGACGAGCCCAGGCCTCTACCTGACAAATCCTGTGCCCGGTTCTTGGGGGGGTACGCAGGTGACCCAAGTGGGGATTCGACACACCCGGTGAGTTCTGCAGGCGCGGGCCAAACCATCTAGAAGCCCGGCCGGTGAGTCAGCTCCTGCAGAATCTATTGGATGACTACGCTTCCGATGGAGAGTGGCATTCGACAGGGAGCTTCACCATTGATGACACGCGTGCGCGTGATATCCTGACTCGTTTTCAGAGCAACAACCCCGACCTGTTCTTGCTTCATTGGGTTCGCTTTGCCACGCTGTGCGGCGCCAGGAATACAGAGATCGAGTGGCAGAACGACCGACTCCTTCTCCGTCACGATGGCGAGTGGCCCAGCTTTACCAGTTGGAGTACCTTGTGGGGACAAGAGCGGCCTCGAGAACGAGCGCTGGCTTTCTGCCTCTGGAACGCAATCAAGGTTCGCTTTGAAGAAGCGCACCTGATCCACTCGGGGCAACGCTTGATTTTGGACGAGAAGCTGCAAACCCACATGGAGTCGATGCCAGGAGACTCCTGTTTAGTTTTGGCGCCGCCCCCCAAAAGCAAAGTCAGAACCCTCGTCCCCCCGCTGGGCCAAGAACAGTTGGCGATGCTGAGGGATCGTTGTGCCTTCTGCGCGGTGAGCATAACTTTCTTGGGCAACCCGGTGGAAACGGCGGCTCAGGTCCCTTGCATCTTCCACAGCACCTTTACTGGCTGCGAACAGAGGTTTCCCCTGCGCTGGCCGTATCCCACCGGTTTGGGCGACACCTTGCCTCAGGTCGTTCGCTCTCCTTACTTTGCATCGGTTTATATCGGCGTCAGTGATGGACGCCAGGGCCTGTTGGTTGTTCTTGATGGGGTCACCTACCGGTCCAGCGCACCTATGGGCCTGCCCCGTCTGTATATCGTTCTCACGGCTCCCGACTTGCGCCTTGACCTATCCGGGGAACGTCTGGTGCACACCAAAACCGTGGTCAGCCTGCGCGAATGGCTGGAGCGCGACCTGGATGGTTTTTTTCGCCTCATGATTCGCGACCTCGACCGCGCTCCCTCGGGCCTGGTTCCCTATCTGGAGGCGTTCATCAGCGTGCGCCTGCGTGCCCGAGACTACACTGGCTGCTACCAGATTTGCCGCTGGGTCCTGCGCAAAATTGGCCCTGGTCCCATGATTTTGGTCAGCGAGCACCTCCGCGACCAGTATCTCAACGAATGGCAACGGGCCAGCTTTCTCTATCGCTTCGCACTGATCAGTCTGCTCATGCGCGACACCAATGGAGGCCGATGTCTGGGCGAGCAGGCCGAACGTGTCTGGCTGGAAGCGCCAATGGACGAACCACGGTGGCTGCCCAAAGCCGAGACGCCCGAGGGAACTCTGAGTCGCGTGGAGCGAATCATTATGAGTCGCCTGGCCGTGGAGGAGCAAACCCTGGAAGACGGGGCCGAACGCGTGCGCAAGCTGCTTGACGATCAGGCCGAGCAGTTTCGCGCCCAGGACCGCTGGAATCTAGTCCTCTACTGCCACCGCTGGCTGCTTGAGATCGAACAGGGTGATCGGGGTAGGGGGGGCGATCCCAAAGTTGGACGCAAGGGGTTGACCATCCGCAAAGCCCTGGTGGGCATTGCTATGATTCGCCACTTGCGTCAAAAATCGACGCCGCTTAGCCAGGATTGGTATGAGGCTCAAGTCTACCTCAACCAGGCTCTCACTGGTTGGCGTGGCCAACTTGATCGTCAGTCGGCGGAAGCCGAGGAGGATCGCTCTACTCTCTTGGAGATCCTCGATGCGCAGGTGCACATCCACCTGGCGCTGGGCCAGACGGAGGGTGCTCGCAAAATGATGGAGGTGTGGCTGGAAGAACAGAGCCTTGCTCCCACCACCTATCTCGAGCAATGTCTGGATTACATCCAACGGCTTCGCAAAATGGTCCCCCCCAGTGAACGGGTCCTGGCCACTCAGTTAGATGCTCGCGCCGAATCGGTCAAAAAGGCCCTCAAGGAGTTGCGACCGAGTACCCTCGACCTGTTCGCCCGGTTTTTTCGCCGCAAGAAAGCGCCCTGATGGAAACCTTTGTCGCCCGGCTGCGCGCCGTCCCAGTTGGCGGAAAAGGCAACTTGGCCATAGCTGACCGATCTGGCACCGGGTCAAATGTGCTAACAAATATTAACCATGCTGGGTAACAAGTAATAGGTATTAGGTCCCTGGGCAAGAGCCCCGCCCCTTGCTATGATTCTAGTGGAGTCGACAGCGTATGACCCCCCCCGAACGCTGGCGGCTCTTTTTTATTGAGCCATTTGGCAAGCGACCGCTCCTGCATGTGGCCACCCGATGCGTCCGACGGGGTCTATCAGTCGGTGGAGCAATTTGCGGTCGGTAGATTCTCCGACCACGTTTCCCCGGGATCAGGGCCCCCCATGTCGAACTGCAGGTTATGCGAAAACAGCATCTCTGTCTGCTCATCCCCCCGATTTGGGCCACCGACTGACCTCCGTGGCCGTCAATCTGTCAGGCAACCCCCAGGAGATCTCCGACCAGCTTTTCCGGCCCCAACCGATTCCCATTCCGGACCCGCCCAAAGCCCAAGCCTGGATGATGGTGGCACTCGGAGTGGTGCTGGCCCTGCCCACGCTGGGCCTAAGTCTGCTGCTGGTACGCTCCGGCTGGCGTCGCCTACAGCAGCCCATCGCCCGGCCTCCCCGGCGCTCCTATCTGCTCGACAACCACACCATAGGCGCCGACCGACTTAAATTGGTGCAGGACTTTTTTAGCGGTGTGCGCTCCGACCTGGACGAGAGCAGGACTGTCCATTTGGAAATTGACTTTCGCACTACCACCCACGAGTCGCTGCGCACCCAGGTGCAAGAGAAGGGCCCCACCCGGCGCGCTCGCTACACTTTGGAGTGGCTAAAATTTAAGGCCTATCTCAGCGATGGCCAGCGTCTGCAGTTGTCGGTGTGCCGTGCCACCAAAGAGAAATTCAAGCGCAAGACCCGCTCCTACAAATTGCGTTGGGCCGTGGTCGACTGCCTGCGCCTGTCACTTCGCTGCGACCGCCCCTCCGCCAGCCAGAGCCTGGAGCCACCCTGTGGTTTGATCTACAAAGGAAGTACCGCTCAGGGCGATAGGGTGTTGCTCACCCCCCTGGCCTACTATCGGGAGGCAAAGGGTTACACCTTGCACGATTCTTTGAATCGACTGCTCTCGGCCCAACAGTTGCTGGCCGCCTGCATCTGGCTCTGCTGTCAACAAAGGGAGTCCCGCCCAAAGACCCCGAAACCCCCTCCATGAAGACTTCACTTTTGCTTGCCCTTAAGGGCTTAAAGCCACATCCAGTGCCATCATGGTTGTAAATCCCAGCATCAGCCCCAGCGTGGCCAGGTCGTGATGCTGGTTGCTTTGGGAGGCGGGAATCACCTCCTCCACCACCACGAACACCATGGCCCCAGCCGCAAAGGCCAGCGCATACGGCAGAATGGGTTGCATGGCCAGCACCAGCGCTGCCCCCAGCATTCCCGCCAGCGGTTCAACAGCCCCCGAAAGCTGACCCCAGTAAAAGCATTTCCGGGCGGACAAACCTTCCCGGCGCAGTGGGAAGGCGACCGCCATGCCCTCCGGAAAGTTTTGCAGCCCGATGCCTACCGCCAGAGCTATCGCCCCATTCAATGTTCCCTGATGCAGGGCGGCTGCTCCAAAGGCCACGCCCACGGCCAGACCCTCGGGAATATTGTGCAGAGCGATGGCCAGAACCAGCAAAACGCTCCGGCTCCAATGGGTGGGCAATCCTTCCGGCGTGCTCAGGTTGGAGTGCAGATGGGGCAGCAGGTGGTCGACCAACCGCAGGGCCAGTCCACCCGCCAGAAAACCTATCGAGACGGGCAGCCAGCGGGGTTGATGGCTCAGGGCCAGCGCCGGCAGAAGCAGTGACCACACGCTGGCAGCCAGCATCACCCCCCCGGCAAAGCCGAGGCTGGTATCCAGAAATCTTGTCCCCAAATCCTTGCGCACAAACACCAGGGCGGCGCCCAGCGCCGTCACCCCCCAGGTGAAGAGTGTGGCCACAAAGGCCTGCACAACCGGATGCCATTCTTCCATGGGGCCGATCTTATCGGCAATGGGGCTGCGGCGAACTGACTTTGATCATAGTGGCACCAGCCGTCCGAAACTATGCTGGGGATGCAATGCGTCGAATTTTGATCATGGGTGCGGCAGGCCGCGACTTTCATAATTTCAACGTGGTCTATCGTTCAGACCCTTCCGTTCGAGTGGTGGCCTTCACGGCTACCCAGATTCCGGGCATCGCGGGCCGCACCTATCCGGCTTCTCTGGCCGGGGAGTTCTATCCGGACGGGATCCCCATCTATGCCGAAGACGAACTGGAGCGCCTGCTTCAGGAACTGCGGGTGGACGAAGTGGTTTTCGCCTATTCCGACGTAACCCACGAGTGGGTCATGCATAAGGCTTCCCAGGCCCTGGCCGCAGGCGCCGACTTCCGTCTGCTGGGGCCGCGCCTCACGGCCATAAAGTGTCGCCGCCCCGTGGTGGCCGTGTGTGGAACCCGCACCGGCGTGGGCAAAAGTCTGATCACCCGTGAGGTGGCTCGTCTCTTCAAATTGCGTGGCCTGCGCGTGGCAGTGGTGCGCCACCCTATGCCTTATGGAGATCTGGCCACGCAGGCGGTCCAGAAGTTCGCCAGCCTGACCGATCTGGACATCCAGCAATGCACTCTGGAAGAGCGCGAGGAGTACGCTCCCCACATCGAGAGCGGCACTATGGTTTTCGCCGGTGTAGACTACGCTCGTATTCTCGATCAGGCCGAGCAAAGTGCGGATGTCATCCTGTGGGACGGGGGCAATAACGACCTGCCCTTCTACCGGCCCGATCTGCACATCACCGTGGCCGATCCCCACCGTGTTGGTGACGAGACCCTCTATCATCCGGGCGAGGCCAATTTGCGCGCTGCTCAGGTGGTGATTGTCAGCAAGGTGGACAGCGCGCCGACCGAAAAAATCGAGCGCTTGCGCCAGACCATCGTCAGCCTCAATCCGCGCGCCGCCATCCTGCAGGCGGCCCTGCAAATCCAGATTGCCAACGCCCCTGACCTGGCCGGCCAGAGCGTGGTGGTGGTCGATGACGGACCCACTCTCACTCACGGCGGACGGCCCTTTGGGGCCGGATATCTGGCCGCTACCCAAAATGGATGTCTGGTCATGGACCCCCGTCCTTATCTGACGGGCTCTTTTGTTCCGCTGTTTCAGGCTCATCCTCACCTGGGCCCGGTGCTCCCGGCCATGGGCTATTCGGACACTCAGAGAATGGAATTGGAAACCATCATCAACTCCATTCCCGCCCAGGCCGTGCTGGTCGGAACGCCCATCGATCTTGGCCAAATCCTCTCCCTGCGACTGCCCTCCTATCGGGTCGAATACCGTTTTGAGCAGACCGCCGGCCCACCCCTGAGCCAGTTTCTCGAGTCTTTACGCTGAATTCACCAGCAACCGCTCGCGCTCCGTCCAGTCGCTCTCCCGCGTTTCTACCGAAAACAGCTCTACCGCATGCAGATCGTCGATGTGCCAGCACAACAGGGTGGTCTGGCCACACTCCAGTCGGTCATACTCCCAATGCTCTACATGCAGGCCGGGCGGATTGGGCCCCACTCTTACAAAATCGGGCGAGCCCAACCAGGCCAGCATCTCCAGGGGACTGGCCTGGCCGGGCAGGCGATCCAGCCGCTGCCCCCGGTCAGCCGGCCTCAAGGGCACCTTCAAGGGTTTCCAGGCCACCTCCAGCATCCCATGACCAAACTGGTAGGTGGGGCCAGGCGCCGGATCTTCTCCCAGGAGTCGCAGCGCTTGCTGCACCAACGGTCTCAGGCCCACCCGCAGACAACCTCCAGGTCCCAGCGAATGTAGCGACAGAGCGCGGTCCCAATGGCCCAATCCTTCCAGTCTTCGCAACAAAGTCAGTGCCCCTGGAGGCCGGTATTCCAGTATCAGCGCCAGGGCCGTCTTCAACCGTTGGGTGCGCAACAGCCGACGGCCCAACCACAGCCCCCACCAGCCTTGCAGACTCTGACCGCGCTTGCGCACAAATTCCGCCACACTGGCAGCCTCGGCCGCCTGGCAGGCCTGGACCAAATCGGTGTCCAGCTCGAGCCGGGCAGGTTGGGGGTAGAGCCGCAAAACCAGTCGTTGGCCGCCGGGCAGTCGCCGCACAAAATGACGCTTCCCGTGGTAGTCGAAAAATGTCGACCAGGCGCCCTCATGCAACCGCCCGTTCTCCTCCACGCGCAGCAGTTCTGACCCGCGCGGGTCAAAGGCGATAAACTCAGGCAGGCGCGTCAGTACCACCGAGTAGCCCCGCTCGCATACCGTCAATTCCCAAGGGTGGGCTTCGCTTTTTGGCCTGGATCGTTGCCAGACGGGCAGCCAACCCCCGCGCTGCCACATTTGATATTCGTAAAAATCGGCGTATCCGAAAAGCTCGTCAAAGAGCAACTTGAGTAGATGCCTGAGCGCGGTCGGGCCGGCGTCCTTCCGGTAGACAAGACGGTAGCCGCCCTGAGGGGATCGAGTTCTGAGGTTGCTCACGGGGGGTGGGACAAACATAGGTGCCGCCCCCCATTCGCCCCGCACCGAAGAAACTCTGCCATCGCCCCTCGGGATCAGAACCGACGGCGCTGGGCGGTGGAGTGGGTGATCAGCCAGGAAGCCTGGCCTCGGGTGAGCTGGGGCGGGACGGGGACTTGAAAGCGTCGGAGCATCTCCCGCTGCTTCTCGGTCGGGGGGAGGTCTCGCCAGCCGGCCGTAACCCTTAAGACCGGCACCACCTTAGGGCGCTCCTGCACTACGAAGCGGTCAACGGCTTCAATGGCTCGCGACAATTTGGGAGAAGAGGCGATGCCGATTCGGCTGCCTTTTTGGTGGAGCGTGGCCTGCCAGCAACCCAGGTTGTCTTCGCGCAACAAAACCCACTCCCCATCGGTCAGGTTCAGGCGGTAGTCGCCATCCGGTCGCCCACACCAGGCAAACTCGGTAAAGGGGGCAATCTCGTCAGGTGGTTCCAGGCGGAAAAGGTCCACTCGCTGGGTCACAAGGTCCAACTCCTCAGCACTGACAAGGCCGGAGAGATCGATCCAGGGAGCTTCGGAACTCAGTCGTTCCAGCTCATCCACCACCTGCAGGGCGGGTCGGCCCGCCGGGTCGAGCGTGTCGGGCAGGTCAAACAGCGAATTCAGGCTGATCAGCTTGTGGCGGGAGGTATTGTCGACGATGTCGATGACGATAAGATCGCTCTTGTCCTGATGGAGGCGAGTGCCGCGCCCCACCATTTGCGCGTAGAGCACCTGCGACTGGGTGGGGCGTGCCATCAGCACGCAGTCGACGGCGGGTTCATCGAACCCCTCGGTGAGCACATTGCAGTTGGTGAGCACTTGCAACGAGCCTTCGTGAAAACGCCGCAAGAGGGTCGCGCGTTCGTCCTTGGCCATGGCGCCCCAAACGGGGGCAGCGGCGATGCCCTTGTGCAAAAAAGCCAGGGCCAGAGCCTGGACATGGGCGACGTTGACGCAAAACGCTATGGTGCGCCGGCCGGCGGCCAGCTCTTGATAAGCTTTTACAACCAACTCATTGCGCTCGGGCACATCCACCAGAGAGGCCAGTTCGCCTTCGGCAAAGTCGCCGTGGCGAACGCTCACCGAGCCTATATTGATCGAGGTGGACACGCGCCAGCCTCGCAACGGGCAGAGGTAGCCGGCCCGTACCATATCGGGCAGGCTCCTGGTGTAGGCCACGGCTTGAAACACCGAACTCAGAGCCTTTTTGTCACCGCGCCGAGGGGTGGCGGTAAAACCCACCAGCAAACGCCGACTGTCTGGGTCGAAGACTCCAAAATGGTCCAAGACCCTGCGATAGGTAGAGGCCACGGCGTGGTGGGCTTCGTCCACCACAATCAGGTAGAAATCCTCGGGCGCCAGACGGTTCAGGCGCTCGCTGCCCTGTCTGCCCAGAGTCGACACCGAGGCCAGCACGATTCGGGAGTCAGGCGCTGCCGTTCGCGGCCCCTGCTCAATGCCGACCGATAGTTCGGGGGCGGCCGCGCTGAATTTGGCGGCGGCCTGATCGAGTAACTCCTCGCGATGAGCGAGCACCAGAAGACGGCGCTTGATCCGGAAAAACTCCGGCATAGCGGCAAATATCACGGTTTTTCCGGTGCCCGTCGGCAACGACACCAAAAGACGCCGTTGCCCCCCTAAATAGAGATTGCGTAGACTCTCGAGGCATTCCCTTTGATAATCGCGAAGACTCAGCACCAGCCAGACGATTCTTCAGATCGACCGCCCGTTCCACCTGAAAACCGTGAAAGTAGCGAACTATTTGACGAATTCGAGCGAGGTCGCTTCGTCAATCTCCATTTTGCCGCCCGCCTCAGGGATGTGGCGGGTGATAGTGTGCCAGTGGATGCGCACCTTCTTGCCTCGGCACTGGTCGGGCTTCTTCACCAGAATGTCGAAGCTCTTGTCCTTGCCGACAAAGAAACTGTGGTCCTTGCCTTGTTTGTCGCGAACGACCACGTGGTAGTAGTCGCCGATCTGGACCTCACGGATGACGCCCGTCAGGACCGAATCGGCCCAGACACAGGTGAGTGTCAAGAGAAGCAAGATGCATGCCAGGCGCCGTTGCATGGGCCGTGGTTCGCGGCCGGCGGGGCGAGACTCCTCTACTCCATTTACTTCCTCTTGAGCGGTTTACCGTCCAGGTGAATGATCACTTCGTCGGACTGAGGCAGAATGTCCAGGAAGGTGGGCACCTTATTGGAGTCGCCAGTCAAGAAACTCTTGATGGGTCCCCAGTGTTCGTAAACCGGCACCGCCACGGAACCGGCCAGGCCGATGGCAGCCAGAATGGGAGGCATTTCGGGACCTAACAGTGCGCTGACCACCATCAATCCGCCCAGGCCAACCTTTAGTTTGCCTACGGTGACTTTCTTGTCGGCCTGTCTGCCCAGCTCGTCCATCACTTTCATGACTTTGTCGTAGTCATCTTGTACCGCCAGACGGTCTTCGCTGTTTTGCATCTGGCCGGCCAACTGGTCCATGCTGGACTGAGTCACGGCGCGGGCGCCTTCCACCAGCGAACGGTCGCTTTTTCCACCCTTGTAGTCAAGTACGCCGTCAACGATTTCCAAGGCACCGCCGACGCCCATCAGCATACGGGCCAACTGGGCTGACTTCATGGCCTTGCCGCCGGTCTTCACCGCCGCATCCTTGGCCTCGTGAGCCCGAGTGGCCAGGTTTTGAGCGTCTTTGGCCAGCGAAGCAGCCTGAGCCAGATTGCCCGCCGCCGCCTGAGCCTGGGCCGCGGCTTTGGCCGACAGAGCCGCCGCCCCCAGGGCACGAGCACTGTTGGCCAAACTCATAGCGGCGGCTTGTGAGCCGAGCGCGCTGACCGTCTCGGCCGCACCACCCGTAGTGGAGAGCAAAGTTCCGGCCTGTAGGAAGCCTACGCCATCATTTTCCTGGGTCAGCAGGCGCGGATTGGCGGCCGCGTATTCAAGCACTTCCGCGATTAACGGGTGCTTCTGCTCAAATCCCGGCTCAACCGCCTCCAGTTGAGCCATTACCTCATCATAGCGGGCCTTGGCCTGGTCTAGCAAAGCCCGGTCGTTTACGCTCATACGGTCGCGGTCTTTGATACCCAGGAAGGTGTTGCCATCTTTGATGATCTTGGCGTCTTTAAAACCATTGCGGCCATCGATGTTGGTGATAATGCCACTTTCCGAACGAGTTACGGTGGCTTCGCCATTCTGACTCTTGATGGTGATCACACCGTCCTTCAAAGAAGAAGCTGCAAAGGTGCGTTGACCTTCGAGCACACGAATCTCGTCGCCGGATCGCAGGATGCTAATGTCCTGTTTACCCTCCTGCAGGATGCGAATGAACATACCGTCGCTCTTGATGGTGTACTCGTCGTGGGGGGATTTGACGGTCAGGCTGCCATCTTGCTGGCGGGTGAAAACGGTGGTGCCGTGCGAACCGGTCAGGGTTACGCTCTTTTCGGCTTCCGAGTAGATTTCGCGCTTGGTCGAGGAAGGCGTATACTGGACGGTCTGTCCATAGCGCTGAAAATCGCGAGCTTCCAGGTTCCACCCATAACTCATGAAGGGCACCACCGAGAGATTTCCCTCGGTATCCTGAAAAAGGCCGTTGCCCAAAGAAAGCCCGACCTGCGAATAGTTGTCTGGGTCCACATCGCGGTCAATTCCGTGCTTGCCCGCCGTGAAGATGTCCAGGCGAGGGGTGCCCGAGGGCAATACCGTTACATCCATGCCATTGGTCGCGCTGCGCGGCTGCATTTGCACGGCAGCGATAGCGGCCTGAGCCGTGGGCGCCAGCCCGGTGAAGGCAGACAGAGCCAGGCTCCCACCCAGAACAGCTTTCTTCCACCCGCTCGGACCCTTGATCTCGGTAGGCGGGGCGCTGATCTCCGGCTTGCGGATCCGCTCGGGCAACGAGCCCGGCATATAGCCGTCTTGAGGGGCCACCTCTTTGGGGGACTGTTTCTGCACCGGGGACATACGCGACAGGCCGGGACGGGGGGTAACTTTCAAATCAACTTGTAACATCACACAAATCTCCTTTTATTGGGGCTTCACGCCGAGAGTGCTGGCGTTGTGGCGCTGGGCCAGAAGACGGTCCTTGATGGCGGCCTCGTCGATTTGTTGACCGACGAACTGGTCGTAGGCCTGACCCCCCGCCTCGTTCTGCTGAGCGCGGAATTGGGCGGCGGGGTCGTTGGAAGTGGCACCGGAGAAAGTGATTTTGGCCTTATCGTCGGCCAGGAAGCGAGCATACATCTGGCCATACTGCTGTTGCACCTGGCCCAATTCACGCACCTGCTCGGGCTTAAAGCCGTCGCGAGCATACTGTGCTCGCAATTCGGTGTATTGATTGGCTGTGCTGTTGAGGGCCTGGAACTCGTTGCGAGTAAACTTTTGATCCTTGACACCCTGCAATAGCAATCCTACTTCGGCCGACTCTTTCTCGGCCAGTTCGGGGTCGAGCACCGGCTGAGTCTGATTGGCTTCGCTTGGGGGAGCCTGGGGTTGAACGGCGGGCTCGGACTTAGCCGGTTCGGGCTTCTCTTCGATGCGCGGTCCGAACAACCAGAAGCGGCGACGGCCCTTCTTGGGCTTCTCGGCGACCTCTCCCTCCGTCTGACCAGGAGTTTCACCGGTGACCTCGGGCTTGACAGCCTCGGGTTTAGCTTCCTCGGGTTTGACAGCTTCGGGCTTAGCGGCTTCAGGCTTAGCGGCTTCAGGCTTAGCGGCTTCAGGCTTAGCGGCTTCAGGCTTAGCGG